>NZ_BQXH01000008.1:1647-108280 GCF_022836475.1 Ligilactobacillus pabuli | reverse complement strand
GATATCGTCCTCTCATGTTTTGTGTGGTAACTAATATGATAAACGATATTTCGCCACTATGGCGTTTTTTGTGTTAATTTTTTTAACTGGCTAACTTCATTTTAAAATTTCCCGTAAAATAATAGAACTTCGGAATCTTATATTTGGTTAAGAAACGTAAGGCATACTCAGTCAAGTCAGCAATTAACTCCTCTGAGTCAGCTCGCTCTGGGTGCTTTAAACTCACAGCGGCTGCCACTGATTCGCCCCAACGGTCATTCGGGAATGGCACCACACAAATGTCTTGAACCTCAGGGTGAGCTTGAATAATATTTTCCACTTCAGATGGAAAAACATTTTCGCCCCCAGTAATGATCATGTCCTTTTTACGATCGACAATAAAGTAATCCCCATCGTCATCACGATAGGCCAGGTCACCAGTCCTGACATAGCCATCAGCAAATGATTCGATCGTGGCTTCTGTATTATTCCAATAACCCATAAAGCCGTGTTCACCAGCAATTTGCAGTTCACCAACTTCACCCGGTTGGACCTCAGTTCCGTCGCTGCCCATCAAGCGCACTTTGACAAACATAAATGGTTTCCCCTCCGATGTCGGCTTTTTCTTGGTCGTTTGCATACTCTTAACAAAATTATTCGGACCAATTTCAGTTAAGCCGTAAGAATTTTGAATGTAGAGTCCTTTTTCTTCAAAAGCTTTTTCCACTTTTTGTGAAGCTGGTGCTCCCCCAGAAATAAACTGCTTGACTGAAGATAATTCATCGTGATTGATCATTTCTCGCTGCCACAGGTCATAATACATTGTTGGTACCATAAAGATCCGTGTTGGCCGGTATTTCACGATATTTTCCACCGTTAATTCAGCAACATAAGTTGGTTGTAAAATTACCGTGCCGCCAATTAACAGCAATGGGATCGTGAAACAAAAGAGACCAGCCGAATGGAACATCGGTCCAATTGTGACGGTCGAATCTTCAGCCGTTAATCCCCAGTTAGCTACAGTAAATAGAGCATTGTGAATAATGCCGCTGTAACTTAATAACGTTCCCTTAGGTTTGCCAGTCGTTCCACTGGTGTAAATCATTAATGCCGGTTCATCTGCCTGTGCGTACGTTGGACGACAGTGTGTGTCAGCTTCAGCCGTAAAAATATCCGTATAGCCGGCTTGATGAATGTCTTGTAATAAGACCCGGTCTTCTAGGTAAACTGACTCTTCATCTAGGTTTAAAGTTTCATCATAAAATAACATCGTCGGTGCACAGTCTGACAAAATATCATTCAATTCCATTAATGATAAGCGCCAGTTTAAGGGCACAAAGATAGCGCCGATTTTACTAGCTGCGAACAACAGATCAAAATGACTGATATCGTTTTTGGCTGTTAAAGCCAACCGATCACCCGGTCTAACACCTTGCTTTTGTAAATATACAGCCAATTTTTCAGCCCGTTGGTTTAAGTCAACGTAGGTCCATTTACTATCAGTTGCTGGATCGATCACCGCAATTTTTTTAGGACTAATCAGTGCTCTTTTCTTTAACCAGTCAATCTCCACTTTGTCTGCCTCCTCAAGCTAGATCAGTACTCTGTTTCAAGTCTCCTGAATCTAAAGTGCTCTAATCAGGTCGATCAGATGTCTTTGGTATTTCATAAGTAATATGTGCAAACAGTTTTTCTGTTTAGTTGGTGTTTCAAGGGATAACTTCCGCCCACTCAGCTTTGCGCTCATTAACGGTGAATCGGACTCGCCTTAAAATCGTTTATGTAACCAAAGACCCAGCAACTCTCGTCACTGGGGTCTTTGATGTAGTTTAGCTTAACTTTGCATTTGTTTTAGGCTAAAGCTTAAATGTTACTAACTGCTAATTGTTAGACAGTTGCCTTGCTGAAGTCAGCGCGGTAGCCGCCAACTGAAGCTTCCAAACCAATTTTAGCTTCTGGGTTAGCAAACATGTCTTTCAATTGTGACAATTCGTATTCGATACCTTCATCGATCGTCAAGTCTGTTTGCTTGTCGATGATTGCAGGAATAACTTTCACTGAGTTAGGTGATTTGTGTGAAATTGTCTTGGCAACTTTTTGGATGAATTCATCATCAACGCCATCAACATGTTCACCCTTCAATGTCTTTTCGATGTTTTCATCAGAGAAGGCAATCACAACTTGTTGGTACTTAGCAGGAGTTTCGCGATCATGGTACTTGTCGTTCTTACCAGCTGCAACAATTTCAGCAATTGCTTCTTCGATTTCTGTTGGGACCGTCAATTTTGTAACGATACCTAATTCAGCTGCTTCTTCAGCATTAACAGTCTTACCTGTCAAGACGAAGTACTTAGCAATTTCTTTACCAACTTGCTTGTTGAAACGAAGCATGCCACCGTAACCAGGGTAGATTCCCAAGCCACTTTCTGGGAAGCCGAATGATCCTTTGTCTGTTGCAACAATTGCTTGAGCAGATAAGGCTAATTCTGAACCGCCACCAAGTGAAAGGCCATCAAGAACTGCGATTGTTTGTTTGTCAGATGTTTCGATATCACGGAATAATTTGTGGCCATCACGAGTGAAGTCAACAATGTTATCCAATGTGCCTTTTTGCACGTTTTCAACGAAGAACTTCAAGTCAGCTCCGGCAACAAAGGCTTTACCAGCACCCTTAAAGACGATTGTCTTAACTTCTGGATCAGCTTCTGCTTTGTCAAATGAAGAACGTAATTGAGCAACTACCACATGGTTCAAAGCGTTCATAGCTTCTGGACGGTTGATTGTAATTGTAGCTTCGTCGCCAACTTTGTCATAGTCAACATAACGGAAGTCAAATGTTTTGCCAGTTTCAGCTTGTTTCTTCAGCATTTCAACTGCAGGGAAGCCAGGACGTGCGGCTGCCATTTCTTGTGTCCATTCGTAAACATTTTCTACACCGAATTCGTTAGCTAATTGGAAAGGCCCTAAGCGCCATTTCAAACCAACAATCGCACCACGGTTGATATCTTCCATAGTTGCGCCGCCTTCGTCAACTAACTTAGCAGCTGCGCCGATCGATGTTGCAAGTAAACGGTGAGCAACTTCGTCAAATTTAGAACGGTCGATGTCGCCATCTTTAACATCCCACAAGTCGCCTTTTTCTACTTGGTCTACCAAGAGTTGAGGTGCTTTGTAGAATGGGCTTAATTCACGTTCGAATGATTCAGCTGAGTGCAAAGCAATCGGAATACCAGTTGCGTTCATCAAAGCGAAAGGTCCCATGCCGATTTGGAATGCTTCTTCAGCAGCCTTGTCGATCGTTGCTTTGTTAGCGATGCCTTCTTCGTAAATCTTAACGCCTTCTGTTAACCAAGGAACAAAGAAGCGGTTAACGGCGAAGCCTGGGGAGTCTTTAACGTAGATGGCTGTCTTACCAGTCAAGTCAGAGAACTTCTTAGCGATTTCCATTGTTTCTTCTGTTGTTTCATCATGAGCGATGATCTCAAGCAAACGGTTCTTTGCTGGATGGAAGAAGTAGTGAGTACCCAAAACTTTGTCAGGTCTGTTTGTAGCTTTAGCAATATCTTTGATGTAAAGACTTGATGTGTTTGAGCCCAAGATTGTTTCTGGCTTGCAGATTGCGTCAAGTTCTTTCATAACGTCTTGCTTAACTTTCAAATCTTCGAACACAGCTTCAACAACGAAGTCTACGTCCTTGATTGCGTGGTAGTCTGTTGCCAAACTAACGCGACTTAATGTTTCGTCAACATATTCTTGAGTGAACACACCGCGTTCAACACCTTGGCCAAGCATATCAGTAATTTTCTTGTAGCCTGCGTCAACTTGTTCTTGAGTAACATCGACGATTGTTACAGGAACACCTTCCTGTGCGATTTTTTGGGCGATACCTGAACCCATTGTACCTGCTCCGACAACTGCTGTTGTAAATTCTGCCATTGTTATCTTCCTTCCTGATTTCAAAAATACTTTAACTTTTAAAATAGTTTACTGATCTCGGTAATAATGTAATTTATAACGATCATACAGCTTGTGATTCACTGAGAAAAACCTTGTTTAACCTAGTCACACCACCAGTCAAGGTCCGACTAGTCTGCAAGTAACCTCTCAGCCTAACTAGTTAGCCAGTTGGCTCAAGTTTCCACCGTTGCTCTTGTTACAGCTCCCCAACCCGGAGCTTCAAACTCAAGCGGTCAAAACTTAAACGGACTGTCTAGCCAATTGTTTAGTCCAGCTAATTCTTAGCCTTTCCAGTAGCCGTTTTCTAACAACATTGCGATACCTTGTCCACCACCAATACATGCTGAAGCAATTGCGTAGTGTACATCTGGACGGTTCTTGAATTCGTACAGAACTTCTGTCAAGATCCGTGCACCACTCATACCAAGTGGGTGTCCCATTGCTACGGCACCACCATGAGGGTCGAAGTTGTTCTTGTAGTAATCAGAATCTGTTGAGATACCTAATTGCTTCAAGCAGCCCAATGTCTGTGCTGAGAAAGCTTCATTGATTTCAAGTAAGTCAATGTCTTTTTGAAGATCCATGCCTTGACGCTTCAAGAGGTCTTGGATGGCGTAAACTGGACCTAAGCCCATGTATTTTGGTTCGCAGCCAGAGATTTAGTAATCAACGATGCGGCCCATGATTTCCAAGCCTTCTTCTTTAGCTGTTGTTTCTGTTGTCAAGATTTCGAAAGCAGAACCATCGTTCAAGCTAGAAGCGTTTCCGGCTGTAACTGTTCCGTTTTCTTCAAATACTGGACGAAGTTTGCTTAATTTTTCAATTGTTGTATCAGGACGTGGGTCACCATCTTTATCAACGATTGTAACTTTACCTTTACGTCCCTTAACTTCAACTGGGATAATTTCTTGAGCGAAACGGCCGTTATTTTGAGCTTCAACAGCGTTCATGTTTGAACGGTAAGCGAACTTATCTTGTTCTTCACGGCTGATGTCTAACAAACGAGCAACGTTTTCGGCTGTGTTACCCATGTGGTTCACACCTGAGTTAGCACCGGAAGCTGTCCGATGTCCTTCATCGTTGGCATCGATCAAACGCTTGTCGCCAGATTTAAGTCCTTCGTAACGAACGTTTTCTGGTAAGTAGAATGGGGCGCGTGATAATGATTCTGCACCACCGGCAGCGATAAACTTCTTGTTGCTGACCAACAATTCCAAAGCAGCTGAAACTGCTGATTGGATCCCGGAACCACAGATCCGGTTAACTGTCATACCTGTTGATGTTTTAGGAAGGCCTGTGTCGATCCCGATGATATTTCCCAGGTTATTGCTTGTCTGTGAACCTGTTACATGACCAACAATAACTTCATCGATGTCTTCTTTTGAAACTTTGGAACGTTTGATAGCTTCTGTCAAAGCGATTTTTCCTAGTTCCTGAACTGGAACCGTCTTCAAATCTCCTAAGTATGAACCAACTGGAGTTCTAGCAGCTCCGACGAATACGATATTATCTTCTTTTGCTTTTAACATTTTACTGATCCTTCCTAACTTTTAAGTCATTTAAATCCTTTTTTAAAGCTTAAACAAATGCACCTGTACCTGTGTAGTAACGACCAATGATCAAGGAGTTGATTTCATTAGTACCTTCGTAAGTGTACATTGCTTCGATATCTGTAAAGAAGCGAACTACATCATATTCAAGTAAGATCCCGTTACCACCACAAACTTCACGAGCTAATTGTGCTGTTTCGCGCGCCTTCAAGCCGTTATGCATCTTAGCCATTGAAGAATTTTTTTCCAGGTAAACGCCCTGTTCTTGTTCTTCGGCTAACTTAGCACAAATTGCTAAAGTTGCTTGACAGTTCATGGCCATCTTAGCTAATTTTTCTTGAATTAACTGGAACTTAGATAATGGACGACCAAACTGTTCGCGTTCGCGAGTGTATTTCAAAGCTGATTCGAAAGCACCTGCTGCTGCACCGGCTAATAACCAAGCAACATCGGAACGAGTGTTACGTAAGATGTGCGCAACGTCTTTCCATGAGTTAACTTTCTGAGCACGATCAGCTTCTGTCACTTTGACATCTTTCATGATGATCTCAGCGTTAGGCATCATTCTAAAGAGACCTTTTTGAGGTTGAACTTTAGTTTCAACACCTGGTGTTTCACGTGGAACATAGAACAATTTAACTTGGTTGTCGTCCACGTCGCGGGCGAAGAAGCCCAAGTATTCAACGACTGCGCCGCCGCCGATCCACTTTTTGTGACCGTTCAAGGTCCAAGTGTCGCCGTCGCGTTTAGCAGTTGCTTCTACACCACCGGCGATATCTGAACCGTGTTCTGGTTCAGTCATTGCCATGGCACCTGGATGTTCCCAAGAACGAACGCCTGGCATTAAGCGAGCAATTTGTTCATCACTGCCGCCTAAGCGAACACATTCATGGAATAAGCCAGCGTTTTGAGTAAAGAATGTTCCAACTACTGGGTCAGTCTTAGCTAAAGTATAAGCACGGAATCCCCGGTATAATTCAGAAGTACTCTTGTCTGCGCGTCCTTCTGTCAAGGCTGGATCGTCGATCAAATGCAAGTCGAAAATACTCTTCATAGCATCTAATGGATATTCAGCTTTGTCCCAGCCATCTGCTAAGAGTGGATGAATTTCTTCTTTCAGAACTTTTTCTAATTCTTGTAATTTATTCTTTTCAGCAGCATTTAATTTGTTAGAAAAGCCGTAAAGGTCTGCGAAAAACAAGCCGCGCTCTGCAAATTTTTGGTCTGCTCTTGATTCTTTCATGTTTGACTTCCTTTCATTAACTAAAACTGTTTAACTACTTTAATTAATCTTTAGCATTGATGATGTCTGCTAATTTGCCCCATTTTTCTTGGAAAATATCTGGGTTCATTTCATGTAAGTCAGCTGAAACTTCTGGTTCAAATTCCATCTGATCAATGATGTCTTTTTGCAAGTCAATGCCAGGTGCAATTTCAATCAAACGTAAGTGGTTGTCATGAAGTTCAAAGACGCCTCGTTCTGTGACGTAGATGACGTTTTGTTTCTTATCAGTTGCGAATTCACCTGAGAAGGTTACTTGCTTAACTTGCTTAACGAACTTAGGAGCTTTTCCTTGTTTGTCGATCACAACTTTACCATCTTCAATGTGTGACTTGCCGCCAACGGTCAATGTTCCAACAAAGACAATGTTTTGCGTGTTTTGTGAAATGTTGATAAATCCACCTGGTCCAGCAACTTGGTCACTGAACATTGAAACGTTATTATTTCCTTTTTCATCAACTTCACCAATTCCGAGAACGGTTAAGTCAAGGACCCCACCATCGTATAAGTCGAAGTGGTTTGCCATGGAGATGATCGATTCTGCGTTGTAAGCAGCTCCAAAATCAAGTCCTGAAACTGGGTTACCGCCCCAAATTCCGTTTTCGATCGTGCTCATGTAAGTGTCATCGACACCCTCTTCTTGAGCAATCAGCGGAACCAAGTCCGGTGTCCCAACCCCAACGTTCAAGACGATGTTATTCTTCAATTCCATCGCTGCCCGACGAGCAATGATTTTCTTAGCGGACAATGGGAATGGTGTTGTGTTATCTTCGTTCATGACAACTTTAACTTGGTTTGACAAACCTGGATCATAAACCACACCTTGTGTTTGTTTGTGATCTTCAGCTGGTGCAACCACAACGTAATCAACAATTCCACCAGGAACCACAACTTCTTTTGGATCAAGTGTACCGTTCTTAACTAAGTGGGCGACCTGTGCAATGACGATCCCACCAGAGTTTTTAGCGGCTGAAGCAGCTTCCAGTAATTCCAAATGGGAAACTTCTTCTCTGATACTAATATTTCCGTTTTCATCAGCATAAGAACCGCGGATCAAGGAAACATTCATTTTTAAATTAGGGTAACGTAAGTATTCTTTATCATCGATCTTCACAACTTCCATCAATTCTTCTTTTGTAATGATAGTTGATTTTGCACCGTCCAAACGAGGATCAACAAACGTCTTTAATCCCACTTGAGAAACCAATGGTTTGTGTCCAGCAATGGAACGATACAATTGGGTGATCGCACCCTGTGGTAATAAGTAAGCTTCAATGGTGTTTTCAACCACACGTTTAACTGCGGCTGGAGAAGCACCAACATAACCGGTAATGATTCGTTTAACCAAACCATCTTCACCAACTAGTGGGTCCGCACCTTGACCGTCCGTCCAATTACCTAACCCGCATGACCACATGAAGGTAATGTCTCTTGGATGACCTTGTTCTTTGAATCTCTTTTGGATCCCTTTAACTAGGTGCATTGGATAACCAGCCATTCCGATACTTTGAGCAGTAACTAAGTCGCCATCTTTAATTAAAGCAGCAGCTTGTTCCTGCGAAATCACTTTGTTCTTACCCATTCTTGATAAGCCCCCTCTTGAAAAAGTTTCTGTTCACGGTAAATCTTTTTCTTATCTAGCCTTCTTGTCTATGTGTATAGTCTAACTGTAAGCACTTACAAAAACATCGTCATAAAGTATGAAGACGGTTACATTTTTTGGTTAATTTGTACTAAGGACTGATAAGGTCAAGCCTTAGCGGACCTAAAAAATCGTAATTATTTGGTAAAATCATCCTAAAAAAACATTTGTAACCGTTTTTTTGCTATAATAAAGCTAAATTAACCTGCTTTTTCGATAAAAATATGTTAATTTAACCAATTCACAAACTTTAATCTAGTAATTATTAATCATGAGCACAAAGGAGTACTTGATTTGACAGCAGCAGAACGTACTATTAAAGAACAAGAGTTTATCACATCAGTTACCCAACATATGAAGGAACTCTCGCATAAAGTCATGAAATTTGACACCCGCGATGAAGTCCTTAACTATACTGCACAAATGTTTGCTGAACATTTTAAGTGTGATCTAGTCGCTGTCGGGACCATCGCAAACAACCAGATCGAGCTTAGCAGTTCCAACACCAAAAAATTCGACTTGAGCCCGATCTTCCCGTTTCCAACTTCTAAGATCGACCCACGCTTCTTTCAAACCAGTATGAGCAGCGGGTCAGCGGAGTTCCTGCAATATACCCAAGTTTCCCGTTATTTTGAAGACATCGGCTTTCAGAGCTGGTTTACCGTCCCGCTCGTCGACGACCAAACGATTATCGGCTTATGTATCGTGGGTTACCAGAATAAAAACGTCTTATACCATGATTTGCAAAGCCGCTTTGACGAAATGGGCAAGTTCATCGGGGTTGCTCTAAATTTGATCTCACGCAACGAAGAAAAAGAAAAGTCCTTGTTTGAAATGCAAATGTTAAGCTCTGACTTAAACTTGTCTTCAGTGATCGAAAGCCTTGTAAAAAAAACAATCGTCTTTTGTGGCCGTGAAACAACATCGCGCTCGGCAGCCATTTATCTCTTTAATGAGAAGCGTGACCGCCTCACCGTGTGCGAACCAGTCTACGGGGTCAACGAGAAGAGTTCTGTTATCCCATTAATTAGTAATAACTCGTTACACGCCTATTTTCCTAACGTCGAAACAACCGGTTATACGACCATGACGATTCCATTGACCGTGGGGCTTTCCCTGATTGGGGTCTTATATGTTCAAAAAGAAGCTGGCTACATTTATACCAACAGCGACTTAACCAACTTACAAATGTATGCCAACTACTTTGCTGTCATGTACGAAAACGCCCAGTTGTCTTATAAAGAGCACAAACAAAAGGAAAATTTGCAAGAACTGTTCAAGATCCAGCAGTCCATGCTGCACCAAACGATCCATTCGGAAAACTTCAAGCAAATCAATGCTTCATTCAGTCAGCTCTTTAATTCCAGCATTGTTTTATATGACCGCTACTTTAACTTGCTGGATTACTGTTTGAAAAAAGATGATCCGTTGACCAAAACTCAGCTAGTCGCCG
Source organism: Ligilactobacillus pabuli (assembly GCF_022836475.1). Classification (GTDB taxonomy): domain Bacteria; phylum Bacillota; class Bacilli; order Lactobacillales; family Lactobacillaceae; genus Ligilactobacillus; species Ligilactobacillus pabuli. The sequence goes on along the minus strand of NZ_BQXH01000008.1, from coordinate 98,417 downwards.
CTGGTAAAAAATCGCACCAGCTCAAACAAAAGAAACCGACTTCCATTACTTTCAGCGAAAACCGGGCTTTTCAGTTGCTGGAGATCACCGATGGTAGTGACTCACACGGCTTTTTAGCACTAGAGAACACAACCAAGGTCGACCCAGAACTCTTCATTATTATGTTAAATATGGTCAGAAGTATCTATTCACTACAGTTTATTAAAAAAGAAATCAAGGCCACGTCCATTGAAAATATCAAAACCGAACTGGTCTCCCAATTATTTTCTGAACAAATTAAGGATCAGCAGAAATTGGCAACTGATGCTGGAACCTTTAACTGGGACCTTCAGCGGCCGTACTATACCGCAATTTTTGCTTTTCGTGAAGAGCAGCCCACTACGACTAACCTCTTGGAACAGCAAACTAAAAAGCGGACGGCCTTTAGTTTGATGAAACAAATTATCCTGCGTTTGATCCCCACGGCCATCACGGTTGTTTATGACCATCAGTTAGTAGTCTTTATTCCTGAAAGTGCCTTTTTAGAGACTGATTTCTGGGCAACCTTTTTCAAACGGGTCAAACACGTCAGTCAACGTGAAGGCTTTACGCATGACTTTGTACTGGGGATCGGCGGTCTAGCTAACCAGCCGACCGACTACCGGGAGGCCTACCAAAAAGCAGAAAAAACGCTCAACGTCTTACTCAAGGATAAGGTTGGCAGCGACTATGCGCTCTATGATGAGCTGGGATCTTATACGGTGCTGAATACGTTCAAGGATGACCCGACCACGGCCTTTTTTGTCCGCAAGTATTTGAAGAAACTCTATCAGGAATCACAAAACAACCAGGTCAATTTATTTAAGACTTTAGCGGTCTACCTGGATAATAACGGCAACGTTACGCAAACGGCGAAGGACCTTTATCTTCACCGTAGTACTTTAGTCTACCGGCTCAATAAGATCCAAGAAATTTTAGAGCTAAACATCGACGACACTAATGAACGTTTTAACCTCCAGTTAGCCTACAAGATGTCAGATTTGTACGACGAAACGATATTTGACTAATCACAGAGCGGAGTGAAACGGGAGAAAGCGAGCATTATCGTAACCCAGGGACTAATGCGCCTTTGGCATTGGTTCTTGGGTTTGGATAAGCGGAAATTTCTGTTTCACGGAGCTCGACTACTAATCACAGAGCGGAACAAAGCGGTTAGCTCCCGAGCATATCGGAGTCTGCCTTTAATGCGGTTTTGGCATTGAAGGCAGACTTGGATAAGCGGAAGGAGCTGCTTTGTGGAGCTCGACTAAGAATCGCCAACCAGGTTAGTGTCTTTATCAATTGCTCCCTCCCTTTTCCCGAAACAGGGGGAGCTTTCCCATTTGCTACACCCCTTTTCCCGAAACAGGGGGAGCTTTCCCATTTGCTACACCCCTTTTCCCCAAACAGAGGGAGCTTTCCTGATTGCTACACCTCTTTCCCGAAACAGAGGGAGCTTTCCTGATTACTACACCTCTTTTCCCGAAACAGAGGGAGCTTTCCTGATTACTACACCTCTTTTCCCGAAACAGAGGGAGCTTTCTAAACTCAAACAGGCAACTTTCAACCTCATGGTTCCATGAAGTTTGAAAGTTGCCTGTTATTTTTATTTATCGTTTAACAATGAGTGCATTCCCCTGACCGCCGCCAATACATAGCGTCGCGAGGCCAAGGTGCACAGTTCGTTTTTGCATTTCATGTAATAATGACACCACGATCCGCGCACCGCTGGCTCCAATTGGATGACCGAGTGCAATTGCTCCACCGTTGACATTGACTAAGCTGCTATCAAACCCAAGTTGCTGGTTAACGTAAACTGCTTCTGCTGCAAAAGCTTCATTAGATTCGATCAAATCTAAATCGGCAACAGTCAGTCCCGTCTTTTGCATGACTTTCTGGGTGGCAGCGATTGGTCCGACTCCCATAATTTGGGGATCAACACCAACCGAAGCCGAAGCCACAATAGTTGCTAGTGGTTGTAAACCAAGTTGCTGAGCCTTTTCTTGCGACATTAAAACTAGCATCGCGGCTGCGTCATTGATTCCCGATGAATTGCCAGCTGTCACTGTCCCGTCTTCATCCGTAAAAGCCGGGCGTAATTTTTGCAGCGACTCCAACGTTTGCCCAAAACGCGGACATTCATCTTGGTCAACTACAACATCTGGGCCCTTGCGTTGCGGCACACTAACTGGGACAATTTCAGCTGCAAATTTGCCAGCCTTGATTGCCGCTTCAGCCCGGTGTTGACTTTGAAGAGCGAACTCATCTTGCAACGCGCGAGAAACGCCAAATTGATGAGCAATATTTTCTGCGGTGATACCCATGTGGTAGTGATAAAAATCATCAGTTAAGCCATCATTTAACATACTGTCAACTAACTCGCCGTGGCCCATTTTATTACCCCAGCGATGATTCTTCAAAATGTAAGGCGCCTGACTCATATTTTCGGTTCCGCCAACTGCAACGACCTCATTTTCACCCGCCAAAATTGACTGGGCACCCAGCATGATCGCCTTCATCCCGGAACCACAGACCTGGTTCACTGTCCAAGCTGGAACTTCCTGCGGCAAACCAGCTTGCAAGGCAATTTGTCGCGCGACATTTTGACCCAAACCGCTGCTTAACACATTACCGACGATTACTTCGTCGATTTCTGCTGGTGCCAAATTCAAGCTGGCAGCAGCTTTCTGGAGGACTTTGGCTCCAAGTTCCACGGCAGAAACATCTTTAAAGACTCCGCCAAACTTGCCAATTGCCGTCCTTAATGCAGAAACAATTACTACTTCTGTCAAAATTTTTCCTCCCTCTCAGCTAAAACTTAATTATAGCTATTTTTGAGAAAAATGTTAACTCCCAGAGCAACTAAAAGTGCCAAACTTCATTTAATAAAAGTGTAGTTCTCGGGCCTTTTTCTTGCGGTCTAGAAAGGTCAGCTTTCTCCGCAAATAAGGCATCAACCAGTAGTCAAAGCCAATCGTAAACCGTTGCTTGCCCGCCATTAGGATCAAGATCTCGCAAAATAACAGTAAGGGATTCGTGGAAATTGAACCCGACAACAGGTAAATAAAATTGAGTGCTAAGCCAAAGAAGTTCGCTGCCGTAGTTAAGGTTCCCAACAACAAGCCTAACCCAATCGCAATTTCACCATACTGCACTAAAAAATTATACCAGCCAATGTGCGGCTCAACTAAAAAGCGCAAAAAAGCGGTAAACCACGGGTAAGGCTGGTTGCCAAAGTCATCTAACACTGGATGTGCAATTGCCCGCAAGACAAAGGGGCGAGCGGTAAAGTCGCCACCAAACTTACTCAAGCCCGCTAAGAGCCACTCCACCCCAACAAACCACCGAATTAATGTTACCACGACCAATCCGCTGCGGGTTTCCCTGAACCAATTTTCCACACGATCATCTCCTAAATTTGTTTTCAGAATAGCATTACCAAACCAATCAGTCAATCAAGCCAGGAGAGTAACTAGCGGTTCAGCTAAAATTTCCAGCGTAATAGTATCTTTTAGCCCTACCTTTGGGCTACAATGAAAGAAAAGCCAAAGGAGTCCAGCTATGTTAATCAAAAATGTTCGTCTTAACAATGAAAAAAGCTCAACCGATCTGCGCATCACGAATGGTAAATTTGCCAAGATTGCCCAGAATATCACGCCGACAGCCGATGAAAAAGTCATTGACGGTCACGGGCACATCTTATTGCCACCATTTGTCGACTCACATATTCATTTAGACACGACCCTCACCGCTGGGGAGCCAGAATGGAACGAAAGTGGCACTCTCTTCGACGGAATTCGGATTTGGTCAGAACGGAAAAAATCATTAACGCTCGCCGACGTCAAAAACCGTGCCAAACAAACGATTCACAAACAAATTACCAACGGGGTCCAATTTGTCAGAAGTCACGTTGATACTACTGACCCACACTTGATTGCGCTCCAGGCCTTACTTGAATTAAAGGAAGAACTCAAGGATATCATCGACCTGCAACTGGTCGCCTTCCCACAAGAAGGAATCCTTTCCTTCCCAAATGGTAAAGCACTCTTGGAACAAGCAGTCAGGGAAGGCGCAGATGCGGTCGGTGGTGTCCCTCACTTTGAATTTAACCAGCAGTATGGGGCAGACTCCGTGAAATACTTAATTTCTCTCGCTGAAAAATACGACAAGCTAGTCGACGTCCACTGTGATGAAATCGATGACCCCAACTCACGTAACTTAGAAGTACTGGCAACCCAAGCCTACGAAACAGGGTTACGTGACCGGGTCACAGCAAGTCATACCACAGCGATGGGTTCATATAATGATGCTTATACTTACAAACTTTTCCGCCTGTTAGGCATGGCAGAACTTAACTTTGTTTCTAATCCTTTAGTCAACATGCACCTAGGCGGGAGGTTTGACACCTACCCGAAGCGCCGTGGCTTGACTCGGATCAAGGAATTAACGGAAGCGGGGATCAATGTTTCGTTTGGTGAAGACGATGTTGCTGATCCGTGGAATCCACTTGGTTGTGGCAATATGCTTGATCCGCTGACCATGGGTGTTTACGCCGGACAACTGATGGGTTACCAACAGCTGCAAGACTCATTTAACTTTGTCACCTATAATGGTGCAAAAACTTTGCATCTCGGCGATAATTACGGAATTGAAGTTGGTAAACCAGCAAACTGCATCATTCTTGATGGTACTGATTTCTACGAAGTCTTAAACGAACATCGCAGCGTCCTGTACAATATTCGCCACGGTAAAGTGTTAGTAGAAACTAAGCCAGCAGAAACTACTTTGAATTTCTAAAACAGAGGGAAGCAAAGCGGCTAGCTCCCGAGCACTACCGGAGCCTGGCCTTTAATGCGCTTTAGGCACCGTGACAGAAAACATGTTAAGCGGAATCTATTGCATCACGAAGCTCAACTACAAAAATAGCGCCATCGCCCAAGTTAAAATTTCACTTGAGCGATGGCGCTTTTGTGTCCAGAAGTCTGGCCAACTTGTGTTTGATTCTGCATTTGCCTACAGAAGTCTGGCCGACTTACGTTCGATTCCGCATTTGCCTACAGAAGTTTGGCCGACTTACGTTTGAACCAGCGTTTCACTACCCGCTTTTCGTAGTCGAGCTATGAAACTCAGAAGATTCCGCCTAATCAGCAAAGGCAACCAATGCCAAAATCGCATTAATTGCCCTTACTCCTTAGTGCTCGTCTTCTAACCGAGTTTCTCCGCTTTGTTTTACTGTAACTCGAAAAACTCTTTCACCTTTTGCTCAGTTAGCAACTGCTCCGGCTGACCCGTCGTCAATCCCTTCTGATCTAACAACCAGATCACGTCACCATACTCACGTGCCAATTGCGGATCATGAATACTCAGCAAAAACGTCCGCTGCTCTTCTTGTTTTAACTCAACCAACAACTTCAACAATCGTTGCTGATACTTCAAATCCAAAAAAGTTAGCGGCTCATCTAGTAAAATCACGTCTTTATCTTGCAACAAAGCATATGCCAACCAGACTCGCTGTTGCTGCCCACTCGATAAATGCAAAAAATCACGGGGTAACAAGTCTGCTAGCTCTAACGTCTGCTCGATTCGATTAACTGTTGCCGATGTGACTGTGGTTGCCAGTTGCAACAAATCGTTGACTTTCAAATAATCAAACAGCTGGTTTTTCTGGGGTAAATACAGCGTGCTTTCGGGACATTCTAACTGTCCCTGCGCCTTTTTTAACCTACCTAAAATCGTCATCAAAGTCGACTTGCCCGCTCCATTTTGCCCGAGCAGCATCGTGATTTGGTGCGGTTCTAACTGGCCAGTCACTCCAGTAAAAACTACCCGCTCTCGGTAATTAGCCTGTAAGTTCTTAAACTTCATGCAACCACCTCTTTAACAAAACTAAGATCAACGGTGCCGTTAACAACAATAGTACCGCATTGGTTGGCAGTTCACGGGCTGGCAACAAATAGTGGGCAAGGTCGTCTGCCCCTAACAAAACTACGCCACCCACCATGGCTGTTAATCCCATGCGCTTTCTGGCAACGACTTGTGTTACCAATTTGACCAACTGCACTAACACTAACCCCACGAAAAAGACTGTTCCTAACACGGCACTCACTGCACCAAGCCATAGACCCGCAACTAACTGTAAGGTCAACGAACTACTTTGCTCATTTAGTCCTAACTGTCGGGCTTGCAAACTAGGTAAAGCAAAAATATCCAACTTTGTCCACTGACTTAATAGCAAAATCAGCCCAATCACAATCACTATCGCTAGTAACCAGACATCGATCCAGGTCGTATTTGCCAAACTTTTACCTTGAAAACCACCGCCAGTTGTCAGTAATTGAGTCGCTGCGGCAAAAAACATCGCTAACGCCAAGCCACCTAGGATCAAGAAAAATGAACTGTGCTTGACCTTAAATAAGGTAACCCGTAAGCAAACCACTAAGATCCCGCCCGCGAGTGCTCCAACTAAGACCCGGTAAGGCAGCGCCCGAGCAAAAAGCACGTTCACTAGCGCGAGCGCTAACTCCGCACCATTGGCCAAGCCCAACATTGAGCCATCCAAATAATCCGAGCGTAAGGTTGTTTGTAATAATAAGGCACTAACCACCAGGACTACACCACCGCCGAGCGCAAATAACACCCGGGGAACGCGCAACTGTATGATAACTTGCACACTAGCGTCTTGTCCGCGTAATAAGACTCCCGCAAGTACCAGCATAACTAGCAATCCGCCGAGCATAATTTTAAGATGTTTAATTTTCTTGGCTGTCATCTAACCACTCTTTTATTTGTTGATAGGCTTCCTTCACATGCAAATTTGCTGTTGGTGAAAATTTAGGTGCTTGAACGTCATAAACTCGCTGCTCTTTGACCGCTGGCAGACTTGGGTAAGGCTGCTGTTTAAAGCTCTCGTCAAATGATTGCTGGACCTGCTTGGGCATGGCATGTGCCAGACGAATGATCACGTCTGGCTGAGCTTGAGCAATTTTTTCAGTGTTAACCGGAGTCATGACCGACTGGGGATCAGCCGCCACAATGTTTCCACCGGCTCGCGTCACCAGGTCACCAACATAGCTATGTTGATTCATCACTAAAAATCCACCGCCAGGCATTCCCATTAATAAAAGGACCTTAGGCTTTTGAGCACGCTTGACTCGTTTAACTTGCAATTTTTTATTCAACTGCTTGGCTTGTGCTTGCCGGTCATACTTTTTACCTAGCGCAGTGACCGTTTGGCGCATCGCTGTGTAGTCGTCAAAGTGCAGAGCCGTCATTTTAATGTGCTGCTCCTTTAACTTGGCAGCGTAATCTTCCGTCAGTTCGGAATCAACATACACCTCATCCGGTTTTAAACTGACAATTTTTTCCAAATCAACGGCCACATGGTTCCCGACTTTTGGCTTGTTTTGGACCCGTTTTGGCAACTTTTCCGTTGTCGTTGGCACCCCCGCTAACGGCAGGTCCAACTTAGTAAAGATTTGCGTCATCGGGACCGTTGTCACCACGATGCGTTCTGTAACTCTCTTTTCGGCTGGCTGAGCTGGTTTCTTTTTACCAAACAACAACCACCCACCAATGATAATTAATAAAATAAGCACTGCTACCAGCGCAATGCTCATTTGTTTTCTCTTTTTTTCACTCATTTTTTGATGAAGTACACTACTCCTCCAATAATTGCGACGACCGCTAAACCGCCGATCCACCAAGCAGCACTGGAGCTGGTTTTCTTAGTAGATTTTGGTTTAACTTGGTCTTGTTGAGCCTTTTTTTCTGACGAAGTTGCAGCCTTTTTAGTGGCTTTTTTCACCTTTTTATGGCTAGAACTGCTGGACTGCTTCTGACTACTAGACGAGCTGCTGCTAGAAGATTTGGCAGACGAAGAAGATGAACTAGCTTGACTGCTTGTTGCAGCACTTGAGCTTGTCACTTGCTTAGTCGAACTGTTGCTGGCAGCGGCTGACTTTTGCTGACTTTGTGTCGCAGCTGGCTTAGCTTGCGTTTGACTGGCTTGACTTGATTGTTGGCTAGTTAAAGCCGGCACATTGCCTGCATCCATTCGCAAATTAAAGCCATATACATGATGATAGTTAATATTATCAATATCAACCTTCATGTTCCCACTCATCACCTGTTTGACACTCTTAGTCGTAAAAGTAACCACGTAATTATCGCGGTTGCCGCTAGTCGACTTGCTGACTTGCGGTGCTTGTCCGTTCACGTTTAACACTTGAACTGGAAAGGACCCTAAAGAATGGTCAGTGGAAACTGTCAAAGAGACTGTATACGAATCACTATTAGCGGTCACTACAGCCGGCTTAGAGAAATAGGCATCAGCATAAGATGCTTGTCCAGTTCCCGCTTTCAGGACCGTATAATTCGTTTGATAGCTCGCAGCCTCGACTTTTTGATTATGACCAAAGCCCAAAATTGTCAGCAAGAATACGCTCAGAAAAGTTAACATTACACTCTTCTTATGCATTTTGTTTCCCCCGATAAATTGACAGACCTGCAATTCCACTCACGGCGATCACTAACAAGATCAACCCAAGTGTTAATTCATTATTAGCAGCTTGTTGTTCACCAGTTTGTGGCAAGTAAGCTGGATCACCTGGTGCTGGGACTGGTAAACCATCAGCTGGAACACTAGTACTTGTAATTTGGCCGTCTGTTGGGTCATTAGAAACTGAAGTTGCAGGAATCTGGTTGTTTCCCTGGTCCTTTTTATCATCTGTACCGTTCTGATCATCTTGAACAGAACCAGTCACGATTTTGTTAATCACTACATTGGCTTTGACATTATGAGTAAACACACCTGGAACAGTGTACGCCATTGAAACTACGACCGTGTTGCCTTTTTTAAGGTCATTAGCTTTGGCAGCTGATAATGTTGCGATCCAGTAGCCGTAACCAGGTGCGTCTTTGGCACCGTTACCCTGCTTAACCTTCTTCATTTGCACACCATCGAAATACAATGAACTCATGTAATCAAGCATCTTAGGTTGTTTAATCGTTACTGTTACTGTCCCATCGGCATGCTTCACTAGTTTGATATTCTTACTCCAGATCCCACCATTGATCATTGAATCTTCTTTAGGATTCTCGAAGTTTTTATAATCAACACTAGCTGTATATTGGCCGGTTTGAGTCAATGAAGCAACTTCTACACCTTCCGCTGGTTTCTTTGGTGTAGTAGGTTTCTTAGCTGGATCTTTTGGTTTTGGAGCTGGCGCTGGTGTTGGCCTTGGAGCTGGTTGAGTAACTTCTGTCCCAAAACCATCTGGTGTAATTGACAAAATTTCAACATCTGCTTCATGGTTGAAATCGCGCCCCATCGCGTTGTAGCTAACACCGACAGTAAACTTTTGGTGAACATCAATGTCTGCTAGTGCACCTTGATACTTCAAAGACCAGCCATCGCTAGTCTTAGTCATCTTTTGGCCGTTAAAGGTTGCGGACTTCATCAAGTCCAGCATTTGTGCTTGTTTTAACTGAACAGTCACTTGACCCTTGGCATCTTTCACATAAGTGATCGTTTTACCAAAAAATCCGTTCAAAGCTGATGGCTCTGTTGAACCAGGCTTAGTATAGTTGACAGTCGCAGTGTATTTTGTACCTGCTGGTTGTGGTGTAAGTTCCTTGCTTAAAGCAGCGATTTTTTGGTTCAATGCTTCAACTTGCTTTTGCAAACTAGCAACTTGTTGGCTCAAACCTTTGTTTTGTTCGTTAACCTTAGCTAAATCAGCGGCTAACTGGGTGTTTTGCTTTTGTAAAGAGTCCACACTGTTTTGTAACTGGCTGAGCTTCGGATTATTAGTAACTTCATTTTTCAAAGCTGCCAATTGTTCCTGTAATTCCTTGTTTTGTGCCATTAATTTTTGGTTTTGTTCATAAGCTGCACGGTCAGGTTCGTCCACTGAGTTGATTTTGACCAATACGTTGACGTCATGACTGAACAAACCAGGTACAGTATAAGTCATTTGCACGGTCACAGTTTTGTTTGCCTGGATTTCAGCGGCTAAAGCTGGTGTCAAATGAGCCTTCCACGAACCATTGTTGTCATCGATTTTTGTTTTTTGCATTGGGACCTTAGCACCCTTGGCGTTTTGACCGATATAATTGACGCTGCTCATGTAGCCCATCATTTTTTGTTGTTGAATCGTCAAATCAGCTGAGCCGTCCTGGCCAACTGTATACTTAATTGCCTTATCCCACAATCCGCCGGTTTCAATCATGGATTCCTCGCTCGGATTATCGGCATTTAAATATGTAACATGGGCGGTATAATCGCCTGGAATCTGTTCTGGCGCTGCAGCTTGAGCTTTATTCATACCAAAACCAATTACTAGTGAAAATAATAAAGTGATGGCAAATAACAGCTTTTTACTGGTGCTCTCTTTCTTCATTTGTAACTCCCCTTTTCCTATTTTTTCACAAAATATATCGTACACAATAATACTAACCACTCACTGTCAATAAAGCAATGCAAATTTGAACTTTCTTATTTTTTTATTCGAATTCACTTACCTATCGTTAGCGTTCTCAAAAATTATAATTGCTGATGTTTTCACATATTTTTCAAATCCGCTCTGTTGGACGATTGAACCCTCACAAATCGTTTCCTGTACCCTGTTTTGGGATATTTCGGTACACAAATTTTCTGGACCGGAATTCTCCGTTGTGCTTGTAGTCGAGCTACTCAAACCAGAACTCTCCGCCTATCCAAGCTCAGACTTCAATGCCTAAACCGCATTAAAGACTACGCTCCGATAGTGCTCAAGTTCTCCCGGTTTGCTTCGCTCTGTTTTTCTTAGTCGAGCTACTTCACCCAGAAGATTGTGCTTAACCTGCTTTCGATCACGATGCCTAAAACGCATCATGACCGGAAGCTTGTTAATTCTCACCTTCTAACCGGGTGACTCCGCTCTGTTTTTGTGCTTGCTATGGAACGCGTTCCACAATTTACAATACAACTAACGAATCACAATCAAACAATAAAGGATGACTACTAATGATCAAACACCTCTTTTTAGATATGGATGGTACCTTGTTAAACAGCCAAGGCACTGTTAGCCAAAAAAACATCTCTGTTTTACAACAAAGTGCCCTGCCAACTACTCTCGTTTCAGCCCGCGCACCCATCGAAATGGCGCCAGCAATTGGGCAACTTGGCCTAACTGCTCCACAAATTGGCTTTAATGGCGGAATCATTTTCCAGCCACAACTAGATGCGCCTACCAAAATCATGGAAGCTCATCCAATCAAAGAAGCCACCAGTTTTTTGCTACTCTCTTGGTTGGCAGAAAACTTCCCGACTATTAGTTTGAGCTACTACACCAAAGATCACTGGCTCACTACCAAAAATGATGCCGGAATCGAACTCGAAACTAAGCTAACTGGATTACAGCCAACTTTGACCACGGACACAGATTTGGCACAACATGCACAAGCCGGGATTTTTAAGGTCATGCTGATTGTTTTTGATAAAAACCTTCTATTAAAGATTCAAGCAGAATTGACCAACTTAAATCTGACTGGGATCGTAATTCAACAATCAGGCACAATGTACCTCGAAATTACCAGTGAACGCGCGCAAAAATCCCATGGCTTAGCTTTTATCATGGACCAAGAACAGCTTTTGCCCGAAGAAACAGCTGCTTTCGGCGATGGTCACAACGACTTACCCATGTTTGCGGCAGTCGGAACACCGATCGTGATGGACAATGCCCTAGAAGTCATTAAAAGTGCTGGTAAATTTATCACTAAAAGTAACGACGAAGATGGGGTCGCCTATGGCATCGAAACTTTCATTCAAGGTCAGCCATTGGCATAAGGTCGTTTGACCACGATGAAAGTGTGGTATAGTACTAATTGAAAATCACCGAAAGGAGGCCACACTCGCTATGACAAATATTCATGATATCGCCCATCAGTCAGGGTACTCAGTTTCTACCGTATCCCGTTACTTAAATCACAGTGGCTATGTCTCGACAACGGCGGCTCAGGCCATTCAAGCGGTGATCACCAAACTCGATTATGTTCCGAATTCAATCGCGCGTGATCTAAGTACAGGGCAAACTTCAGCGATTGGTGTTGTTGTTCCACACATGCGCCATCCCTACTTTACCCAGCTAGTCGCAGGGATCATGGAAGCAGCGTTTGCGGCCCACTTCAACGTGAGTTTGTTGCAGTCCAAATACGATGCCAAACTGGAAATTAAATACCTGGAGCAACTCCATCAAAAAACCTACGCCGGCTTAATTTTTACGTCGCACGGAATCTCTTTGCAGCAACTATCTCACTACCAAAAATATGGACCAGTCGTCTGTTGTGAAGATCCGGGTGAGGTCAACTTATCCGCGGCATTTACTTCACGGCAAGCGACTTACTTAGAGGCCTTTAATCTGCTCAAACAACAGGGTTATCAGCGAATCGGCTTAACATTAAGTCGTAACTATGAGCTTAGTGCTACTAGCCAACAAACACTAGACTGTTATCGGCAAGTTTTCGGTCAAATGCCTGCGCCTGAGCTATTGCTGACTCAAATCACTACCTATGACGAGGCCTATCAAGCTGCCACAAAGTTCTTGAACTTAGCGGCCCCACCAGACTTCATCTTTACCAATGGTGACGCAATTGCCGCCGGGCTCCGCCAAGGATATCTCGACCACCACCAGCCCGTTCCACCATTAATGGGACAGGAAAATCAGCTCGCTAGTCAGTTGTTGGACATTTCGACGATCGATCATCATTTTCGCCAGGTTGGGGCCGCAGCCTTCGACCTGGTTCGTAGCCCCATCGTCAAACAAGTTGAACTAACCTCCGAATTAATTATTCGAGAACATTAAAAAATGGGCACCAGACATCCAATTTGCTAGATGTCTGGTGCTTATTTTTTGGAATTAGTTTATGGTGGCGAGAAAACTACCATACTTTGACCGACTATGGTAGAAAGCAATGCCAAAACTACCATAGTAAGGGAAACTATGGTAGAAAACGACAACGAAACTACCATAGTCCAAGCAACTATGGTAGTTTTTAGCTCGATTCACCTTTGTAATCAAAAAACCAGGCTCGCCGAAACACTTTACAGTGTAACTAACGAACCTGGTTTTAGTCGAGCTACTTGAAACAGAAAGTTCCGCTTATCCAAGCCCAGCCTTCAATGCCAAATGCGCATTAAAGACTACGCTCCGATCTTGCTTTCTCCCGTTTCACTCCGCTCTGTTTTTCTTAGTCGAGCTACTCAAAGCAACTCCTTTCGCCTATCCAAGTCCACCTTCAATGCCAAAAACGCATTAAAGGCGGACTCCGATAGTGCTCGGGAGCTAACCGCTTTGCTCCGCTCTGTTTTTTAATTAGAACTTCAAATCATGGCTGATCTGGATGTTTTTCACGTCTTCGATCGTCTTTGATCCTGTCAATTGCATTGCAATGTTGATTTCCATCTTCAAGTGTTCTGCCACCGCAGCAACACCCTTCCAACCACCTAAAGCCAAGCCATAACTGAATGGACGGCCAACACCGACCAGGTCAGCACCAGAAGCCAAAGCCTTCAAAACATTTGTCCCACGACGTACACCACTATCAAAGATCACTGGTACACGATGGTTAACAACCTTAGCGATTGCTGGCAAGACTTCGATTGATGCTGGGGCACCATCTAACTGACGGCCACCATGGTTAGAAACGTAGATTCCGGCTGCACCGGCTTTGATCGCAGCATCGGCATCAGCTGGGTGCTGAATGCCTTTGATGATCACTGGCAAACCAGAGTATGCAGCTAATTTGTCGATCAAATCAAGGTTCAAACTTTGCATTGATTCAGCAAACAAACCACCGGCACCAACGCCGTCTTTCCCTGTGTTATAGCCATCAAGGTTGGCGATCTTGCCCTTCAAATGATAGTGGTTCAAAACGTCGGCTTCACGGTAACCGCCAAGTGTTGAATCGGCTGTCAAAATAATGGCACTAGCTTTGGCATTGCGGGCTTCGTCTAGCAAATACTTGCAATAACCCCAGTCTTTTGGCATGTAAAGCTGGAACATGTACGGTGCACCAGCACTAACAGCGGCTGTTTCTGCGATGGTCTTCGAAGCAAACGTGCTTTGTGCCATCATAACTCCGGCCTCTTTGGTTCCTTTTGCTAAGCCCATTTCACCACTTTCGTGGGCTAAAGTATTACCAGCAATTGGAGCTGCGAGGATTGGTGATGATAATTTTCTGCCCAAAAATTCGGTAGTTTGGTCTGGTTCTTCCACGTTTTGTAAGACCCGTGGAACAAGATGAACATCATTAAAAGCGGAAGTATTCCGTTTTTTCGTGTATTCATCGTCTGAACCTTCACTAATATAGCCAAATTCACCCTGTCCGATCACTTTTTTAGCGCGTTCTTCCAAACTGCTTAAGTTAAGTACATCGATATCTTGAACCTGACCCAAATCTACTGTTTTTTCTGCTGACATCATTAAAAACTCCCTCTTTTGATAAATGCTTAGATACAAACAACTATTTACTGTTGCGTAAACTAGGAGTCCTTCAATCGCCTATCCTGTACAGCGCTTACAAAACATTGTACAAAAACTAAACGATCCACTAAGCCAAAGGACCAGAACGGCTCTATAAGAAGCACATGCTTGGTTGTGGGTGGCATGCCCTGCTGCCCAACAAAATCCGCCAGGCTTTTTCACAATTTCACATGCTATTTTGCTCGCAAAAACTTATCTATTTATAAACAAGAACAGTATACATCAATCATTTATCAAATGGCAAGAGTTTTTTGTAAAACGTATACATTTATTTTTAAACCGCAGTATATAAAAACTATTACTTACTTTTTTATAGTCGTTCTAAACTATTATTTAAAATTATTATACCTAATATTTTTAATCTTTAATGTGAAGTAAATCTTCCAAGTCATATGTGATTAATTGCACGAATTTAATTGTGTGAAATATTTAATCTGAATTTTCATCAGGTACAATTGATTTCAGTTAAGTCTCATTTCCTAGATTTTTTTATTTTTAAATTCACCAAATCATAGAAACGGTTTCAAAGCTAAGCTGATCCACGCAAAAAATAGCCAGCCCACTATTTGTGAGTTTGCTCAATTGCAGACTTACTTTAGTGAACCAGCTGATAATATAATTATTTTTCGATTTGACTAATAGCTTCGGCTAACATCTTGATTTGCAAAATTGTTTCTTCATCCTTCACAGCTTTGGCTTTGCCGTGAACTAATGTTTCATAAATTGCCGAGTAAACTCGACTATAATCACCAACTTCGGACACAACTTTTTCTTCATGATACTGTCCTTGGTCATCAACATAGGTCACTGTCCCATATTGTTCTGGAGTATCAAGCCCAAAATCTGGGTGATCTGGTAGGTAAAACATCTTCAAATGTTCTTCTTGCCGATCCTTAGTTTCCTTAACGAACATCCCTTTTTGTCCATAGACCGCAAAACTTGGGCGAGCTTTGATCCGGAAGTAACTCGACTTCACTGCGACTTTTAAGCCGCCATAATAGAGGTCAATGTCAAAGTAGTCATTCATGCGGCCACTGCCCAACATTTGCCGGACGTCATAGTGAACATCATCTGGTTTGCCAAATAAGGAGATCACTTGGTCTAAAGTGTGGCAAGCATGACTGTAGACAAAGCTGTCTGCTCGTGAAAATTCATGGACTGCTTGCGGTACTTCTGGTCTAAAGTAATCGAAGTGCATTTCTAGTTCAGTTAAGTCACCTAAAACCCCACTCTTGATCACCTTTTGAACTGTTAAAAAGTCAGAGTCATAACGTCGGTTTTGGTAGCATTGTAAAAAGAGTCCTTTTTCTTTGGCTAACGCGAACAACTCTTCCGCCTGTTCAACTGTCTGAGTGAATGGTTTTTCAACTAAGACATTTTGACCGTGTTCTAAGAGATCCTTGGCGTACTGATAGTGGAATTGTGGTGGTGTTGAAACCACTACTAAATCCAAATCAGCATCCTGGTAAATTTCATTAACGTCAGTCGTATAATTGACACCATCTAGCCGAGCCCAATCATCCTTCAAATGCCGGGAAAACATGGTTTTGATTTGAAACTTGTCTGGTAATTTTAAAATAAACGGAACATGGTAGCGGTTCGCACTCTTTCCGTTACCAATAAAGGCTACTTTTAACAAAATTCCAACCTCCTATTGACTAAAACCTACTATATTTATGCTTATTTACTTATTGCTTTATTTTAACATAGAAAACAGAACGGAGTGAAACGGGAGAAAAGAAGAGTAGATTAATGTCTTTTTTGCATTCCAGCCGCAAAGTTTCACGTGAAACATTGGTCAGTCAAATTTTTCTTGCATGTCCCTACATAAAAGCGTAAATTAGTCTATTGTGAGTTTTTTTGAACTTTGTCATTCTAGATTTAAATAAAAGAGGTAATTAACATTGGAAAGTACTAAGAAGAACTTCATCAGCTGGCCCGTGCTAGCGATGATGGGGTTCGTAACTGTGATTGGTTTTGAAGATATCATGTATAACTTCAAAAACCAAGGAATGGGTGTCATCACGTCTTGGGTCATTATGATGATCTTGTACGTGGCACCCTACTCATTAATGGTCGGCCAACTCGGCTCCGTTTTTAACTCCGAGGGTGGCGGACTTAGTTCTTGGATCCGTGGAACTAATAACGAATTTCTCGGCTACTTTACCGCCTGGACTTACTGGGCTGCTTCGATCCCTTACGTGGTTGATACTGCGCAATCGGTCATTGTCGGTTTCGGTTGGGCCTTTACCGGTGATTACAAATTTCAAGCCGCTTTACCTAACTCTGAATTTACGCTTTTGACCTTTATCGTTTTCGTGGCCTTTATTTTTATTCAGCGTCATTTGTCAAATTCAATGGAATTTTTATCAACTCTGGGTGGAATTGCCATGTTTGCCATGACTGTCTTATTCATCTTGATGTCCGTGACTGGCTTAGTTCAATCTGGCGGTCATATGGCGACTCAACCGATGAACATCCATACGATCTTTCCAACCTTTAATTTGAAATACTTAACGACAATTGGGCTATTAATTTATGCGATCAACGGCTGTGAACTAATTGCTCCATATGTTACTCAACTCAAAAAGCCAAAAACTGAATTTCCCAAGGCCATGTTGACCTTAGTTTTAATGACGACCTTCTTAACGATTTTCGGTTCATTTTCACTGGGAATCTTCTTTGACGCCAATCATTTGCCAAATGATTTAAAAATGAACGGTGACTACTACGCCTTCCAAGCTCTTGGCAAACAGTACGGTGTCGGCAATCTCTTCATGTACATCTATGCCTGGACCGCGGTTGTTTACATGTGCGCCCGTTTGGCAGTCTTATTGGATGCCATGACGCGGATGTTAATTTCCGATACCGGCAGCAAATACATGCCAAAATTTCTGCGTAAGAAGAACAGCGCTGGTTTGCCAGTTAATGGTTACATTTTAACCACTGTGTTGTCTGGCTTTATCATGTTGTTGGGCGTCTTTTTGCCAGAAATGAACGACATTTTCAACTGGTTGCTAAACTTGAACGGCATTATTTCTCCAGGTGTAACATGTTGGGTCTTTTATGCCTTTATGCGGATCCGCAAGAATTCATCCAAGTTCCAGTCTGACTATGTCTTTATCAAAAATGACAAAATCGCCTATGGCTTTGGCCTTTTCTTGTTGGTCGTCACTGCCATTGCCACCGTCTTTAGTGTGACACCACAAGACGTGACAGCTTACAGCGGTACTTGGTGGTATGAATTAATCATCAACATCGTCGCTGTCATTATCTTGATCGGTTTGGGCGCTATCTTACCGCTGATTCGCAAACGAGAAGAAAAATATGGTGATGCCTTTGACCGTCTCCAGTGGATCAGCATGATCACCTTAACCGTTGTCGCCATTATTTCAATGGTTTGGCTTGGTGGTGCCGGCCACTTCATCGCCATCGCTGTCATCGCCTGCGCCTACTTCCTACTTGTCTGGTTGATTGGTCGCAGACAGCCTGCCATGGTGCAAGAACAAGACTAATTTTATATTAAAAAGGCTCTAAATCCTGGGAACGGATTTAGAGCCTTTTTTGTATAGGATCATCTAGTAGTTAACATTTTCCAGTCCATAATTGCTCTTGTCATCAGCTGAACCAATCTCCTGATTAAACTGTGATATTACTGCCGGGTCGTCCTCCCAGATTGGAGGATATATCTCCTGAAATAGAGGGGTAAACTGCAGCGTTCTATCTGATAATTGCTTCAATTCAAACTCTTGCTGATCTTTGATTTGAAAACTTGCCGGGACTGGTAAAAAGATGACAGTTCCTTGTTTCCTAGCCTTAATTTTCAATTGTTCCACTCCTCTCAGTTATTGTTGTTGTCATTATAACGCAAGAAAATAGCCGTGACCTCCTCCAATCAGCCCCGACTATTATTGTTAATTTTTACAAGCTGGTCCACTTCTTATTGCATTTTCCCTTAGTTCACGGCTAATGGGACCCGATGATCTGGGCTTGGATATTCCCGGTCCAATTGTTTTAATTCAGTTGGAGTTAGTTCAATTTCTGCAGCTTTAACATTTGCTGCCACATGTTTAACCTGACTGCTTTGAGGGATCGCAATCGTGTTGCCGGCGTGAATTGTCCACGCCAATAAAATTTCGTGCGGACTAACCTGATGTTGCGCTGCAATTTCTTGAACCACTGGGTTAATCAACATCGTCGTGTGTAACTCGTTATGTTGTCCACCCACTGGACTATACGCAATTAAAGGCAACTCGTGTTCTGCTTGCCAGTCGGTTAGGTTAAATTCGATTCCCCGCGTTTCCAAGTTATACAGATTTTCGTTGGCTGCGACATTTTTTCCTGTCGGCAACTGCCATAGCTCTTCCAAATCAGGCACATCAAAGTTCGAAACTCCCCAAGCACGGATCTTGCCAGTTTGTTTTAAGCGGTCTAGTTCCGCAATCGTTTCAGCTAAAGGAATATTTCCACGCCAGTGGTACAAATAGAGGTCTAAATAATCAGTTTGTAGTCTTTGCAAACTAGCATCCAAGTGCGCCTCCATTTGCGCCTGAGAAGCATTGTTTGGCAACACCTTAGAAATCAAGTAGATCTCAGACCGTTGATATGGCGCCAAAGCCTGACCAACCAGTGTTTCTGAGTTACCATCACCATACATTTCTGCAGTATCAACTACCTTAGCTCCCGCATCAAGGCCGGCACGAATTGCTTGGATTTCCTGATCTTCTTTGGTTGGGTCATCGCCCATATGCCAAGTCCCGATACCAATAGCTGGCACCATTTGTCCTGCAAGTTTAACTTCTTTCATCTGCTCACTCCTCAATTTGTCAAAACTAGTCTATCATTGCCCTTACTATACCAGCCGAGAAAAACGTTCGTAAAGTCAGGACTATCAGAGAGCTAAATAATTTCCATTTTATTATATACACACTTTACATATACACGTATTAAGGGTATAATATAGTTAAAATAACAAAAGGGAAAATACCATGATCAAAAATTTTGCAGATAAGGAAACCAAGAAAGTTTATGCACAAAAATTTTCCAAAAAGTTCCCCCACACGATTCAAAAAATAGCTTTGCGTAAATTAATAATGCTAGATAATGCCGCAAATCTCAATGATTTAAGAGTCCCTCCCGCTAATCATTTGGAACAGTTATCAGGTAATCGTGAAGGGCAATACAGTATTAAAATTAACGCACAATATCGAATTTGTTTCTCAGTTGAAAATCAAAATGAGTTTGTTGCTGTTGAAATCGTCGACTATCATCACTAAAGGAAGTGAAAACAATGAATAAAATTCCCACACCAAAAATTAGCGAAATTTTACGTGAAGAATTCATGGAGCCATTGTATCTTTCCGCTTATGCACTAGCCAAAAACATTAATGTTCCAACCTCTAGAATCCAAGATATTTTGCATGATCGGCGCCAAATCACAGTCGATACCTCAATTAGATTAGCCAGATTTTTCGGGGTTTCCGACCAATATTTCTTAAGTTTACAAAACGACATCGATCTTCGTAATGCACAGAAAGAGCGAGGCGCTGAGTATCGCCAAATTCAACAATATCAACTTGGCTGACCCGAATTCCTAATTTAATAATATAAATTTACCCAAAAATTGCCAGCTGGTTACGGATTTAAATCCAACCAACTGGCAATTTTCTTTTTTACAATTTATTACAGTTCAACGTAATTCCTACCAAATTCCGATTACTTTAGTCCACAAAGTTCCGACTCCCAGCCAGATAATCATGTAGACAAAAGCTAAGACAAAGTTCATCTTCCACCATTCACCTTGAGTCACATACTTCGAACCAAAGTAAATTGGAGCTGGACCAGTCGCGTAATGTGTTGTTGAACCCGCCAAGTTACCGAAGAAGCCTAACATTAAGGCAGCCAACAAAGGTGGTACTCCGGCGGCAATCGCTACCCCGAGTAAAGCAGCGTACATCGCACTAACATGGGCCGTTGCACTGGCAAACATATAATGACTATAGAAGTAAATCAAAATCACCAGCAATAAGACCACGAACCAGTTCATGTTACCCAAACCACTCACGATCAACTTACTAAACCATGGAATAAAGCCCAATTTGTTCAATTGAGTTGCCATCATAACCAGAACAGAGAACCACGTCAAGGTGTTCCAAGCACCAGTTTCCTTTAAGACATCTTGCCAGCTTAAAACACCAGTCAACAATAAGAGTCCTAAGGCAACAAAGGCTGTGGTTGTCGCATCGATACCAGTCAAACTCCCAGTCATCCAGGAAACCAACGCCAAAATGAAGATCCCCGTCATGATTTTTTCAGAAACTGAGAACTTCCCCATTTCCTTTAACTGATCATCAGCCCATTGTTTAGCGTTCGGAGTTTCTTTGATTGTTGGCGGATACATCTTGTAAATCAAAAATGGGATCACCACTAAAGAAATCACTCCAGGCACTAAAGCCGCTAAGAACCATGACATCCAACTGATGTTGACCTTAGCATCGCTGGCAAAGGCTTGCGCTAGCGGATTACCAGCCATTGCTGTCATGAACATTGCTGACGTAATAATATCGCCGTGATATTCCGCAAAAACTAAGAACGAACCGATTTTTCGCCGAGACTCATCATCGTCAGCCTTGGACCCAAAAGCATCCGCTAATGACTGAATAATTGGGAAAACAACCCCACCGGCACGCGCCGTGTTACTAGGTGTTGCTGGCGCTAACACAAGATCGACCCCGATAATCGAATAGGCTAGGTTTAGCGTTTTTTTACCAAATAACGACACAAAATTTAACGCGATCCTGCGCCCTAAGCCCGTCTTAATGAAACCACGGGAGATAAAAAAGGCCATTGCAATCAACCAAATACTACTGTTCCCAAAACCAGCTACCGCAGTATCAATATCAACGACCTTGGTTAAGGTCAAGACTACAAAGCCAATGATAGACACTGCTCCAATTGGCAACGGCTGGGTAATACAACCCACGATCGTTGCCAGAAAGATTGCGAACATGTGCCAAGCTGCTGCGGATAACGCAACTGGTCGCAATGGGGTGCACAGCCAGAGGACCAGGCCAATTAGCACCGGCCAGAAGAATTTTTTATACTGCTCCTTACTTAATAACACATCTATCACCTTTCCTCGTGCTAGTTTGGGTCTTTGACATTAAACCCCCAAACTAGCACTTTGAGCGAATCAACCTAACGCTTACTCTAAACTAGTCAGATATTTGTAAGCTTGCTGACCAGTTTGCCGACCAAAGACTACGGTTTCAGCGATTGAATTCCCACCGATCCGGTTATTTCCGTGCAGCCCGCCAGCAACTTCTCCACCAGCGAATAAGCCGGCGATTGGTGTGTCATCCTCTGTCAAAACGTGGGACTGAACGTCGATTTTCAAACCACCCATCGTGTAGTGCACTGCGGGAGCGATATGAATAGCTTCATAACCGCCATGGTCGATCGTCCGTTCCATCCCTGAATCCCGACCGAATACACGATCGGTTCCGGTGGTGACTGCTTGATTCCAGGTTGTCACTGTTGTTTGCAGCTGGTCAGGGTTAGCCCCAATCTCTTGCGCTAATTCTGCGAGTGTCTCGCCATGTTTGACCAACCCAATGTGATCATAAAAGTTGATGGCTGGCACATTTTCCCGAATGCCTGCATCATAAACCAAGTAAGCACTCTTTTCTGGCAAAGCATTGATTGCATTAGTGACATTCTTCCGGGTGTCTAGCTCGTTCACAAACCGCTGACCCTGGGCGTTAACCAAAATGGCACCTTCACCCCGAGTGGCTTCACCAATTAAATAGGCATGACCAGTGTCTTGTTGAACCGTTGGATGAACTTGAATCTGATCCATGTCCACCAATCCTGCACCAATTCCTTGAGCTAACTTGATTCCATCACCGGTGGCGCCATCCTGATTGGTCGTTTGATAACCTTCCAGGTCTGGGCGATACTGCTTGATCATTTCCTGGTTCGCACCAAAACCACCGGTTGCCAAAATCACTGCTTTAGCACTTATTTCCCGGGTGATACTATCAGGTAATTGAACTCGCAAACCAGTGATTTGTTGGTCTTCAGCCATTAATTCTGTGACTGTCACGTTGGCAACCAACGGAATTTCTTCTTTTTCAACTTGCTTCAATAATTCAGTCACTAAATATCCACCAATGGCAGCTTTGCTGGCGGGACGGTGGGTCCGCTTGATTTTCATCCCACCAGTGATCGTGATGTCATTCAAAACGATTCCCCGGTCAGCCAACCAATCAATTGCCAAGGCACCATGTGAGGTGAAATATTGCAGCATGTCCTTATTATTGAGGCCTCCGCCACCTTTGAGAGTTTCCTCATAAAAGTCTGTATAGCTATCCACAATGTGATGTTGCAACTGAAAATCTGTTTCGGCCGCGTTCATCCCAGACGATGCCCGGTTAGTATTGCCGCCCATCCGATCCATTTTTTCTAAAATCACTGGTGAAAGGCCAAGCTCTTTAGCCTGCAGTGCTGCTACTAGCCCGGTCCCCCCTGAACCAATGATCACTAAATCATATTTGTCTTTTAACTGTGCTAAATCTGTTGGCTGAAAAATGTATTTTGCCATCTTGGTGTCGCTCCTTTAAATGAGGTTGAGGGTCTTAGTCGAGCTATGTGAAACAGAAAGTTCCGCTTATCACAACCCGACCTTCAATGCCTAAACCGCATTAAAGGCCCGGTCACGATAATGCTCGCTTTCTCCCGTTTCACTCCGCTCTGTTTTTCTTAGTCGAGCTATGTGAGGCAATAGATTCCGCTGATTCAACTAGGACAGCACATCGCTGAAATATGCGATATTCTGCCCTAGTCCAATCATGCTCGTCTCTTAACCGCCTCACTCCGCTCTGTGTTCTTTTAGTCGAGCTACTCAAAGCAGCTTCTTCCGCTTATCTAAGACCAGCCTTCAATGCCAAATGCGCATTAAAGGTTGGTCTCTGATAATGCTCGGAAGCTAACCGCTCTGTGATTAGATATTCGTCATCTTCAACGGATCTACCCACTCATCAAACTGTTCTTCTGTCACCTTGCCTGAGGCCAACGCAGCTACCTTCAATGTTGTGCCATTCTTATCCGCTTCTTGCGCGATTTTTGCACTGTCATGGTAGCCAATATGTGGCGATAAAGCCGTCACTGTCATCAATGAGTTCTGGACTAATTCCGTCATTCTTTCTTCATTAACCGTCAAACCATGAATCATCTTATCAGCAAAACCAGTAATCGTACCCCTCAACAAATCAGCTGATTCTAGGAACGCCTGAATTAAGACTGGTTTATAAACATTCAACTGGAAGTTTCCTTGTGATGAAGCCATGTCCACGACCACGTCGTTACCCATGACTCGCACAGCTGCCATTGTAATGGCTTCTGCCTGCGTTGGATTAACTTTTCCTGGCATGATCGATGAACCTGGTTCATTAGCTGGAATATTTAATTCGCCGTAAGCTGCCCGAGGACCACTGGCCAAGAAACGGACATCGTTGGCGATCTTCATGCAGTCAGCTGCCAAAGTCTTCATGGCACCATGCACCACGTTCAAGCCGGAATGTGCTTCTAGGCCGTAAAACTTATTAGTTTCTGCATTAAATTCCATCCCATAAATTGCACTAACTTTTTCAGCAATGTCAGCCGCGAAATGTGGATCAGCATTCAAGCCAGTTCCAACCGCTGTACCGCCCATTGGAAATTCTAACAAGGTGGGAGCTAATGTTTGCAGGTAGGATAAGTCATGCTCCAACATGCTGACCCAGCCACTGACTTCTTGGCCAAATGTCAATGGTGTGGCGTCTTGCAAATGAGTCCGACCAACTTTAACGACTTTCCAATACTTGTCTTGTTTAACTTTCAATTCAGCAATCAAGTGGCTGACTGCTTCTTCTAATTCTTTAACTGCCACACTCGCTGTCATGTTCATCGCTGTTGGGAAAATATCGTTCGAGCTTTGTCCCCGGTTGACATCATCATTTGGTAAAATTTCAACGCCATCAGCTAGTTTCGTTGCCAAATGAGCGACAACTTCATTCACATTCATGTTAGTTTGCGTTCCTGAACCCGTTTGATAAACTTTCAGTGGGAAGTCCGCGCGCAAGTCTTCATCTGATAAAGCCAACAGTTGATCGATAGCCTTAATGATTGGTTGTGTCCTTTCAGCTGGTAACTGGTCTTCCTTTTCATTAGATTGTGCGGCCGCTTTTTTTATTTGTAATAATGCTTTGATAATTTCTAGTGGAATATAGCTACCGGTTGGGAAATTATTGCGACTCCGTTCTGTTTGGGGTCCCCAGAGTGCTGTTGCGGGAATTTCAACTTTTCCAAGTGTATCTTCTTCAATTCTAATATCTTTAGCCATGTTCTTTGACCTCCTATAATATCTGAGAAAACAACATCAATTAACTACCATTCAATTTATGTTGATCATAAATTCACATAAAATGACCGGAAAATATCCCACTAATTTTCTTTTGAACACTGTCATCATAGTGCTATAAATCGGGTATAGTCAAACATCGTAGTGCTCATAAATTAAATTTATCACCCTGACACAGCAAGGGATGCAGGTACTGATTTTTGTTGATTCTCCATAATTTTAAAAAATTAATTATTTTTTCACAATCAATCATTAAAAAAGCCTTCAGTAAATTTGTGACTGGCAGGCTGATTATTTGTGCAATTTTTCTTTAATTTTCAGTAACTCTCCAACCAAGCCTCGCTCCTGCTTTTTTAACAGATAATTTTTGCGCGTCACAACTGAGATCGTAAATTTTTCTGCAAAACTATCAGTTAATGCTGTGCATTTCAAATGATCACCTAATGCCACCGCATCACCCACCAAAAGTGCGATCCCCGCATTTTGTTCGACCATCCGCTTCAAGATCGAAATACTTTGGGTTTTAAAAATGACGTTGGGTTCAAAACCATCTTCATGGGCGTAATGTTCCAGTACTTGCCGGTGAATAAATGTACTATCCAAACTAATAAATTTTTCATCGTGCAGCTGGGTAAAAGAAATTTGGGAGTAATCCTTGAGCCAATGCTGGTTAGAAGAAATAATCGCAAAATTGCGGTCAGTAATTTGCGTTGCAGCCAGGCGGTCATCATTGATCGGGGCAAAGCTGCCCAATAGCGCCAGGTCAATTTTCCCGTGCAATAAATCTTTGGTCAGCTGCTCTGAGCCAGATTCGTCCACCACTAAGTTTTGTAGTAACCCCGCATCCGCTAATTCTGATGCAACTAGCGGCAAGTATAAGTTACCAATGATTGGTGGTAACCCAAAGCGAATTTTTTGCGAAGAAAAATTGCCGATCTCGACCGTCGCCAACTGAACTTCATTTAAAATCTGAGTGGCATGTTCATATAAAATTTGCCCGGTCGGCGTTACCGTCAGAAAATTTTGCGAGTGGTCGCGCGAAACCAGTTTGGTCTGGAGATTCTTTTCCAACCGTTTAATTGCCAGTGTGACAGTTGGTTGTTTGACATTAAAACGCTTAGCAGCCTCTGTAAAACTGCCAACCTGGCACAAGTAACAAAAATACTGTAAATCATTTAACTTCATGACGCTCCCCCTCATCCGTTCACACCAAGATCTACTATGAATATTGTAGCAAACTTGACCAGCCTGAAGACAACTTATTATAAGATTATCTTGTCTAAGTAGTGTAGAATTATCACTAATAACTACTTTAGTCAAAAAAGGAGCTTAATCCAATGACCTTAAAGAAAATCTACTTTGGTACACTTGGTGTTTCACCAGACAAATTTACCGGTGGCTTAGCCCAGGTCACTACCAATCCACAAAATACTTTGATTGATTATAGTACGATCCAACCAAATTCTAAAAAAGACCGGCCGAGTGCCTATTTTCCTAAGAAAACCAATAGCTATGCAGTCGCAATTTTAGGGAACGAAGCTTACGAAGCAGTGGCGGCCGAACGGTTAATTCGTGCCTTCCGCTATGCCAAATATTTGGGGATTCCCATCGCGGTCTTTACCACTGCCCAAATTAGCCAAGGATTCATCTTAGGGCAAATCCGCTTAGACCAACTCCAACTCAATAATCTCCAGCGTATGCCTACACGTCGTGAATTAGTAGACCCTGTGATTGTTTTAAGTCAATTGCCAGATAATAGTACTGACGATAGTTATGTCTACAATAATGATGGTGAAATTTACAAAAAACTACGCCAGTTACGTGCGCTAGAAATGCCCGATGCTCACGCAAAATTATCCGCTAAGCTCTTAGATTCATCTACTAAAACCTTAGACTTAATTTTGAATCGGCCAACCTACTGGAACCTGCGCTTATTTACCAACCTTCTTATCGAGAAAATCAACCAAGCTCCGTCATTGGTCCAAAAAGACGACCTCGCCATAACTGACGAGCTTGCTTTTATCAATGAGGAAGCAAACTCCTTAGATGAACTCTTTGAAGAAATCTTTTCGAACAAAATCATCGGAAAATTTGATCAAATGGCTCAGGCCAAAATCGATAGTCCTCAAGTAATTATCAACTTGACCACTAAGTTCCAGGAAATTTACGTTGATTGTCTAGAAGAAATTGAAACCTTAGCGACAGTTAAGTTGACGAACCCTGAGATCAAAAAGTTCGCGCAGAGATTCAGTCATAAATACCAAGAAGTCCTTGATTTTATCAATCAGATCATTGCTGATTACACTGAGCAGCTCCGTAAAACCCCCTTGTATCGACCCGCAGATGAAGATAACGTCTTTGAACCCCATTTTTCATTGACCGATCATAGTCAGGAAATTAATGACTTTGTAGAGTGGTATGACAACTATGAATCAACAAAAGCAGCTCAGACCACAACTATAAACGAGGCGGTAGACAAGCCAACGCAACAACCGCTGTACCAATTTCGGGCTGATTTAGTGGGAGCAAAGCCTAAAATTTGGCGACGTTTCGAGGTTAGTGGGCTGAGAAACATGCAAGAACTAGCACAAATCATTATGATTCTCTTTGATATGGAAGGTTCCCACCTATATGCACTCACTAACCTGATTGGTGACCAGGAGCGACGTGAAAGTGGAACAATCTCATCTGAAAAAGAATTACGACAAGAAATTAAAGAACAACATGCCAAGATCCTTCAAAGTGATGATCCTCAAGCAATCATTGCTGATCTCCAAAAACTGATTGCTCGTCTTTCAGGTGGAAACGTTTCTTATGCCATGCCTTTTGACGAAAGTGACGAAATTAGCAGTTCCTTTAAGGATGTTCAACCTGGCGAAACGCTCTTACAAGATTCTCGGGCCAAGGAAAATACCAAATTCCGCTTTGAATATGACTTTGGCGACGACTGGCGAGTGGACTTAAAAGTCGAAAAAATCAGCTCAATCACTTATCCAGGAGTTGCTCCTACCAAAGTGCTGAAAGGCAAAGGCGATGGCATCGTGGAAGACATTGGCGGAATTGGGGCCTTAATGCACTACCAAGCTGAGATGGGGCTGGGAGATTTTGATAAAACTGGCTATAATCAAACCTTATACAATGAAAGACTTTAAAGCAAACAGCGTGGAGTGAGGCGGTTAGAAGATGAACACTAACAGACTTCCAGGCATGATGGCTAAAAGCAGGTTAGGCGGAATCTTCTGAGTTTCGCAGCTGGACTAGAAAAAAGCACCATCGTTCAAGTTGAAATTTCACTTGAGCGACGGTGCTTTTGTTTACAGAAGTTTGAACGACTTATGTTTGATTCTACGTTTGCGTTCGGAAGTTTAAGCAACTTACGTTTGGTTCTGCATTTGCGTACAGAAGTCCGGGCAACTTACGTTGGATTCTGCGTTTACGTACATAAGCTTGAGAGACTTACGTTTGAATTGACGACTCACTGTCCGCTCTTTTAGTCGAGTTCCGTGAAACAGAAATCGCTGCTCTGCGTTTGTAACTAAACTGGACTAAAACTAATTGTTAGACGCCGGTTAGTTGCTTGAGCAATTTCCGCCAAGATTTTAGTCGAAGCATTCATTGAGCCATTTTCAATTCTAGCAATCGTCGACTGTGGCTTACCAACTAACGTAGCGAACTCTCGTTGACTCAACGCTAATTTTTCTCTTAAATCGCGAACTTTAACTGCTACTTCTAAATTAATATTTTCTTGCTCAACTAAATTGGCAAATTCAGGTTCTTTTTCACTACGCCTTGCAATGTAATCATCAATTTTACTCATTTTTAAACCTCTTTTTCAAAAAAATTTTTCGTCTGTTACGAGCAATCTTCTTTTCACTTTCGGGTGTTTTAGAAGACTTCTTAGTAAAGGCATTTGTAATTAAATAACTAGTACCTTGAACTTGAAAATAAATAGCTCGCTGAATATTTGAAGCTCGTTTAGAACGAATTTCATAAAGATTATTCTCTATTTTCTTAATCCATTCCTGCCTTTCCGCAATTAGTAAGCCATTTTCTTCAATTTTTTGAATTGTTACAACTAATTTTGCTGCATCTTTACTAGGTAATTGATTTAAAAAATGTTCAAATTCATCCCAGTCATAATAATCAAACTGTATTTTCTTCATGCTTTTATGATAGCACGTACGCTATCATAAAAGCAAATTAACTAATTTAAATTCCTAATATTTTTCTTAAACATCTACAGAAAAAATCCGGGTTCCCTTTAATCAGAATCCGGATTTGTTAATTAAGATATATGATGTTGAAGTACTAAAGAGCTCTCTGCTCAGTTTTTTAGACAAGTTCTGTGAAACAGAAAGTTCCGCTTATCTAGGCTTCGTCTTCAATGCCAAAAACGCATTAAAGGCCAAGATTAGATAATACTTGTCGCTTAATCATCTCACTTCACTCTCTGTTATTTCTGCCCGTATTCTTCCAACAAACGGTACATAAACCAACTGCCGTCACGGAAATCTTGGTCACGAATATGTTCGTTTGGTCCATGAGGTCCATTACCACTATAACCAATCCCAACCGACACTAGCGGCAAGTCGAGTTCTTCAACAAACTGCGCCCCGGGGCCTGTTCCAGCGGAGTTAGGCACAATTGAAATTCCATCTGTACCATAAACTTCTTGAGCAATCGCGATGTTTAGTTTGACAAACTCATCCTCAAGCGATGTTCTGGAAGGATCTTCGCCCACCTGGTACTTCAATTTAATGTCTTCAAAGCCATGTGCATCTAAGTGTTGGCGAATTAGTTCATAAATCTTCGTTGGGCGTTGATCGGGCACCAAACGGCAGTCAAATTTGGCTTGCGCCTGACGCGGAATCACCGTCTTTACCCCCGGTCCCGTATAACCAGCATTGATGCCATTGATGGTCATAGTTGTCCCATTCGTTAATTCTTGCAGTGGCTGGTCAGTTACCAAAGGCGTTTTCAAGCCAAACTGTTTTTTGACTTCTGCTTCATTAAATTCCATTTCTTCCAACGCCTTTTGGGCAGCTGGTTCCAATGGTTTAATATCATCGTAATAACCGTCAACGAGAATTTTGCCATTAGCGTCCTTTAATGAATTTAATGCCTGTACTAGGCGCCAAGCTGCATTATCTGCGTAACTTGCCAGCGAAGAATGAAGGTCTGTTTCCGCTGTTTCAACTTCCATGTCAAACGACAAGATTCCCTTCAAACCAGCAGTAATCTTAAACTTCTCATCTTCATCTTTACCGCCGCCTTCCCAAATACAGGCTTCAGCAGTGAGTTCTTCTTGATGTGCATGAACATAATCTTGAATGGTTGGACTGCCAACTTCTTCTTGCCCTTCCACGATAAACTTCAGGTTCAGTGGTAAACCGCCATGTTCAGCGAAGTATTGCACCAAAATCAAACGTGAAATCAACTCACCTTTGTCATCGGCAACTCCACGGGCATACAATTTACCATTCTTAGCTGTTGGTTCAAAGGGCTCTGACTCCCATTCATCCAGTGGTTCCGGGGGCTGGACGTCATAGTGATTATAAAACAAGAGCGTTTGGTCACTCTTACCGGCAAATTCCGCATACAAGACAGGGTTACCACCTAGTTCATGCCACTGTTTGACCTCAACGGCACCAAGCGCAGTGAACTTATCAGTCAACCACTGTACAGTTTCATCGATTCCAGTATCCTGGGCAGAAATTCCAGGGATGCGGAGGTAATCGTAATAATCTGGCAAATGTTGCATCATATAATCTTTAACTTCTTGTTCTTTAGTCATCTAAGATGTCCTTCTTTCTTTTTAATCACAGAGCGGAGTAAAGTGGTTAACTCCCGAGCATATCTGAGCCTAGTCTTTAATGCGCTTTTGGCATTGAAGACTGGGCTGGGATAGGCGGAAGGAGTTGCTTTACGGAGCTCGACTAACATTCACAAAGTGTCTCTATTTCCAATAAGCATGTTTATACTGAACATCGGTGACCAAGCCATACTTGATTCCGCCCAACTTAGGGTTCACCAATTTGCCTTCCGCTGGCTGATACAGTGGAACCAAGCCTTTAACTTCCATTAAACGCCGGTTAGCCTTGACCAAGTTATCGTAGCGGGCTTGTCCGTCTGTCTGAGCAGCTTTTTGCAAACTAGCATTGAATGGTTGGTCCTTCCAATTGGTAAAGTTAATTGGCTTATCAGCGGCTGCGAGGCTCAAGAAATCAGCTGAATCCAACCAGCGGGTCGTCCAACCTAAGAGGTTAATTTGATATTTCTTATCAAACGAACGACTAACATGTTGGGCATGTGGCAGAGATGAAACAGTTACTTTCAAACCAGGGAAATTCTTTTCAGCAGCAGACTGAATGTATGTCCCCACGTGCTTGTCTTCATCAGTGTCATCAACCAACAAATCTAAGGTTACCTGTTTTTTACCCTGCTCTGCCAAATATTTCTTCCAGTAGCTTTGAGCTTTTTTGACATCGGTTGGTACCAAGTTACCTAGATCCTGTGCCATATCCTGGTGTGTTTGTGGATTTTTCTGGTCACCCTGTGGAATCAAGTTCTTAGCGGGCTTTGAGCCATCCTGTAACACATTTTTGGCAATCGTCTGGCGATTGATCACATAAGAAAAGGCTTGGCGCAAATTCTCGGATGAGGTTTCTTTAGCCTCTGAGTTAAAGGTCAAATATGTCATGCGGCCTAACATGCGATGGCGCAAAGCTGAATCATTGGCGTGACCTTTAACGTATTGGCCGGTCAACGTTGCTTCATCCAGTTTTTTAGTCTGGAAGAGGTTAGCGGCAGTATTTTGTTCCTTAGTGACTTTCACTACCACTTTGTTGATCTTAACTTTGTTAGCATTCCAATAACGGGGATTTTTCTGGTAGGTCCACGAATTATTCGTGCCTTTCCACCCTTTCAACTGGTAAGCGCCATTTGTCATCAGTTTCTGTGAAGAAGTTCCGTACTCTTTACCATACTTCTCAACAGTTTTTTGATTCAAAGGATAATAAGCAGTTGCCGCTAAGTAGTTAAACCAGGGTGTTTTGCGGGCAAAATCGATTTGCAACCGATGTTTTCCCAATGCCTTGATTCCCACTGCGCTCGGAGGCAGTTCCTTATTTTGGACTGCCTCAAAGTTTTGAATGTTATCGTAGGCAGAAACATTTTGAGCACTAGTCTTTGGGTCAGCGATCCGCCGGAACGAGTAAACAAAATCATTAGCAGTGACTGGCTGCCCGTTTGCCCATTTAGCACTCTTTTTCAACTCCAGCGTATAGCGTTTGCCATCATTGGTTGGTTTAACGATTTTTTTCGCCACACCCGGCACCACTTTATTATTCTTATCAAATGCATAGAGTCCCTCCATCACCTGTCGAATCACGCTACTACTGTTCGTGTCAGCAGATTTGTTAGGATCAGCGGTCATTGGCTCACTTGGAAGCATGACGTGTAATGGTTGGTCTTTGGGGGTACCTTTAGCTTGTGACTGACCACAGCCAGTTAAGAGGAACAAGCCTCCTAACGCTACGATCACCTGTGCAAAACTTTTCTTCTGACTCATCATACTTCCATCTCCTTTAACTAATAGTTTTAGAACGTGAGTTGGCCAACTCTGTGCAAAATAAAAGATTAAAAACAAGGTGGAGTGAAGCGGGAGAAAACGAGCATTATCGGAGCCTGACCTTTAATGCGCTTCTGGCATTGAAGGCCGGGCTTGGATAAGCGGAACTTTCTGTTTCACGGAACTCGACTAAGAAAAACAAGGTGGAGCAAAGCGGTTAACTCCCGAGCACTATCGGAGCCCAGCCTTTAATGCGTTTTTGGCATTGAAGGTTGGGATTGGATAGGCGCAAGGAGCTGCTTTGCGGAACCGGACTAGGAAAAGAGAATAAAAAAGCGCACCCTTTTAGAAAGAATTCTTCCTAAAAGGGCGCGCTGCGCGGTACCACCTTTGTTCGCTAATTAAAGCCTTAGTACAAACGGTAACTATCAATGATAATTACGATTTGCTGCATGGTTAACGGATGCTTTCCGATCAACCGTCGTTAATTACGGTCAATAAACTCCAAAGATAAAATTTCTCACCGCTGACCCTGCCCGCTTCTAGTAATACGAGCTCTCTGTTAGTCATCAACTTAGATACTGGTTCTTTTTCAACGTTTTTTCTAATCTTTTATTTATTTAAATTTAATGTTAACATAGAAAATTCATTTGTCAACCAAAAACCAAAACTAAATTTGAAAGGATTTTTAATTTCTTTCTTCCTTACTTTCCAACAATAAACTGACCTAGAACTGTAAAATATTCTGTGGGATTATCAATCATTGAACAATGTGCTGCATCAGCAATAATGT
Source organism: Ligilactobacillus pabuli (assembly GCF_022836475.1). Lineage (GTDB taxonomy): Bacteria > Bacillota > Bacilli > Lactobacillales > Lactobacillaceae > Ligilactobacillus > Ligilactobacillus pabuli. The sequence goes on along the minus strand of NZ_BQXH01000008.1, from coordinate 65,115 downwards.
GCAACTCACTATTAGGCAAACGTTGATCCATCGCCACAGCTTCATCAAGATCCATCGAATCATCCGCACCAAAAATCAAACAAGTTGGAGTGGTAATATCTTTTAACTGATCCTTAACACTCCAATCCGCCAGTGTTCCTTTTACTACAAACTCATTATCACCCTGGAAATAGTGGTAAAGAAAAGCATTTTTGGTCGGAATTAAATGCTTAGTCGAATTTTCTGGATGTTTGATAATATGCCGGTAGTTTAAGCGGTTAATATTTTGACGGTAACGTTCATTATCATAGTTTTGCTGGGCCTCACATTCTTCCATAAACTGAACTTCGTCTGAGCCAAGAAGTTCCAAACGCTGGCGGTTAATATTTTTAACGTAACTGGCGATATCGTCTGTCATGTCACTAATAATCGCCCCTTTTAAGGCTGAACCATACTTGAGCGCATACTCTTGAACTAAGATTCCACCCCATGAATGGCCCAACAAGAAGAAATCTTCTAAGCCAAGTAACTGACGAACTTCTTCAACTTCATCCACGAAGTATTCGATTTTCGCATATTTATCAACATTTTCTTGGATGGAAAAATCAGGATGTTCTGAATAATACGACCCTAATTGATCATACATATAAACTTCAGTATCATACTTCGCCAAATTTTTGCCAAACTCCTCAAATAATTCATGGTCTGAACCTGGTCCGCCATGCAAACACAGTAATTTATGCTGGCCTTGACCCAGCTTTTGTGCCCAAAGATGATACCCATTTTTCAAAGTTAAAATTTTGACTTCTGCTTCGATGCCTCTTCGACCTCCCACTTAATTTTGTGTGTTTCCCAAAGCAACTAACGCCAAAATCGTATTCAAAGTATCATGCATACTATCAGCGTGGGTTTGAATTGTCCGTCCATCCAGTCGCTCAACAGCAGGCAATTGTGCAATCGTATCGGCTTGAGCTGTAGTGTAAAGTTGCATTTTCAACTCTGCTGGGGTTTCATATTTGAGTAGTTCAGTCTCCTGAGCTGACTTGCTGAGAACTTCTTTGACAGCAGCAATAGTGTCTGCGCGCACTTTTTTCTTGGGATAACTCCAGGCTGCATAGCGTGACAATGATTTCTTAGTTTCCACAAACTTAACTTGAGGAAACATCTTTTCATCATGTAACTGTTCCTTCAAACCTGAATCGCCAACTACCAATGTCACTGGCACACCCATCTCAGCAGCATAAGCCGCATTAATTGTTGTTTCGTTTTGATATTGGCCATTGATCCAGATTTTGTAAGCAGCCCTAGCACTATAACCGTGATCCATGTTACCAGCCTGTTTACCAATTCCTGCATGGTAACCCACGAAGAAGACTTGGTCGAAGCTTTCATCTAGCGTGCTCATCATATACTCTGGTCGTGGAAATCCACTGATCAGGCTGACCCTGTCATCAAAATCAGTCAAACGATTATACGAAAGATTGGTCCCCTTAGAATGTGAATCAGCAATCACGATTTCTTCAATTTCATCGTTTTTATCAGACTGCTGAATTCCCTCCAACACCCACTCAATTTGTTGGTTATAGAGTTCTCGGAAAATCACCGAATCCTGATTTTCCATGTCAAAATTAATAATACCTGCAATCCCTTCAATGTCTGTAGAAATATAAATCTTCATCTTTCAGCCTCCATCTGTTCAAAAGTAAAACCTGCGTTTTATTTATACGATGCATCCTTATAGTAAGGTTGCCCCAAAGGTCCAAGCATCATGCCTTTCAAGTTAGGATCTTTTAAATAAACCTGCGAAATATAGAAAAGTGGTGCAATTGGTGCTTGTTCAACTGCAATTTTATTGGCAGCTTCCATGTTGTCCCACCGTTTTTGTTCATCTAATGCATATTTATCATTCGCATCTTTGATCAGCTGATCATATTCACTATTCGACCACTTTCCATTATTATTGTTGTTATTGGTCATCAATAAGTTTAAGAAGTCAGTTGGATCAGCGTAAACTGGGGTCCAGCCACTCAAGACCGTGTCAAAATCGCCACTATTTTGCTTGCTTAAACGACTGTTAAATGGAACTGCGGCTACTCTAACTTTCAAATTTTTGAAGGTCGTTTCAAATTGTGATTGTAGATATTCATCAACTTGTTTGGCAGTCTCTGTATTACTCGACAGAATCGAGAATTCAGCTGAAGTCATACCCAACTCTTTCAAGCCTTCCGCCCACAATTTTTGCGCCTTAGTTTTATTATTCTGAACTAATTGACCGGCCTGTTTAGCAAAATCTTTTCCAGTCTTACTGTTGTTAAACCCATATGGCACATAGCCCGTAGCAGGCAGTGACTGATCTTGTAAGACGTGCTTCGTTAGTTTGTTAGAATCAACTGCCATTGCCAAGGCTTGTCGTACTTTCTGGTTGGCAAACAGCTTGTTTTCTTTCACATTAAAGACTAAGTACTGGTTACCTGGTATCTTACGTACAGTTAAATCTTGGTCTTTTTTCAAATTTTTGACCGTTGAGCCAGAAATTTGTGTGAACTGAATCTTTTTAGCTTGATATTGCTGGACCATTGTTTGCTCTGTCTTATAGACCTTTACGTTAACCTTGTCTAACTGAACATGTTTAGCGTTCCAGTAATCCTTATTCTTAACATATGACCATTCACCATTCGAGCCATTCCAGCCTTTCAAAGTAAAGGCGCCATTGTATAAGGTATGTTCAGCATCTGTCCCATATTTCTTACCTTGCTTTTCCACGTATGGTTGATAAAGTGGGAATGAAGCGGAAACTGCTAAAATCGAGGGAAAATAAGGCATGGCTCGATCTAAAGTTACTTCAAGCTTGTATTTACCATTGGCTTTAATTCCAAGAGAAGATGGTGCTTTTTTGCCATTGGCAATTGCTTGGTAGTTTTTAACCCCATCAAAGTAATAGCTTTGTGGTGATTTAGTCTTAGGATCAACTGTCCTTCGCCAAGAGTACACAAAGTCTTTCGCAGTAACTGGTTTGCCATTACTCCACTTAGCATCTTTTCGTAAATTAAAGACATACTTTTTCCCGTGATCAGTTGCTTTAGGCTTATTAGTTGACAACGCTGGCTTAACTCCACCCTTAGCAGTAAAGTCATATAAGCCTTCCCCCACCTGTTCCATCACATCTGAAGAAGTATTATCCATTGCCAAAGAAACATCGACACTTGAGAGTTCTGAATTAAGTGCCACACTAATTTCTTTTTTAGAGTCATTTGCTTTTTTTGATCCACATCCTGCCACTAAGACCAGTAATGAACTCAACATGATAATTGATGTCGTCAACTTTAAATTTTTTAGCATGTAAGCGCCTCCCCTTTCCATTAGAATTATACGTGATAAATTAGATTAATCAACATTTATTTTAACTAATGTTTAATTTTAAGAATTAACATTTAGGTCCATACAAAAAAGCGGCAAATCCCATTATGAACAGAATTTACCGCCTTTTTTATTTTTAGCTAATTTTAACGATTGTACGACCAAGATGCTGACCCGCCTGTAGCTTTTGTAAAACGTCTTTGACTTCGACCAATGTAACCTCATCAACTACTAGCTGATCCGTCACCCGCCACTCAGTTGCTAACTTATTCCAAATGGCTGCCTTTTGTAACAGCGCTGGTGCTACAGAGTCAATCCCAAAGAGCGAGACTCCCCGCAAAATAAATGGTAACACGGAAGTTGTCAGTTGGTTACCGCCAACATTACCACAGACACTCATTGCCCCGCTATTCTTTAACATCGCTAATAGTGCGGCGGTCACATCACCTCCCACTGTATCTAAAACATAGTCAAAGGTCTGGTGCTGCAACGGTCGACCCACTTTCAATGTAGCAGCGTCTAAGACCTCTGTTGCTCCCAAATCCTGTGCAACTTGAACCTGTTGTGGTTTTCGAATCAGTGCCGTTAAATTCTGGTAACCTAAATTAGCCAGAATCTTAGTCGCAATGCTCCCGACTCCCCCAGTTGCACCGGTCACTAACACTTGATCCGTCGGCTGCATTCCTGCTTGTAATAAAGCATTCACTGACAAACCAGCAGTTAAGCCAGCAGTACCGTATGTCATCGCATCTCTAGTAGATAATCCAGCCGGCAATTTTAACACCCATTCCGCTGGAAGTTTAGCATATTGAGATAGCCCACCATCGTGGCTAACACCTAACCCATAGCCCGTACTCAAAACCTGGTCACCTGGTTGAAAATCAGGTACCGCTGAAGAAACAACCGTCCCAGCCAAATCAATTCCAGGGATTAATGGGTAATTACGGATTACACCTCCATGCGGTTGAAATGCTAACATATCCTTATAGTTCAACGAAGAGTACTCAACCTGGATCAAAACATCACCTGCAGTTAAGTCTTCTAGATTTAAGTCAACTAATTCTCCACTTACATTCTCATCTTCTTTTTGAACAACATAAGCACTAAATTTTTGCATCAAACAGACTCCTTTATTAACATATTTTGGTGTTTTCTAGAAAAAAATTCGTACCTGACAAAGTTTAACTGCCTGGTACGAATCTCACAGCTTATACTAAGCAATGCTTAACTTTTTTTCTGCTTCCGCCTCCACATCATCAATATAGTTCATTTCAATCGCTTTGTTGATGAGCTCTTCTCTAAACTTTGGAGCAGCAACAGAAATAAGTTCTCTCACACGTTCGCTAGTTGTTTTATTTTTTAAATGTGCCACCCCATATTCTGTAACAAGCATATCAACGTCATTTTTATGTGTACTTGTTGGAGACCCCTGGGTAATTGTTGGTACAATAGTAGAAACAGTATCTTTGACAGCGGTTGAATACATGCAAACAATTCCACGGCCATTTACCGATAAATTAACACCCTTGGCAAAATCAGATTGTCCTCCGGTTGATGAATAATATCTATTTCCAATTCTTTCAGATGAAACTTGTCCAAGAAAATCAATTTCAACTCCAGAATTAATAGACACAAAGTTATCATTTTCAGCAATATATTTTAAGCCATTTGAGATATCGCTAGGAACCATTAAAACATCTTTATTATGATCCATAAAAGCATATAGACTAGCTGGACCAAATGCAAATGTTGCTACTGAAGCACCTTTAAAGTTCTGCTTCTTTTTATTTGTTAAGACTCCTCTTTCATGAAGAAGCTGTGCTTTTGCAGTAAACATCTCACTGTGCAAACCAAGATCTTTTTTATCAACTAAGTTGTTCATAACAGCATTTGGCATTGCACCAATGCCGACCTGAATCGTATCACCATCATGAATCATATCAGCAATATATTCACCAATCTTATTATCTTTTTCGTTTAATTGTGGTTCAGGAGCACTAGGTATCATTTCATGATTTTCAATTAAAGCATCAACTTGGCTAATATGAATAAAATTATCAATACCATACGTGTATGGCATATTCTCATTCACTTCAAGGATAATTTTTTTTGCGTTTTTAATTTGAGAACCAAAGTATGAAACACCGACTCCTAACGAAAAGTATCCCTCTTCATCCATTGGAGAAACAGTTGCTATTAATACAGGTTCTGGTTCACGTTCCTTTAGAATATTTGGTATTTCTGAAAAATGTGATGGTACCAGTTCTGTTTTACCACTATTAAATGCCTTTCTATCCATACCAGATAAAAAGAAAGAAATTTGTCTCAACTTTTCTTTTGGCAAGTCAAGCGATGGATTCATTGACAGCATAGTATATAAGCGATTTCCTTCAAGGTTATCGTAATTACCCAAAGCCTGATGAATTGCACTAGGCTCACCCGCACCTAAGGGATAAATAATGCCATCACCGGGTTCAATTTCTTTAACAGCTTCATCAGCAGTAGTAAGTTTTTGTTTATAAAGTTCTTCAAATTCTGTAGCCATTTTATTTCCCCGTTTCTTTTTTACTCAACTTTTACAATTTAAATTTTACAATTCAACTATAACCGTTAACAAAAAACAATATCATTATTAGTGATATTCATTTAATACAATCACGTTCAGCGAAACGCTTACATTTAATTCAAAAGTAAAGGCTGAAAATACTACTTATTCTGAAATACAGCTTTTCTCTTTTCTGAGAAAGCCTGCATGCCTTCTTTTTGATCTTCTGTGGCAAATAATAAACCAAAAGTATTTTCCTCAAGTTTGATAGCCTGATCAAGTGAAATTTCAGCACCTTCATTAATAACAGACTTAGCATTCTGAACAGCTAAAGGAGCATTTCCGATAATACGTTCAGCCATCTTATAAGTCTCTTCAAGTAAGTGATTAGGTTCAACAACCTTATTGAATAAGCCAACACGTAAAGCTTCATCAACCTTGACGTTTCTAGCGGTTAAAATATATTCTTTAGCTTTAGCTGGACCTATTGCTCGCGATAATCTTTGCGTAGCACCAAATCCAGGAATAATCCCTAACCCAACTTCAGGTTGCCCGATTTTTGCATTGGTTGAGGCAATACGAATATCGCAAGCCAAAGCCAGCTCTAATCCGCCTCCTAAAGCATATCCATTAACAGCCGCAATAACAGGTTGTTTCAACTTTGATAATTTGATAAAAATCTCATTCCCTAATTTCGAAAATTCTTGACCTTGAACGGCATTTTTACTAGCCATTTCTTTAATATCCGCACCAGCAACGAAAGCTTTATCTCCCGCACCAGTTATCACAACAACTTGTGCATCCTGGCTGGCAATAATTTCATCAAGTGCTTGATCAATTTCTTGCAGTACCTTTGTATTCAGAGCGTTCATCGCTTTGGGACGGTTAATTATAAGTGTGGCAACATTATTTTTTATTCCTAACAAAATGGTTTGGTAATCTGCCATTTTCAGCACTCCTAATCTTGTTTATTCATAATTATAAAAACCATGACCTGTTTTACGGCCAAGCATTCCCGCCTCAACATGTTTAACTAACAATGGTGCGGGACGATATTTAGTATCGCCAAAATTAGCTGATAGCGTTTGCATAATTGACAGTACCACATCAAGTCCAATAAAATCTGCTAACTCTAATGGTCCCATTGGAACATTTGACCCTAATCTCATAGCTTCATCGACTTGTTCTGCACTTGCAATGCCTTCTTCCAATACACAAATACCCTCATTAATCATTGGAATCAAAATTCTGTTAACCACGAAACCAGCAGAATCTTTTGCCATAATAACCGTTTTATCCAAAGACTCCCCAACTTTTTGAACAACTTGAATAGTTTCTTGTGAAGTGGTCAAACCAATATTTAACTCAATCAATTTCATTGCATGTACCGGATTAAAGAAATGCAATCCAATAACTTGTGTATGACGTTTTGTTGCACCAGCAATTTTAGTAATAGATATTGAAGAAGTATTCGATGCTAAAATTGCTTCTTTAGGTGCGACTTCGTCTAATTCTTTAAAGATGCTTAATTTAATTTTTTCATTTTCTGTAGCTGCTTCAACAACAAGATCAATATCTGCAGCATCATCATAAGAAACTGATGGCGTTAAATGTGTCATAATTTCTTCAAATTCTTGTTGCTCCAATCGGCCTTTTTCAACTTGATGTTGTAAACCTTTAGAAATAATTTCTAGTCTGTTGTCAACAAATTCTTGTTTAATATCGTTTAATTTTACATTATAGCCTGCTTCGGCAAATGCTTGAGCGATTCCGCCGCCCATTTGACCTGCACCAACAACCATTACATTTTTAATTTCCACTGTACTTTTCTCCTCTATTATCAATCCAATGTTTAGCAATTGTTTCCTTTTGTGATCTTGAAGAGCCACCATAAATTGCAGTTATTTTTGCATCACGCACATATCTTTCAATCTCACTATCCTTCATGTAACCATAACCACCGGTCAGCTGTATCACTGTTTCTGTGGTCTCTATAGCAACATTAGCAGTTAATAATTTCGCCATGGCAACATCAACAGTGTTTTGTGGATCTGTTAAAATAATTTGTCGTGTAAAAGCCTCTGCAGAATAAATACTTGCTCTAAGATCAGCCATTTTATACTGAATATCTTGATTATCTATTAAACGATTGCCAAACTTCCTTACCAAGCATAAATAATCCATCCCTTTTTCAAAAGAACCTTGAGAAATGCCTAATGCTTGAAGGGACACTGCTAATTTCATCAAGTTAAGCACACTTTTTACCTGATGCGAACCTTTAGTAACTCCGCCTAATAAACTATTTCTATCAAGTTTAACCTTATTTAAATCAACAGAAGCGACTGGTAAAGACCTGACCCCCATTTTATTCATCGGTTCATTGACAACCAATCCTTCTTGGTTTCTATCTATAATAAAGATTCCCGTATCTACACTGTTGTTTAACCGTTGAACTTTAGCAACGATAAAAAACACATCAGCAATAGGGGCATCAGAAAGATACTTTTTTCTACCACTAATTTCCCAACCATCATCTGTTTCCCAGGCAATTGTTTTTAGTTCTGGATTAAAGTGACTGTCATCTGATTCTTCAGATAGACCAAATGCTCCAATTTTCTTTCCGCTAACAAGTTCTCCTAAATATTTTTCCTTTTGCTCTTTAGTGCCAAACTTGTTTAGAGGATGAATCGCATAAAAACCCTGTGTTAATAAAATACTAGCAAGTGAAGCAAATTTTTTTGAAATGATCCGGATAATTTCTAAAAACACTGCCAAATCAAGCTTGTCATTAGAAAGCAAGAAAGAAAAAACGTTTTGTTCAAGGAGAGGTGACAGAAATTCTTGAGGGAATTCTCCTGTTTCATCAAAATATTTTGCTTCTTTCGTTAATTTGTCATTAGTATATGCAACGACCTGATTAATTAACGCTCTTTTCTTAGTATCAAATAATTCATCAAAAGTTTTCATTTTATAGGTACCTTTCCACATAGTGATGGGTTAAAATCATTAAATTAGCGTTTGACAATGATTGAGTTTCCTTGTCCACCACCAATGCATAGCGTTGCTAGACCAGTCTTAACATTTCTTTTTTCCATTTCATGAAGTAAAGTAACAATGATTCTTGCACCACTAGCACCAATTGGATGTCCTAATGCGATCGCACCACCATTAACATTAACAATATCTGTATTCAACCCTAATTCTTGATTAACACAAACAGCTTCAGCTGCAAATGCTTCGTTTGATTCAATTAAGTCTAAATCAGCAACTGTCAAATTAGCTTTCTTTAAAGCCTTTCTCGTTGCTGGAATTGGACCTGTACCCATAATTCTAGGATCAACACCAGCAGTCGCATATGATGCAACCGTCGCAAGAGGTTTTAATCCTAGTTTCTCAGCCTTTTCTTTTGACATCAAAATCAGAATGGCAGCAGCATCGTTAATGCCGGATGAATTACCAGCTGTCACAGTCCCACCATCTTTTTTAAATGCTGGCCGTAATTTTTGTAAGGATTCCATTGTTTGACCGAATCTTGGACCTTCATCCTGGTCAACTATCAAATCGTCGCCCTTACGCTGTGGTACACTGATTGGAACAATTTCATCTTTAAATTTTCCTGCTTTGATCGCTGCTTCTGCTCGATGTTGGCTTTGACATGCAAATTCATCTTGTGTTTCACGTGAAATTCCAAATTTCTCAGAAATATTTTCTGCTGTGATCCCCATGTGGTATTTGTAAAAAGCATCTGATAACCCATCATTGATCAATGTATCGATTGTTTCACCATGACCCATTCGGCCACCCCACCGATAATCTCTCAAAACATATGGTGATTGGCTCATATTTTCTGCACCACCAACGGCCACTACTTCATTATCTCCGGCCATGATAGACTGGACACCTAACATGACTGTTTTAGCACCAGATCCACAAACTTGGTTAACTGAAAATGCTGGGACTTCTTTAGGCAATCCTGCATGCATTGAAATCTGACGAGCAACATTTTGTCCTAACCCGCCACTCAAAACATTTCCTAAGATAACTTCATCAAATTCTTTCGGGTCCAAATTTAATCTTTCATACGATTCTTTAAGAACTTTTGCTCCTAAATCTACTGCTGATACATTTTTAAATGCTCCTCCAAATTTACCAACTGCAGATCTTAAAGCAGAAACAATTACAACTTCTGTCAAAATATTTCCTCCTAAGTTAATCACTATATTTATAGCATCCGTTCAAAAATGTTTAAAAGTAAGCGTTAACTTAACACGCTTTTATTTTACTAACTTTTACTCAGGAAATAAACAGAAATCGCTCTCTTTGCCGTTATAACAACTTATTGGAGGTATTAGAAAAACTTATAGGCTTCTGAAATTATGATATTTTTAAAGAAAATATGCTTCATATCTCTAATACGAGTTATGAAAAAAAACAAAAATAAGCTAAAATAAAACTATATTATTAAAACAGGAGGCAACAACATGGACATTATCCAATTAGGTTATTTTATAAACATAGTTGAATGCGATTATAATTTATCGCTTGCTTCTAAAAAAATCCATATTAGTCAATCTGCTCTCAGCCAATTTATTTCCAATTTTGAATATGATAACGATATTCTTTTATTTCATAGGAAAAAAGGACGTTTATCTTCCCTCACTCGTGCTGGTGAAAAAATTTATGAATACGGTTTAAGAATCATCGCTCAATATGAAAAGATGGAAGAAATGGTTCGAATCGAATCCTTAAAACAAAAAGGAACTATCAGAATAGGTATCCCTTCCTTAATCCTCCGCGTCTATTTTTCTAAATTTTTTCCAACATTGCTAAAAAAAAGACCAGAGGCCCAGTTAGAAATCACTGAAGGAGGAAGTAATGGGATACGTCGAAAGTTAATCAATGATGAAATTGACATTGCCATCTTAATTGAACCAACTAACTTAGACACTAAAAATTATGAACAACATGTCATACAAATTGATGAAATGTCAGCTTTTATGGATAAAAATCATCCTCTTGCTCAAAAAGACGTAATAAGCTGGAAAGATCTTAAAAAATATCCACTTGGAACATTCAATAAGGATTTCATGACCTATTCTTTACTGGAAGATGAATTAGCGGCAAATAATTTAAAAAATCAAATAACTTTCACTTCATCTTCATGGGATTATTTAATTGATATAACTAAAGCAACAGATGTCGTATCTATTATTCCACGACCTGTAGAAAAATATATTGATAAAGATTATTTTTCCTGTAAAAAATTCAAAAATTATATTCCGTTTAACTTTCACCTTTGCAGACCGATAAAAAACAAATATAGCGCAATCGAAAACTACGTCTTCAATGATATTATCGACCATTTTTACCAGCCACTCTAAAATTTAAACATAGAAAAAAGGACCTGAAATTTTCAGATCCTTTTTATATGAACATTATTCTAGTTAATATACATGCTTATGTTCGTTAAGCTTAAACAAATGCACCTTTACCTACAATTTCACGACCAACAATCAAAGCATTAACTTCATGAGTTCCTTCATAAGTATAAATTGCTTCTGCATCAGCAAAGAAACGACCAATATCAGTATCCAAAGTAATACCATTACCACCAACAATGCCACGACCCAAAGCGACTGTATCTCTCATTACCAAAGCATTATTCATTTTAGCTAAAGCTGAATTAACCATTTCATATTGTCCCTCATCCATCAATTCTGAGATACGTACTGAGAATGAAAGTGCTGAAGTAACATTAGCCAACATCCGTGCCAATTTTTCTTGTGTAATCTGGAAATGTCCAACTTTCTTACCAAATTGATCTCTTTCTTTAGCAACTTTAACAGTAGCTGCATAAGCCCCACCTGTCATACCTGTTGCAATATGAGCAACATCAGCGCGAGTATGAATCAAAATATTGGCCACATCTTTAAATCCGTTAATGTTTTGTAATCGATCCTCTTCAGGAACTACAACATCTTCAAGCGTAATATGTGCATTTTGTATTGCACGCAATGATACTTTACGTGGAACAGGAACTGCATTGTAACCTTTAGCCCCTTTACGAACAACAAAACATTTGATTTTGTGATCTTCAACGTCACGGGCAAAGACAGGGATAATATCAGCGGTATCTGCTCCACCGATCCAACGTTTTTCCCCATTCAAAACCCAATGATCTCCTTCACGCTTAGCAGTTGTAGCTAAACCGCCAGCAACATCTGAACCGTGGTCTGGTTCAGTCAGTGCAAAACATGTTTGCCATTCAAAGTTAGCAACTTTTGGTGCAAATTCTTTTACTTGGCGTTCATCTCCACCTAAAAGAATCGTGTTGTAACCAAGACCACCATGAACAGTATAGAACGTAGCAACAGAAGAATCAAAACGTGCTAATTCATAATAGAGGAATGCATTGTAGATCTCTCTTGGTTTTTGTGCATTTTCTCTACCCTCAAATAACTTAGGGTTATTCATAATACCAGCATCAGCTAATTTATAAAATTGTTCAAACGGAAATTCTGCTTTTTCCCAATACTCATTGATCACTGGTCGTAATTCTTTTTCAATAATTTGACGTGTTTGTTGCAAAACTTCAGCTTCACCTAAAGTCAACTTGCTTGCATATGAGTAAATATCTTCAGGATACAATTCCTTTAAAATTTCTTGTTTCTTATCAGCCATCTGTATTGCCTCCATTATTTTTGATTTGAACGGATACTGTTGTTAACGCTTTCAACGATTTTTAGTTTATCCTGGTTTTATATGTTTAACAACTTAATCCGAATTAACATCGGTATAAGTAATATTTATAGGATCTAAGAAAACGCTATCACATTAGGCATTACGGAGGTTTAAAACTCTTAAAAAAAGGAAAAAATATCGACATTATAAAAAAATATTTTCCTGAATAATGGACAAAGAAACAATTTCAAACAAACTTGGATTAATGCTAATTGATGCTGAACCTATTCAAAATGAGTAAGGTCAATTAAAAAATTTCCGGAACAGAATTTACCGCCTTTTTTTACTAAAATATATTCAGTAAGACTGTCAGTGTAACCACACTGCACAGAGTACTAATTAAGGTACATGTTGCCACAAAATCAGGTTGTGCATCATATTGAATAGCATACATTGTTGTATTAGCAGCGCCAGGCATTGCTGACATAACCACAATCACCGCTGTGATAATTGGACTCAAGCCAAACATCAAACAAATCCCGTACGCTAACAATGGAGACACTAGCAAACGAACAACCAGTGCCACACTAACATCACTAAACGACACATTTTTGACCGTTACACCGGCTAGTTGCATCCCTAAAAACAACATAATCAAAGGAATCGTGATATTGCCAATCATGCCCACACTCTTCATCAAATTAACGGGGACTTTAATTTGATAATAATTCAACCAAATTGCCGGCAAGATCACATAATTCATCGGCTGTTTCAAAATCGCCATTCCCGCTGCTTTAAGTCCATGCTTACCGCTCTGATTTGCCGCAGCTGCAATGTAAACACCTACCACGCCCATTAAGATGTTATGGAAAACCATAATTGCCATCGCATAGTCAACACTTTTCTGACCAAAAGCAAACATAATGATTGGCAGACCATAGTTACCACTATTTGGAAAAACTGTTGCTAACAAAAAACTACATAGCTTTTGCCGGTCAAATTTAAACACTTTACCAATCGCTATTCCCAATACCAGTAACCCTAGCATAATCAGTAGTGAGGCCCAAATAACATTTAAAAAGCCCTGATTAAGTCGTGCTTCATAAAAAGTTTTAAAGACTAGAAACGGCAATAACAAGTAAAGCGCCAGTGTCGACAGTGGCTTGATTTCCAAAGTAAAGATTTTCTGGAAAATAAATCCTACTAAAAAGATGAGCAAAACTGGTAACATTACCTGTCCAAAAACCGCCATTTACACTCTCTCCCTTGAAGTATTGACTTAGTCGCTAAAAAGATGATTAGCTACAATTTGCCCAGTCTCATAGCCTGTGGCTGGTCGTTTTCCTATCACTCTTGCTGGAGATCCAGCGATAATGACGTCGTCTCCAAAAGATTCAGTCACAGTAGAGTTAGCACCAACTACCACGTTGTTCCCCAGTGTAACCCCCGGTAAAACAACAGAGCTGGCACCTAGCCAAACATTATCTCCAATCATGACTGGCTGACTAGTTCCAATGAAGTTGCCCCGTAAAACTGGATCAAGTGGGTGATCAGCTGCATAAATCTGTGCTTTAGGTCCCATAAAACAATGATTCCCAATCGTGACTGGCGCAATATCTAGGATCACACAATCATAATTGCACAGAAAATAATCGCCAACATGAATGTTATAGCCAAAATCGCACCGGAAATTAGGTTGGACGTAAGGACTTTTACCGACAGAACCAAACAGTTTTCTAACTAAACAATCTTTTTCCAAGACTTGTTGATCATCTAGTTCATTAATTTGCTTACACAATCTCCGTGCGTTTGTTTCATCGGCAGCTAACTGTGAATCCATAATATAATACGGCTTACCAGCTAAAAATTTTTCTTTTTCTGTCTGCATGATTTTCTCCTTCCTAAACAAAAAGCGATCATGCATTTCCTGCATCACCGCTTTTGTTGTCAAAACTTAACGTACAACCGTTTCAGGTAAATACTTCGGATTAGCTGTTACACCAAATGCCTTAGCCAATTCACGTAACTGTTCATCAGTAATTTCTTGTTTAATTTTTCCACCCTGGGCACAAATTTGTGAATAAATCGTCGCTGCTTTTCAACTGTTTCAATCAATCCAAATGCTTCATCCAAATCATCACCAGTGCCAAAGATTCCGTGATGTGGCCAGATCACAGTTCTGAAATCTGCCATTTTTTCAGAAGTTGCTTGTCCAATTTCATTCGTACCTGGAGTCATGTAAGGAATGATACCAATTCCTTCAGGGAACACAACCAATGATTCAGCTTGCATCTTCCACAATAAGCGAGTAATGCTGCGTTCATCTAAATCCTGCGTGAATGACAATGCAATCACGTTGGTTGGATGACAATGCATTACAACTCTTTGATTAGCGTCCACTTTTAGACGTTCAATATGAGACATTAAGTGGCTAGGAAATTCTGAAGTTGGTGCTGCACCATCTTCGTAGCCCCACAACAAGTCAGCGTGTTGACCGTCTTCCTTGATTTTAACTAAACCTAAATCAAGTTCTGGTTGTGAAATCACATTTCTAAAATACCGGCCAGTTGCTGTAACCAAGAAATAGTTGCCAGCTAATGTTGACGCATCAAAACCTAAATCAATGGTGCGCTTAACTTCTGAAATATCGTCGAAGTCAGTTAAATCTTCATCGGTTAATCGAAGAGAAACGTTGCCGCCGTTTCGTTCATCCCAGCCATGCTGATATGATGCCTGTGTAATACTGCAAACCTTTTTAACATACTTTGAATCTTTGAAACTACTCATATTCTCTGTTCCTCCTATAAATTTTCAGGATAATCTATGACTTAAATTCGCTTAAATTGCACGTCTTTTTCGTATTGACGAATGTTGCCTAACCAATCAGTACCAACTGGTACATCATTTCTAAGACAGAATTCATCCCAAACAGCACCAAATGGATATGATTTCAATTCTTCAGTAACTGCCAAACGTTTAGTAAAGTCATAGTGTAATTCGGCTTCTTTCAAATCATCAATTGGTGCCAACATTGCTTGTAATAAGGCCTTTTGCGTTGCACGAGCCCCAACGACCCAAGCAGATGTCCGGTTGATTGTTGCATCGAAGAAATCTAGTCCAATATTAGTCTTGTCTAAGAGATTGTCACGAACCAATGAACGAGTGATTCGTTGCAATGCTTCGTCAAAAATAACAACGTGATCACTATCCCAACGAACTGGACGAGAAACGTGTAACATCAAACCTTTACCACCAAATGGTAAGAAGGCTGTAAATTTGTCAGAAACATCCTCTGTTGGATGGAAGTGCCCAGCATCAATTGTCCATAACTTGTTACGTGTTAAAGCATAGTTATCATAAAATTCATGGGAACCAACTGTGTAGGATTCTACTCCGGTTCCAAATAACTTACCTTCAAAAGCTTCAATCGTGTTCTTTTCGTCATATTCGCCATCATTGATGATTTCGTCCAAAGCATCGATCATCCGCAAACGAGGTGTCAATTTATCAATTGGATTGTCTTTAAAGCCATCTGGCATCCAAAAGTTATTGACTGACTGTTGGCCTAATTCTTCACCAAAGTAGTTGGCAATTGCACGTGATTGTTTACCCACACGAACCCAGAAATCACGAATATCTTTTTCTGGACTAGCCAAGGTAAAGTTTTGTTTGAGCTTCGGATGTGAGAAGAAAGTTGGGTTCATATCCAAACCAATGCCTTCTTGTTTAGCCCAGTCAACCCAATATTTGAAGTCTTCTGGTCCAATTTCATCGAAGTCCTTCTTCTTGTTAGTTACAGCATACAATGTATGCAAAGCAACTTTATGGCTACCAGGAATCAATGACAAAGCTTCATGCAAATCACCTGTTAATTCATCAGGTATCCGAGCCATCCCAGGATAATCACCACTAACACCAATTCCACCAGTTAATTCAGCTTCAGGATTAACGAAACCATGAATATCGTCTCCTTGCCAGCAATGAACTGAAAGTTTAACTTTCTTTAATTGTTCCATTGCTTGTTCTGTATCAACACCTAATTCAGCGTAACGTTCTTTAGCTGCTTCATATGCTTTTTCAACTGTTTCAGATTTAACCATAATACAAAAACATCTCCTTGAATTTTTAATCTAAGTGAAATACTTCGTGCAAATCAATTGCAACTGGACTTTGATCCGGGTTAGTATCCATAATTGGTTCCATGTATGCCTACCATTTTTTACAAGCATCCATTTCAGAAATTTGGTTGTACTTTTCCAAGTCATCTACTTCGAGATAGGCAAATAAATTACCAGTTTTTTTGTCCAAATAAATCGAATAATTATGTGCACCTGCATCTTTCAAAGCCTGGCGCATCTCTGGGAACAAGTTATTATGACGCCGTTCGTATTCATCATATTGATCCGGATAAACATGCATCAGTTGTGCTAGTCTAACTGTCATGCTAACATTCCTCCTTCAACAGTTTTTTCCTTAGTTTTCTTTAAAAAATCCTGATACTCAGTTAATTTAGCCGCGAATGGTTCTTGTCCTGGAGTGTACTTTTTAATTGGGAATGAATCAGCAATGATTCTTCTAGCCAAGTAAACATTCAAAATATCTCCCTGAGCAATCATTTGGACAATGATATTACCAATTGCTGTCGCTTCTGAAGGTCCTGCGTAGACATTTACTCCAGCGATTGTTGCCGTTAATTGATTCATCAAAGCAACGTTTGAACCACCGCCAACAATATTCAAATCGTCGATCTTATAGCCTAGAATATCCCCTAACACTGCCAGTTCATTGGCATAGTATAGGGACAAATTAGAATAAACGGCCATTGCGATTTCTCCAGGTGTCTGTGGAATCTCTTGGTTTGTTTCCTGGCAATACGCCTGAATTTCTTGAATCATATTAGCTGGATTTTGGAAACGATCATCATTGACATCGATCAATTGCTGGAACGGTTCCTCATGGCTTGCAAGTTCTGCTAGCTCGGCAAAACTATAGTCATCATCCAACTCTTCTTTAACATTTTGAATGATCCATAGTCCCATAATATTTTTCAAGAAACGATAGGTGCCATATGCACCCCATTCATTGGTATAATTATGTTTAAAAGCTTTCTCACCATTTTCTGGAACGTTTAGCTCCGTTCCAATCAATGACCAAGTTCCTGAGCTCAAGTAAGCCCAACGTTGGCCAGTAGCAGGAGTTCCAACAACAGCTGAAGCTGTATCATGTGTTGCCACCGTAATTACATTCACTTTTCTTGGTAAATCATATTTTTCATACCATTGATCACTCACTGCTCCCAAATTGGTACCAGGATCAACAAGCTTTGGAAACTGGTCATGGGTTACATTGACCTTATCTAACAAATGCTGGTCAAACAGGCCTTCACGCAGACTTAACATCTGGGTGGTTGATGCGTTAGTAACTTCTGTCACTGCCTTTCCAGTCAAAACATACCCAATATAATCTGGAATCATCAAAATTTTGTCTGTTTTCGCCAATAAATCTTTATCTTCTTCAAACAACTGATACAATGTGTTGAAATCCAAAAATTGGATCCCCGTTTTTTCATAAATGTAATCTTTGGATAAATCAGATGTTAACTTAGCTATTGAATCCTTCGTCCGTGCATCACGATATGAAACTGGATCCTTCAAACGCTGACCATCTTTACCAACTAAGACATAGTCAACTGCACAGGTATCAATACCTAGTACAACATCTTGGAAACCTAATTTTTTGACTTTTTCAAGTCCTGTAAAAATCTCTTGTAAGATGTGGTCAATATCCCAACAATCATAGCCCTCTTTTTTAGCAAAACCATTTTTGAAGCGATGGACTTCTTTTAACTGTAGTTTGCCTTCTGTTGAATAGCCCAACATCAGTCGTCCACTGGAAGCACCGATATCTACCGCAACGTATGTCTTTGACATTCTCTCATCCCCTTAAATCTCACCGTTTACTTTTTTGTAAACGATTACTTTATCTCACTTGTTATTTTAAGTGTTAAGTAAGGGCTTTCGCAATGTCATAAACACACTTCATTAGTATCATTTACCCACTTTTTAAACGTAGACAAAACAAAAGACCCATCTCCGGTTAAATACCGAAAATAGGTCTCATTATGGCTAAGCCTTATTTTAATTTAGTGTTCTTACATACTACTTACAGTATTAATGCAATGATTACTTGACCACAACAATAAATACTATCACTTTAAAAATCCAAAATAGTTTTTTGCATTATTGTAGGAAATATCCTCTACAATTTGACCAAGAAACTCATAATCTTCTGGAACTTGCCCGCGTTCTACCCATTCGCCAATTAAGTTACATAGTACTCTCCGGAAATACTCATGACGTGGATAAGACAAGAAACTACGTGAATCTGTCAGCATTCCAACAAAGTTTGCTAAAAGACTTTGTTGTGCCATTGTAGTCAACTGATTAATCATGCCTTCTCTCGTGTCATTAAACCACCAGCCACAGCCTAATTGCATTTTTTGAACGCTACCTTGGTAAAAATCACCCATCCCAGTTGCCAATTGCATCCAGTCATTAGGATTCAAAGAATACAAGATTGTCTTTGGAATAATGTCGTCATTTTGTGCATCTGTCAGTAGACTCATTATTTGTCCAGCTATATCAGGTTGGGTTCCCATCGAATCAAATCCTGCATCGGCTCCAACTTTAGCAAGCATTGGCTTATTAGCATTGCGAATAGCATTGATATGATACTGCATTGTCCAATTAAATTTCTTGTTAAGTTTCATCAAGGCCTCGACCAAACCTGTACTATAAGCATCAACTTCGCGTTGCGTTAATTCTTTGTTAGCGATTGCTTTAGAAACAATTTGGTTCAATTCAATAGCATCAGTTTTGACAAAATGGAAGGTATTTAACCCGTGATCAGATAAACGACCACCATGTTCCTTGAAGAATTTAAATCTTTGTTCAAATGCTACAACTAAGCTATCAAAATCGACGATATCAACATTAGCTGCTGAACCAAGTTCTTTTAAGTAACTACCATAGGTTTCTTCTTCAAGTGCAAAAGCCTTGTCTGGACGCATTGCTGGTAAAACTTGAAAACCGTTTTCTTGTTCTTCCTGTGCTAATAGCTCGTGATAATGTAAATCAGAAGCTGGATCATCAGTCGTGCAAACAACTTTTACATTAGAATTCTTAATCAAACTACGTGGCTTAAAATCATCGGTTGCCAGCATTTCATTTGCTTTATCCCAGATTTCTTTGACACTTTTACTACTAAATGTTTCTGTTATTCCAAAGAAACGTTGTAATTCCAAGTGTGTCCATTCATACAAAGGATTACCAATTGCTTTTTCAATTGTTTTAGACCAAGCAACCATCTTTTGATAATCATCACCATCACCCGTGATCAGGTCTTCAGGAACGCCATTAGCACGCATCAAGCGCCACTTATAATGATCACCAATACTACCATCATTGATCCAAATTCTAGTCAAATTAGGATAATTTTTATTCTCATAAATTTCCTGTGGACTTAAATGACAATGAAAGTCGATGATCGGCATCTTATCAGTAAATTCATGAAACAACTTCTTTGCAGGGTCATTAGTTAATAAAAAGTTTCTATTTAGTAAAGTCATTTTGTTACTCCTTTCTTCACCTAACCGTTACTAACAAATAAGTGGTCAAAAATAATCATAGTAATTACTTTTAACCACTTACTTTATACTATTTACAAGCCTACTAATTCTAATTAGAATCACTTTTTCCTATGATTAATCCATATTTAGTTTTGAGTAATCTCTGCACCTAATGGTTTTCCATCATTCTTTTTCCAAAAATCAATTGAATCATAATCAACGCCTGTTAATAGTTCACAAGTTTTCTTTGTCTCAGGGTTAGCATCGCTCATCTTCCCACCGTTCTGTAAGCGATTTAACTCTTCTGTCAAAACGCCCATGGTCTTTTTACTCAAGTGGAAGTGACAAGCAAAATAAATTGCAAGTAACATCATAATACCCACACCACCAGAAACAATAAAAATAATCATATGGATCGCACTATCAGGTTGAGCTACAGCTCCACCTGCTGATTGCTTAAAGTGAGCAAAATCAAGCAGATATCCTGCAACTACGGAAGCAAGTCCTTGACTAATTTGGTTAATAAAGACCATTACCGAAGCAAATAATCCTGAACGATTTTTACCAGTTACTAATGTATCCACATCGGGAATAAAAGGAAAGACGTTCCATGGTAGAAAATACAAAATATACAAGCCAACTTCATAGAATATCATCCCAACAGTTAACCATACCATTATTGCACTAGGCTTAACCAAGGCAACAAAAGCCCAGTCAACACAACTTACCAAAATCATTGAGTAACCTAAAACATACAATGTTCGTGGTGAAATCTTAGTTACTAACCATCCAGCTATAATCGTTACTGGAACAGAAACGATACTCAAAGATTGTAGGAAGCCTGAAACACTTGTCGTTTTTCCTAAAGCAAAGACAATATAATACACAAATACTGTTGAAAACAAAATTGTTCCAAAATATGAGCTCAAATAAATTCCCATATGAGTTCTAAAGGTTTTAATTTTAAACGTCGAAAAATAATTTTTTAATTGTGATTTCAGTGAACTTCTTTTACCATTATTTTCTAATAGAGCTTCTTCCTCTAATTTTTTAGCCTCTGCTTTTGTCACGAAATGTCCCAGGTTGTATGGTAAGTAACCAAGATTAAAACAAATGTTACAACAGAAAACATAACTTGCATGATCAGATATGGCATTGGTGACGTTTGAGGATAAAATTTAAACAATTGCGCAGGTACAAATTGAGCTAACATATTACCTAAACCTGCAATTACCATTCTTGTAGTAGAAAGTAAAGTGCGTGAATTGTAGTCTTTTGTCATTTCGTTAGGCAATGTTTCCCAAGGAATCTGTAAAACTGACATAAGAACCGTGGTAATTAAATAAGTAATCAAGTAGTACCAATAATTCATGCCTGTGACCCACAGAGTAATTGCAAACAATACTGCAGGTGCAGCCGCCAAAATAAAAATATGTCGTCTACCAAATATTCTACCTAGCTTATATTTATAAATGTTGTCAGACATGTTACCCATAAATAATGAAGCAATTGCATCAGCAACACGACCAATTAAAAATATCGTTGCCCCTTGTCCTGCGCTTAACCCACAAAATGTGGTGTAAAAGAATAGCAACCAGGCTCCAACTAACCCCTGCATTGAAATACTAAAAAAAGAAAAAACTCCAAATCCAAGTGATCTAAACACTCCTATTTTTCTAGGTTGGTAAATTTTCTTTGATTGATATTCGTCCCAACCATCGTGTAAATTTGTAGCTTGAAATTCGTTATCACGCTCAGATCCAGTATCATTTGTATCCATCATCATAAGTTGCTCCTTTACTGAAATAATATTACATAACTACTTAAATCCTTTTGCTCTTATCTTTCTTGAGAATTCATCATCTGTATATGCTTTGTGCAGATTTGATAGCAACATGACTTTAGCATCACTGGCTTGCATTAAATATTCTCGTTCCCACTGGTCCTCATCTGGACCATCTCCAACCATTCTAAGTACATTTTGTAAAGTTGCTAAAGTCTGAACTGAAAGGGAAATGTTCGTATAACAATCATTATCATAAAAGTCACGCCATTTCTCAGCCGGATTATTATTCCAAGCAGCAATCACCTTTTCTAATTCTTTTTTAGCATCATCAATCATTAAGAACGCACCCAGAAAATCATTAGTTTTACATTTGTCATATGCGTCAAAAGTTTCCTTCAAAGCTTTAATCGAATGACCATGAATACTACAACTATTCCAGATATCATTATAAAATCTCTTCGCATCTTCCTCTGGTAATTTAGCCAAAACCTCATCAGCTTCTAAATTTAATTTTTCAAGAGGCTTAACGTTATTAACCAATAAATTAACAATATCTCTAGCTTGGTCCTCCAAACTAGTACTATCAGTAACCCATTCCATTTCAGGCATTTTATCCCTATTAGCTAGCCAAGTAGTAACAAACTTACGTAGCACATACATATAAAACTCGTCTCCAGCTTTCTGATCAACAAAGCTTCTATAGTTAAAAGTAGCTTCAAAATAATTGTGATATACTTGTGCTATTTCTTTTTGATACGAACCATAGTATGTTTCAACATACTGATTAATATAATCAAGACTTGATTTAACTTCAAAATCACTTCTCCAAGATTCAGCTAGTAATCTTAAATAAAAAATATGAGGTTTAATACTACCTGTATTCACCATTACCAAATCGTCTAACGTGGCTTGGCGAACCTTTTGAATTTCCTCAGCAACTGCATGTGGATCAATTTGCAACAAAGTTAAGAAATTTGAAGCTTGTAAGTCATGGAAAGCAACATGATAATATATTCCTTGCTTCAATTTGGAATCACCATTCTGCAATACTTCAGTTCGCGGATCCTCAATTCCTTGACGACGTGACAGCATTTTACCGTATCCATTATCTGCCCAGATTTGAACAACATCTTCAGGAATATCAAGTAATCCCTCATTATACAGAGCTGGTAATTCCCCATATATATTCATTGAACACATTGCTTCTGGATCAACTCTCTTAACCATATCGTATTGTATTCGTAATACAGAATTAATGACGTCAGCTTTATCCTGTTGAGTATATTCATGGTCATCATCCGCCCAGAAAGGTCTATCACCCTGGCCACGAAAGCCTAAATTCCAAAGAACATGCATATCCTTTTGTTCATCAATGCTATCTTGCCAAAGTTTTTTAAACAAATCCGGATGAAGCAAATAAGAAGCCTTTAATTCCGGATAAACACGTGAAAACATTTCTGCTCCAAGAGGTTCTGCATGGTGATGAGCAATCATTAAACCAAACTTATCCGCTAATCCTCTATGTGTATGAGCATTTGTATCTGTTCCGGGAATAACAATGTTTCCACCACAACGTAGCAATGTTTCAAAAATCATTTCCCAAACATACTCATTTGATTCATTGTATTTCCAGTCATTGATTAACACTTCATCATTAATAAACCAACCACGGTACTTAACATGGAACTCCGGCATTCGAACCTTTTTAAAATCATTCCAAGTAATGCTATCAACCTTGCCAATCTGTTGATCAAGCCAAAACCAAAAATTATCTATGTGTAAAACTTCTCGTGAAACGGATAATGCGCCATACATCAGTCCAAGTACTGAATTTGCTTGAATTTCTACGTGTAGCTCATCTAAAAGAGTAACTATAAATGACTCGTCTTTACCGTCATCATCATTATTCAATTTTAAAGTAATGCCGTTATCGGGGCCTTGACCTGTAACTTTCTTCAGAATATCTCTTTGTAAAATTTCAGCCGCCTTACGTAAAACATCATTTGTAAAATCTGTATGAACTTTTGTATTTACATTTATCAAAAAATTTTCAACCACTCTGATCCCTCCAGTTTCGTAAAAAAATCAAATACCTTGTTCTTAAGAAAAAATTCACTTTTCAAGATAAAGCGCTACCTAAAAATCTTAAAAAAATATGCGAGATTTCCTCTAAAACTTTTTATTTTTTAAAAATTGATATACTAGTATATGAATCGTTTACATAATATACTAAAAACAAAGCCTAGTCAATCACAAGTTTTTTATTTTTTAGTAATCATTTAGTAAAATCTGCTATTTTTCACTTTTTTGAATTTTTTTCACAAAGACGAGTAACATTGTTAATTTTCTTC
The DNA here is from genome assembly GCF_022836475.1 of Ligilactobacillus pabuli. Lineage (GTDB taxonomy): Bacteria > Bacillota > Bacilli > Lactobacillales > Lactobacillaceae > Ligilactobacillus > Ligilactobacillus pabuli. The sequence continues at coordinate 40,789 of NZ_BQXH01000008.1, read as the reverse complement.
TAACAACAAACCCCCCTCACCATTTTTTATAGTAAGGGGGTTATAATTCTTTTATTCAAAATATTCTGGAAAAGCCTGTAATAAGGTTGGTTCCTCATCTAGCATTCTGTGTAGATGTTCTTTGACCCAATCTACTGATTTTTCTGCATCTTTATTTTTAATAGACTCTAATAATTGTCTATGCTCATCGATTAGTGAGTTCCATGACAGATTTTTACTTTGCAAACGTAAAAAACGGAACCTATTCAGATGCATATTAACAGACTGCAACCATATCCAAACTTGTTCATGATCTGTAATACTATAAAAGTAATGATGAAATGCCTCATCCTCTTTAAAAAATTCCAGATTCTTATTGGTCCCTTTTTCTATTAATCCTTGTCTATCAATGATCTGTTGCAGCATTACATAGTCATAAGTCGTTAACTTATCAATCGCTTCTTTGACCACTCGCATTTCTATACTCTCTCTGACAAATCTGGCATCTTTGGCCAACTGTAAGTTAATTTTTGAAATATAGGTACCAGACTGTGGAATAGCATTAATTAAGCCTTCTTGCCTAAGTTGCAAAAGTGCTTCTCTAATTGGGGTCCTACCTACTTCCAATTCTTCAACTAATTCTTTTTCTGAAATCTTCTCACCCGGTAAATATTCCATTCCGATAATTCTATTTAAGATAATTTGATAAATTTGATCTTTCATTGTGGAAATAACTGCCATCTTTTTAACCACCTAACTTCTTAAATTTAAAATAAACTGACTATACTGTTACCTTAGCATCTAATCTCTATTTAGCCAACACAATGATATCCGTACAGTGATATCTAACTGTTTTTAAAGCGTTATCAAGTACATTATATTCCTTTTTGAAAAGAGAAACGACTAATCTCACTGAGCAGAAATCTCTTTGTTTCGTAAATATAGCCTAACAAAACCTTCAGAATGTATAATTTCATTTCCTACAGTACTTGACATCCCGCTGGAATGCGGTTACATTATAGTCAATGATAATAATATATTAGTATATCAAAACTTTAAGAATAAATTTTACAAGGAGGATTTCTCTATGGTCAAGCTTTTAGATGACTATCAAAACTAAACATATTAAAAATACTTGACAGACGAAGAACTAAACTTCAATCTGTCAAGTATTTTTAATATGTATCTTTTTACTTAATTCTACTTATACTCACTCCTGTGCCTTTTGCGATTTCTCAACCTGTTTATCTAATTTTTTGTGTGAAATCCTAATTCTTTAAAAAGTTCGAAAATGTTCTACCATACATAATATCTATCCTATTTAGTTTAATCTCACACAACTAATTATAATAAATACTTGACTATTTTTTGATAAAAATAATTTTTAATCACCGTTAAAACAAACTTTTATGGGTAAAATAAAGTAAAAAAGTAGTTGACTTTTACTAAATAAAAAATATAATAAGGTTGTTAGATGAAAACGCATTCTGTTTTAAAATGATTTATTTTGTTATTTTTAGTTAGGCTCCGTGAATGCAGACTCCCGCTGGTCTAATTCACTTCGCTTTGTTTATTCTCAAGGAGGGTTTTATATTATGAGTGCTGGAATTGCCAAGAAAATGGAAAAGTTTAAACCATTATTCGAAAAAATTGCTTCTAATCAATATATTGCAGCGATCCGTGATGGATTTATCGCTGCAATGCCAATCATTTTGTTTTCAAGTATCTTCTTAATGATTGCTTACGTTCCAAACGCCTGGGGTTTTTATTGGCCTGACAGTGTCACCAATAATTTACTGACAGCCTATAATTATTCTATGGGTCTCTTAGCCTTGTTCGTTACGGGAACAACTGCTAAAAACCTGACAGATTCAAAAAATTTGAATTTGCCAAAGACTAACCAGATCAACCCGATCTCAGTTATCATGGCCGCAGAAATTTCCTTCATCATTCTGGCCATCGTTCCACTGAAAGCTGGCGTTGATTTCACCTATATGGGTACTCAAGGTTTGATTGCCGCTTATATCGTCGGCTTGATCACTCCGAATATCTACTATGTCTGCATCAAAAACAATGTGACGATCAAGTTACCGCCACAGGTCCCACAAAACATCGCCCAAACTTTTAAAGATGTGATTCCAATGGCTTCAACCGTCACAATTTTCTGGGCCGTTGACTTAGCCTTCAGACAATTTACTGGTACTAACTTACCAGCATTTATCATTAAATTGCTTTCACCACTCTTTAGTGCGAGTGAATCTTATCTTGGTTTATCGATCATCGCCGGTGCCATGGCTTTCTTCTGGTTCTGTGGGGTTCAAGGACCTTCAATCGTGCAACCAGCCGTTGTACCAATTATGATTGCCAACACTGCTGCCAACTTACAAATGTACCAGAATGGCCACCAAGCTTCCCACGTTTTAGCCATGAACACTATGGATTACGTTATGAACTTTGGTGGGACAGGTTCAACTTTGGTCTTAGCTTACATCTTTATGATCTTCGCTAAGTCTAAACAGTTAAAAGCTGTTGGGTCAGCTTCCTTTATTCCAGGAACTTTCTCAGTTAACGAACCGATCTTGTTTGGTACTCCAATTATCATGAACCCAATGTTCCTTGTACCATTCATTTTGACACCAATCGTGAACGTCTGCATGTTCAAGTTCTTCGTTGAAGTTTTAGGTATGAATTCAATTATGTACACCATGCCATGGACATTGCCTGGCTTTATCGGAATTCCTGTTTCAACTGGTTTCGCACCATTATCATTTGTTTACGTTGCTTTGATCATCGTCTTGGACATCTTAGTTTACTGGCCATTCTTTAAGGCTTACGATAAGACCTTGCTAGAAGATGAAATTGCTAAAGAAGCAGTGATCGAACAAAATGGTGATGAAACACCTGCTACAGCTAACGACGGTGTCGTAGTAACTGCTGATGCAGATCACAACTTACAAACTGGCAACAATGCTATCCCTGAAAATAGTACTGTCCTCGTCTTATGTGCGGGCGGCGGAACTAGTGGGATCTTGGCAAACGCACTTAACAAATTAGCTAAAGAAAGAGATTTAAGTCTTTCAGCTGCTGCACGTGCTTATGGTCAAGACATGGACTTAATTCAAGACATGGATCTAGTGATCTTAGCACCACAAATGGACAGTATGAAAGATAATCTAAAGAAGATCACTGACAAGTATGGAGTAACCATGGTTTCTACAACTGGTAAACAATATATTGAATTAACTCGTGACGGCGATAAAGCTCTCGCCTTTGTCAGCGAACATCTAGCAGAAAGAGCACAAGCATAAGAAGAACAGTTTAATTAACCAGAGAAAGAATTATTAGGAGGAAGATTCATGATGAAATTTCCAACAGACTTTTATTTTGGCGGTGCCACTGCAGCTTTTCAAACAGAAGGCGCAGTTAAAGAAGGCAACAAAGGCGAGGTTTTATGGGAACCCTTCTTAAAGAAACAAGGGCGTTTTAACCCAGAACCAGCCTGTGACTTCTACCATCGCTACCCAGAAGACATTCAGCTTTCCAGCGACTTCGGTTTGAATTCAATCCGGATCTCCATTGCTTGGGCACGGATCTTCCCAACTGGCAGTGGCGAGCCGGAACAAGCTGGGGTAGATTATTACCATCAAATGTTTGCGGAATGCTTCAAACAAGGGGTCGAACCCTTTGTTACCTTGCATCACTTTGACACACCAGAAGCCCTGCATCAAACTGGTGACTGGCTAAATCCTGAAAATATTACTAAATATGTTGACTACGCCAAATTCTGTTTCCAAGAATTCAGTGAGATCAACTATTGGATCACCATTAACGAACCAACTTCTATGGCTGTCCAACAATACACCACCGGGACCTTCCCTCCTGGCGAAAAGTATCACTTTAACAAGACTTTCCAAGCTGAGCATAACTTAAACCTTGCTCATGCCCGGGTCGTCAATGCCTTTAGAACCTTAAAAATCAGTGGTCAAATCGGCGTTGTTCATGCCTTACAGACGGTTTATCCTTTTGACCCAACTAAGCCTGGTGATGTCCATGCCGCTAAACTGCAAGACACCTTAGACAACCGCCTCTTCCTAGATGGAACTTTAGGTGGTGAATATAGCCAGGAAACTTTAAATTTGATGAACGAAATCTTAGCTGCTAATTCACAAGAAACTATCGAGATCAAAGATAGTGAACTAGCTGAACTGAAACAAGCCGCTCAACAACTAGATTTTGTCGGTGTTAACTATTACTTCAGTAAATACATGAAGGAATATCATGGTATTTCTGAAACGATCCATAATGGTACTGGTAAAAAAGGTTCTTCGATCTCCCGTCTCCAAGGGATCGGTGAATCAGGTGTGCCAGATGGCATCGAAATGACTGACTGGGATTGGCCAATCAATCCCCAGGGGCTCTACGACCAACTTGAACGGATCCATACTAACTACCCATTAGTGAACGACATTTATATCACTGAAAATGGCTTAGGTCTCAAGGAAAATCGTCCAGCTGATGGTGAAGTCTTAGACGACCAAAAACGGATCGATTACATCAAGTTGCACTTACAAGCAGTCTTACGTGCAATCGAAGACGGAATTAACGTTAAAGGCTACTTCGTTTGGTCCTTACAAGATATGTTCTCCTGGACTAACGGTTACTCCAAGCGGTATGGTTTGTTCTTCGTTGACTTCGAAACACAAGAACGACTTCCCAAAAAGAGTGCTTATTGGTTCAAGGAACTCACTGAAAGTCGCGAATTAAACTAGTCTTCATCCTTTTCCCTTAAAATTACTAACCAATCAAAACATGGCAGGCAAGTAGTGTTCATCCACCCTTGTCTGCCATGTTTTAGTTAAGCTACCATGTGTTTAGTATCCGATAGTTTTGCTTGAAATTATTTTCAAAAAAAGCTATTATTAAATGTGAAAAGGAGCTAGCGAATGCGACTCGCTAACTCCAAACACAGTCAAGGTGACTAGAGGGTAAGCTAATCATAATCATGGTTAGCTTTTTTTATTAGCGCGTAAGCTTTGGCAATTGCAATCACAAATTGCCCAGCCGCGATAATAATCAACGCTAGGTTGATATCCCCGCCTCCAGTCTGATCCTTAGTCGCATGACCTTCACCTCCATAGTCAAGAATTGTTGAGGAGTGGTACGTCACGCTGCCTGCTAAGTTTGAGACAATGAGAGCTACTCACTATTTCGAACTGTAGTTCTATTATAGGACAACTTTTATCGGAAAACAATCGCTTTCATATTGTGTGCCAAGTAGCTTTTAGCAGTAGCTTAGTAACTAAAGATTATTTGACTTTACTTGAAAAATTATTCAAAATAATTATCAGAGCAAGCAAATTTCACCTGACTTTATCCAACTATTCGAAGGGTGGTTCACACCCGATTATCTGAGACAGGCTACCTCAAATAGCGAGACTTACCTACTGTTTCACTCTACTCTGTTATAAAGGAGACTACGCCAGTGAGTTTAAAAGATATTGCCACCAAAGCAGGGGTTTCGATCACCACTGTTTCGCGCATTCTAAATCATGATAGTACCCTCTCTGTTGGCGCTGACACGCGCGAACGTGTTGAAAAAATTGCAACAGAGTTAAACTATCGGCCCAGTAAACGCAAATCACGCAATGCTACATTAGGTGTTGTCACCTGGGTCACCGAACAACAAGAACAAAACGATCCTTATTACCAAACCTTGCGCCTAGCCGTTGAAGCAGAAATTGAGGCTGCTGGTTATAAAATCACCCGTATTTTTGGCGACTCTGCTTGGACTAACGTCAGGCGTTGTGTCGGTGTGATTGCCATTGGACGTTTTAGCACCGCTCAAAGACAACAACTCCAGTTGCTTAATCCTAAACTCGTGATTATTGGTGATAATTCACTTGAAAACGATATTAGCTGTGTTGCCAGTGATAATGAGGTCGGTGTTCAACGCGTCTTACAAGATTTTATTGCCCACGACCGTCAAAATATTGGGATTTTAATCGCAGAGGGACGCACCAGTGATGATACTGAAAAAATCTATGACCGGCGTCTGGTCGACTACCGTCACTACCTGCGCTCTAAGCACTTATATCAGGCAGATCATGTTTTTGTAACAAGTGAAGTTTCCCGTCAAGCCGGCTACCTTGCGACTCAGGAAGCCTATCATGAGCTTCAAACAGACTTTCCGACTGCTTTATTTGCCGCCAGTGACATCTTAGCCTTAGGTGCCTTAGACTTCTTAAAAGAGCACAATTTAGCCGTACCAGAGCGAGTTTCCTTGGTTAGTTTCAACGACTCCGTTCTCGCCGAAAATGCCGAGCCACCACTAACTTCCGTCAAGGTTGACCTCCCGTTAATGGCCAAACGTGGGGTAGAAATGATTCTCCGAATTATTAACCAAGGCAGTCTCTCAGTTCCAGAACGCCTGATTATCGGCACAAAAATTAACTATCGTGAAAGCAGTGACTAACTGCTCCATCCACAAAAAGCCAGCAGCGAGTGATTTTTCACACTTACTGCTGGCTTTTTGCTACGCTTAACGAAGCTTAGTTTGTATTAGGCTTCTGCGTCGTCTTCGTTTAACTGGCTCATCACGAAGTTGATTGCTTCTTTAGGAGCACGAGTTAAATCAATATATTGCTTACCTTGGGTCTTGATCAGCTTGATACCAAGTTTGTCAGTATCTTTCTTAAGATCATTATAGTAAGTCTTAACCTGTGGTGCTAAAACAACAACATCGAAGTTTGGCAAAATGTCATAGTGAGAGCCATAGGCACCCGCTCTGGCCGTCAAATTAACGTTGTATTCTTCTGCCCCTTCTTTCAAGGCATTCGCTAATAATTCACTAGTTCCGGCACCTGCGCACAGAACTAAAACTCGAGTTGGATCGTCAGAATCTTTGTTAACATTTTCAATAGTTGTTTCTGGTTCTGCTGGAACTTCTTCTGTTACGGCAACTTCTGGTGCTGCTGTAGCTGTTTCAACTGCAGGCCCGGCTGTTGCAAGACCTTCTTCTGCCATTTTAGCAGCTTCTTGATCACATAGTTCTTTATCGTATGCACGACAGAATGGGAAGTAAATCAAAACATCGACTGCCAATAAGACTACGACGAACAGCAGTGAAATTGGCTGGAAGCCGGTGGCCAGGAACGTCCCAATTGGACCTGGTGTCGCCCATGGCAAGACGTACATAAACCCGTTCATTCCAAGGAATTGAATGAATGCTTTACCAATTAACACGTTAGCTACTGGAGCTAAGAGGAATGGCACAAACATGTATGGGTTCAAGATCATTGGAGCAGCGAACAAGAGTGGTTCGTTGACCGCAAACATGACCGGAATAAATGAAGCCTTACCCACAGCACGTAACTGCTTAGAATGCATGGCAATCATAAAGATGAATGGAACAACAAATGTAGCACCTGTCCCACCAAGTTCACCAACAAAGTTACCAAAGTTTTCTGTCAAAGCATGAGAAGGATGCTCTCCAGCTTTTTGTAAGGCCAAGTTCAAAGTTGTGTTACCAAACAAGGGTGCTTCGATCGCTGGTTTAACAACTGAAGGACCATGGACCCCAACGAACCAGAACAATGGAATTAAGAACCAGATAAAGGCCATTCCAAGGTATGATTCGGCGCCGTTGAAGATTGGCTGGAATAACTTAGCAATAACTTCAGCAAATGGTACTTTAACAAACTGACGAGATAGAAAATCAATAAGTGCACAACCTAAAACTGAGAATGAATATGCGAAGATATCACGGAAGTTCTGTGCGATAGTCCCAGGAACTTCTTTTGGCATATGGATCGTAATATCTTTGATGATACAGAAACGATAAACATTAACTGTTAAGAAAGCAGAAACAAATGATGACAAAATCCCGTTTGTTCCCATGTTACCAGTAATGAATGAACCGTCTTTTTGTTGAGTAACAGCTAGTAATAAGAAACCACAGACTGCAGCGATCATGACAGAAACTTCACTGATTGCCTTGCCCGCTGGCATTTTACTTCTGTTCATCGAACCCGCTAAACAACGAGCTGTTGTGGCAGAAACTAGTAAACCAACGATCCCCATCGTAAAGTTATAAATTTTGTTAAGCCAGTCGTTCAAACCAGCTGGTAGATCTACGCCAAAGACGCTCGGTAATGAGGAACACAACAGGAAAATACTTGAGAACAAGATGACAGGCATTGCTGCTAAAAAGCCATCTTTGATCGCTTGCAAATAGATATTGCGAGAAATCTTTTCAAACGTCGATTGGTGCTTTTCTATTGCTTTGATAATACCGTTCAAAGATCTTCACTCCTTTTAAAATATTGTTTTTAAAGTTTAAAGCCAAATTAAAAACCGTAACCGAAAAAGCACTGTCTTAAGAAAAAAATTTTCTTAAGCTCCAGCACCTTCCCAACTACGGTCACGCCTAATTGAATAGTAACGATCCGCCAAAAGGGGATGTATATTAAGCAAAACATTTAAATCAAGCGGCGGCAGACCACAGTGATTTAAGCATTTCAAGTAAAGCTTAGTAAGCTTATGCTCAGCTAACCTTCATAGCACTCTGCAACACATCCCTGCTGCAGAAAGCTATGAAAGCCAGCTAAGGCTCGCTTTCAATTGCTTTACTTCATTGTGTCTGCTAATTCTTTAAACCAGAGAGCACTCTTCTTGATGTACCGCTTTTGTGTAGCAAAATCAATGAAGAACAGGCCATAGCGCTTGTTATAACCATTTGCCCACGAGAACTGGTCTTGTAATGACCAAACGAAGTAACCTTGAACATCAACGCCTTCATCTCTAGCCCGTAAAATGGCTTCGATATGTTGGTCAATGTAGTCGATCCGTTTGTCATCTGCTAAAATCTCATTTTCAGCTGGTTGGTCTTCTTTCAAGCCCAAACCATTCTCAGTAATATAAATCGTCTTACAGTTCGGATAATCTGCTGCAACACGTTTCAAGGAATCATAGAGACCTTCTGGATAAATGTTCCAGTCCCAATCGGTCGTTGGAACGCCTTCCTTTTTCACGGCTTCACCAACACCCTTGAACTTGAAAGATGAAGTCCCCTTATCACCAGTTCCATTAAAGCTGTTAGTACTTTCGCCCTTGTAAGCTTTAATGAATTGGTTTTGGTAATAGTTCATCCCAAAGAAATCATTTTGTGGGGCAGCTTCAGCTAGAATGTCTAAGTCGCCGTCTTCAATTTCCAAATGTGCATCATTTAAACGCAAGATTTCATTGATGGATTCCATGGTGTCATCTGAGTAATACCCTAAGAAAGTTCCATCTAACAAGAACTTATTCATAAAGGCATCTTGCAGCTTAGCAGCATGGATATTTTCTGGAGCATCATCGATTGGATAAATTGGTTGGATCACATGGATCAAACCGATTCGTCCAGGCAAGCCCAACTTCTTGTACAAGTTCACAACGCGGGCATGTGCCACTAATTCATTGTGTTGAGCCTGAATTCCGCTAGTTACATCGAAATGATGGTTTGGCGGGAAGTTTCCTTGAATATACTGGGAGTAAGCTAACGAGATCAGTTCATTGATCGTGAACCAGTTCTTAACTTCCGTAAATTCTTTGAAACAAAATTCTGCATAAGCAACAAAGTAATCGCTGTTCTTGCGGTTCAACCAGTCACCATCTTCAAACAAGGTCTGCGGACTATCAAAATGATGCAAGCTGACATATGGTTCAATCCCTTGGTCCAAGCATTCCTTGAACAAACGATGATAATAAGCAACCCCTTCTTGGTTGGGTTCTTGTTCAGTGCCGTTCGGGAAGATCCGTGTCCACGCAATGGAAACACGAATCGAATTCAAACCATATTTCTTAGATAATGCTAAATCTTCAGGATAACGGTTGTAAAAATCACTCGCAGGATCGGGTGAAAAACGACCTTGAGCTTTCAAGTAATCGTCCCACATCGTCTTGCCTTTGCCAGCAACCTTAGTACTACCTTCTACCTGATAAGCAGCTGTAGCACCACCCCAGATAAAACCTTGTGGTAAACTTTTTACTCTATTTAGTAAGCTCATAAATTAAAGACCTGCCTTATCTAAGCGTTCCTCGATTTTTGCTAATCTTTCATATTCGTTAATAAAGTACTCAACTTGATCTTTCAACATCATTGTTGTCATCAAAGTATCTTGGCCATGGACCATGATAAAGGTTACGTCCATATCTGCGCCGCCAGCTTCTTGAGTCAAGAGGCCAGTTTGTTCGTTATGGGCTTCAACGATGTTTTTGTTAGCAGATTCAACTAATTCACGTGCCTTAGCAAAGTTCTTGTCACGTGCTTGGTTTAAAGCTTCGATCAAATCTGATTTTGCGTCTCCAGCGTAAGCAACAATTGCGAATCCAACCATTGAAATATCATTTTTTGTAGCCATTAGTAATTCCTCCAATTTTCTCAAACTCTTTTAAGCCTGTTTATTCGGCTTTCTTCTCTTCTTCATTTGTGATCCGTTGAATGTGGATCAATAAATATAATTCTTCATTTACACCTAAATCAGCATCTAATTCCTGACAAATTGCAGTATAGATTTCATGAGCGATTGCGTAAGACTGTGGGTAAGAAACTTTCATTTCTTCTTCGATCTTACTAATGGTTCGCTCATTACTCGATTGATGCTGCGACAAACGTTCCGCTAGATAACCTAAGTGGATCATTAGTCTGTCATAAAAATTCTGATTGGCACCGTTTCTTAGCAACATATTTTTTTGCAAGATGCTTTGAACTAGCGCATTTAAGTCAGAAGTAATTTGCGACGTTTCATTTCCAGATGAGTTTTCTTCGCTATCACTACGGCCGTTGATAAAGTGAAGCGCGACACTCTTGATCTCATCTTTTGGAAAATAAACCTTTAAATTCGCATTGATTATCTTCAAACCATCGGCAGCAATCTGGTACTCCGTTGGGTACTGTTCTTGCATATCTGGCACCGGTGTACGTTGATAAGTGTTATTTTGCAGGTGTTTATACATTCCGTTGATATGATCGGCTAATGTGACGTACACAAAGTCAGCCAATTGGTAACTATACTTGCTTTTCGCATTATCAATTATTTCATACGTCGTTGTCACAATATTAATTGGAATATCCTTTAACAAGAATGCCAAATTTTGTTGAGACTCCTTGGTCGCCAGGTACATGACCTTTTCGATCCTTTCAGAATCAAGTAAGTCGCCTTTCCTTTTCTGGTAAGCAACCCCCCGGCCTTTGACTAATGCCTGTCGACCTTTCCCTAAATCTACAATCGCACAATTGTTATTTAAAACTTGGACGATTCCTAGCAAGAAAATACCCCCCTTCGTACATTTGGAACAAAAAAGACCACAAGAACAGCCGGCAGTCCAACTGGGCTCCCTCCGATTCCTATGGTCATGCCTAATTAAATAGTAACAATCCATTTCGTATCCATAGTTAGTATAACCGTTTTCACAGAACTTGTAAACGGTTTTTTTACAAAAAAAGCGATTTTTTATCAGAATTAAACATAGTCAAACAATTAAAAACAATTGGTTCGGGTAGACCTGCTGAACTCGCTCCTTTGTCCTCAAGCCTACTTAACGTATTTAACTAAAATTGGTCTGTCCTGGTTGACCAATCTAAATATTTTTCCAGTAAGTGTTTTTTAAGCCACAAAAATCGAAAAAAATAAGCCGGTGGGCCTTTTTAGGTCACACCGACTTACTCTGATCACTGTTTATTTAACTTTGCTTTCCCAAGATGTAGCTGTAACTGCAAGAACTTCGTTTAAGTCTTCGATGTTCTTGCGGCCAGTTGTCCGCATCCATTCACGGCCTGCTTCTTCACCATCTTTAGCAAATGGTTCGATTGAATGACGCCATGTGGCACGGCCACACAGAACACCATTAAAGGTTGAACCTGCTTCATGAGCAAACTTCAAAGTTTCTTGGAAGAGTTCAGCAGAAACACCGGCACTCAAGAAGATAAATGGTACGCCAGCAGTTGCTTTGTCTTGTTCCTTGAAGAAGTTCAATGCTTCGTCTTTACTGAAGATCACTTCGTTGTCGCCATTGTAGCCTTCAACATAGTCCATGTTAACTGGAACTTCAACCTTCAAAACGTCAACATTGTAACGGTCTTTAGCAAATTCTTCGACCATTGTGTTAACCTTGTGAGGTTTTACCTTGGCATATTCAGCACTCTTAGTGTCATCAATGTTGGCATCGTATGACATTAATTCCAAGAAGAATGGCATGTCTTCAGCAACACATTCGTCACCGATCCGTTCAACAAAAGCTTGTTTCTTACGGTTGATTTCTTCGCCTTCATCAACATCATAGTACAGCATAAACTTGATTGAGTCTGCGCCTGCTTCTTTCAAGCGACGAACTGACCAGTCAGCTAACAAGTCTGGCATGCGGCCAGGAGCTGTTGTGTCATAGCCTGTCTTTTCATAAGCTGTCAACAAACCACAGTTAGCATCGCGTTCTGCAGCAGCTGGCAAACCATATTCAGGGTCAAGTAAAATTGCTGAAGCATATTTTGTTAATTCTGAAGAAATAACTTTCTTGAATTCAACAATATCTTCTTCGTTAGCAGGTTTGTTAGCAGCAGCTGCTAACATCTTCTTCAAAGAACCGCGTTGGTCGATTGCTAAAGCGGCGATCACACCGTCTTTGTTGGACATACGTTTTAAAGCTTCAATTTTATTGGACATACTGTTTGTTCTCCTCTTTTTCAGTCTTAAAGTAACATCAGTGCCGATTTTTAACGCTTAAACAGTGATAATTACTGCTTAATCGTGGTAGTAGCCTTCGTTCCATAACTTCATTTCGTCGTCGTAGAAGTGTGGGTTATCATGTTGAGCAGGGTTGTCTTTTTCGATCCCATCGATTTTTTCGATCAACTTTTTGTTTTCTGGAGTTTCTTTATATTCGGTGTTCAAGAAGATCTTAACGATTTCTTCAGCCAAATGTTCCCCAACAACTGAACCACCAAAGCCGATCACATTAGCGTTTAATTCTTCTTTAGCATATTTAGCAGTTGTTACATCGTTAACCAAAGCAGCTCTGATGCCAGTGTTTTTGTCAGCAGCAGTTGAGATCCCAACACCTGTCCCACATAAAACAACACCTAAATCAGCTTTGCCATCACGAACTAAGTCAGCAACTTTCAAACCATAAATTGGGTAGTGAGTTCTAGTATTGTCGTATGTTCCGACATCAATTACTTCATGGCCTAAAGACTTGATAAAGTCTGAAATCTGAATTTTTGTTCCTGTAACAATGTGATCATTTCCTAATGCGATAATCATTGCATTTCCTCCTCAAAATAGACATTCTCTTTTTAACAAGCTAGTAACTTTTTAGTTTTAATCAGTTATTAAGATAACTTCTCTAGCATATCCAAACGAATCTGGTGACGACCGCCGGCATAGTTAACACCCAAATATTCGTTAACCAATGATTCAGCCTTCTTTGGTCCAACGATTCCTGCACCAATAGCAATTGCTTTCGCACCGTTATGTTCTGTTGTCATATGTGAAGTGTTTTCTTCAGCAACGTTAGCTGTAACCATGCCATGGATCTTGTTAGAAGCCATAGCTGAGCCTGTACCATATTCATCAAACATTACGCCACGATCAGCTTTGCCATCCAAAACTGCACGTGAAACTGCGACAGCAGAATCAACAAAATCAGCTGCTGGTTCTTCAGTTAAGTCAACAACATCGTAGTTCAAACCTTCTAAATAACTCTTGATGTATTCCTTTAAATCAAAGCCGCCTTTGTCAGATGCCAATGCAATTTTCATGATAAAATCTCCTTTATTTTTTAAGCAGGTCGCCCCGCTCTTGTTTTTAGTGGGGGAGCATTGCGAAATTTCGCGTTACCCACACCCGATTTAATCCTCTGCTAAAATAACCTTTGTGTACTGCTGATAATGCGTGATCGTTTCTTCACTCAATTCGACGTTAGTAATCAAATAATCAACGTCATATAAGTTATAAAACTGATAAAAATCATCACGATTTATCTTAAAACGGTCAGCCAAAACGATCTTAGTTAAACTATTATTGATGGCAACAGCTTGCGCACTGCCTTCTTCAGTATTAGCTGTCATCATGCTTTCATTGTGGATTCCATTGACACCCACAAAAGACTTGTTAAACTTTAAGTCCCCTAAGGTATCACTGGCTAGACCGCCAATAAAGGCACCAGACCGTTCACGAAAGTTTCCACCAACTAGAACTAAATCAACATTCTTGTTTTGCCAGCTTTCAAAGACTGGCAAACTATTAGTGACAACTCTCAAATCAGCAATATCGTCAACGTAATGAACTATCAATTCCTGGGTTGTCCCTGGCCCGATATAAATCGTATCGCCTTCGCTGATCATTTTAGCTGCACGTCGAGCAATTTGTTGTTTCTGTTCAAGATGCAGCTCCTTTTTTTCAACGTGAGATAACTCAGTCGCATCACTACTCGCAACACTTTGGGCTCCGCCATGGATCCGAACCAGCTTTCCGCTGTCCGCCAACTCGTCTAAATCACGACGAATCGTCATATCAGAAACACCAAGCTGTTCGATCAGATCTTTAACGGTCATAATCCCGTTTTGGTTAACCATGTCCAGCAGCAACATCAGCCGTTCTCTTTTTAACATGCCAACAGCTCCTTTAATGGTTGTTTTTGTTTGTTAATGTTCCTTACATGTATAAAATATCACTTAATCAACTCATAGTCAACGACTTTTGTGTATTTTTGTTTGTTTATTTTAAAGTTTTATTTTCTCTTTATTTTTCTTTAAATGTCCCACATTTGTTGTATATTCAAGGATTTCTATTGAAATTAGCTGTACCAATTTACCAACAGATTCATCTTAAGCTTTTATTAAATAAACATTTACGCTCATTTTACCGCAAATTAGTAAACAAAAAAGACACTACCAATGATCAGTAGTGTCTTTATCAGCCATTCATATGACCTGATTTAGTAAAAAATCATGGAAAATGCATTGACCGATAACATTAATTTTCTTGTTGTTGTTGCTTATATTCTTCACGTTCTTTTTTACGACGTTCTACCCGGCGGTAATAAGACTTAGGTACTCCCACAGTCTTATACAGGGCATACAGAGCAGTAATAGTTGCTGCTGTTTCAACGATCGCGTTTGGAAACGCCTTAGCTAGAATACTTGAAATAATAACAAGTGTTGCCCAGAAAATTAACTGCGTACGTTTAGACTTTGCATCGGTTGCTTTTTTCATGATTTTCACCTCTTAATTCATATTGTAAGTTACTTAATAATTAGTTGCTTTCTTTAGCAGCTGCATATTCAGCATTACGTTTCTTCATTTGTTTTGCGTACCACCAGAAGATCAAACCGTATGCGATCAATGCCAAAGCAGCATAGATAATAAATTCAATTTGTCCTTCTGAAGCCTTACCAACTAAGTAAGCCAAGAATTGTTCGATAGGTCCTTCTTTTGTAGCTTCGGCAATTTGTGTACCGGAACCAACACCAGCAGGGAATGCACCAACATTTTTGGCAACACTTGTGATAAATGGTGCTGACAATGTACCAGCCCATAAGAAGATTGGCATTTCAATTGCACCAATAACGATCATCCGAATAATCTTACCACGTGTAACAACTAACAAAGCAGGTGTAACACCCATGGCGATGATAGAACCTAAAGGCATAATGTGGTTACCAGGAAGTACCAATGCTTCAACTAACATGATTGGAGCTAAAACGTTAGCAGCAGCCCAAACTTCGGCACGGCCGGCGATAAATGGCCAGTCAAGACCGATGTTAAATGTACGGCCTTGGAATCTCTTAGTAGCAAAATCAGAAATACCTTGTGACAATGGTTCAACAGCGGCGATAAACCATGAACCGATCAAACTGAACAGTTCCAAACATGTACCACCTGTGAAGGCCAAAGTTAAGATTGTTTGTACATCTTGTTTTGAAAGTAAACCGATAAAGATACCTAGGTAAACACCAATGGCGAAATGACTACCCCAGAAACCGATTTTTTTGTTCAATTCAGCGGAGTCAAAGTCATACTTGTCCAACCAAGGGAAAAGTTTATCAAAAATCTTGTCAAACACCATGATAATTGGGTTCATCATATAGTTCAAGTGAGTTGTAGTCATCGGGTTTTCATCCGGTGCATCTAACAAATCATTGAAAGTTGGCTTCATCAAATCAGAGTTAACGATCTTCAAAGCCCCAATGTATAAGATCAAAAGCGTAGCAACAAAGAGGTTAGCACCGAAGTACATTGCCATCAATGCTGTAAAGGAAATATGCCAAATATCGAAAATATCAACATCCAACGTATTAGTCTTGTTCAACACTAACATCACGATGTTCAGTAAAATCATGATTACTAAGAAGAACAAGGTATATGGAGAACCCCAAGTAATTGTACCCAATGGAGCCCAACCAACGTCAGTGATTGAAAGATGGATCCCAGTTGACTTAACAAAGTCATTCAGGGGTTTTTGATATGCTGATGTCAGCATGTTGATGATATCGCCAATAGCTGTCAAAGCGATAGCTAAACGAATACCACCTTCCAAAGCACGGGAGAATTTAACTCCAAAAAGCAAAGCCAACAATGTCAAAACAATCAACATGATTGGGGCTGCCCCCAAGTTAATAATTGGATTAAACACTTTGTTAGCTATATCAATTATAGCATGCATTAAATTTTCACTCCTTTTTATAAATAAAAACTATTATTGCTGTTAAGCTTTAATGCCAAATTTTAATAGCGCTGGCTTATTTCAAACCGTTTGACTTGATTGTTTCTTCAACTTTGTCATAAACAGGTTTTGCCATTGCTGCGATCCGATACAAGATAGGGCCAGCGTCAACAACTGGGATTGAAGGTGTGAAACCTAAGTCAGTCTTTGCGATTGGTGTAAAGATATCATATTTGCTGATCATATCTTCTGTAATGTCTTTAACCATCACTGCGTCACATTTAACATCGTAACCGCGATCGCCCATTTCTCTTTCCAATGCATCCTTGATCTGATGACTTGAGTTAACGCCTGCACCACATGCTGCTAAAATTTTAATCATAATAAGTTCCTCCTTAAATTTGTTTACTTTTTTATAATTCCTGGTCAGCGAATGACCGGTTTAAAAACTCATAAATCGCGCTCTTGTCAGTACTCTTAAAAAATGCTTCAAGATCATTGACTGAAGTTGTCGTACAAAAGTTCATGATTTGTGCCAAAATGTTGGATTGTCCTTCTGGATCATTGTTTAAGATCATGAACAAGAATTTAACTTCCATACTAGAGTCTGGGTCGATCATGTTCTTAAATGTAACGGGTTCTTCCAAGTGAACTGGAATTACTCGACGAACATTCACAAATTCTCCTTCTGTATGTGGAATTGCAATGTTAGGTAATGCTTCATTAACAACACCCAAATCAATTCCTGTTGGATAATCTTTTTCGCGACCAATCACATTTTGATAAAAATCAGGTTTAACTAGTCCTTTTTCGAGCAGTTTGTCTGAAATTTCTTGGATGACCTCTTCTGCCGTTGTCTTCGAAGAAATATAGACGGTGTCCTCCACAAAAAGTGGCTCCTCTTTCTCTGTCTGCACTTGTCTAGATCTCCCTTCTTGTTTATTTTTGTTCAATAATGTTTACAAGCTTATATTAAAGCGCTTAATGTAGAATGTCAACCACTAATTGTAAAGGGTTCCAACTGTGTTGTGTACAATTTTCCCACAAATAGTCACGAAATCCGCTTAAATAAAGGTTTTTTTCACCCAAGAAAAAACATTTATTAGTATTAAACAATTTCAAAAAAATTTTTTTATTGCTTTTTTTATCGGTTCTCAAAAGTAAGTATAAATGTTGATACCAATAAGATGAAATCGACTACATTAAATTATATTTATGTAATTAATATTTTTCACTTTTCTATTTAACCTTGACTTATTTATGTGATAATGATAGTTTTAGCTGTGAATAAACAATTAAAAACATTAACAAACAAGGATGGTTTCCATGTCAAATAAAATTTTAGCAATCACAATGAACCCTTCAGTTGATATTTCTTACCCAATTGAGCATCTAAAAATCGACACTGTTAACCGTGTCTCGAACGTCACAAAAACTGCTGGCGGCAAGGGATTGAATGTTGCTCGCGTTATCCATCAACTTGATGAACCAGTCTCTACCAGCGGTGTCTTAGGCGGTACGATCGGTACTTTTATTTCTCAACAACTAAATACGGTTGGTTTACAAGAACAATTTTTACACATCCCACAGGAATCACGGAACTGTATCGCAATCTTGCATGATAACGGCCAACAAACGGAAGTCTTAGAAGGCGGTCCTGTCTTAACTGCTACACAACAAACAGAATTCATGCAACATTTTACTTCCCTATTAGATGAAGTTAGTTTGGTCACAATTTCAGGCAGTCTACCACAAGGCTTTACAACTGACTTATATGCCCAAATGATTGAAGCAGCCGCAAAAAAAGATGTTAAAGTCATTTTAGATTCATCTGGTGATTCATTAGTTGCTGGTATTTCTGGTGAAGCTAAACCGCTCTTGATCAAGCCTAACCAGGAAGAAATTGCTCAATTAGCCGGTCGTGAATTAACAGACCTCGCTGATTTACAAGATGTTCTGCTAAATGAAGATGTCTTTAACGGCTTAGACTGGATCGTGGTTTCGCTAGGTAAAGATGGTGCTTTAGCCAAAGTCGGTCAAGAAATTTACCGTGTTGCCATTCCTAAGATCAAGGTCGTTAACCCAGTTGGTTCTGGCGACTCAACCGTTGCTGGTTTAGCAGTCGGCATCAACCGTCACGAAAGTATTCCTGATGTTTTGAAGACAGCTATGACTACTGGAATGTTAAACACTATGGAAAAAGAAACTGGTCATATCGACCCAGAATTGTTTGATGAATATTTTGCTAAGGTCTCAGTTGAAAAATTAAACTAAGTTTAGAGAAAGAAGAATAATTTTGACTAAATACGAAGAAATGTGTCAGTTAAACCCCACCTACACTATCAAAGAAACTACTGATCCAGCATTTACCAAGTACGGTAAGATCTATACAAACTACGATGTTACCGACGCTATTAAATACATGGACGAACAAATTAAAATTGATAAAGATAGTAATATCTACGTTCCTTCAAACTATGCCTTAGAACAAGTTCCTTCGATGCAAACAATTGGAACAGACATCTATGCTGGTATGCCTTTTGAAGCCGGCGAATGTACTGGTCAATCATCAAACTTCACTGCTGTTGAATATCATCAAGGCAGTGAACTAAACGTAATGATAACTGATGTCATCATGGTTCTCGGAAAAAGAAGTGTTCTGGAAGAAAACGGAACTTTTAATGCCAAAGAAGAAGCTGAATTATTCTTTGTTCCACGTGGAACAGTAGTTGAATTTTATAGTGATACCTTGCATTACAGTCCAATTAAGGTTGATAATTCTGGCTTTAGTATCATCGTAATGTTGCCAGCTGGTTCCAATACTGAGCTACCAGAAAACTTCCACTCAACTAACCCAAGAATCGTTAAGAAAAACAAGTTCCAAGTCGTACATGAATCACGCACAGACAAAATCGAACAAGGCGCCCAAATCGGCGTTTCTGGTGAGTTGATCGAACTAAAACCACTAAACTAGTAAGTGCAAAAAACGTGTCTCCCTTATTTCACAATTTAGGGTAGACACGTTTTTTAATATAAATTAGTACACAGACAATTCAGTTTCTGAATCAAAGAAGTGAGCATTGTTCAGATCAAAGCCAAGTTGGACCTTCGCACCTGTTTCTGCAAAGTCACGCGCATCAACTCGAGCAACAACTTCAGTACTGCCGATTTTACTATATAATTGAGAATCAGCACCCAACAATTCTGAAACAACAACTGTTGCTGGAACTACAGCGTTAGGGAATGTTTCTAAGAAGGCATTTTCAATATGCAGATCTTCTGGGCGAATACCAAAGACAAGTTGCTTTCCTTGATAGCCTTTGTCATTCAAGACCTTTAAGCAACCTTCCGGTACTTCAAGATCAAAATCACCATCAACATCTTTGATTGAATTTCCATTCAATGTTACCTTAAAGAAGTTCATAGCTGGAGAACCAATGAATCCACCAACGAATACATTTGCGGGGTTATCATAAACTTCTTGTGGTGTACCAATCTGTTGAACTTTACCATCTTTCATAATAACAATTCTGTCAGCCATAGTCATCGCTTCAGTCTGATCATGGGTAACGTAAATTGTAGTTGTTTTTAATCTTTGGTGAAGTTTAGCAATTTCAGCACGCATGGAAACACGTAACTTGGCATCCAAGTTAGATAATGGTTCATCCATTAAGAAAATTGGTGCATCACGCACAATTGCACGTCCCAAGGCAACACGCTGTCTTTGACCACCAGATAAAGCAGCTGGCTTACGTTTTAAGTATTCAGTTAAGCCTAGAATTTCGGCAGCTTCTTTAACTTTTTTGTCGATTTCATTACTGTCATATTTACGCAACTTCAAACCAAATGCCATGTTATCGTAAACTGACATATGTGGATAGAGCGCATAGTTCTGGAAAACCATGGCGATATCACGATCTTTTGGAGAAGTATCATTAACTACTTGGTTATTGATTTTTAATTCACCTTTAGTAATGTCTTCTAGTCCGGCAATCATCCGTAAAGTAGTTGATTTCCCACAACCAGAAGGACCAACAAACACAATAAATTCACGATCTTTAACATGTAAATTAAAATCAGTAGCGTTTTCGTATTGTTTATACATGTGATTTAATTCAATTTCAGCCATTTAAAATCACCCTGTTCTTTCTATTTTTTATCTCTGAAGTGTTTAAATTATCGGTCCAATTCGTTATCCAAAATATCCTCAATTTCAACGTCTTTTTGAGGTGTTTCAACAAATGAACGGATAAAGAACTCATTAGCCTTTTTAATCAGTTTTGGATCAACCTTAGGTTCATGGTCAACAGTTAACAAACCATTTACTTCTTGTTCAGTATCAGCTAGTTGGGTATAGACAATGCCGTTCAAACAATGTGATTGACTGACTGCGTCCATAATTCTTTGATACTCACTAACGTATTCTTCATCACTTTGGGCCCCAGTATATCCCCAGCCTTTAGTTGCATCTTGCTTATTGTAACCAATGCCGCCAAATTCAGTTAAGAGAATTGGTTGTCCTTGATATGAAAATCCTTCAGCAAAGATGTCCCAAACTGGTGGATTACGAATGATTTTCTCCCAAGAACTCAATGTCTCAGTGTAGTAATCGTAGGTATCCTTGTCGTCCTTAGCCCCATGGGCATAATTATGAACGGCACAAATATCTGTTTCTGTCTGTGCCCAACCATCGTTAGACTGTACTAGTCTAGTTGGATCTAGTGAATGAACTAAATGATACAAAGCTTGAGTAAAGTGTTGTTGTTGTCGGTCGATTTGGACCTGTGGTACACCCCAACTTTCATTAACTGGTACCCAAGTTACGATTGATGGGTGATTAAAATCTCGTTCAACAATCTCTGTCCATTCCTTATATAAGGTGATTTCTGCTTTATTGGTAAAGACAGGTGCTGCTGCACATTCACCCCAAGTAATGAACCCTAATTGATCAGCCCAGTATAAGAAACGTGGATCTTCGACTTTTTGATGCAATCTAGCACCGTTAAAGCCCATTTCCTTAGCTAATTTGATATCCTTTTTAAATGCTTCATCTTCTGGCGCCGTTAACAAACTATCTGGCCAGTAGCCCTGGTCTAAGACCAGTTTTTGATAGTATGGACGGTTATTTAAATAAACCATTCCCTTAGCAGTATGGATTTTACGCATCCCAAAGTAAGATGAGACCTGATCTGGTGTTGCATCAGGTGCAGTTGTCGTAAAATCAACTGTAAACAGGTGTGGATGTTCTGGTGACCACAACCATCCTTCATTGTGATAACCAATCCGGAAGATATGCTTGCCTAAAAGATTAACTCCTATTTCAAAAGATTTTTCTTCAGGATAAACAGAAAGCTTAGCGACTTGTTTACCTTCAAACTTAATTGTGGCTGTAACTTCAGTACCTGCAACAAAGTTATCAATTTCCCCAGTAATCTTGATACTACCATGATCAACATCTGGGAAATATTTAACATTTGCTAATCTCGTCACTGGTTTTCTTTCTAACCAAACCGTTTGCCAAATCCCAGTAGTATTTGTATACCAGATTCCAGCACTTTCGCCAGTCCAGTTCTGTTTTCCCCGAGTTAACTCTTCGTCACGAACAGGATCTTCAGCGCGAACGGTTAAAACGTGCTCCTCTTTCTGGTCTAGATATTCACTAATATCAAATGAAAAACTAGTATGTCCACCTGAATGACTGCCAATATGCTGCCCATCTAGCCAAACATCGGTTGTAAAATCAACCGCACCAAAATGTAAAATAGTTGTTTCACTATCAGAAATTTCCGTAGTAAACTTGCGTTGATACCAGACAACTCCATGTTCACTCTGGTCATCAATTCCACTTAACTTAGTCTGATATGCGAATGGAACTTCAATTTTTTGGTCCCACTCGTGTTTTGCAAACCAACTTTCTTTTACTCCACTATTCTGATCATCAAAAGAAAAATCCCATGATCCATTTAGATTTATCCAATTTTGTCGCTGAAATTGTGGTTCAGGGTACTCCGTTCTATACATATATCTTCCCTGCTTTCTCTATTCTGTCTTTGCCAGTTTTTGTTTCTTTTTCTTTAAACTAATTATTATTGCAGCTGGGACTAAAGTAGCCACAGCAACAATGTCCATACAGAAGTATGCGAAGATTGCTTCTATAATCAGGATTGGCATAATCCACCGGTTAATTTCTCCATGCCCCATAAAGTAAAAAGCAATTAACAAGTTAACCATTCCTGCTAAGATAAATAACGTACCAATCAGTCCATTGAAGGAGCTAATCGGAACCATCTTTGAATAAGCGTCTAGTTCCGCAATCTTACTTGAGTTAATAAATCCTAAGGCGATTGTTAAAAATCCGTCAATAAACTGCCAAGAAGCACAGATAATTAACAAAACTTTCTCCCACTTCTTGTTTAGCATGATACATTATCCTTTCACACCTACTGATAGTGACATTGATTGTAGGAAATACTTTTGTGCTACTAAATACAAAATAAATGTTGGGATGATAGCAATAATTGCTCCGGCCATTAACGTTGGAATATCTGCAACATACATTCCTTGTAATAATTTCAAACCTGGTGTAATTGGCATCTTATTGATATCTGAGAATACGATTGATGGCCACAAGAAATCGTTCCATGTAGCTGTAAACGTAAACAGTGCAACCACATACAAGACTGGCTTGATCAATGGTAGAATCACAATTCTAAAGATTTGCCAATCGCTAGCCCCATCGATTCGGGCTGCTTCATCATAAGCAATCGGAATATTGTCCATAAATTGTCGAACTAAGAAAATGTTAAAGGCACCAGTTGCAGCTGGGAAAATCATTGCCCAAGGTGTGTTGGCCCAACCTAAGAAAGTCATAATCTTGTACAGCGGAATAATGTTCATTACTGCTGGGAACATCATCGTTGATAACAAGAAAATAAATAATGGTTCCTTGCCTTTGAAACGTAATCTTGAAAATGCGAACGCTGACAATGAAGTTACAACTAAGACTAAAATTGTTGATCCACCTGAAATCACGATTGAGTTCCAGAACCAACGGAACACTGGGGTATTAGCTGTGTTTTGCAGTAAGCGTGTGTAATTAGTTAAAATCCAGTTAATTGGTAAAAATCGAAAACCAACCGATTGCATTTCGATGTTACTCTTAAAGGAGGACATTACGCCATACAGTAATGGAACTATCCAGATAATTCCCAAGACTGTCAGAAAAACTAATGAAATCCATTGTGAAACGCCTTGCTTTTGCTTTTTCATCAAATCTTCACTCCTTTATCTAATCTTTACTACGTAATAGGAATAGTTGAATCATCGAAACAATCGTGATACAAATTCCCAAAATAACGGCCATCGCTGATGACAAACCAGCTAATGATTGGCCTGAACCAAAGGCATTTTGCTGAATGTTCATCATCAAAACAGTAGTTGATCCGTTAGGTCCACCGTTTGTTAACATCAAAGGTTGTCCGTAAATGTTAAACTGTGCAATTGTTGTAGTAACGATTGTATATAACAGTTGTCCTCGGATGCTTGGCAAAGTAATGTGGATAAACTTTTGCCATGAAGAAGCTCCATCAATATCAGCAGCTTCGTAATAATCCTTAGAAATTCCATTTAAGGCAGCTTGGTAAATAATCATGTTTCCACCAATTGTCCACCAAACAGTCAAGATCACAATTGTCATCCATGCCCATGGTTGTGTCCCTGTCCACACTTGGTTCAAGTGGAAGAGTGTGTTTAAAGGACCATAGTTAGGGTTAAAGATCAATGACCACACAATAACTACGGCAGAAATTGAAAACAAACTTGGTAAATAAAATAATCCTTGGAAGAATTTGCCTAAAACAGGTTTTGTATTCAGTGCAACCGCTAAAATCAGTGGTACCAAAATACAAAATGGAACTGAGATCAAAACAAACAGAAAAGTATGTCCTAACCCACTAACTAACTGATCATGAAAAATGGAATTTGAAAATAGTAAGGTCTTAAAGTTGTCGAAACCAACAAACCTTGGTGTTCTGACTAAATCCCATTTAGTAAATGCAATATATATATCCCGAAAACTAACGGTATCAAGAAGAAAATCGTAAAAATAATCAAGTGAGGCAATAAATAAAGTATTGGATGACTTTTAGTATTTTTGCTCTTACTGATGATTTCTTTTGGCTTTAAATCCATATTCTTTTGAAGAACGTCTTCCATTAGTATGTCACTCCCATCAATTTATTACGTAAAGCTACGAATTTTTAATCGTCCATTTGTTCATTAACTTGATCTTGGGCAGTTTTTTGCATCTTCTGCAAGTACTTCTTAGTAGTTGTCTTACCAAAAATTGAATCGTAAGCATAACGGTCCAAGTAGTCAGCTAAGTAACCATTGTAACGATAATCAAAAATCCTCAATGAATTTTGTTCTGTCTTACTCTTAAGTAAGAATGACTGTTGCATCTTGTTGTATTGCTTGTTCTTAGTAATAGCAAGTGATGCTGGGTTCTGTCCAGCCTTAGCCCATTCAACTGAATGTGTTCTGACCCAGTTGATAAATTTCAGAGTAGCAACTGTTTTAGCTTTATCACGCTTAGGTTGTTTTAACAAAACGAACTGATGACTTGAAGACCAGTTAACCATTTTCTTTGGATCAGATGAAAGTTGTGGAGCGTTAGTAACCCCATAATTAATATTTCCTTCTTTAATTTGGTTGTTCATCCAAATCCCTTCTGGATGGAAGATTTCTTTATTGGTTAAGAACAATTGCATTGGATCTTGTCCATCTTGAGAAGTTACGCCTTCGTCGTGTAAATCTTTATAAATCTTAATGGCTTTTTTAGAAGTCTTATTGTCAAAATAAGGATCTTTACCATTCTTAGTCAACTTACCACCTAATTGACCATACAGAGATAAGAAGTTAGGTTTCCACCATGTTAAACCTAGACTAACAACTCCATCTTTTTTAGACTTCAATCCAGCTTCTTCGATTTCTTTGAAAGTTACAATGTTATCATCCAAAGCGTGTGGACTGTACTTTTTAAGTAAGTCTTTGTTGTAATACATAAATGTAGTATGGATATCTAGTGGAATACCATATCTCTTATCCTGATAATATCCATCTTTCCAAGCCTCAGCCACATAGTTTCCACCTTTAATTTTAGGAAACTTGCTGAGATATGGATTATAGCTGTCTAACAAGCCATTATGAACGTAGTCTTTGATCCGTTCGACGTGGACGATCTGCAAATCTGGGATTCCCTTTCTTGAATTAACAATAGTTGGAATCTTCGAATACATTTCTGTTTCTTGTAGTGACACATTTTTAACCTTATATTCTGGATTAGTTTTGTTGTACTGATTAACCAACTTTTGCATGTTAGTTCCATCAGGACCCGTAAACGGATTCCAAAATACAATTTCCTTGGTCGATTTTGCTTGAACCGGCGAATTAAATGCATCTGTAACAAAAAAAGACAGGAAAAATGTCGCAGCTATTACTAAAAAAATGTGTAGCTTTTTCATAAAGATCCTCCTCCTTAAGGATATAGTTCACTATCTAGCTAACTGTTTTAGCCAGTCTTTCTAACAAAGTAAATGATACTTCTTAAAGAAAACGCTGTCAACGCTTTTATCAAAGCGTTATGCATAGTTCGGCTTATTTAGTAACATCTTGCTTTTTTACTTAAAAGGTTCTATTATTGTTAATTAATAAGTTAACTAAAAAGGAGCGAAAACTATGGATCTCGATATCAGTAAAAACTCTCTTGCTATTTTTCAAGCTTTAGACTCGGCCGTCCGGTTAGAAATCGTCCAGATTATTTCTAACGAAACCATCACTGCCACAGAACTCGCGAAAAAAATGAATGTTAGTAAAGCAGCTATTTCAAAAAATTTACATATTTTAGAAAATGCTAATATCATTAGTCTTGAAAAAGGCCAAGATGGTCGTGCTATTGTTCCAACGATGAACGTCGAACAAATTTTTATTAACTTTCCTAAGAAAATTTTTCCGCAATATTACAAGCACACTTACTCAATTCCTGTTGGCAGTTATTTTTCGATTGATAACATTGAACCATCATGTGGGCTAGCTACTAAACATGAAGTCATTGGTACCATGGATGATACTAATGTTTTCTTTTCTTCTGAACGGTTTAAAGCTCAACTTCTGTGGCTTACCCGAGGAACAATCGAATATATCATCCCCAACGATTTGCCAGACGATGGCAAAGTTGAACTACTCGAATTTGATTTAGAGCTCTCCAGTGAATTTCCTTTATCTAATAACAACTGGCATTCAAAACTTGGCTTTTGGCTCAATGATATCTTTATCGGTGCCTTTGAGCTTCCTGGTAATTATTCAGATGTCCGCGGAGCTTATACCCCAGAATGGTGGCCGGATGACTTTAGTCAGTATGGTTTATTAAAACACATTCGTGTTGGTAAACTAGATACTGCAGTTGATAGTGTCAGTATCTCTAATGTTAAAATCAGTGATTTAAATTTAGAGAAACAAAAAAGAATCTCGCTTAAAATAGCAGTTTTGCCTCTAGAAAAGGACACTTATGGTGGGGTCACTCTGTTTGGTCAACATTTTGGTAATCATCCCCAAGATATTCAAGCTACCATCTATTACTCCAAAAAATAGTCAAACAGACTCGTTTAAAAAAGGCTAATACAGTGTGGAACATCCCCCGCTGTATTAGCCTTTTTCTAATTATAATTGCATGTCCAAACATAGTTATCAATGTACTCCATGTTCGTAACAAATATTAAAATACTGAAACAACTACATTTACTTATCATATTACCGCTATTCAGGTTTTATTCCCCATTCAACTAATTGAAAATCACACCGATCGTTAACGTCAAAAATCGTCACACTTGATGTAGGAAGTAGTCCGTCCCTTCTAATCTCATTTAAAGGAACACCGGCTAGAGTCTTTAAAACTGTATTTAAAAACAGTCCGTGACTTGCAATCAAAATATTTTCCTGACCGGCAGACAGCTGACAGATTTTTTTCACAGCCTGGTTCCCTCTTTGCTGTACTTCCCGATAGCTTTCTGCATGGATCGTAGCTGCATCAAAATATGCCGGCTCTTCAAAATAGTTTTTTATCTGTTCTTCATCGTGTAATTCTGCAATTGCTTTTCCATCCCAATCACCAAGATTCATTTCTGTTAAATCTTGCATGACTTTAATTTCAGGAGTTGACATGACATTTTCTTCTAACACAGCTTGTGCAGTTTCATATGCCCTCTTTAATGGTGAAGAAAAACAGGCATCAAACTTAATTTCAGATAAATAGTTTCCAAGTCGTCTAGCCTCTTGCTGGCCTTCTTCAGTTAAAACTGGATCAACCGAGCCACCGTTAAAAACATGTTTTTTATTGTTAATTGTTTCACCGTGTCGCACAAAATATAATCGCATACTTTTACCTCAATTCTAACTGCTTGCTTTACTAGTACTCACTTAATAACATTACCATAGACAACTGAACTTTTCCCCTTCGAAACAACTTTCCTACACAAATAGCCGCTGTCATTGACGTACCCATACGCGTCAATGACAGCGGCTATTTTATTTCTTATTTGATAATCGTCAGATTCTCCGGTTGTTTTGCTTCAACTTCCGGATGATCCTGTAAGTATTCCATAATAAGTTTTGGCATATCATCGGCATACTCACGCACGACTTTGTCAGCAGAAAACATTGGATAATCGCCACCGCCAACACCACGGTACTGGTTTAAGACAACTTCCACTTCCTGGTCTTCCGCTAAAGGTGCTCCCGCAAAATAAATTGGTCCTACTCGGTGACCGATTGGCTGCGTTAAGTCGAATGAATAGTCGATTCCGCTGTAATAATCATAGTTATACAATTCTACTTTGGGCTGGCTAAATTCTGCCGAGACTGCCAAGGAACCATCGCTATTCACCGCAAAAAATGATGCACAGCGTTCCAGTGCTGCTCGCAAATCAGCTCCGCTAACCTTTTCAACGACCAAAGTATTGGGGTAAACATAGCTGTTCATCACATTCCGAACCGTAACTTCATGCCCAAAGCCTTGGACATCATCATTAAAGAGAGATGTCCCTGAAATTGGCGCACTAGTTGCGGACATTTGAACCTGGTTAACTAGGGCCAAATAGGCATGTCCCTGCGCACGCGCAGCCATATGGTCTGTAATTCGCATGTCCCCATTAATCATCGCTACTGGCTGATCTAGCCACTTCTGTGTCGCTTTCAGCCATGGTTCAGCAATTGCTTGCAAATCGTCTGGTAAAGGCTGGTCCGCCACTGACAGTAGTTGGGCTGATGAATGCTGCACTTTCTTTTTGGCATCTAATTCCAAGACAATTTCACCCACATGACTGCCCCGATAACCCGGTTGCGTCGTCGGAGTACCATGGACCATAGCAGCTTCTGTCCGGTGTTGGTGCCCAGTGATCAAGGCATCAATTTCTGGAATTTCTCGTAAAATCGCTGAGCCTTCATTTTCACCAGTTAGCTTTTCAGTTGGCTGATCAGTTTGTAAGTCTGCTTCGAACCCGCCATGGTAGGCAGCAATCAAAACGTCAACTTGCGAGCGTAACTGAGCGACTTGTAGTTTTAGTGATTCTACCACTGAATGGAAACGTAAGCCTGCAATATTGGCTGGGTCTTCCCAATGTGGAATAAACTGTGTCGTTAAGCCCACGATTCCAATCTTAACGCCCTTTTTCTCCAGGATTTCATATGGTGCATCCACGATTTTTTTAGCAGCTGGTCCACTAATATTGGCACCTAAGATCGGATAGTTTCTGCCTGCCAAAGTTTGTGCCAAGTAGTCTAAGCCATAGTTAAACTCGTGATTTCCCAAAACTGCTGCATCCGGGCTAAGCTGATTAACCAGCGCAGTTATTTTTTGCGAATAGTCAGTTATTTCCCGGGTGTTATATGCATAGGCATCCATCGGCGAACCCTCAATGATGTCGCCATTTTCTACGTAGAGCACGATTTCATCGGCAGCTTCCTGAGCTTTGATTTTTCTGATCAAACTAGCAGCTTTCAGGTACCCTAGTTCATGGCGGTCGTCAATACTGCTGAAGTCCGTTGGATAAAAATAGCCGTGCACATCACTAGTTGATAAGATCCTAATTTTCATTAGACCAACTTCTTTCTGATTGTGCCTGAGATAAAGTCAATCGCCGTGACCATCACAATGATTCCCAACAGAATAATTCCAACTCGAGACCAGTTTCTAGTTTGAATGGCAAATAATAGTGGTGTACCGATCCCGCCGGCACCAACCATTCCTAGAATTGAAGCGGAACGTACCGCAATTTCAAACCGGTAAAGTGTGTAGGATAAAAATTCCGGCATGATTGTCGGCATCGTCGCTAAGACCCACATATCCGCCTTACTACCACCCGCAGATTGAATTGCTTCTTCTGAACCGCGGTCCATATTTTCGAGTGCCTCGCTAAAGAGTTTCCCTAACATCCCGATCGAATGGATCGAGACCGCCAAGACCCCCGCAAAAGAGCCGGGTCCCACTGCTTTTATAAACATGATCGCTAACACTAATTCAGGGAAAGTCCGAATAAACACTAAAATAAACTTTCCACTAGTTGAGCGCAGGTGGAATTTATTTTCACGTGGTGCCCGTGCTGCCCAAAAAGCAAACGGAATACTTAAAATTGCGGAAACAAACGTCCCCAAAAAAGCAATCGCAAGTGTTTGAAAAATCAAACTAAATAAATCTTCCCCGCTGCCATCGTAAAAGTACGACCATTCCGGGTGAAACAAGCCATGCATGATCGACTTCGAGACTTCAGCAGCTGATTCTTGCAAGCCGCTAAACTGTAGGCCATTGATCGACCAGACGTAAAAGGCCAGTACGATCACAGCCCACATGATCCAACTATAACGTGCCCAAAAATTTTGTTTTTTCACATTTTCTGTCATTGCAATCTCTCCCTCAAATTGTTGCTGACTGCATCGATCACGATCACTACCACTAAGATGGCAAGCACGATCACAGCCGTTTGGTCATATCTAAATGAAGACAAGGAGCGTTGCAAGTACACACCGATCCCACCGGCACCTAAATACCCGAGGACGGTTGAAGCACGCACATTAATTTCAAATGTGTACAGAAAATAACTCACAAAACTGTTTAACACTTGTGGGACCACCGCAAAGATCACGACTTGTGTGTTATTCGCACCGGCAGCCCGTAAAGCTTCCAGTGGTCGTTCGTCGATCGTTTCAATTGTTTCGTAAAAAAGCTTGGAGATCATCCCAAAAGAAAAGACTGCTAAAGTCCAAACACCGGCAGTTGCACCAATTCCGACCACCGCCACAAATAAAGCGGCCAGCAGCAAATCTGGTAAGGTCCGGACTAAGTTTAAAATAAACCGGATCACGCCTCGCACAACTGAGTTTTTGATCAAATTTCGTGCAGCTAAAATTGAAAATGGGATAGCGATTACAGTCCCGATCGTGGTCCCGATCAGCGCCATTTGAATAGTCTCTAAAATGGGTTGGATCACAATGTTAGTGTATTCCCATGCCGGATGAGCCATTCGACTTAAAAGATCGAAAAACTGGTCCAGGTTAGTAAAAAATTCGCCCCAGTTAACACCAGTCATCACTGAAGAACCCCATAACAAGGCCAAGAAGACCAAGGCCCCGCCAATTCCCTTCACATGGTATTTTTGTGCAAATGGACGCTGTGGCAGTTGTTGCTTATCCATTAACAGCGCCCCCCTTAATCTCAGCTTGTTCACTGTAAATTCCGTCAAAGTCATCGGCTGAAACTTCAGCAATCGGCTTGTCATAGACCAGCTGACCACCGCGTAAACCAATGATTCGGTCCGCATATTTCATTGCTAATGAAACTGAATGCAAGTTAGCCAACACGGTGATGCCCAGTTCCTGATTCAAACCTAACAAATCATCCATCACAGCGGTAGTGGTCAATGGATCAAGCGAAGCAATCGGTTCATCCGCTAACATGATCTTGGGTTCTTGCATTAGTGCCCGAGCAATTGCGACCCGTTGTTGTTGTCCACCAGACAGCTCGTCGACACGAGTATACAGTTTTTCTAACATGTTGACCCGTTTCAGTGCGTCAACTGCCCGTTGCTTGTCTTCAGCAGAAAATAAGCCTAGTGAACTCTTCCAGGTTGAGTAATAACCAACCCGCCCTGACAACACGTTTCTACGAACACTAGAACGATTGACCAGGTTAAAGTCCTGGAAGATCATCCCAACACTCCGGCGCAAGTTCCGTAATTCTTTCCCTTTATAGCCGGTAATTGAAGCACCATCGATTTTCAAGTCTCCCCCAGTAATATCATGCATCCGGTTAATTGTCCGTAACAAGGTACTCTTCCCTGCACCAGACAAACCGACCACAGCTACAAATTCCCCCTCATGAATTTTCAAATTAATATCCTTTAACCCCACGGTCCCATTTGGATACACCTTTTGTACATTATCAAACTCAATCAGAACTGATTCGTCGCTCATTTTAAATCCACCCTTCTCACCACACCTTTTGTGGCTAGATATAACTAAGAGCAGAAACAACAATTACTTGTTTCTGCCCCCTTAATTTTATTGTAAACCTTCAGAAAAAAGTACTGGAAAAACTAGCAGTAAGCTGGTTTTAACGACGGTATTGTTCGTCTTCTAAACCGCTGTGATTCTTAGTCGAGCTCCATGAAACAGAAAGCTCTGCCTATCCAAACCCAGGACTAATGCCGAAACCGCATTAGCTCCTGCGTTCCGATACTGCTCACTTTCTAACCGTTTCACTCCGCTCTGTGATTATTAGTCGAGCTCCGCAAAGCAGCTCCTTGCGCCTATCCAAACCCAACCTTCAATGCCTAAACCGCATTAAAGGCCAGGCTCCGATATGCTCGGGAGCTAAACGCTTTGCTCCGCTCTGTGTTATTTATCCAGTTTTTCTGCTGTCTTGTCGTATTCACGAATGACATCAAAGTTGCTGTCTTTTGAATCTGTGTAGCCTTCATGTGAGTAGACTTTCGAAACAATGTCGTGACCCTTCTTAGTCTTAGCGATCTTCTTGAACGCTGTCGCAATCTTCTTTTGCCACTTAGGACTCATGTCGCCACGAACTGTGATCGTGTCATTTGGAATCTTTTTCGTCTTGTAAATTGAAATCACTTTATCATTAACATCAGGTGCATCACCTTTAACTAAATTACGGGCACCTTGGAAAGTGAAAGCAGCATCTGTGTTCTTGTTGTAAACAGACAAGACACCTTGGTCATGACCCTTAACTTGGACAGTCTTAATACCGTCTTTGTTAATATTAACGCCCTTCTTGTACATTTCAACTACTGGGTAGATCCAGCCGGCTGTTGAAGTTGTATCTTGAACAGCGATCTTCTTACCCTTTAAATCTTTCAAGCTCTTGATACCACTATCTTTACGTACAATGATTTGAGAACGGTAGAAGTCAACCTTCTTGTTACCATAATGATCATCGTCACCCAGCATGTTGTTACGTTGAGCTTGTAAGATAACCTTCGCATTGTTTTGTTTGTGAGCTAAAACGTAAGCATCTGGTGGTAAGAAACCAACATCAACTTTCTTAGAGCCCATCGCTTCAACGATTGTATTGTAGTCAGTTGAAACACTAACTTTAACCGGAATACCCAATTCCTTTTTCAGCAAACCTTCCAATGGTTTAGCCTTGGCTTCAATTGTTGTTGCGTTTGATGAAGGTACAAACTGGACAGTTAATTCCTTGGGTGTATATGTATCTGATTCTTTAGAACTCTTAGAATTTCCACATGCAGCTAAACTAATGGCGCACAGTAGACTGGAAGCAACGATCGCAGCTTTTTTAGAAAACTTCATTACTAAATCCCTCCGTTTTATATGGTATGGTACCAGAGCCTCCTAGCTCCAAGACATATTATAAACAAAAAGTAAGTCTTGTTGCAAGAATAAAGACGAATGTTTTTAAACTTTTTTCTAGTGATAGTTCCTAATTTTTGCAAACTAGTTCAAATGTAATCCTTTTCTTGTGAAATTGTCCTGATTTTGTGAAACAAAAGACATTCTCGCGTATTCTGCTTTACCACTGCTTATTCGTGTTTTAAAAGCAATTATAACTATCAGCCCCTTCGATAGACTATGTACAGAACTTCCTGTACACGTTACTTTCTCAGACTTATGTGTACAGATCTCGCTGTACGCATTACTTCCTCAAACCTATGTCTACAGATCTCGCTGTACGCATTACTTTTCCAAACCTGTGTCTACAGATCTCGCTGTACGCATTACTTTTCCAAACCTGTGTCTACAGAACTTCCTGTACACGTTACTTTCCCAAACCTGTGTCTACAGAATCTAAGAACTTACTCCTCCTTAATATCAATCAAGCCCTCACAATTCTGAATTAAAAAAAGAGGCCCTCAGTTTGAGAGACCTCTTCTTAGTCGAGCTGCGTGAAACAGAAAGTTCCGCCTATCCCAACCTGGGGTCAATGCCAAAATCGCATTAACTCCCAGGTTCCGATAGTGCTCGCTTTCTCCCGTTTCACTCCACTCTGTGATTTTTAGTCGAGCTGCGTGAAACAAGAGATTCCGCTTATCCCAACCCAACCTTCAATGCCTAAAACGCATTAAAGGCCAGGTCACGATAATGCTCGTCTCTTAACCGTTTCACTCCGCTCTGTTATTATTGTTCTTCTTGATAAGCGATATTGGAAAACTTGTTGTAGGACTTGATAAAGACTAACTTAACCGTTCCACGCGCACCAGCACGGTTTTTTTCAATAATCAGTTCAACTTCCCCAACATCTTGATTCTCTTCATCTTGGCCGCCATCGTCATCATCGTCGCCTTCCCGTTCATAGTAATCATCCCGGTATAGGAACATTACGATATCAGCATCCTGTTCAATTGAGCCTGATTCACGAATATCAGACAACACTGGTCGTTTATCTTGCCGCTGTTCCACGCCACGTGATAACTGCGACAAGGCAATGATCGGCACTGATAATTCCTTGGCTAATTTCTTCAATTGCCGGGAAATTTCAGACACTTCTTGTTGCCGACTTTCTTTATTCGAGCCTTCAATCAGCTGCAAGTAATCGACCACGATCAAATCCAAGCCGTCTTTTTCCTTGGCTAACCGTCGACACTTCGCCCGGATCTCGCTCATTTTGATCCCCGGTGTGTCATCAATATAGATATTAGTCTTGGATAAAGCTCCCATCGCAACGATCAGATTCTGCCATTCTTCATCCGTTAACTGTCCGTTCCGCAAGTTATTGGCGTTGATCGAGCCTTCCGCACACAACATCCGGTTAACTAACGATTCTGCACTCATTTCCAACGAAAAGATCGCCACATTTGAGTCTGTCGCCGTCCCAACATTTTGCGCAATGTTTAACGCAAAAGCGGTCTTCCCCACGGCAGGCCGAGCCGCTAAAATAATCAAGTTATCTGGCTGTAATCCCGCAGTCATCAGGTCAAAATCACGGTAACCAGTTGGCAGACCAGTAATATCTTCATGTTCTTGCGAGAGTTTGTCGACTTCTTCTAAGGCATTTTTTAGCACCTGGTCGATCGGCTTAAAACCGCTGCGATTCCGGCGTTCGGACACACCCATGATTTGCCGTTCAGCATCATCCAACAACGTTGGCACTTCATCTTCCTGATTTTGTGCCGCCGTCATAATATTGGTGGCTGCCGCAATCAACCGCCGTAACATCGCCTTTTCTTCCACGATGCGTGCATAATACGAGGCATTCGCTGCGGTCGGCACTGACGAGGCAAGTTCGGCAATATAAGCCACGCCGCCAACATCATCCAGCTGGTTATCCTGTTCTAGCCGGTTTTTGACCGTCACCACATCGATTCCTTCACTGGCATCATTAAGTTCGATCATTGCTTGAAACATGATCTGATGAGCCCGTCGGTAAAAATCATCCGGCTCAACATATTCCATGGCATCAGCCAGTGCATCCGCACTTAAAAAAACTGACCCTAACACTGCTTGTTCAGCCTCAATATTTTGTGGTGGTAAATTATCCATCAAAGCGTCATTTTCCATGACTGTGATCCTTTCTACTGCTCCTTGTTACTAACACTTTACTTTTTCAAACGAAAAGAAAGGACCTAAGAAATTACTGCGCTCTTAAGTCCTCCTCGTCAAACTTCCCAGCTAGTTATAGCTTGGTCTTTATTTTTCAGAAATATGCACCCGGATCTTAGACGAAACATCATTGTGCAGCTTAACTGGCACATTGACATAGCCCATCGAGCGAATTGGTTCTTTAAGTTCCATTTTACGCTTGTCGATCTTGATCTCATACTGTTTTTCTAAGCCCTGGGCAATTTGTTTAGATGTGATCGAACCAAATAAACGGCCATCTTGGCCCGCCTTGGCTTTTAATTCTACCACATATTTGCCAGACTCTAATTTTTCTTTGAGGACCTTGGCTTCAGCGACTTCTTCAGCTTCTTTTTTAGCTTCAGCCTGTTGCTGACCCTTAAGCTTGCTCATGGCCGCAGCATTGGCCTGCTTAGCCTTATTATTCTTAATTAAAAAGTTGGCGTAACCATCAGGAATTTCTTTAACTTCCCCACGTTTTCCTTTATTACGAACATCTTGTGTAAAAATAACCTTCATCGATTTCTACCTCCTGAAAATTGTTAGTTAAGCTGCGTGAGATAAGAGCTTTCGTCCAGCTATTAAACGTCTCACTTCGCTTTAGTGTTTTTAGCGGTGCTAAATTCTACCAGCACCCCACAAGTTAAGTTTGCAGCCGTTTTTTGCTGACACTTCACCCACCACTTTACCACAAGATTTAGTCTTGAGAAAGCAGCTAGCTTAACTTGTTATTTTACTCTGTTTTTTCTTCTTCTGCTCGTTCTGCAGTCTTAGCTTGTAAGAGCTCCAGCAGCTGTTTGCGTACTTCAGAAACGGTCGTATCCTTGATCTGGGTCGCTGCCACTGCCAAATGACCGCCTCCGCCCATCTGTTCCATAATCAGCTGGACGTTACGTTTGCCGCTGCTCCGGGCAGAAATCCCAACTACTCCTTCAGACCGCCGTGTGATTGCATACGAGGCCTCAACACCGCTTACATCCAAGAGCGAATCTGCTGCTTGAGCCGCCGTGACTGGATCATAATCCCGGTCGTTTTCTCCGGCACAAATGGCATTGCCATCGTCCATAAATTCGACCCGGTCGATCAAATGACTCCGGTTCATATAACTAGCAACATTTTCTTTCATAAAGTAGCTGGAAAGGGATTGATCAGCACCTAAGGCCCGCAAATAACTAGCGGCATCAAATGTCCGCGTCCCTGTGTGTTGTGAGAATGATTGAGTATCGACCACGATCCCTGTCAACATCGCTGTAGCTTCCACACGGTTGATCGGTTCACTTTCACGTGATTGGTATTCAAACATTTCGGTGATCAGCTCACAAGTTGAACTGGCATAAGGTTCAATGTACACCAACATCGGATTTTCTGGGAATTCTTCTCCGCGCCGGTGATGATCGATCACCATCAAACGATTCTCTAACTGATCATATAAGTCTGGACTAGCTGCCATTGACCGTTTGGAATGGTCTGCCATGATCAAGAGGTCTTCTTGAGTCGCCTTAGCCACAGCCTCTTCTGAGCTAATGATCGTTGCACTAATGGTGTCGTCTTTTTTCAATTCTTCCATCAAACGAGCCACGTCAGAGTGCAGATTTTCTTGATCGATCACGATCCAGCACTGCTTTTTATTCATGGCTGCAATTCGCCTGATCCCCAGACAAGCTCCGATTGAATCCATATCTGGACGTTGGTGCCCCATCACAAAGACCTGCTTGGATTGTCCCATTAAATCGCGCAAAGCCTGCGAGATCATCCGAGCCCGAACTCTGGTACGTTTAGCCATCGGGTCAGTCGTCCCGCCATAAAAACGAGCCTGACCGTCGATTTGCCGGACCACGACCTGGTCGCCGCCTCGGCCTAACGCTAGGTCCAAGTTATTTTGCGACTGGTCAGAAAGTTCTGCCAAATCACTGTCACCATAGGCGATCCCCACACTTAAAGTCAGTGGTGAATTCCCCTTTGATGTCTTTTCGCGGATCACGTCTAAGATCTTAAACTTCTCTTTTTCGATTTCGGCTAGGCTCCCGGTATAAGCCAGGATGAAGTAGCGATCTTCATCGACTTTCTTTAAAAACATCCCAAATTTTTGGGCCCAGTTTGAAAGAGTATTGGCCACAAAATTATCCAAATTAGAGATTTCCGTATCGTTTAACGACTTGGTCACCTCATCGTAGTTGTCCAAAAAGACCTGTCCCAAAACCAGCTGGGAATCTTCAAATTGCTTTTGGATCTCAGCGTAACGGGTAATATCGAGTAAGTAAACAGCCTTCATTTCCTTTTGGATCAACAGATTGAAGTATTTTTCGTGCCATTGCACTTCAACACTCTTCTTATTCTCCAAATTATCTTGAATCAGTTGAGTTAGCTCTGGGTCAACTTCAGCCAATGGGCGTCCTAAAATATCAGCCTTACCAAAATAACTTTGTAAGTAAGGATTGACCCAAGCAATTTCTTTCTCATTATTGAACAACAAGATCCCAATTGGCATCCGGATCAAGGCATCCTGTTCTTCTCGCTGAATACGGTAGGTCAGATCAGAAATATAGTCGCTCGTTTGCGCCTTAATTTCCGCTAAACTAATAAAAGCTCCGATGATCACTAACACTAAGATCAGCAAGAAAACAATACCGAAGATCCAGTTAAAAGTAAAAGCTAAGGCATCACTAACAACTGCCATTGCGATCAATAACAGAGCCACCAACCGGGAGTGTTCATTTTTAAAGATTTCCGGCATTACACCGAATCTTGCGATAAACTTTTTTTTCATAAACTTCCTCTTCTTTACAACTTTAGTTTGCAGATTTGTCTTCAAATCACTATTAACTAGCCTAAATTAAGCTAGAAAATAGTTGTCCCCCATGTACTTTCGTTCTTTCTACGTCCTTTATATTCTACCATATCTCATACTTAATTAACTAGTCGACCCCTTGCGAAATCGGGTCAGCTAAAACGAGCCGCCAATGACTTTTGTATTAGATGTCAAAGTATTTTGATGGTACTTTTTCTTCATTTTCTGTAAATATTAAAAAAAGTCCTCCATTTTGCGATAATCCCTTTAT
Source organism: Ligilactobacillus pabuli (assembly GCF_022836475.1). Taxonomy (GTDB): domain Bacteria; phylum Bacillota; class Bacilli; order Lactobacillales; family Lactobacillaceae; genus Ligilactobacillus; species Ligilactobacillus pabuli. Next base: position 1,910 of record NZ_BQXH01000008.1, on the reverse strand, counting down.
GGTTGTCAAATGAAATACAATAATTCATTTGATGATTATGGAGGGATTTTTATATGTCCAAATCTAAGTTCACGGCTCTTGAGAAGCTTAACCTACTTGAGAATTACCAGCAGTCAGGTCTTTCCAGAGCTACTTATGCAAGACAGCACGGAATCGATCAAGCTACAATTAAAAGATGGATGATACGTTATCGAAGAGATGGTCTTGAAGGCCTGGAAGAAGCCAAGAAGAATATTCACTACAGCAAAGAATTGAAGCAAACA
>NZ_BQXH01000008.1:1185-1424 GCF_022836475.1 Ligilactobacillus pabuli | reverse complement strand
AATTGTCTTTGCCTACTTGAATGGAGAAGGCACCTTTGATGACCTGGCGGACAAATATGGTTTGCGTAGCCCAACTCAAGCAAAAGTCTGGGTTGCCATGTATAATGAGGATAAAACTTTGACGGCTTCGCCGTCCAGAAAGCGGGTCCCCACTATGCGTAAGCAGACGACTTTTGAAGAACGAATTGAAGTAGTTGAGTATGTGACTAAGCACAAACATTCATATGCCCAAGCCGCAG
>NZ_BQXH01000008.1:701-962 GCF_022836475.1 Ligilactobacillus pabuli | reverse complement strand
GAACATTTTCAGGTTTCATATCAACAGGCACGTTCTTGGGTACTCAAGGCCAAAGATGGCGGCTATGAAGCACTTGTCGATAACCGTGGCCATCATAAAGACAAATCTGAACTAACTGATCTGGACAAAGCAAATCTTCGCATTCGTCAGTTGGAAACTGAATTGAAAGATAAAGAACTGGTTGAACAGTTTGCAAAAAAATTGCTGGAACTTCAGCGCAGGGGGTGAACAAACAACATCGACTGGCTTACGTCGCAATCA
>NZ_BQXH01000008.1:0-534 GCF_022836475.1 Ligilactobacillus pabuli | reverse complement strand
AAAGAAGTCAGTCAAGGTAAGCATGGTGCACTCACCAAATTATTGGCCGTTGTCGGCGTAAGCCGACAGGCTTATTACAAAGGCTTAAAACGAGAAGAAACTGCGTGGGAAACTCGCAATCGTCAACTCAAGGAACGAACACAATACTGGTTTAATTTTCACCACCAAGGCATCGGTGCTGGAAATCTTTTAGTGAATCTTAAACACGATGAGTCGATCACTTTTCAAGTGACACATAAGATGGTCCGACGTGTAATGCGTGAACTCGGCCTGAGATGTCAGATTCGGGTTAAGAAACACAACCGTCAGGAAGTAAGTGAACAATATATTCAAGACAATGTCTTGGACCAAGACTTTGAGACAGACGCACCTAATAAGGTTTGGTTGTCGGATTCAACCGAATTGAGATTTGGTCCCAATGGTGAACATAAGATTCGACTCAGTGGTGTTCTCGATCTTTATGGACGTCGTCTTTTGTCACACCATCTCAGCATTACCGAAACCTCAGCTGCGGAAATAGAGGTGTTTCAACGC
>NZ_BQXH01000007.1:59560-109846 GCF_022836475.1 Ligilactobacillus pabuli | reverse complement strand
GTACCTCTTTTCAGTTCATTATTAATAGTTTGAGGCGAGGTATTTAAGAGCTTCGCGATTTGTCGATTCGAAAGCACATGAACTAAATCATTCGGTCCTTTAGAGTTAAAACGAGTCCAATCTTCAATTGATATGCGATTTTCTTTAGTTAGGTGTTTCCCTCGAATGTGATTTGTGGTATTCTCAATTTGCGTCATAGTGTGGATATCGTCCTCTCATGTTTTGTGTGGTAACTAATATGATAAACGATATTTCGCCACTATGGCGTTTTTTGTGTTAATTTTTTTAACTGGCTAACTTCATTTTAAAATTTCCCTTTAAAAATTTATTTAAGAAGCCTAAGTTAGATGTTTATGCTCCGATTTCAGGAAAATTAAAGGACATAACAGAGGTTCCAGATCCAGTATTTAATCAAAAAATGGTTGGAGATGGAGTTGCCATTGAACCTGCTAATGGTGAAATCGTATCGCCAATTGACGGAGAGATCGTACAAATTCCGGACTCTAAACATGCTATAGGGTTAAAGGATAAAAACGGAATAGAAATATTGATTCATATTGGGCTAGAAACAGTTTCTTTAAATGGTCATGGTTTTACGTCTAAAGTTGTTGAGGGAGACACTGTAAAAGTTGGAGACCCGTTAATGGTAATGGATTTGTCCTTTGTTCAAGAACATGCTGAAGGAACTATAACTCCAGTTTTAATTCCAGATAGTAACAAGCATGGTTATGAAATCAAGAAAGAGGATATACACGAAGTGAATGCTGGAAAAACCAAAATATTTTCAATATTTTGAGTTTTTCAGTTAATAGGAGTGTTGTGATGGAGAAAATGAAAGTAAAAAAAATCCTCAATAATAATGCTTTACTTGTTACGGATAATTCTAAAAGAGAGTTGGTCGCTATTGGCCAGGGTATTGGATTTCGTAAGAAAAGAAATGACGTAATTTTTCGCAATCAGTTTGACAAGGTGTTTATTGCTGAAGGAAATGAAAAAATTTTAGAAACCATTCAAAAAATACCAGAGGAATATTTTAAAGTAGCCGAAAAAATAATTGAATATGCGGAAAAACAGTTAAATGTTACCTTAGATGAAAGAATTTTGTTAACTCTTTCTGACCACATTTCTTTTGCCGTCGAAAGAATAAAAAATGGAATATTTATTAAGAATAAATTGCTTCATGAAATAGAAATTTTGTATGCTCAAGAATTTGAGATAGGGATCTGGGGCATCAACCTTATAAATAATGAATTTGGAATAGGAATGCCCATAGACGAAGCTGGTTTTATTGCTTTACAAGTGCATACAATGAAAGAAAAAGGCGGAAATTATCATCATACTATTAGGCAGACTGAAATTATTAAAACAATGGTAGATACTATTGGAGAATATTTAAATATTTATGTAGAAAAAGATTCTATTTCTTTTGAAAGGTTAGTTGCACATTTGAACTTTTTATTATTAAGAAATAATAACGACGATAGACAAGTTTTAGATGAAGAAATGAACTCGCTTATTTGTAAAAGATATCCTCTTGCATATGAATGTGCAAAAATAGTGTTTGCTAAAGTAAAATTGAAATTTAAAGTAGCTCTTCCTATCGAAGAGCTTGGCTATTTAACGATTCATGTGGAAAGAATTAGAGAAAGAAATAGTTCAAAAGAATAATGAGGTGGAAAAAATGGGAAAAGGAAATTTTAGTGGTAATTTACAAAAATTTGCAAAATCATTAATGACGCCAGTTGCAGTCTTACCAGCAGCTGCATTATTGCTTAGGATTGGTTCAAAAGATTTATTGAATATTTCGTGGATGGAAGCTGGCGGCAATGCTGTTTTTGAAAATATTGCTTTAATTTTTGCAATTGGTGTTGCAATTGGTTTGGCAAAAGATAACAACGGAGTAGCAGGGATTGCTGCGGCAGTTGGGTATCTGGTGCTAACTAGTGTCGCTAAAACATTCAATAAAGATATAGATATGGGCGTCTTGGCTGGGATAGTTTCTGGATTATTAGCGGGTTATTTATATAACAAGTACCATAAAATCAGAGTTCCTGATTTCTTAGGTTTTTTTGGAGGTAAAAGATTTGTTCCGATAATCACTTCACTTTATTCGATGGTTATTGGGGTTTTAGCTGGATATATCTGGCCGGTTATTCAAACTGGAATAGATAATCTTGGAAATGCTCTGGTACATGCTGGAAGCATAGGTTTATTCTTTTATGGTTTTTTGAACAGGATATTAGTGCCGACTGGTTTGCACCAAATTCTTAATACAATAGTTAATTTTCAGATAGGTACTTTTACAAATGTAGCAGGACATGTAGTTCATGGTGATTTACTTCGGTATTACGCAGGAGATCCTAATGGTGGAATGTTTACCGCGGGTGGCTATGCCGTAACGATGATTGCGTTACCGTTTGTTTGTTTGGCTATGTATAAAGCAGCTAAACCAGAGAAGAGAAAAGCAGTTTCTGGATTATTGATTAGTGCGGCTTTAACTGCATTTTTAACAGGTGTTACGGAACCTATTGAGTTTAGCTTTATGTTTGTTTCTCCGATTTTATTAGTAGTACATGCTGTAATCATGGGCCTTGCCAATGTTATTGTAGCAGGATTAGGAGTGAGACTAGGTGTTAGTTTTTCCAATGGACTAATGGACTATTTATTGACTTATGGTGCTGGCACAAAACAATTGTTAGTTATTCCAGTCGGTATTGTTGCTGGGCTTTTATACTATTTTATTTTTTACTATGTGATTGTTAAGTTTAATGTACCAACTCCGGGAAGAACAGATGATGCAGATGATTTACTAACAGATGTAGACACATCTGATGATTTGACTAAAAGTAGAAAAGAAAAAATAGATGAAAATACAAAGCAAGATGCTGAAGATTTTAATAATAAGGCAAGGAATATTCTTCAGGCACTAGGCGGGAATAATAATATCACAGATTTGGATGCTTGTATCACTAGAATTAGGGTCAGTGTTGTGGATAGCGAAAAAGTAGATGAAAGTAAGTTGAAAGAAAATGGTGCTACAGGGATTGTAAAACTTGGAAAAAACAACTATCAAGTTGTCGTAGGAACAATAGCTGATCCTTTAGTTAGCGAAATGAAAGAATTGAAATAGTCTAACGGAGGTAAAAATTTATGAAAATAAAAAGCCAAAACATTTATATCAATGAACGATTTGAACCAGCAGTAATTACTTTAAGAAAGGGGACAATTGAAAACATTAATTATGATAAAAATGCAACTTTCGACATTGATTTTGGGTATAAAAAAATACTTCCTGGCTTTATTGATATACATTGTCACGGGTACCAAGGCTATTCTACAAATGTTGCAGACGCTGAAGGGCTTGATAGATGGACAAAGCATTTACCATATGAGGGATGCACTTCATTTTTAGCAACGACATCCACGACCACAGTAAGTGAGGTGCTTAAGTCTATTAGTATGATACGTGAGAAAATTGAAGGTCAGCCGAATGGTTCGCGGATACTTGGAATTCATGTTGAAGGTCCTTATATTAGCTTTGAAAAATGTGGGGCACACAATAAATATGAACTTAGAAAGCCATCAGCTACTGAAGTCGATCAGTGGGAAGAAGTAGCTAATAATCACATATTATTGTATTGTATCGCGCCTGAAATGGATGTAAATCATGAGATGATTAAACATTGTGTGGAAAAAGGAATAAAAGTAGCAGTTGGACATACTAATGCTAGTTACGAAGAAGCAATGTCTGCTGTACAAGATGGAGCTAATGACTTTACACACACTTATAATGCAATGACAGAATTGTTGCATAGGAAACCTGGAGTAGTTGGAGCGGCTATGGATTCGGTTGAAGCTTATAGTGAATTGATAACAGATGGTATTCACGTTAAACCAGCTGCATGTAGAGCTTTAGCCAAAATTAAAGGGAAAGATAAATTAATCTTTGTTACAGACGCAGTAGATTCTAAAGGACTAAAACCCGGTGAATACGGTAAAGGCGAAGACTTACATGTTGTTGCTGAGGATGGAACTATTAGAAAGCCTGACGGAACATTGGCTGGTAGTTCAGCGTCCATGAACCAATTAGTTGGAAATGCAATTCGGATGGGAATAGACGAAATAACTGCAATTAATGCTGCTACTAAAAATCCTTCTAACTTTATGGGTTTGGGTGATCGTGGTCTGATCGAACCTGGTAAAATTGCAGATTTAGTTATTGTTGACGATAATTATAATGTTATTCAAACTTATTGTGAAGGCTATCCTCAGATCTGAAGACGCTGTGCCATAACCATGTTTTTGAGTTGGGTCTAGAGTTTATCTTTATTTGAGACGGGAACAAAGATATTTTTGATACGGAAAATTCAAGTTTAAGTTAGCCACTCTCACATATCATTTATCACATTAGAAGCTTAGTACAGCTCGGTGGGGAGGGAGAAAGGCTTGAGCCGGGAGGCAAAGACCTTCCTCCCTCCCCACCGTTCGCGCCCATTTTTCGCGCTTAACCGACCTGAAAAATCTTTTGAAGCTCAGCTTCTAGTGCCATCCGTGGCGTCTGAGTTCTCAGTGATATTCATCCAGTCACTTGTTTCACGGGCTGTTTTAGCCGGTTGTTCCACGATTGGTTTTCCTTTGGGATATATTCTGCGGATGATTTTATTGTTGCGTTCATTACTACCACGTTCGTATGAAGCATATGGATGAGCATAATAGATACCTCCATTTTCACGGTCGGGAACGACCTGAGTTAACTTACTAAACTCAGACCCATTATCAGCAGTAATCGTCTTAAAAATCTTCTCAAACTTTGAGCCTAGCTCTTGTTTAAACGATTCCAGAGCTTGATTAACGTAACAGCTTTCTTTACCTTGAACTAGAATAACTTCTTCATATCTGGTTTTTCGTTCCGTTAATGTCAGCAGATTTAAATCGCCAGCCTCACGTTGGCCAACAACACTATCGATTTCCCAATGTCCGAATTCTTGACGATCATCAACTTCAATTGGACGACCTAAAACCTTCTCATTAGTTTTAGACTGGACTTTTTTCGCCTTACGACTGACTTTTTCGGCCAAATCAATGTTTATGGTTTTCAATTTTTGTTGGTCAATCCAGTTGTAGAGTGTTGTAGTACATGGAATTGTAGCCTGACTAAGTTTGGTATCCTGGTGAGCAGCCATGACAACCTGATCAGGTGACCAAGGATAGCGGGCTAACAAGTGTTGACCAGCAAAACTGATAAAAGCTTGGCATGATTCCTGATCAGATAATGAGTGACGACCAGAGTATTGGTGATTACGTTGGTAGACGGCTTCACCAGCCTGTGCTGAATATTCGAACTATTCGTACTCGTACGTTTTATCACCTTGTTTTTGTCGACGAATCTGCCTAATAGTACCTCTTTTCAGTTCATTATTAATAGTTTGAGGCGAGGTATTTAAGAGCTTCACGATTTGTCAATTCGAAAGCACATGAACTAAATCATTCGGCCCTTTAGAGTTAAAACGGGTCCAATCTACAATTGATACGCGATTTTCTTTAGTTAGGTGTTTCCCTCGAATGTGATTTGTGGTATTCGCAATTTGCGTCATAGTGTGGATATCGTCCTCTCATGTTTGGTGTGGTAACTAATATGATAAACGATATTTCGCTACTATGGCGTTTTTTGTGTTGATTTTTTAACTGGCTAACTTCATTTTAAAATTTCCCGCTATTTTTGATATGGAAAATATCTGAAGCTTTTAATACTAAATAGTTAGTGGCTGCGGATTAACGCTAAACAGAAATTTTTGTAAAGTAAACATTGTACTAAAAATAAAATTATAGATAAATTAAATCAACACTAACATACTAATGAGTAAATTTCTTACTGAGAAAGGGTCGGGTGAATGTATATTTATGGACTATACCATTGGAATAGATATTGGTACAACTAGTACTAAAGCAGTATTATATGATAGAGATATGAAGGTGGCGGCATATGCTAATAAAGGATATTCAATGTACCAAGATACAACTGGAATGGTAGAGGAAGATCAAGAAGAAATTCTGGACGCTGTTATTTCAGTATTCAAGCAATTGATGGAAAATGTTGATCTGACATATAATGACGTAAAAGTTGTTTCTTTTTCTAGTGCCAATCAAAGTTTAATTGCATTGGATAAAGATTTTCATTCATTAACGCGTACACAAACTTGGGGAGATACTCGTTCTAATAAATATGCTCAAAAGCTTAAAGGAACAAAGCTCGGGCATAAGATATATGAAAATACAGGAACACCAATTCACCCGATGAATCTTTTGTGTAAAATTCTATGGCTCAAAAATGAACGACCGAACATCTATAACAAAGCAGCTTATTTTTGCGGAATTAAAGAATATGTATTATACCGCCTTTTTGGTATTTGGCAAATGGATGTTTCAATTGCTAGCGGTACGGGATTATATAATATTTTTAAATTACAGTGGGACCCTGATGCACTAAATATCGTGGGTATTACTGAAAAACAGTTGCCGCCTGTTGTGGATGCATATGAACAATTTAGAGGTATGAAAACTGAATATGCGCAGATGATTAATTGTCCAGCTGGAGTCGTTTTTGTTCAAGGAGCATTTGATGGTGCTTTGTCAAACCTTGGAGTAGGTGCGGTTGATGACGGGATAGTTGCTGTTACTATTGGAACATCTGGTGCAGTACGTGTTGTTACTAATCACCCTATAATCGATACTAAAGAAAGAACGTTTTGCTATGCGATAGATAAACAACATTTTGTTATCGGTGGTTCTGTTAATAATGGTGGTGTGGTCTTTCGTTGGGCACGTGACAATTTATTTGATAGCGAAAAACACACCGCTAAGTTTTTGAAAGTTAATTCATATGAGCTACTCACGAGTATTGCAAGTAAGATTCCCGCGGGTTCCGCAGGTTTATTATTTCATCCATTTTTGGGAGGAGAACGGGCGCCACTCTGGGATGCAAATGCGCGAGGTTCTTTTTTTGGCTTAAATCAGATGCATACTAGGGCTCACATGCTTCGTGCTGTGCTTGAAGGAATAGTCTATAATTTATATACAGTATTATTGACGTTAGAAGAAATTATAGGTAAATCAAAGGAAATTAGGGTGACAGGAGGATTCGCACAATCCGAGTTTTGTTGTCAAATGATTGCAGATATTTTTGGAAAAACAATAAAAGTTCCTAAAGACTTTGAGTCTTCTTGCTTAGGTGCTTCAATAATTGGAATGAGGTCTGTGAGAAAGACTGATAGCTTAAAAGATATCAGTGATTTGGGTGATAACCCTAAGAAGTATGTAACAAATTCTAGGAATAGTAAAGTTTATCATGAATTATTGCTAATTTATATGAGATTGACAGAGGAACTAGAAACTGAATATCAAGATATTGCTGACTTTCAAAGAAAGAATAATTCTATAAACGACTAAAAATTTAATCTTTTTATAAATTAGTAATTATTAAAACATTTCTAAAAAGATGTTATAAGATACAAAAGGAGGAAAAACATGCAAGTTGGTTTGGTTGGATTAGGGAAAATGGGCTGGAATTTATTAGAAAATATGTTGAGTAAAGGTATTGATGTAACAGCATTTGATAGTAATGATGATATCAGAGAAAAACTTATGACTACTACTGCTAGAAGTGCTGGAACCTTAAAAGAATTAGTTAATTCATTGTCACGACCAAGAATTGTTTGGTTAATGGTACCTGCCGGAGAGGCTACACAAGATTGCATTGATCAGTTGTGTAAGTTGCTTAATAGTGATGATATTTTAATTGATGGAGGAAATTCATATTATAAGGACTCTATTAAACATTTTCAAAGTTTAAGTATCGAGAAAATTCATTTTTTTGATGTTGGAACTTCAGGCGGGATCTCTGGGGCACGTAATGGTGGAAACTTTATGATTGGTGGTCCAAAAGAGCTTTTTTCACAAATTGATCCCTTATTTAAAAAGATTTCAGCGAAAGATGGGTATATGTATACTGGTGAAGCTGGATCAGGGCATTTTTTGAAAATGGTTCATAACGGTATTGAGTATGGAATGATGCAAGCAATAGGTGAAGGTTTTGAAATATTAGATAAATCACAATTTAATTATAATAATGAAGCTGTTGCTCAGGTTTGGAATAGCGGTTCAGTTATTCGTAGTTGGTTAATTGAACTTGCCCAGAAAGCTTTTAGTGAAGATAAAAATTTGAAGCAAATTAAAGGAATTATGCATTCCTCTGGTGAAGGTGCATGGACTATAGAAGAAGCGATTAGATTACATGTACCTACTCCAGTAATTAGCAGTGCGTTAATGACTCGGTACAAGTCAGAAGAGAACGATTCTATGGCTGGTAAAGTAGTAGCCGCTTTAAGAAATGAGTTTGGAGGTCATCCAATAAACAAGGCATAATTTAAAAATATTAGATGAGTCTATTAAAATGGATTGATAAAAACTTAGTAGGTTAAGTTTATAAAAACGTGTAGAGAAATGGCATAAACAAAAGGGTCGTATCATCATGTTTCAACCTTTAACATGATGTTACGGCCCCTTTGTGCTTTACAAAGTATCATTCTTATACTATTTATTTAATTTCCAATTGATTCTTTAGTTTTTGCTGAACAGCATTAAGATTATTACCCGAGACAACTTCGTAAGAAACTCCGTCAATCATTTGGCCTTGGCCTTTAAGCTGAATCTGTGAAATGTCTGTGGCACCTTTATAATTAGCGTAAATTTGTTTCATTTGTTTGAATGAAATATCAGTCTTCATATTTGAAGAAAGTGCATTTAAAATTGATTGATATTTAGTAATACTACCAACTGAAGCGATTTGTTTTATCATAGCAGTTACAACTTCTCGTTGACGTAATTGCCGACCATAGTCGCCTCTAGGATCTTCGTGACGCATTCTAGTGAAGGATAAAATGTTGTGTTGATTGATTGAAATTTTTCCTTCTGGAAAATGGTTACCATCCTGAGTAAAATCTAGGTCATTATCAACTTCGACAGGACCAATTGCTGCTGAAAGTTGCTCTAACCCTTTCATGTTTACTTCGATGTAATGATCTAATGGAATATCTAAATAGCTTTGTAGCGTGTTTAATGCTCCAGTTAAGCCACCATAGGCATAAGCTGCATTAATTTTACTGTTCCCAGGGTGATTAGCAATGGTGACCAAAGTATCACGTGGAATACTTAAAAGGGTAGTTTTCTTAGGAGTAACTGTTGCCACCATAATAGTATCCGATCGACCGCGTTCGGTTCGTCCAAGTTCTCCAGTATCAACACCCAGTAAAAGGACTGAGAACGGTTTTGATTTCGTTAAATCAACCGATTGGTCACGACCAGTGTTATGTTTAACTGGTGTATATGTAGATTCAACCGATTTTTTAGCGTCAAAATAAAACTTAGTAACAACGGCACCACTAATAATTAATAGGGTTAGGATGATTCCAATAAACCATTTCCAGATGCGGTGATTTTTATGCTTTGAATGATGATGTTTATGCTGACTAGTAGCCATTAAAACACACCTACCTTTTTAAGTTTTTAATACTAACGTTTACATTATAGCAAAAATAAACTCATAAATGTTTTATTCTTGAAATTAGTGATAATTATTTTTATTTAGTTTGAAGAGGTGGTAAACTTATATTCGTACGTTTAATTACGTATTAAATTTTTAGGGGGGAATTATCTAATGAAAAAAGTTAGAAAAGCTGTCATCCCGGCAGCTGGTTTAGGAACGCGTTTTTTGCCTGCAACTAAGGCGTTAGCGAAGGAAATGCTGCCAATCATTGACAAGCCAACGATTCAATACATAGTTGAAGAAGCCAGAAAATCTGGTATTGAAGACATTTTGATCGTGACAGGTAAGGGTAAGCGACCAATCGAAGATCACTTTGATTCCGTGCCTGAATTGGAACAAAATTTGAAGGAAAAGGGTAAAACTGATTTGTTGAAGTTAGTTGAACAAACAACTGATATTAACATCTACTTTATCCGCCAGTCACATCCACGCGGCTTAGGTGATGCCATTTTGACCGCCAAAGACTTTGTGGGTGGTGAACCATTTGTTGTCATGTTAGGTGATGACATTATGGAAGACAAGGTTCCATTGACTAAGCAGTTGATGAATCGTTACGAAGAAACTCATGCCTCAACTTTGGCAGTTATGAAAGTGCCACATGATGAAGTTAATAAGTACGGCGTGATCGACCCAGGTGAACAATCAGTCAAAGGTCTGTATGACGTCAAACAGTTTGTTGAAAAGCCAGACGTTGATAAGGCACCATCTGACTTGGCAATTATTGGGCGTTACTTATTAACACCTGAAATTTTTGACATGTTAGAAACTCAAAAGCCAGGTGCTGGTAATGAAATTCAGCTAACAGACGCAATTGACCGTTTGAACCAGATCCAACGAGTTTTTGCCCATGAATTTAAGGGTGACCGTTTTGATGTTGGTTACAAGTTTGGTTACTTAAAGACTTCTATTGAATTTGGCTTACGTCACCCAGAAGTTAAGGATGACTTGAAGAAGTATATTAAAGAACTAGGCAAGACACTTAAATAAGCAATTTTAGACAGGACTCAAAAGGTGAAAGATACTTTTGGGCCTGTCTTTTTAGTTGGCAGTTAAAATTAGTGAACTTTTTTTAAAAATTTTCCTAAGTTAGATCAAATTTTGCTTTTTTTGCGTATCTTATATTAGGTGCAAAGTTGGGAAATTTACGCTTATTAGCAACAATAGAATCAGTAGAGTGCTGACTAAGGGGGATTTTGACACTTTTATGTAAGTATTTTAGCCTTTTGTTTTCTCTGAGATACAAAAGGTGTTACTATAAAGATGAATGAAGTGGTTTGGATGTGGAAGAATTTTGGCAGATATTGAAGAAATAAAAAGCATTCTTAAAAGTATTCGGAAAAGACGAAATAAATGGAGAATGAGTAATCGTTCGAAAAATATTGCTACACTTAGATATTTAGGGATTACGGATGAGGTTGCTTTTGATTCAATATATAATCAATTACGTTATTATGACTATGTGCGTGGTCCTGAACCAGATAACCATCCTAAACCGATACCAGGAGATATTTGGATTTTTGGTCTCGTAATCAGTGATGAGGAATGTTATTTAAAGTTTCAAGATAAGCCTAGTGGAATTGTAATGTGGATTTCTATTCATAAGGCAATTCGTCCACTGTCTTTTCCTTATAAATAAAAGAAGAGGGGGAATCATGATGGTGAAAAAGAGAAAATTTTATAATCCGGAATTGGAAACTACAGAATTATATACTGAAGTTTGGAGACCAGAACTAGTAACAGTTAAAGATGTAACAGACTTATTAGTTATTAACCATTATTGGCAGGATAGTGATGGCGAATTATGGGGGGATTTTACTGACCCAATGGAAAACGTTAGAGAAGCTTTTGATGCTTATCGTGAACGTCAGGACTATTTGAAGCCAGTTGAAATCAAAAAAATCCGGCATGATTTAGGAATGACTGTACGAGAGTTTGCGGATTTCATTGGAATCGGATCCTCGACATTAACGCAAATTGAAAATAATAAAAGATTACAAGTTAAGTATCAAGAAAATTTATTTAGATTTGTAAAAAATCGATATGAAAATGGGGAGAAGTTACGACAAAATAAAAACAAAACCGAAGAAAATAAGTTAACGGGTATTCTTAGTGATTCACCCTATCAAGTTGATCACTATGAATATGAAACTGAGAATAACTATAAAGATAGTCGAATGTTTGACCAATCTAATAAATTAGGAGATGCAGTATAATGAGTGTTTTAAGTTTTGAAGGTTATCATGTTGAAGAAATGAATTATCAAAGGAATAGTTCATATAAGGCTGCACAAAAAACAATTCTAATGGATCCTAAATTTTCTAAAGATGTTAGTGTAGAGGGAAACAAAATTGATGTTAGATTATCGGTTACTGTAGGTTCGCTTGAAAACACAGAAATACCATTTTATGTTAAATGTTCGGTTACAGGAACGTTTGTATATCATCCTGACGAGAATGAAACCAAAGCTGAAGTAGATACCTTAATTCGCAATAATGCAGTGGCAATTTTGTATCCATATGTTCGTGCAATTGTTGCAACGTTGACAACAACGTCTAATGAATTTCCTGGTTATAATATGCCAACGATTAATGTTAGTCAGGTTTTGTCGGATAATAAAGATGACTAGCATTGAGAAATGAAAAAATACTATATTCGAATAGCTTAAATAAAGACGTTTTCATTGCAAAAAAAGTAATTTTGCGATGAAAACGTCTTTATTTTTTAAAAGCGTGTTTTGTAAGGGCAAATTTTGTTGGTAATTGTACCAGTCTGTAGCAGTCAGATTAACAGATAATGCTGTCTGTTCTGTCATAATCAAAAATGCTTCAGCAAAAAGTTTTTGTAAATTAGACTGCCACGACCTAATTAGGGTCGCGGGTGCCGGGCCTGAAAGTGGGCCAAGTTTGCATATTCAGCTCCCAAGTGAGCAGTTAGGCGAGTGTAAATGGACCATAATTCGTGGTAAACAGCAGAATTTGCGGCAAGTGGTTTGTAGGTCGTAGTTGTCCCTAGCCACTGCTTGACAACACTAAGGTCAGAGACTAGCCCTAGCGCTTTTAGCCCCACGACTGCCGCTCCTAGACACGAAGATTCAAAGTCTTGGGGAATGGTAATCGGACAGGCAAAAATATCTGCCAGAATTTGGCACCACGTCTTGGAGCGGGCAAAACCGCCCGTGGCTAAAATTTCGGTAGGCTGCCCAGTCAGTTCAATGACTTCTTGGAGCACGGTGTTGAGGTTAAAGGTGATTCCTTCCAACACGGCCCGTAACATGTCGGCTTTAGTGTGGAGATAGGTTAAGCCAAAAAATGAGCCGCGGGCGTTGGCATCCCAGAGTGGCGCCCGTTCTCCGCCTAAAAAGGGGTGGAACAACAGTCCATTAGCCCCAGCCGGAACTTGGGCGGCAATCTCATTAAGGCGCTCATATGATAATTGGTGCTCCGCGGTTTCTGCGGGCGCAAAGAGTTTGTCTTTGGCCAAGCCCAAGACGGCGCCGCCGTTGTTAACCGGTCCCCCGACCACGTAGTGTTGGCGGTCTAGAGCATAACAAAATAAGCGTCCTTGTGGGTCGGTGACGGGGTGGTTTAGCGTGACACGAACTGCGCCTGAGGTACCAATCGTGACGGCAATGCGTTCTGGGTCGAGAGCGCCAACTCCTAAGTTGGACAGAGCACCATCAAAAGCACCCTGAACAAAAGTAGTCTGGGTGGGACAACCTGTTTGTGTGACATATTGGGTCTTTAAGCCCTGAAATTTAGCATAAGCATCTACGACTGGCGGTAATTGCTCTTTGGTGATCCCCGCTAATGCTAGCGCGTCTTGATCCCATTGCTGGTCGAAAATATTAAACAAGCCCGTACAACTGGCATTTGAAATATCCATTTGCCAGACACCGCAGAGTTGGTAAATGACATACTCTTTAATACCGCAATAGTAGGTAGCGTGCGCACATAATTCCGGCTGACTTTTATGTAACCACCTGAGTTTGCACAATAAGGACATTGGGTGGAGCGGCGTGCCTGTTTTTTCATAAATCGCTTGGCCGCGTGTGGATTCCTTGAGCTGTTCAGCAACAGCGGTCGCCCGGGTATCAGCCCAAGTCAACAGGCGGGTGAGGGGGCGGTAGTTCTGGTCCAAGGCAAGCAAACTCTGGTTAGCACTTGAGAAGCTGACGCCTGCCAATTGATCTTGGGTAAAATCTATGGATTGATTGACTTCAGTTAACACGGATAAAACAGCTGTTAAAATTGCTGCAGGATCTTCTTCTGCCAGCCCGCTCGCATCGCGAAATAAGGTGTATGTACGGTTAGCGTGGGCGTATACTTGACCGTCCAGTCCGTAAAGGACCGCTTTAGTACTGCTGGTGCCAATGTCTAAGCCAATGATATATTGCACTAGGAATCATCCTTTCGTTGGTGACTAATTTAAGTAGAAATAAAATTTGCTGTTTTTTTATTGGTTGGTTTCATGGGGATTATACTACAAAATGTAGGTTGATGTTAATGTAACCACAAAGTTTAATTTGACTAGGCTCATGGATTATTTCTGATGTTGTTAACAAAATAACTCGCAAGTCATTCCAATTAAATTCTTTAGACTTTCTTAATCTTTGTACTAGAACACAGGCTAAACCGATAATATTAGGCTTTTCCATGGGCATAATTGACGAAAAAAAGTACTAAAAATTTGGTCAACAGCAAAATGTAACAGTTTTATTTTACATATGATAGAATTGAAGTAGTATTTAAGTGTTTCTATTTATTTCCGTAGATGAAATAACCGTAATACTTGTTTACCCAGAAATTTTTCTTGATAAAACTGGAAGGGGGTTAAGTTATTTTAAGTAAGAGAATGCGAAAAATAATTCTAGTGATAGTGACGCTACTGCTGCTGACGGTTGCTTTACCTGCGCTGCCAGTGACTGCCACCACCACTTTGCCGGTTAAAACGATCACGGTGGGTTCCAGTGATGATGATGGGACTTTATATCAAAGCAAGCAAACTTCCACTACGATCGAGTTTTTGCACGGTCATTTTTTGTTACGTGATTTTGATAGTCAAAAACAGTCAACCTTGGTTAAAGACAAAAAAGTTAGTCTCCGTGATCAGCAGATGCGCGTGTATGTTAATCCCCAGGATTCCACGGTGTCGTTAATGTATGACGCTAAAAATCATGAAGTGGTCTACAACAATAATACTTTTCATCGGGTGGATAATGGCGCAGAAGTTTTAAATATTCAGTTGGCGCTAGCGCTAGTTCGTCAACGTGTGGGGAATCAACCAGGATTAATTGTGAGTGGGACAAATATTCGCGCGATGGATGACGATGGCAGGTTGTATTATCGCGTCAAAGTGCAACAACGTCGGCAGAAAAAAGTACGGCTGTTCCAGGTTTATTCAGATAACGGCAAGATCGTCGCCGTCAAAAAATAAGTGAGGAGTGCTTGAAGTGTGGTATCGGTTGCTTTTGTTAGGAATTCTGGTCTTTAGTTTAGGAGTTTCTTATTTTGTAAATCAAGTGCGCCAAAAAGCACCAACGATTTTAAATCATGTCATTAAGATCATCTTTGATACTTTATCCATTATCTCTGGGACCTTGATTGCCTGCCAGTATTTAAAAGTAGGCCAGCAACAATTAGGGCTAGTTATGATTTTAGTCTCGTTACTGATCATTTTACAAATTATTGTTGAAATTCTGCGTGAGCCCATCAAAGTCAACAAGTTTTTGCTGGGGATCTTGCTGATTTTTCCGTTGTTTAGTTCAGTTTACGCAACTAGTCAGTTTCAGGCGGTTACAAGTTCACAGGAGAAACGGACGCAAAAACGGGCGAAACGTGAGAATTATGTGAAGACGACGGCAAATCAAAATCTACGGGTCCGGCAACAAATCAATAACCAACTGGCATTGTTGACGGAAGTCACTAAAAAGTATGCTAACTTTGTTTTGGTTGGTGGGACCACGACTCCTGGGATCTATGTTTATGCTGAAAATGCGACAGATGATTCGCAGGTTTTTTTAGTGAAAGCCAATAATATGGGAAAATTTACCGCCATCATTCCACAAGCAAAGTTAAAAAATGTCGCCAACTTGAAAATTTATGTGAACGGAATTTCTATTTTAAATGATGACACGGTCAATAAAGAACAACATGCCGTGGCAGACGAAAATTTGAATTTGCAGAAAGTTGCGCAAGAAAAAACTATTTCTGATGGTTTTTATCACGTGGGTTCAGACGTGAAAGCAGGCGAGTATTTCTTGTTGTCGGATGGCAGCGGTCAAATCAGCTGGTCGAACGGTGAACAAAATAGCCGGTCTTTTGATCAGAGTTTGTACGTGAAATTAGCCAAGGATGACCTAATTACCATTTATAATGCGACCTTGATCCCAGCCGTCCACAATGCCAGCTTTAGTTCCAATGAAATTAGTAATGGGATGTTGAAGGTCGGTAATGATTTGGCAGCGGGTCGTTACGAACTAAAAGCCACCGCAGATTATGCTGTCGCCAAGATTTACAAGCAACCGATCACTAGTCGGCTCAATGAAGGACAGGTTTTAGATTCCTCAAGTTTCGAATTGAAACGGGGACAATATGTGTACTTGTTAAATACGAAGCTGCTTAGAAAATAGGAGTGAAGGTGAAAATGACAACGCTATTATTTATTCCGCTCGGGCTAGTGGCGGTGATTCTAGTGATCTTAGGCGTCAACGAAAAACAACAGAATAATCGCTATGTCAACAGCATCCCGTTGCGGATCAATGTGAATGGGATTCGGGGGAAGTCGACTGCGACCCGGTTGATCACCTCGATTTTGAATGAGGCCGGTTATCAGACGATGGGTAAGACTACGGGGACAGCTGCACGGAAAATTTATCCCGCACAAGGGCGAGAAGTTGAAATTAAACGCCAACCGCAAGGAGCCAATATTAAAGAGCAGTTGACCACGATCAAAGAAGCCTCTGCTAAAAAAATGGATGCCCTGGTCTGTGAGTGCATGGCGGTCAAGCCGGAATACCAAAAAATTTACCAGCATGAAATGTTTCGTGCGAACATCTATGTGATCGTGAACGTCTTGGAAGATCACTTAGACGAGATGGGACCAACGACGCGTGAAATCGCCTATGCTTTTGCGCAGTCGATTCCCTATGACGGCTACGTGATCACGGTGCCCAGTCCATTTACTGCTTACTTTCAAAAAATTGCGGATGAGCGCCACACCAAACTTTTGTTAGCGGATAACAGCCAGCTTAAGCCCGACTACTTAGACCAGTTTGATTATGTGCTGTTTCCCGATAATGTCAGTCTTGCTTTAACGACCGCCCAGGCACTGGGGATTCCCGCTGAAGTTGCGTACCGGGGGATGTTAAAGGGCGAGCCTGATCCGGGAGCATTAAAAGTCAAACATATTCAAAATTCACAGGTTGATTTTACGTTCGTGAATGCTTTTGCGGCCAATGAGCCGGCTTCTAGTTTAGATATTTGGCAATATATTGTTGATTCTCCAGACATTCCAAGTGACGATCCCGTGATCTTATTTAACGGGCGGCTTGATCGGGGGGACCGGACCGAATTATTTGCCCGGGAGTTTTTCCCGGAGATCCCGAATGCGACAATTATTGGGATGGGTCAGGCGATCCGGCGCTTGGGCTATTATTACGGGAAAGGTTTTTATCCTGACACCAAGAAATATTATGACCGGGAAAATGCCAAGCCCGTCGATCTCATGCGGGAGTTTTTGCCGCTCTTAAACGGGCGAGTCTTATTAACGGTGGGTAATATTCACGGAGATGCCGAAGAACTGCTGGATATTATCAAGAAGCTGATGTAGGAGAGTAAATATGGTAATTACAGACTTTTATTTAGCATTGATTTTTGGGCTTTTTCTCGGCCTCTTGTTTTCAGAACTGACAGGGATCAATACTGGCGGGATCATTGCGCCGTGTTACCTGTCGTTGACCTTAGACACACCGGAAGTCGTTTTGTCTATTTTTCTGGTTGCGATTTTAACCTACCTGATCGTCCAGTACGTCTTACCACGTTACATGATTTTATTTGGTCGGCGGCGTTTTGTGGCCTTAATGGTTACAGCGGTCTTGTTAAAATTACTGTTGGAACTGGTTTATCCGGTGATGCCGTTTGCGACTTTTTTGTTCCGGGGAATCGGGATCATTGTTCCCGCTCTAATTGCGAATTCATTTTCCAAGCAAGGCATTAAGTTGACAACTTTTGCAACTTTAGCTGTGGCCCTGGCGGATTTCTTGCTGTTGGCTGGGATCCACCTCTTAATGTAAAAAATAGTGATGACAAGGAGTAGGTAACGTGGCTAAATACAGTCGAACCAAGCAGAAGCACAATGCTGCACACAAAAATAAACACGGTCCACAAGCCCCTGCGACCAGGCTCTTACCGCCGAGCACCGAAAAACTAACTTTTAAGCAGAAGATTATTCAACAGACCCGTTACCGTCGTCCGCTACGTGTGGTAACTTTGTTAATTGTCGCACTCTGCTTGTTTTTCAGCGCCTGGGTCACTGACTACCTGCACAATCAGGTCTTGATCGTGAAACACAATATCTCACTGACTAGCCGCCCATCTGATCGCCTGCAGCTGTCCTTTGTTGGTGATGTGATGCTGGATCGCGGCAACGCGCGCAAGGGACGCCACGGTGGTTATGACCAATTTTTTACGCATGCGAAGCAGGTTTGGCGGCAATCTGACCTGACTTTTGCCAACCTGGAAAACGTGGTGACTGATCAGGCGACACAGCTGAGCGAAATCGAAGGAAAAAATATTCATTTCAAAATGGATCCGGCAGGATTGACTGCACTCCAAAAGGCGGGCTTCACGACGGTTGGAGTGGCTAATAATCATGTCGGCGACTATGGCGAAAAAGGGGTCCGCGATACCATGGCAGCCTTGAATCAGCGGCAGTTGGACTTTGCAGGGCTCGGTGAAAACACAGCCGACGCTTTAAAATACCAGCTCTACGATATTGATGGCATCAAGGTCAGCTTTCTGGCAGTGACAGACGTGATCCCGCCTGGAACGCGGGCCAAGGAGCAACGGGCAGGAATGTTAACGACAACTAATGATGAATACTTAAACTTGATCCAAGAAGCAGCGGCTCAATCAGACTACACCGTCGTTTATGCCCATTGGGGGAATGAAAATGGGTTTAAGGTGAACGACCGCCAGCAAAAACTGGGCCATCAAATGACCGATGCCGGCGCGGACCTGGTGGTGGGAATGCACAGTCACGTGGTGCAACCTATTGAAAAATATAAGAACGGACTAATTCTGTACAGTTTGGGCAACTTTGTCTTTGAACAGCAATATTCGCGGCAAAAAGATACGGTCGTTGCTAACCTGCGCTTAGACCAACAGGGCAAGTTGACCCTGGAAGTAGTCCCAATGCGGATCAAAGATGGGGTTCCGACAATTACCAGAAATCCATTTTTCAAGCAGCGCATCTATCATCAGCTCACCAAACAGCTGCCGGCCAAAGATTACTCCAAGCGACCGGACAGCTTAGTCGTCCGGAACTTTGGCTATCACTATCAATTTAAGAAATGAGGAGATCTCGATGAAATATGTGAAAATGATCGGTAGTTTTGTCTTGATCGCAGTTGGAATTTTATTATTGTTACTATTACCAGGCTTTATTTCTTCCATGAATTCTGGCGATCATGGCAGTCACCCCACGACAAAATTGACCGACAAACTACCATGGAAGAAAAAGAAAACGACGACTCATAGTCAGCGCTATGCGGTTTCGACCTCGAGCACGTATGCGACCAAGGTCGGTGAACAGGTTTTAAAAGACGGCGGGAATGCAGTCGATGCCGCTGTAGCGGTCTCCTATGCGCTAGCCTTAACGGAACCCTATGCATCTGGGTTAGGCGGTGGGGGCGGAATGATCATTTACGACCCAAAAACTAAGGAATACCATGGGGTTGATTACCGTGATAGTGCACCACAGTCGGCGGAACAAATGGTGTCACCAACGGCGGTGCCAACCTTTGTGAAAGGCATGGATTACTTGACCCGTCATTACGGGACTCAATCAATGAGTAAAATGATGGAACCGACGATCAAGTTAGCTCAGGATGGCTTCCAAGTTTCACCAGTTTTTTCGACTTACATTGAGGTCTACCAGTATTTGTTGGCGGATAACCCAGACTATCAAAATCAGGCTGGCGATTTATTAGAGCGGGGCGAAACCATGCACCCGAAAAAGATGCTGGCAACGCTGAAGGCTGTGCAAAAAAAGGGCACGCAGGCGTATTACTCCGGCAAACTAGCGGATGAGATCGCCGCCAAAACGACCCTGGCTAAAAGTGACTTAAAAGGTGCACGGGTCGAAAATGCTCAGCCAGTTGTTACCAAAATTAATGGCAATGAGTATGCGACTTTACCCGCACCATTTTCTGGGGTGACAATGCTGCAGATGTTGAAGCTGGCGAATGAAAGTGAACTGCCAAACCCGCGGACGGAGCCGGATGCTTATTTGAAAAAGTACAAACACTTAAAGCGCTTAGCCTATGCCGACCGGGTCAAACATATGAGTGATCCAAAGTTCAACCAGGTTGACTCGCAGGCGATGGTCACGGATGAGTACGTGGCAACTTTACGTTCCAACAACGTGTTGCGGACCCCAGCTGGGCAACAGGAGGACGACAGTAATAATACGACGCATTTTTCGATTGTCGACAAAGATGGGATGACAGTCTCAGCGACGAATACGTTGGGAAATTTCTACGGGTCTGAAATTGAGGCGGGCGGCTTTTACTTGAACGCCGCTAACAAGCTTTTTTCACCCAGCAATGAAGGATTGAACAAGTATGAAGCGGGTAAAAAGCCGCGGAACTTTACGGCGCCGACCATTGTTCAAACGAGCCGGCATGAAACGATTGGCCTCGGAACACCTGGGGGAAACATGATCCCAGAATTTATGTTCCAGACGCTAACGGACCATTTGAAATACAAGACAGACTTTAAAACGGCGATTGAAAGAAATCGGCTGTATTTGACACGTGAGAACCAGTTTGTCTTTGAAGATAATGACCGGCGCAAGGACTATCTGCCATTTGATGAGGTTAAGGAAGTTCCATTCACGATGAAACGCAGTGACGAGTATTTTGGTTCCATGCAGGTTGTGGAACGTAATAATCAGACGGGCAAGACCCGTGCTTATTACGATACCCGGAGAAATGGCGCAGCGAAGAGCGACTAAAATCACAGGGCGGAACAAAGCGGTTAACTCCTGAGCATGATCGTGACATGACCTTTAATGCGTATTAGGCATTGAAGGTTGGGGCGTGATAAGCGGAGGGAGTTGCTTTGAGTAGCTCGACTAAAATCACAGGGCGGAGTGAGGTGAGTTTGTTTGGCCCCAAGAATGGTAGAAGAGGGGCCAGACTAAATACGTTTGGCCCCAAGAACGGCAAAAGAGGGGCCAGACTTATCCTCCACTGAAAAAAATTCGAATTAATACTCCGAAGCACAAAAATAGCGTTCAGCACCGGCTCACAGTTAGAGCAGGGCTGAACGCTATTATAATGATTAAACTAATTTGCCACTATCCATCAAAGCTTGTACTTCTGGTTGGACATGGGCGTATTTTTGGACGGTATTTTCGAAGTCGATAAAGTAGAGCTTGTACCAAACTAGGAAAGTATAGATTGTCCACACTTGGCGGCGGCCGTTGACCTTACCGTCGAAGTTATCCTGCAAAAGTTTGAGGATTTGGCGCTGGATGAAAATCTCATTGACCCAGCTTTCTTCAAATAAGGCACGAACTTGGTCGCAGTATTCTGGTTCTTCCAACCAAGCTTTGACCGGCACTGGGAAGCCCAGCTTAGGTCGTTTGGCAAAATCTTCTGGGAGGTGCTTTAAGGCTGCCTTCCGGAAGGCTTGTTTGGAACCATCTTTGTTTAACAACATTTCTGTTGGAATATTGTTGGCCATTTCGGCAACTTTCCGGTCCAAGAATGGGACCCGCAATTCCAAGGAATGGGCCATCGAGATCTTGTCCGCTTTTTGCAAAATGTCACTAAACATAAAGTGGTGCAAGTCAATGTATTGCATTTGCTTAACTTGGTCGACATCTTTGACTTTTTCGAAGTCGTCTTGGTAGAGACTGGAAACTGTCAAATTATTCTGGAAGTTGCCTTGCAAGACATGGTTGGCTTGGTCTGCCGTGAAAATCGTGGGTTGTTCTGGATCATAAATCCAGGATTCACCCGTATAGAAGTCCTTTGGCTGAGCTGCCCAAGTGTACATTTGGGTTTTACCAGGGAAGTTTGGTAATTTCTTGAGTAGTTTCGCCACTGAGGCCCGGTGTTTAGGTGACAAATGGTGGATCTTTTGTGCCACTGATTTGACCGTATTGTTAGTTGAATGCATCCCGTAATTCACATACCCAGCGAATAGTTCGTCAGCACCTTCACCTGACAGGGCGACGGTGACTTTCCGACGGGCTAACCGGCAGAGATACCAGAGCGGCACGACTGACGGGTTAGCGTCTGGTTCGTCCAAATGGTACTGCATTTCTGGGAAGTCGCTGAAAGCTTCTTTAGCGTCAACAGTTTCGACGTTGAAGTTCAAGCCTTTTTCGTCGGCGAGTTCTTTGGCGACACTGGCTTCATCAAATGGACCATTGGCGAAGTTCACGCTGAAGACTTCTTGGGGCTTCAAGACAGAAGTGACGTAAGAAGAATCGACCCCTTCAGACAAGAAACTACCGACTTTAACGTCGGCGATATTGTGCATGGCAACTGAGTCTGTCACAACTTGGTCGATTTCTTCGATCACTTCTTCTTCAGTCCGGTCAGAATCAATGTCATAGTGAGCGTCCCAGTATTCGTGAGTCGTTAATTCACCATTGGCATATTCGAACCAGTGACCAGCTGGAAAACGGTAGACGTTCTTAAATAAAGTTTCAGATAAATCATTATACTGGTTCATCAAGTATGGCTTAACAGCCTCCTTGTTGAGTTCCATCTTAAAGTTCGGATGGCGCATAAAAGATTTGATTTCTGAACCGACGATGAAAGTTTCACCTTGTTGGTAGTAATAGAGCGGTTTGATCCCAAAGAAATCACGGGCACCATACATGGTGTGTTTCTTGGTATCATAAATCAGGTAGGCAAACATTCCGCGGACGCGGTCTAATGTGCCAGCCATGCCCCATTCTTCGTAACCGTGGAGTAAAACTTCGGTATCGGTTGCTGTTTTGAATTCATGTCCAGCAGCGAGTAATTCTTCGCGCAGGGACTGATAATTATAAATTTCACCGTTAAAGGTCACTAAAATTGAACTATCTTCATTGTATAAGGGCTGTGCCCCGCTTTTAAGGTCAATGACACTGAGACGCACAAACCCCATCGCGACTTGATCATCTGTAAAATGTCCGCAGCCTTTGATATTCGGCCCACGGTGTTGAATCAATTTCATCATTGAGTCAATCGTTTCTTCTTTGTGTTCCACTTGCGGATCACTAAAAGCAATAATTCCACACAAGGTACGTATTCCCCCTAATTCGTCGAGCGGTTTAGAATTCGCTCTGTGATTTTTAGTCTAGTTCGCTAACTCACAACGCTAACGATATTTTGATTATACGCCAATCTTGGCTGAATTTACATCATAACGTTCATTAGTTTTAGCTAAGAAGCTAGCGAGTTTAATTATCATCAAATCGGTTTTGAACTAATAGATGAACCGTTAATCCGTTCAGAGTTACTTCCAAGAGAGACGAGCAAGACTTGGCGTTGCGAACTGACTGCTTGTTTAACAAAAAAATTTAAGCGGTTAGCGTGTACAAAAGTGAAAATTTTTTGTACAGTATTAATGGAAGAAAGGAGGGCTAACATGTTTTTAATTATTATGCTGGTTGCGACCGTTGTACTGGTGATTTCTTTAGCCCGGCGGGTCTATTTCCAATCACTGCTTGAAAAGAAGGCCAAGTTTAATTTCGCACCCGTCTTAGGCGGAGCCTTGATTTTGGGTTTCTTAAGTCCGCTGCTCAAAACTTTTGGACAATCGCTTGTTTTCGAAATGTTGTTAACTTCGTTGGTGATTTTAACCTTTATTTCTGGCCGCAACGGTTTAACGACCAAGGGAATCTTGTTGCCAAACTTAGTGACGAAACTCCTTGATTTCCAGCAAATTGGCAAGGTCAGCGTCACGCCGGTCACTGCTGCCACCGACCAGAATTTATTTTTAGCGACCTTCTTCGAGAAGCAATCGGCTCGTCCGCATGCATTGGTGTTCGAAATGTCACTGAACGACTTGCTGGGGTGGTTGAAAAAACGTCTGCCAGATGAAACAGAAATCGAATCATAACTGAAGTTCTAAGGCTCACACCAGCTTTAGAACTTTTTATTTGAAGTTTAAATTGAAAACGTTGTCCAAAATGTTTGATTCAAAATTTGGCCGAAAAAATTACAGTTTCAAGTATTCAGCAAACTTGTTGCTAGTTTTGGTTAGTACTTGAAACTGTATATATTTAGAGTGGTTGAACTATGTAATCCATTTTTCTGGACTTTCTTAGTACTGGCGTCTGCTTTAAACAGTAAAATAGTATGAGTATGACGAAATCAATAGACTCTAACTTATTTCTGGTGTGAGTGATAGACTTCATCCAATTATTTGGATTCGAAATGTGGATTCAACATTTTATTTTTTGATTTGCAAATATAATTGTCCATTATCCGAATTTCTAAAGCCATTAATCATCTTGAACTTAGAATGTTTAAGTACAATGCAGCATTTAATTTAACAATTCAAGGTTTAAAAAAGTACAGAAAAGTATCATATGAAGTCCAAAAATTATGCTAATATATAATTGTGTTGTTTTTTTACATAACCTTAACTAATAAAATGAAATGAGGTAAGGTATTTGAAATACAAAATAAAAAGTAATAGGTTGAAGGACGTTATTGTCATTGCTTTTTTTGCCTTATTGGCTTATATGTACATAGTTATTTTATTTAAAAGTGGTAAAATTTTTCCTGCGGCTGATAGACTTTTTCATATCGAAAGATTTGAAGAGGAATTTAAAATATTTCAAAGCGGTCATTTAGTTTCGATGATTTCTACTTTTAGTTTTTCAAAAGTAGGTCAAGCAATAAACGTATATTATCCATGGGGAAATCTTATTCCCTATGGAATAATTAGAAGTATAGTTAATAAACCAGTTACTGCATATTATTTTTATATTGGTTTAGAACAGTTTTTGGGGTTACTGATAGCATACTTTTCAGCTAATAAAATAAGTAAAAGTAGAAAATTAGCATTTGTTTTTGCAATTGTATTACGTTTTTCTGCATATGTTCTTTTTAATGATTTTCCAAGATTTGACGTTGGCGAAGCGTGGGCCTTAATTTTTATTCCTCTAACTTTAGCTGGTTTTTATAATTTAGTTATTAAAAATAGTTATTTAATCGGATCAGGATGTATGGCTTTAGGTTTAACCGCTGAGCTATATTGCCATATTTTAACATCTTTGATAACAGTGGTTACACTTATAGTTTTATATGTTATTTCATTCCTTTTTCAGAGCCACAAAGTAAAAATTCTGTTTTCTTTAATATGTAGTGTAATAATTTTTTTAGTATTAACGAGTGGGTTTATAATTCCGCTTATTTTTTCCATGTTTCAAAATAAGGTAATAGCACCTGTAATAGGGCTTGATGAAAGTTTTAATGGTTATTTAGCTAAATCAAAAAGTCTTTCTCAAGTTGTTAATTTATCACTAAATAACCATATATCGGGACTTGAACCAAATATTGGACTGGTTTTACTTGTAACAGTATTTTTAGGAATTGTTGTGTTTAACCAAAGTACAAACTTAGAAAAGACAATATATTTAATAGGAACCTCTTCTTTATTATTAGGTACAACTTTGTTACCATGGATGTTTAATTCGAAACAATTAATTCAAATTGTTCAATTTCCTTGGAGGCTGTTTACGATTTCCATTGTTTTTTTAGCATATTTTACCGCTAGTAAAGTAAGTAAAAAAAATATAAGTTCTATTTCTGTGATCTTAGTTGCACTATATTGTGGTCTTACTAGTATAGATTCAATTAAATATATACAGAATAATGGACCTGTTGAATCAATTTCATCACAAAATTATCCAAGACCATATACTTTAGATAATAAAAGTTACGAAAAGGTTTTAACATTAAATAATAATTCCGCTTCAGATGTTCGATATTTAGACTATTTGCCAAATAATGCTAAAATTAGTAGCAGTGATGCATTTAATCATAAAACAAAGCTTGGCAACCAAATCTTGTTTTTAAATAAAAATCAAATTATTCCTGGATATCAATCAGAAACGTTTAAGATACCTAAACATAGGGGAAAATCAGGGATTGCTGTACTACCGTTTTATATTTATGATGTAGATCACTATATATTGTATGTAGATGGTAAAAAAACGAATTTCAAAGTTAATAAAGGTAGTTTATTAACGTTCCAGTTCAAAACGAATAATAAACTAACGGCAACTGTAAAATATCAAACACCAGTAATTTATATTGTCGCAAGATATGTATCTCTAGGCGGAATAATTATATTATTGGTAATATATTTTATAATAAAATATCGAAGTCATAGAAAAACATACTTAGTAAATAAGGTACATTCTCTATAACCGTTTTGAAAAAAATTCGAGACCCATTTTGCTTTATGCATTAAAATAACCTACTGGAGATTATAAAGAGGTTTTGTGTAATCTTTTTTATGAAGGAGAATCAGCGTTGCATCTCAAGAATAAAACCTTTTTGGCGATCAACACTTTACTCAGCATGGGGAGTGGCTTGATCACGCCAATCATGACGCTCTATATTCATAATGACCTACATAAAAGCTTGGTGACAGCAGGCTATGTTTTGTTACTTTATTCAGGGATGATCGCGGTGGGATATTTGGTCGGCGGGCGATTGTTTGATACCTGGAAACAGGCTCCCTTGGTCTATATTGGCGGCAGCGTGGCCGTTTTGTTTTTACTGTTACTAGCTCTATTGCCTAAATGGCCGCTACTAGTATTCTTCTTAGCGCTGTACGGTGCGGGACAAGGACTGTGGCGCTCAGCCTTTAGCGGCTACATGGCGGTGATTCAAGATGGGGACCAAGATATTTTTAACAATAACTACTGGACCAGTAATATTGGAATGGGAGTCGCGACTTTGCTAGCGGGCTACCTTTATTCAGTCAGCGTTCACTTAGTCTTTGCAACCACAGCCGTCTTGTTTGTCGGCGGACTTGTGATTTTCGCGCGCTACTTTAAGGTTCCGCGTCCGTCGACTGAGGTGAGCGGGATTGACGTTGATTTGCCCGGCAAACGACTGCCAAGTCGGATGCAACCGCGCAGCATTGCGATTTTATGCGCGTTCATGTTTTTGACCTGTATCAGTTATGAGCAGTGGGAAAGCAATTTGTCAGTCATGATGACTGCTCAAGGAATCCCCGTGCAAAAATACAGCTTGTTATTTACCGTTGCGACCGGGCAGGTCATTATTTTCCAACCGTTATTGAACAAGATTTTTCCCCATCATCCGTGGGTGGAACGATTCCGCTTGATGTTTGGCCTGTTTTTATATGGCCTATCATTTTTATTGGTGATCGGGGCGCATGAATACTGGCGCTTTGTCGTGGGCATCGTTGTTTTGACAACGGGAGAAATCTTGGTGACACCCACGATTCCATTATTGTTGAGTAAGTATTCTGACCGGCAGCACCGGGGCTTTACCCAATCGCTTGGCAGTTTGTCAAATACCTTGGGCATCGCTTTAGGACCAGTGGTGGGTGGATATTTGATCACCTTAACCGGTTACCAGCATGCTTTTGTAGCCTTATTTGCCTTACAAATGGTGATGGTCTTGTTAGTGTTAGCTTTGCAAAAGACCGGACAGCCTGAGCCCAAATAAAAAGTAGACTCCGTGATTGAAGTCTACTTTTTATTTGCAATTAAGTTATTTTGCCCCCATCGATGACGCTGGTGAATTTCTTGCCAGACTCCATAAGCTAGGCTGAGTGCAGCTAGTGAAAGTAAGGAACTGCAATTTAGTAGTGGCAATGGGCCGTTGAATGCTTGTTTGCACAGAACTGTCGGGAAAAAGACGCTGGCAGCCATGACTAAGCACAGTAGCGCTAATAAACGAAAGAAACGGTAAGGATGATAGCGTCGGTGCAGGGACCATAGTTGGCGTAAAATTTGTCGACGTGCTGGCGGTCGGACGTGCATTTGACTTGGAAGTCCGGCCGGCAGACTAGCGAGTTCTAGCTGATTTTCGCGCGCTAAAAAACGTAACTCGAGGCCAAGGTCGCGGGTTGCAGCTTGGTTAGTCCATAGTTTGACAAGGGAGCGACTGAGAGCCCACGTTCCTTGTGAAATCTGAGGCCAGAATTGGTGAGTTAGTTTCCCCAAAGCAATAGCAGGATAGGCGCAAGCTAGTTGATGACGTGTGACTAGAGTCAAGAGCGCTGGAATCAAAGCTATTTGTGCCGGCGCGACAGCTGGACTTAAAATAATGTAGCAGTCTGCGTCGATCTCGGTCAGCATTTGGCCCACGAGCTGATCTGGGGTGGTGGAAGTCGCCGTTATTTTGGTGATCGCACCAGCGGCTTTAGCGGCAGTTAGTGTTTGGTGGGCGTTATTGATTGTGTAAAAGTAAATTTCTGTCTGTTTAATGCCTGATGTGACCGACCAACAGTCGCGAACTAAGTGACCGATGGCGGGTTCTTCGTGCAAGCAAGGAATTAATAGAGCTAAATGAGCCATAGTAAACCTCCAGGAAAAATTGTGGTTGTTTGCTAGAAAACACACCACTTCAGCTAAGATATCGGCTGAAATGCTGGGAGTTTAATTCAAATGAATGAATTTAGTGGGGAACAGATGGTAGGGATGTGAAAGAAATGGGCATAGTCGAAGGGAGCATGCACAGAAACAAGGAAAAACGTGCTTAGTTGGAGGGAGTATGCACGGAAATAAGGGAAAACGTGCATAGTTGAAGGAAGTATGCACGGAAACAAGAGAAAACGTGCATAGTCGGATAAAGTATGCACAGAAGCAAGAACAAAACAATCATAGTCGAGAAAACTATGATTGTTTTGGAGAGGCTATTCATTTTTGTACTGTGTACGCTGTGTCCAATTAACTCGCTGTTGAATATGGTGGAAGTATTGGGATTGGTTAGCAAACAAGTATTGGAAAATGGCTCCTTTGTTTTGGTAACTGCGTTTTTTTCCAGGTGAAGTTCTGTGAGTAAAATGTTTTCTGAGCATTCTGAGAAGATAATTTTCTTTAGCTTGCTTACCAAAAAAGTGCATCAAATCATGCAGCTTCAGATCATGCTGAAAAAAGAGCACCCCGTAGTCGCAAATCGTACGTACATAGGCTTCTTCCTTGGCTTCAACGGTACCGCAGTTTTGACAAGTTAGAGAATAGAAGCTTTCTTGCCAATCAAAATGTTGACAGCGTGAGCAACAAATCCCCGGTCGGAGTTGCCGGTGAGACAATTCGCGAGAAAAGTCATGTTGCAAATGATATGGTGGAATTTGATAGGCTTGCAGCACTTTTTTCCAGCGCATGTCCGACTGCTGAGGGAGAGGGAGCTTTTGTTGCACCAAGTCTGCCACGTAGTCACGATAGGCACCAATTCGCTGGCAAGAATGTGCTAGTGGATCAACAATTTCTAGTTGAACCGCTGGATTAGTGAAGATGATGTTGGTTTGAACTGACAGGTCGAGATGGTTTTCTTGCAAAATGCAGCCGAGAATATCCTGAGCACGATCAATTTGACCAAAGATGTTGTGTGGAAGCTTTTTACCGTTATGCGACCAGCTGTGTTCACTAAAAAGATAGTGTCCTTGGTAGTTTTTGGCATCACTAAGATAAATGGTGTTACCCAAACAAAATAGCTGGTCTAATTGCGTGACTTGTTGGTGGTATTGAAGAGTCAGATCAGTCAAAATTAGTTGCGGGGGTAGTTGAGCTTGTTGGAGTGCTAAGTCTAATTGAAGTTCACCCTTAAATCCATTTTCCAGCGCAAAAAGTTTGGCTGATTCTGTTGCAGTCAGCTTTGTTCGTCTGGATAGGGTTTCTAAGTATTGTAGTTCGCAGGTTTTATAACGCATTTTATTGACTCCTTGTCTGTTAAGATTTACTCTCTCTACTTAATAGATACGAAATTTATGCGTAAAAATTTCTGAGAAGCAAATAATAATTGAAATAGTGTATACTAAGAGATGATAAGTTTTACAAATAAAGAAGGTTAGGCAGGCTATTCCTGCTGGAAAGTGAGGGTTGGTTTTGCAATTTGAAAAAATAGTTGATTTACATTGTCATATTTTGCCAGGAATTGATGATGGTTCAAAAAGCTTGGAAAGTTCCTTGCAACTGGCCAACGAAGCGGTGCGTGATGGTGTCACACATATCTTAGCGACACCACACCATTTAGATAATGATTACGTTAATCATGCGCAAGATGTGATTCGGGATGCTGCGGCATTTCAGGCTGAATTAGATAGTCGTAAAATTCCGTTGACAGTTTTTCCTAGTCAAGAAGTCCATATTAATGGGGACTTGGTAGAACACTATGATGATTTGTTAGGAATTGATGAAGATAAAAAATATATGCTGCTAGAATTTCCTCATGGCGAGGTACCACAGTATGCCGACCGGTTGATTTTTGATTTGAAAAAACAAGGTACAACCCCAGTGATCGTCCATCCAGAACGAAATAAAGGAATTCAAAATGATTTAGGTTTGTTGTATGGCTTTATCCAAAATGGTGCGTTGGCGCAAGTAACGGCAACGAGTTATATGGGTGGTTTTGGGGACCATGTTAAAGAAATTTCCCACCAATTAGTCGAACATAACTTGGTGCAAATCGTGGCCTCGGATGCGCATGCGTTACCAGGACGAAAATTTGTTTTGAGTGAAGCACTAGAACAAATTGCCGCAGATTTTGGAGAAGGAAAAGCACGCGAGTTTGAAGAGAATGCTGAAAATTTGATCAACGGTGAGTACGTCGCTGCACATGACTATTCGCCAATCAAGAAGAAAAAGAAGTTCTTCTTCTTTTAAAAAAATAAGAAGGTAAGTATATTAATGAAAAAACAAAAATGGCTTTATTGGGTAGTAGCAGTTTTATTAGTATGTGCTGCTGGCTATAGCTTTATCCATGTTCGATCGGCCGAAAAAACAAACTCGGTGAAGGTCGCTAAAGAAATGTCCTCAGCTTCTGTCCGAGATGCTAAAATTTCGAGTTTAAAAAAGGATCAACGAGCCAGACAACGCAAGCCTATTGATTGGAATCGTTCTTCCTTAACAGGTGCATATCCAGATTTAACTAAATATCTTCACCATCTAAAGGGAAAAAAACAGCTCTGGATAGAAGTTTCACTAAAAAAACAACGTGTCTATATTATGCAGGGACAATACCGTCTATATACTATGTACGCATCTGTCGGAAAAAATTATGAAAATACACAGGAATTTCAGCGTACGCCAATAGGCACATTTAAAATTCAAAAGCAACATGGAACTAATTATTTTGATGCCACTAAAAATATGGGTGCAAAATATTGGACATCCTTCCATGGACATGGCGCCTATAGATTTGAATCAGTACCTTTTAATCAAGACGGACATGTAATTAATAAGCAAGCTAAGCGTTTAGGCAAAAAAGTGACCAAGAAAAATAATATTAAGAATTATGGGTCGATTAGGTTAGCGGTTGCAGATGCACGTTGGCTGCAGGAAAATATTCCAGCAAAAACACGTGTAGTGATTCATAATAGAAAATCAGAAAAGAATGATTTGGAGTTTTTGTACTAAAAAAGAGGTTACTTTCGGAATTTAAAAAGGGGTAGGTGAACAAAATGTTTCCAATTAGGTTAAGAGCTTTAAGGCAGGGACGCGGCTTATCCTTGTCAGGCTTGGCAAAAGAATTAAATCAGGTTGCTAGTCACGCGGATGAACGACCAAATACCGGCCACCAAATTGGCAGCTGGGAGCGGGGCGTGAATACGCCATCGTATCTGGAAGTTTTAAAGTTAGCTGATTTCTTTAACGTTTCCTTGGACTTTTTGATTGGCCGCGACTACGACGACTTTGAAATTGAAGATTTGTTCGCATCGAATTCGCGGGTCAGGTTTAACGGTAAAACCTTGAACACCGCTGATCGTAATGCGGTGTATGGCATGATCAAGGGCTATTTACGCGCAAAATATCCACCGGAAGATGACGAACAAAAATTATCATCGGATCAGGTCACATTACCACTCGAATAATTGCAAAAGTATGGTAAAATTTAGCTTAATAAACACAGAGCGGAGTGAAACGGGAGAAAGCGAGCATTATCGTGACCCGGCCTTTAATGCGTTTTAGGCATTGAAGGTCGGGGTGTGATAAACGGAACTTTCTGTTTCGCGGAGCTCGACTAATAAACATAGGGTGAAACAAAGCGTTTAGCTCCCAAGCACCATGGAGCTCAGGCTTTAATTGTACCCGACAAAAGAGAGGAAACCTTGCTTGTCACTTATTGAAAATTTATATGGACCATTTTTTGATTTGCATAACTGGGAAACAGTGATCACTTCCGGCAAAGATTGGATGATCATCTTGTCTTTGATTTTGATCGAATGCTTGTTGTCAGTTGATAATGCCATCGTTTTAGCGGCACAGACGCAAAAATTACCGACCAAAAAAGAACAGGAGAAATCCTTGTTCTATGGAATTTGGGGAGCTTACCTTTTCCGTTTTCTATTAATTGGTGTCGGAAGTTACCTGATTCATTTTTGGGAAATCAAAGTCATTGGTGCGGCTTACCTGATGTACCTAGCAGTTAAACATTTTTGGGTTAGAGCTCATCCACATCAAATTAAGCAGGCGACTAAGAAGAAAAAGAAACCCCGAATTTCGTTGTTTTGGTCAGTTGTATTGTCGATTGAAGCGATGGACATCGTCTTCTCAATCGATTCAATTCTGGCTTCGCTGGCAATTTCACCTAACCCAGTCATTGTTTTGATTGGTGGGTTGATTGGAATCTTAGCAATGCGTGGGGTGGCGGAAGTCATTATGCGTTTACTAGAAATCGTGCCAGAACTAGAAGTCGTTGCTTACGGTTTGATTGCTTTGATTGCAATCAAACTCTTCTTAACCATTCCAGCAATTGATATTGAAATTCCCGCTGCTTTATTTGGTGCGGTAGTTATTTTAGCAATTGCCGGTGCCATCATTGCCAACCGGTTGAAAAGTAATCGTTCCGCTAAAAAATAGACCGATAAAAATAACCCCAGTCACGCCAGCAGATTAGCTGGAGGCTGGGGTTATTTGTTTGAATGTTTTAACAAAACTCATATTTTTTCGAATTATGTCCTAATCATCTCCGGTAATTAATTCTTAGACCGCGCGGCGCACGTTTTCTCAAGTTTCATTTTACTTTGTTTTTGACAACTTGAATTGTCTGGGAAAGTACGATAGATTTATTATTGAAGATTGGTGAAAGAGAGCCAGTCAGAAGTAGTTGGTTGTGCTAATTTAGCAAAGAAAGTTGGAAATTCAATGTATAAGTTAATTACTAGTGATATGGATGAAACTTTATTGAGTGACAAAAAAGTGATCACACCGGCCACAGTGGCTGCCATTAAGCGGGCCAGTGCCACAGGAGTTTACTTTGTCCCAAATACGGGCCGGAGCTTCAACAGTATTCAGGATAACTTGATTCAACTTGGGTTGAGCCAAAAGCCTGACCAGTATGTGATTTCATACAACGGGGCCGCAATTATTGAAAATCAGCAAAATCGGGTTTTGCAGGTTAACGCTTTACCATACGAAATTGTGGAACAGTTGTTTAAGATTGGGATGCGCGAACACCTCTGTGTCCATGTTTATACTGTCGATGAATTGTACATTTGGAATATGAATGACAAGGAAACTGACTATTTAAATGGGCGCGTCACTGGATGGAAACTGATGCATGAAGATAGTTTGAAGTTCCTCCAACAGACCCCCATCACCAAAATTATTTTTAACATTGAGGCAGAAGCGCAACGTTTGTCGATGCAAGATTACGTTGAAAAAAACGTGGATTTTGCCTTAAACATCAGTTTTTCTTCGGATCGGTATATTGAGTTTAATGACCCGAGTGCCGACAAAGGACAGGCTGTTTTGGCGCTGGCTGCTAAGTTGGGGATCAAGCCGAGCGAAGTGATCGCAGTCGGTGATAACAGTAATGACTTACCAATGATCAAGGCAGCTGGTTTAGGAGTAAGTGTCGCTAACGGACGTGATTTTGTTCAAGCAGAGGCTAATTACGTGACGCAAGCGGACAATAATCATGATCCACTGGCAGAAATTATCAACAAGTTTATTTTCGAAGAAGAGTAGGATAGAAAATGTTAACAGAAATTACAAGTGAAAATCTGACTCAAGCGACGGCTAAAGGTTTAACTTTGGTCGACTTTTGGGCGGACTGGTGCGGACCGTGCCACATGTTAGAACCGGTTTTAGAAGAATTAGCGGAAGATTTTGATGGTCAGGTGAATTTTGCGGCGATTGATGTCGAAGAAAATCAGGGGCTTGCTGAACAGTTTCAAGTCATGAGTCTCCCAACGTTAATTTTGTTCAAAGACGGGGAAGCTAAAGAAAAAATTACTGGCTATAAGCCTAAACAAGCGCTACAACAGTATTTAACGAAAAAAGTGACTGAAAATAATTAGTCAGTCGATTATGTGAAACAAGCAGATTGCAGAATTAGTTACTGTAGTCTGCTTGTTTTTTAGTCGAACTACTCAAAGCAGTTCCGTCCGCCTATCCAAGCCCACCTTTAAGGCAGGCTTCGAAATGCTCGGGAGCTAACCGTTTTAATCCACTCTGTGGGTTTGTAGTCGAGCTGCTCAACCCAGGACTTTCCGCCCATCCAAACCCAGCGACCAATGCCTAACCCGCATTAGTCACTCGGTTCTGATGGTGCTCGAGTTCTCCCGGTTTGCTCCGCTCTGTGTTTGTTACTAAGCAGAAAGTTTGGCTGACTTCAAGTCGGAGCTTATAATAATGATTAACTTATGATTAAGCAGGAGGACGTGGCGATGGCAGAAAATGAAACTAAGTGGGTCAGCTGTCCAAGGTGCGGGACAAAAAATCAAGCAGCCAATAAGTTTTGCGTAGAATGTGGAGCAGCCTTGCACCATCAGCAACAGGCGGACCGCAGTTCGAGGACCGAAAAGATTTTAAATAATGCAACTAAGGAAATTAATTCTTGGACTGGTGAAGATACTAGTGTCGAAATTAATCTCAAAGCATTTTTTAAACAGGTTTTTAAAAAACATACCGCAGATGAAACTGACCGGATCTTTATCGCAGGAACTAAAGAGACGACCCCGACATTAAGCGAGGTAGCTGACAAAGAAGTTCAACCCTGGTTGTTTTCCCGGGTCTTCTTATCCTTGTCAGGTTTGTTGCTGATTTTATTGGCTGTGCTCTTGGTTTTTCGTAATTCTAACGCCTATCCTGGCCTATTATTTATGGGGGCGTTGGCTGTGCCATTTTCCCTCTTGATCTTCTTTTTTGAAATCAATGTCTTTAAAAATATCAGTATTTACCAAGTCATCAAGATTTTCTTTGTTGGTGGGGCATTTTCGCTGTTAATGACGGTTTTCATTTACTCTCTGACCGGTAGTGGTAATTTTTCCCTGCTGGGTTCGATTTTGATTGGCTTAGTGGAAGAGACTGGGAAGCTGATTATTGTCGCTTACTTTGTTCATCGCAAGAAAATCACGCATATTTTTAACGGAATGTTGATTGGTGCGGCGATTGGTGCTGGTTTCGCCGTCTTTGAAAACGCTGGTTACGCGCAAAATTATGGGATTGGAGTGTTGTTAGTCCGGTCCTTTGGCTCGTTGGGTAGTCACACGATTTGGACCGCCATTTTAGGGGCAGCTTTAGTTTTGGTCAAAAGGAACAGTCCTTTGCGCAAAGAACACTTTACGGACCGCCACTTTATCAATTTTTATGTTCTAGCAGTCTTGTTGCATGCTTTTTGGGATATGCAGACGCCGTTTGCGGATTTGAAGTTGATTGCATTGATCATTATTGGTTGGGTCGCCATTTTTGTCTTGATCCATGCAGGCTTACGAGAGGTCAAAGAACTAAAAAAATTAAAGGCTAATTTAAAAATTGAATAATTTAGTTTTTTGAGTATACAGTTTATACCCATTTATTGGTGTGTAAGGTTTTATAAACGATTTTGTATTTTAAAACAGTCTAATGGTGTATTATATTAATTATGGGTAAGTAAGAAGCGAAGAGACAAAATGTTTTAGCCAAATAAAGTTATTACATGGATAAATATTATTGGAGGGATTTTTTGAAAAAAATAGTGAGAAGTCATGAATAAAAGAATTGAATGGATAGATATGGCACGTGGAATAGCGATAATCATGATTGTGATTACCCATTCTTTAAGTTTATATTCACGATCGTTTTTTTCGGCGTTATTGTTTGCAGTAAATGTGCCAATTTTTTTCATTTTGTCGGGATATCTATTTAAAGAAAAAAGTTTTTCACAAATTGTTAGAAGTGGTTTTAGAAATTTATTATTACCATATTTTTCAACAGTGTTTTTGATAGGAATAATTGAATTTTTTGGGCATAACATTTTTCCAAATTGGATACACCCAATTAACTTTCTTCAATACATAGCGAGTGGTTTATATGGGTTAGGTACTAGTTCGTTTATTCCTGGCTTAAAGTTAACAATAACAGCTGTTGGCGCTATTTGGTTCTTACCAGCAATGTTTTTAGGAAATTTATTGTTTAATTTTGTTGTTAAAGTAAGTCATAAATTTTCTTACAGTAATTATTGGATATTTTTGTTAAGTGTAGTATTGGCTGTATGTGGCTTTTTACTTGGTCAAAGAATTCAATTACCCTGGTCTTTTGATGCAGTCTTAATCAGCCAGATTTTTTATTGTTCTGGTTATATTTTACGTGCGTATAACTGGGTAGAAAAAGGGAATTATTTTTTCGATGTAGTTAGTTTGTTATTGTGGTTGTTATCTGCAAAATCGGGATTCTTTTATATGAATATTAGCCACGCTGATTCTCCTTTTCTAGCAGTTATAGGAGCGTTTGGTGGTACTTATTTTATAGTTAGATTATGTCGTTGGGGATTAAAAGCTAAGTATCAGTGGCCAGTGTTGCAAAAATATGGGAAAGATTCTTTAGTGATGTTATGTTTTCATCTAATTGATTTAAATGCCCTTTTAGTTGGTTCAAAAATTTTTGGCAGGATACTGGCCATGACTAACAGGGTAGAATTTGCCGTCTTTGCAATTATCATTTACCGCCTAATTATTATCTGGCTCGCATCAATTATAGTTCCATTTATTCCATTTTTGCGGTCCTTTTTTTTTCCAAGAAAATATCCATTTTCCAAGCCCCAAAAATAATTGTTTATTAAATAAAACCTATTTAATGTAAATTGTATGCAAAGGGCAATTATAAAATGTAGGAAGATGGTAATTGAAACACCTAAATCTTTTAGTGTTGATAAGATGATTATCAGCACTATTTTTCTACAAAAAAACTATCAAGCTTAGAGGTATCCAAGCCTCTCGTCGAAGTTCTTGAATACCTTTAGGCTTACTTCAAAGTCTTAAAGTGAGAAGAAACTACTTGGGAAGCTCGCAATTGTCAACTCAAGGAACGAACACAATACTGGTTTAATTTCCACCATCAAGGCATCGGTGCTGGAAATCTTTTAGTGAGTCTTGAACACGATGAGTTGATTACTTTCCGAGTGACGTACAAAATGGTCCGACGCGTGATGCGTGAACTTGGCTTGAGATGTCAAATTAGGGTGGAGAAACATAGTCGCCAAGAAGCAAGTGAGCAATATATTCAAGATAATGTCTTGAACCAGGACTTCGAGACAGACGCACCTAATAAGGTTTGGTTGTCAGATTCAACCGAATTGAGATTTGGTCCCAATGGTGAACATAAGATTCGTCTCAGTGGTGTGCTCGATCTTTATGGACGTCGTCTTTTGTCACACCATCTCAGTATTACCGAAACCTCAGCTGTGGAAATAAAGGTGTTTTAACGTGCATTTGATAGGGTTGGTGCTGTTCATCCACTGATTCACACAGATCGTGGGTCAGCTTATACATCTGGCGCTTTCAACAGCTTTCTTGGGCGTTACGATGTAACTCGCAGTATGTCCCGTCCAGGTACACCATATGATAATGCGCCAATGGAACGTTGGTGGAATGAGTTAAAATTGCGCTGGATGGATAGTCATCCGATGCCTAAAACCTTTGAAGAGCTCGTGAAGCTGGTTGAAGCAGGGATTGAGTACTTCAATCACCACAATCGTTCAGCACAAAGAAACGGCCTTACTCCAGATGAATACTGGAATGAAGCCGCTTAGAGATAGATTCAACTTTATATTATTTCATTTGTCAACTTGACAGGGCGTAGTGCAGTCTTTATGTGCGTCTTCGCATCACACCATTTCATTATTACTGAAACCGCATCTGTGGAAATAGAAGTGTTCCAACGCGTATTTGGTAGCGTTGGTGATGTTCACTTGTGGATCAACTTATACATCTGGCGCTTTCAACAACTTTCTGGGACGTTACGATGTGATATACAGCATGGGTCTCGTCCAGGTACACCATATGATAATGCGCCAATGGAATATTGGTGGAATGAGTTCAAATCACACTGGATGGAGTATCAAACAATGCCTACAACCTTTGAAGAGACCGTGAAGCTGTTGAAGAAGGTTAATCACTACAATCGCTTAGCATAAAGAAACAGCCTCACTCCGGGTGAATACTGGAATGAAGCCGCTTGGAAACAGATTTAATTTTATATTATTTCATTTGTCAGCTTGACAAGTCTTAGTGCTATAAAGTTGGGCTTAACTATTGACTTTCCGTAGAAAAAGGACGACAGACAATTCATCTTTCAACATTTAACGACCTTAAGCAGATAATTTATCATTATAGTTTCGGAAATCCAAAATTAATCTCTACCCTTTAATTTTGTAATTTTTAACAATCTGAGATAGCTAAAGATTGTTATTAACAAGCATATTGTAAAAAGTTGAATGTATCTTTTTACTGGCAATAAAGGTGATAAGCTTGAATTGCTAAAAGTTATATCAAAAAAATAATTTTTGGATTTTTTAATTGGCTGTTGTAGTAAATCCATTTTTGGAGACTTTCCAGTTTGTATTTGTATGACTTCAGAGGACTTATTTTTTATTTTAAGAATATAATCTCCTGCGGATTCTTTCCAAAAATTTTCCCCTTCAATTAAATTTTTATTGTTACTATCATTTTTAAGTGTTGTCTTTAGTGATCTTGGATTAGTGCTTGGCATAACTAGTGTTATTTTATTAAACGTAGAAGGAACATGAAGATGTTCACT
The DNA here is from genome assembly GCF_022836475.1 of Ligilactobacillus pabuli. Classification (GTDB taxonomy): domain Bacteria; phylum Bacillota; class Bacilli; order Lactobacillales; family Lactobacillaceae; genus Ligilactobacillus; species Ligilactobacillus pabuli. The sequence continues at coordinate 70,791 of NZ_BQXH01000007.1, read as the reverse complement.
CAACGTTTGTTGGGGATTTATTGTTAAAGTTTCATTTCTATAGAAATGTTGTCCTAAAACTGGTACATCTGATACAACCTTGTTCTTTACTTTAGAAATATCTAATGTGAAACCACAACATAAAATCCCTATTAAAACTATAAAACTAACATTTATATTCCGAGAGTCTTTGAAAAACTTCGAGTCTTGGATAAAGGTAAAAAGATCTTTAATCCCTAAACTACTGAGGAGTAGAAAAGGTAGAACAACTATGTAAGCATAACGCTCCATAGTTTCCCACATAAGTAAATGAAATAAAAAAATACCAATAATAAAAAGTAACATCAGGTTGTCTATAGTGATGTCGTTTTTATGTTGTCTAATTTTTTTTATGCAATAAATAAAAAATCCTAACCAAAGTATTAAGTAAATAGCTTGAGAAATGGACAGAAGAAGAATGTTTTGCTGTCCAAAAATATATTTATACAGTTTAGATGATGAGCTATATATGTTATATTTTCTACTTTCAATCCCCATGGAACCCATAGACCATTGAATATTTTCTTTGCGAGCCCATAGGCTAGCCAATCCCAAAAGACCTGCACTTTGAATTTCACGATGTATTTTTTTACTATTGTATGAAGCACGGGAGGATAAGGTTTTGTATTTAGCAGTTTCTGCCCACAAATTAATATTATTTTTTGAATTTGTACCATCAGTTCTGGAGTCTAGTCCCATAGCCATCCAGTATACATAAGGAAAATTAGAACTACTATTAATTTCAAAATTATAATTTTCCTTAGTTTGTTGATAAAAATAATTACAGCAACTAAATACAACTAGTGTTAGTAAAAGAACACAAAAAGTCTTTTTTAAAGAATGGTTTTTAAATGTTGTATATATAGCAAAAGCAATTAGGATAATAATTGCATTTGTTTTACAGAAAGTAGCTAGACACATTGTAATTATGGAACATATTAACAAGACAGCAGTGCTACCTTTATTTTTTGAGCGTTCTGCTTTAGTAACTAGAAAAATAGATATAAAGGTAAGCGACATAGCAAGTGGATCTGTATATAGTATTAATGCTGGTAAAAAGAGTGGAGCAAAAGAACAACATAAAAGAATATACAATATTTTGCTTTGTTTATTTTTCAGTATAAAATACCCACAGACTGCTGCAATATCAATAATCAAAAAAGAAAAAAGGTTTAACGCAGTTGTTGTGCTTTTAAATTTTAAAATAGAACATAATTTAATTATCCAAGAAAAAATAATTGTTGATCCAACGTTATTGGGGGCAAAAGAAAAATAAGAAGGCCATTGGTGAGATCCTTGTGACAAAGCTTCAGCTTGTGTTCTTATATCAAAGTCATCAACACCTTGAGCACCTCCAAAAGTAAAGGCCAAATATAATTGAATAAAAACCTGAAAAATTATTAGTACGGCGCAAATAATGCGTTGAATTTTTTGATTAAAAGAAAATAGTGAATACAAGAAAACTAAGATAATACCCGCTATAGCAAATATGTAAACATTATTAAGTAACAGGTTAGATTTATTGTGTATAAGTCCCGGGTAAAAAATTGCATTTAGTAGAGTGAAAATACTAAATAAGAAGCCTAAAAACCAAGAAGATTTCCAAAATAGATTTTTTATTTTCAAATTGTTCCCTCCAAAAAGTTGTAGCTAGCTATAAATTCTATTGTTGATACTCGAGGGATTATTACTCATTAATACCCCTGCTTTAACTGAAAAAATGTATTTAAATGCTCCCTTTTGATTGCTTATTACTATTCTTTTTTGGTTCATTAACTGAATTAGTAATTAGTATAAGTATTGTTTTAGTCTTCTCTATGTTGTTTGACTTATTCGATACGTTTTTGATTTGGTTAGTGTACATTATTAATTGTTGCTGTTGCCTTGCTAAAAGCTATTCCTAGTTTATTCGAAAATTGAATTTCAATTTTCGAATAAATAATTATGTCATTCGTATAACAGATAAGCCAACTACTTTTTAAAATATGGTGTGGTATTTTTATTTAAAGCTTTAAAAGCAAGATTAACTTTTTTGTTGATAACGTCTGTCTGCATCAAATTGCTATCATTAAATAGGGCAAATTCATTATATAATTAGTCAATCTATTTTACAAACATGATTACTAAAGATGATGAGTTAGCGCAGAGTATTTACGGGTAAAGTAAAAAGAAAAACTGCGCGTCGTTTTGTTAGGCAAAATATTATTAGTTTGGTACCATGATAGTGTAATCAATTAAAACGATTCCGGGACCAAAGAGAGGAAAAATTAAGATGCAAAAACAACCAATTCGAGTAGCAGGGGAAATCTTGACCGTGATTTTAATTGTGGTTTTTGCAGTGATCGCTTTAAAGCCGGCACAGCGCTCCACAGGCCACTATACCCTGGATCACGGGCGAATCATTTATGATGGTCAAGTCTTTAAAAATAAATTTGACGGGCAAGGAAAGCTCAGCTTAAAAAATGGGGACGTCTACCAGGGGCAGTTTAAAGACGGACGTTTTAATGGCAAAGGCACCTTGAAGTCCCATGAAGGCTGGCAGTTTAGCGGTCATTTTGTGAAGGGCGATGTTAGTGGTCACGGCAAGTTAACCACGCAAAAAAACAAGGTTTATCAAGGAGAGTTTATAGATGGAAATTTCAAACAAACCAAGTAAAACTAAAATCAAATGGTTTAGCCTAGTCCGTATCACGGGCTTATTTTTAGTGTTAGGCTATCATTTTTTCCAGAATACATATCCGGGCGGTTTTGTTGGGGTCGACGTCTTCTTCGTGTTTTCCGGCTTTTTGATCACGTCACTAATGATCGATGAATTTCACAACAGCGGTCGCTTTAAACTGGGAAGCTTTTATCAGCGCCGGTTTTACCGGATCGTACCGCCATTAGTTTTGTCAGTATTGTTGGTCGTGCCGTTGACTTATTTGGTGGGACCGGATTTTATCACTGGTCTGGGCAAACAAGTCGCAGCGGCTTTCGGTTTTGTGACTAACTATTTTGAAATTGCTACGGGTGGAAGTTACGAAAATAACTTTATCCCGCATTTATTCTTGCATACTTGGTCGTTAGCGGTTGAAATGCACTTTTATATTGTGTGGGGCCTGATCGTCTACCTCTTTTCCAAATTAGTGCACTTATTTTTCGGACATTCACGCTCACAAAATGGTTTTTTCCGTGGTGGAATCGTGCTGATGTCGACTGTTCTTGCAGTTGCTAGCATTATGGCGATGAAAACTGGTGGCGCGGGTCTCAAAGACTTCTCTCCGGTTTATTTTTCTAGTGTGACGCATAGTTTTCCTTTCTTCTTGGGAGCGATTTTAGGAAGTTTGACGGGAATTTCGACTTTGACTGTTTCCTTTACGCGCTGGCTGAGAAAATGGGGTTCGGTGCCATTGGGGATGTTGTTAATGGTAGTTGGTTTGGCCGGAATCTTGATTATCACCTTTACCCTAGATTTTAGTGCGGCGTTTACTTACCCTTATGGCATGGTAATTGCGGTTTTATTGGGAGCAATGATGATTCTAGGGGCACGAATCTTACATGAAGAAACGCCGGGAGTGAAGGAACCATGGATCTTCGGCTTTATTGCGGACTGTTCGTACAGTGTTTATCTGTATCACTGGCCGTTGTACGTGATTTTTTCTCACAAAATGTCCAATGGTTGGGCCGCTGTTTTGACAACCGTCTTGAGTTTTATTTTTGCAGCACTTTCGTATTATTTGGTGGAACCATTAGTAGCGGGGAGAAAAGGGCACTTCTTTGGCCAACGAGTGGGTGGTCGTGCTTTGACCATACCATTGACGGTGATTATTGCAGGTTTGTTTGTCGTGACAGGCTTCACCGCGCACAAGGCACCAGTGATGTCAGCCTTGGAACGGCACCTGTGGATTGGTGGAATTTACCAGGATTTCGATGGGGTGGCGGAAGCTAAGGACACAGTCTTAGCCCAGGTTGCACCACCTAAGAAAAAGGCACTGGTTAAACAAAAGACTGATACTAATGACTACCGGGCGTTTAACAAACAAAGTACCGCTAGCAAGTATCAGATTCCAGCGGGTGTTTCAATTATAGGGGACAGTGTGACGTTGGGAACTCGGCGGTATCTGGAGCCGCATGTGGCGGATTCGCAGGTTGATGCGGAAGGTAACCGAAAGTTAAATGAAGCATATACCACTATGATGAACCAGCAGAAAAATAAGACTTTACGTGAGTTTGTAGTGATTGCTGTGGGAACAAACTCTTTGAACGATTATCAGGAACAACTGGAAAAAATCATTAAAGATTTGAAGCCGGGGCACAAGTTGGTGATTATGACACCTTATGATCGGTCGGCAACGGCATCGTGGAACTCGACCAAATTGGGTGTGTTAGAACGGAAGCTGCCTGCCAAATATGAGTGGATCACAATTGCTGATTGGGGCAAAAACGCTGCAGCGCATCCAGAGGTCTTTGATGGCACCGATGGCGTGCACTTTGCGGGTCGGGCCAGTGGTGATAAGTTATACGCTGAAACAGTCAACGATGGATTGATTGTGGCAGCTAAGAAGCCAGGAAAGCCAGCTAAGTAAAACAGAGCGGAGCAAAGTAAAGTAATTAGTTTCTGAGCACTATCGGAGCCTAGTCTTTTAGATTTTTTCTTTTGACTTTTGATTTTGATCGTAGGGTAGAGGAGCAAGGTTATTTGGTGGCTAAAAGGGAAGAAAAAACAGTTTGATATTGTCGCTAAATTCATTTTCAATAAAGGAGTATGACGATGACTAACGAAAAAAAATCACCGCTCGTTGCTACTTTTTATAAAAATTCGTTTAACTTTCTGGGAAAAACTAATCGAGATGAGTTCAGACGCACCTCTCTCTATGTCTTGTTCATGCTCATTGCTATTCTCTTTCTATCTTTCGTGACGTTAATCTCACTGTTAATCGCCTCGAAAGAGACTAGAGGTGGAAATAGTGAGTCAATTATACTAATTTTTGTGGGAATTTTTTTGATCTTTTTTCTTCCACTAATAAGTCTGGTCACCCGAAGATTTAGAGACATTGGGCTTCACGGACGAGGTTTTTTCGTCTTATTGATTACCATATTTTTGGCTCAAATATTGCTTTCTGAAATGTATGACCCAGACTTTTTGTTTTATCCAAGTTATTACTTGATTGCTTTACTTGCCTTGTGGGGAATGTCATTTTCACTTCCTTCAGATAGCTTGCTTTCTAACAGTCCGAATGTCTTCTTGCGGTTTATGTTTAGAAGCAAATCAGAAAAAGAACATCATTGATTTAAGGAATGATCTAGATCTGCTCATCAAGGAGACAATAAGCTACCATAGTTGTGCCAAAATAAACAGCCCTGTGACTAAATTTGAAAGTCACAGGGCTGTTTATTTTGGTAAAATCATTTATTTAGTGATAGCGTCGATGGCATCAAGTTCTTCTTGGTCGAATTTGATGTTTTTAGCTGCTTGCAGGTTGTCTTGTAGATGATCAAGACTAGTAGTACCAATAATCACAGAGGAAACTACTGGATCACGCAGCAACCAAGCTAAGGCCATTTGAGAGAGAGATTGACCACGTTTCTTAGCGATTTCATTTAACTGGTTCAAGTCTTCAGTCACTTTTTCGGCACCAGCTTGCATGACGTACTTGCTGGTTGGATGAATGGCGAAGTCTTGCGGCACACCGTCTAAGTAACGGTCACTTAACAATCCTTCAGCTAGAGGACCATAAGCCACGATCCCGCGGTTTTGACGTTTCATTTCGTCAACTAAACCAATTCGTTCTGGACGACGGTTTAACATGTTGTAAGAAATCTGGTTGACTGTGTATGGAGTTCCCAAGTCGTCAAACATTTTGGCGGCAGTTTTTGCTTGTTCGGTATCAAAATTAGAGATTCCGATGTACATTGCTTTACCAGAACGGACAACATCGTCTAAAGCTTGGACTGATTCCCAGAGGTCCGTGTTTGGATCAAACCGGTGAGCATAATAAACATCAACGTAGTCTGTTTGCAGGCGTTCCAATGTCCGGTCGATCGATTGTAAAATCGTTTTGCGAGATAAGAAATGACCATATGGTCCAGGAATGGTACGGTAGCCAACTTTGGAAGTAATGATCAGTTCATCGCGGTAAGGTTTTAATTCTTGCGACAAAACTTGGCCTAAAAGTGCTTCCGCTGTCCCAATTTCAGGTGAACCATAGTGGTCGGCACAATCGAAACTAAAGACACCAGTATCGAAAGCTTTTAACAAGACCTTTTTGCGATCATATAAAGGATCTGCACTACTAAAACTATGCCATAAACCTAAGGAAATCAATGGTAAGCGTAACCCAGTGGCACCCACTCGGCGGTGTGGTAATTTGTTATATCTATCGTCATCTGCTACGTACATAAAATAATACCCCTCTCTGATGGTTTGAGCCTGTGCCAGTTAACTGACAGTGACTCGGTATATGATTCCTGATAAGTCTAGTATACCGTTTATTACCTAAAAACTGAACTTAAGAGACTTGAGGAAAATGATAAGTCGTTTCATTGTACAAATCTCACAAAATTATGTAAACTAAATAGTGAAAATAAAAAATAAGGAGTTGGTTGAATGAATGATGGACCGTTAAAGTTTCCGATTAAAATTACTAAACCAAGAGATTTGGATGAACCGTTTCTGGTTTATTTTCCAGACTTGGATGAATCAATTGAGGCCGAGAGTTTTTCTGATTCGTTTACAGTAGCTAAAGAATTTTTGCAAGAGCAGCTTTTAGCAGGCGATTTACCAGAACCAAGTCAGGTCTTACCTTTTGCCAGAGAAGGACAATTTACTAGTTTTGTGACTATTACACCAGAACTGGTTAATTAAAAATAACTAAATTTGTAGGATAAAATAATGATAAATGAGATCATTAACTGTCAGCAGTCGGTTGTGCTTCAGGCAGTTTGGCAAGTTAAAATTGAACAGGACTTAGAGTAGACTAGTTAGCAAAGATTTATTTGTGGACTAGCCTATTTTTTAGGTTCAAAGAGGGGGAGTTAGAACGTACAATGAAAATGAACTAATTTTGGTTGTGTTTCGTGCTGAGCTGAATATAATCGAATTTTTTTCTGAGCAAAATAGTTTTGTTACCTATCATAAAGATAAAGATAGCGACCAAAGGGCAATTTCCAGTTGCTATTTGGTCGCTATCTTTTTTTAATGATTTTTTCCTAATCTCGTGCAGAAAATTAGGCTTTTATAGCACTAGTAACAGTCTTCTGTGTTATTCACTCCACGACAACAACAGTGTCTGTGGCCCCATAAATGCAAAAATAGTGGGAGAACTAAGCTGACTGTTGAGCTGAGCGCTAGGCAAGACTGCTTGCAGCTCAGCTGTATAATCGGCTAGTGCTTCTGGGTCTTCGGTAACAAGGCTCAAGTGTTGTGGACGGGCATAAGCTGTTAAGTCACTTAGACGCTGTTGAACATTTTGCAAGATCTTCTTAGTTCGTGAACTAGTTAAGAGCACCTCCAAGTCGCCGTTTTTGGTAAAATGCAACAGACTTTTCCGGTGTAACAGCGTATTTTCAAGGTGCCGGGAAGTCCGGGCGATGGAGCCGGTTTTGCGCAAATTCTTTAAATCGTCCATGATCAAAAGAGTATGTTGGCGGTGACGCAGTTTCTTTAAGTGGGCGACAATGTCGGCTGGTTCTTGGCCTTGATCAATTAGTTGCGCTGCAGCAACTACTAAGTTACCTTCTGCAGCCCCGAGGCTATAGCTATCTAGTAGATGTAAGTTGAGCGGAACACTCGCTTTTTTGACAGCTTGACGCAGATTTGCTCCTAAACCGCTCAGTGCTTCAGCTAAGTGGATACAAATAACGTCCGTGTAGCCCTCAGCTTGGAGGTCAGTCAATAAGGCAGTAATTTTTGGCAAGGAAATTGGCGCCTCTGTTAAAGAGTCGGCAGCTTGTTCTTGCAAATTAGCGAGTTGTGCCACACTAGCGTCTTGGTCTGGGTAGTACGTTTGGTCCGCCAAAGTGAACGGAATTTGTAAAATTTTCAGATTGGTCGCAGTACTGAGCCTTGTTGGTAAGAGCGCAGCACTGTCAGTTAAAATTGTAGTTTTCATTGATAATATCCATTTCATTCAGTATTTCACGAGTTTAAAGGAACCTGACTCGAGAGATTTAGCTAAAAAGCTCGAATGGTTAAATTATACCATGCTTTGGACCTTGATAAAAAATTCGCTTTTTTCTATACTGGAGAGTGCAGTTATCAAAACTGATAGATTCGGTGGTTCGTAACCATCCCACCTAAAAAAACTAGGAGGTTTTTTAATAATGACACACGCTAATCATCGGGTTGCCGAACTGACGAAGACGGCCCTAGTCGCTGCACTATACGTGGTGTTGACTGTGGCTTTTATCCCCTTAAGTTATGGCCCGATTCAATTTCGCTTTTCGGAAATGCTCAATAATATGGCAATTTTTAACAAACGTTACATCTGGGGCGTGACCATTGGTTGTTTGATTGCTAATTTATGGTCATCAATGGGCCCAATCGACATGATTTTTGGGACTGCTCAAACTTTAGTGATGACTTGGTTGAGCTGGCTGATCAGTCAACGTTTAAAGTCGCTGCCTGCCAAATTAGGAGTCGTGATCGTGGTTTGTACCCTAATGTCATGGGCTGTAGCCTTAGAGCTCAACTTAGTCGGTGATGCACCATTTTGGCTAACCTATCTAACAGTTGGTATCGGTGAATTTACGACCGTGACATTAGGTGCCGTGGTAACCTGGTTGTTAAACAAAAAAATTGACTTAAGTTTATAAAACCAATTTCGTACCAGAAACTGAAGCGTGATTTTCTGCCCAAACAGAGGATCGCGCTTTTTTCAGAATTAAAGGAGGAAACGTGGAATGAAGGAAATTGTGACAGGCATTGTCGCCCATGTGGATGTTGGCAAAACAACCTTGTCTGAGGCCTTGTTATACCAAACAGGCAGTGTGCGTCACCTGGGAAGGGTTGACAAGCAAGATACGTTTCTTGATCCGGAAGAATTAGAGAAACAGCGGGGAATTACCATTTTCTCTCACCAGGCGCAGCTGCAAACGGATGAGTTGAAGATGACTTTGTTGGATACTCCAGGACACGTCGATTTTGCCGCGCAAACGGAACAAGTCTTAAGCGTTTTAGATTATGCGATTTTGGTGATTTCCGCCAGTTCAGGCATTCAGGGTTATACCTTGACGCTCTGGCGCTTACTGGCGCGTTACCACGTTCCGGTCTTTATTTTTATCAATAAAATGGATACAACCGAACTCACCCAGGCAGACGTCTTGGCTCAATTACAGCAGACGCTGGGAGAAGGCTGTGTTGATTTTACGGGCACAGCTGCCGGGCAGTTAACCGCTGATTTTTATGAAGCAGTCGCACTCAATGATGAAGCTGCTTTGGATGACTACATGGCAAATGACCAGCTGTCAGTTGGGCAAATTCAACAGTTGATTGCGAACCGCCAAGTCTTTCCGTGCTACTTTGGGTCAGCGTTGAAAATGGCAGGAACTGCGGAGTTGCTGGCCGGAATTACAACCTGGAGTCAAGAACGGACGAGCCAGACGACTGAGTTTGGCGCCCAAGTTTTTAAAATTTCACATACCGAAAAAAATGAGCGTCTAACTTGGTTGCGGGTTACAAGCGGTAGTTTGCAGCCGAAGGAATTGCTGGTTGACGAGCAAAAGGTCAATCAATTGCGCGTCTATAATGGCATCAAATTTACGACAGTGCCCGAAGTTTTGAGTGGGCAAGTTTGTGCGATCCCGAATTTGACAGGCACATTTCCGGGGCAAGGCTTAGGAGAACAAGCAGATGCAGCTCGCCCCCAACTGACGCCCGTGCTAAACTATGCCGTCGATTTGCAGGGACAAGACTTACAAACGTGTTTAGGTGCACTGCGCGAATTGGAAGATGAAGATCCTCAGCTTCACGTCACTTGGTCAGAACGGCTGCAAGAAATTCAGGTTCAGCTGATGGGACAAATTCAATTAGAGGTCTTGACCAAAATTATGGCGGACCGGTTTGGACTGACGATTTCCTTGACGCAAGGACGGATTTTGTACCAAGAAACTATTACGGCACCAGTCGAAGGGGTCGGGCACTTTGAACCGTTGCGTCATTATGCCGAAGTTCATTTATTGTTAGAACCAGCACCACGGGGCAGTGGCTTGAGTTTCACTAGTGATTGTTCCTTAGAAGTTTTGAGCAGTAACTGGCAGCACCAAGTTTTGGCTAATTTGGCAGCTAAACCACAACTAGGCGTTTTGTTGGGGATGCCGCTGACGGATGTCAAGGTGACGTTGATCAGTGGGAAGGCTAGCAACGTGCACACGGTTGGCGGTGACTTTCGGCAGGCAACGTGGCGGGCATTACGCCAGGGCTTGATGGAGTTACGACAACAAGATCAGTGTCAAGTGCTAGAGCCCTGGTATGAGTTTAATTTGCAGGTGCAAGCAGATCAAGTCGGTCGGGCGTTGACTGATATCGAACGCATGCATGGTACTTTTACCGCGCCTGAAATGGGGCAGGATGTTCAGGAACTAGTCACGATCACGGGCCAGGCACCGGTGGCAAAAATGCGCGATTATACGGAAGAAGTACGAGCTTATACGCATGGCAAAGGACAATTGGAATGCATCTTCGCCGGATACCGACCGTGTCAGGATCAAGCAGCAGTGGTCGAGGCTGGAGCGTATGATCCGGTAGGTGATTTAGAAAATACGCCGGATTCGGTCTTTTGTGCGCATGGTGCCGGTTATCCGGTGGCGTGGGATGAGGTCCCGGCGATGGCGCATGTCGAATACAGAGCGGAGTAAAACGGGAGAAAGCGAGCGCCATCGGAACCTAGAGACTAATGCGTTTTAGGCATTGGTTCCTGGGTTTGGATGGCCGGAACTTTCTGTTTCACGGAGCTCGACTAAAAAAAACAGAGTGGAGTGAGGCGCTTAAGAGACGAGCATTATCGGACTAAACCAGAAAATCACGTTTCTCAGTGATGTGCTGGTTTAGTTGGATAAGCGGAATCTCTTACCTCACGGAGCTCGACTAAGAATACAGAGCGGATCAAAGTAGTGGGGGTTGCTTTGAGGAATTCGACTAAAAAGAGCAGAGAGAAATGAACAAAGGAAACTTTCATGCAGTTTAGGTGAAGTTTCCTTTTTTTATTATATGGAAAGAAGGGGCCAAACGGAATTAG
>NZ_BQXH01000007.1:0-59429 GCF_022836475.1 Ligilactobacillus pabuli | reverse complement strand
CTCAGATTGAGAAAAGAAGGGGCCAGACTGAACCGTTCTGGAGTAAAGTCCGATAAAGTATGATCCAGAAATTTAGACTGGCTAAAAGAATGGTGAACATGTAACCAGTTGAGCTGAGACTGGCTAAAAGAATGGCGAACATGTAACCAGTTGCGCCGAGACTGGCTAAAAGAATGGCGAACATGTAACCAGTTGCGCCGAGACTGGCTAAAAGAATGGCGAACTTATAACCAGTTGCGTCGAGACTGGCTAAAAGAATGCTAGACTTGTAGCCAGTTAACGAGAAAGTGGACGATTCCAAACTAACAAACTAGCGTCAGCACAAAAAAACGAGGCAGCAACAATCAAATTGATTGTCGTTGTCTCGTTTTGTGGACTAATTTAACTTATTTGACTTCCGCAACGATTTTTTTAATCATCTGTTGCTGGAATTCTTGGGCAAACTGCTGGGCTAATTTAGCTTGCTTAGCCTTGTCTGTCATTAAACTAGGGTCTTTCATAATTGAAGCTTTCATTTTTTGTTGCACGTATTGTTGTGCTTGTTCCTTAACTTTGGCTTGTCCAGCCTTAGTCTTCATCCCAGCCATTTTCTTTTGGAGGGCTTTGACTTGAGTAGTGGACAAATGCAGCCAGTCTTTTGGCAAATTAAAGGTATTAGTCCGCTGAACTAGTTTGTTTTGCATGCCAGAAATGCCAAACCAGAACTTAAAACCATTGGACTTAAAGCGCCAGCGAGTTTCCTTGACCTGCAAAGTTGCACTCTGTTTGTTAGTCCGTTTGATCTGGTTATTAGCGGCCGTATACTCATTAGCTTGAGTGTGGCTTGGCTTCTTTTGGTCCAAAGTTTCTTTGTAAATTTGGACAGTTTCTTTACCATTGGTACCAACTGGTTGATAAAGCATAATGTTTAAGCCGTTTTTGGAACTGGCTGGATAAATTTGGGTTGTTTTCGTCGTCGTTACTTTGTGCATGCCATAGTGGCTGTGACTGTTCATCGTCAACAAAGCTAATGAACCAACTAAAAGAACTAGGGAAATTATGGTTCCAACAGTTCTCCAAACGATTGGCTTAATATAAACGTAACTGAGGAACGCTGCAATAGAACCAATAACTAAGATTGCTAAGATCATGCAGCATCACCGCCTTTTTGGTTAAAATCTTTAGGATCGATATCTTTAGAATGAGCTTGGTGGTCTTTCAAGAAGAACGTTAAGATCACACCGATGACAGCGAAGACTAAGGAGAAAGCAAACGCTGCGTGATAGCCATCTAAGGAAGCATTTAAATATTGTTGTTTATAATCAAGTGGAGCTGCTTTTAACAAATGTTTAGCAGGTTCTGCATTGTTGGTAACATTTGTCAACAATGTGATCATGATTGCAGAACCAATGGAAGATGCAACCTGACGAGCCGTGTTATTGGAAGCAGTCCCGTCAGCAATCAAGTGGTCTGGTAAAGCGTTCATCCCAGAAGTAGTAACTGGCATCATGACCATTGAGATCCCAAACATCCGAATTGCGTATAAGAAGACGATGTAAATCGTTGGAGTGTCAAGCGTCAACCACATGAATGGTAGGGTCGCTAAGGTTAGGATCACCATCCCAGTTGTTGCCAGACGTTTGCCACCCATCACATCGAAAGTTTTCCCGGTCAAAGGACTCATCAAAGCCATCACGACTGCACCAGAAAGTAAGGTCAAACCTGAATGAAGTGCGCTCATGCCGTGGGCAATTTGTAAGTACAATGGTAAGACAGTTTCCACACCCAACATTGCGATCATGACAATTGATGATAAGACCGCAGATAGGGTAAATTCACCAATTTTGAAGACACGTAATTCTAGGAATGGCTTTGGAATCACTAATTGCCGCCAAATGAAGAGGCCAGTGATAATGGCACCAACTATCAGAGAAACAAGAACCTTGGTTGAGGTCCAACCATCGTTCCCAGCAGAGGAGAAACCAAATAATAAACCACCGAAACCGAAAGTTGATAAGACTAGTGACAGCCAATCAATTTTTTGCTTTTTTGTTTTAATAATAGGCTGCATGAAAAAGAGTGCCAAGATGATCACGACGACCATGATTGGAATAATCATTCCAAAAAGGTCACGCCATTGGTATTTATCAATGATCCAGCCAGATAAGGTAGGACCGAGCGCGGGGGCGACACCAATGACGATTCCCGTTAGACCTAAGGCAGCCCCCCGAGATTCAGCTGGGAAAATTGTCAGCATGATCGTCTGGAGTAAAGGCATGGCGATCCCGACTCCCAGAGCTTGGACTAAACGACCAGCAAGCAGGGCACCAAAAGTTGGTGCGGTGTAGGCTAAAATTGTCCCGCCTAAGAAGATCGTCATTGATCCGATATAGAGCCATTTAGTGTTCACAGTTGTTGCTAAGTAGGCAGATAATGGGATCATGATCCCGTTGACCATCAAGAAACCGGTAGTCAACCACTGCACTGTCGCAGTGGAAACGTCAAAAGTTGACATCAATTTTGGTAAGGCCGTTGCAAGTAAAGTCTGATTTAGGACTGTACAAAACGTACCAATTAACAAAACAACGATCATCATTGTTTTGCTAAAACCACTTAATTTAGTAGTTTTTGACACAAGTATTCCTTCTTTCAAAATGTGGATTATCAGAGTTAAGTCAAAAAATAAAAATTTGACTATTAAATTGGATAATGTAAAATATAAATTAATTTGCTTACTTTGTCAACTATTTGATAAAGATGATTTAAAAGTTGATACGCTTACATTTTTGTGGTATGAATATAGGAGACAAGTTTCGGAAATATTAGGTGAAATGTAGTACTATTGATAAAAGGAGAATCGGTATGGATACACCAAAAGGTTACGCAGCTTGGTTGCAACAAATCATGCAACCAGATAATATTTTGATGAGTATCAGGGATGCTGCGAGGGCAAGTAATGTGACTGACACCCAAGTTCGTTACTGGGTCAAAAGTGGTTATTTGAAAACGGTTAAAGCTGATAATGGAGCAATTAAACTCCCATATGATCAAATTGTGATTATTCGAATGATCAAGACTTTTCTAGATGAGGGTTATACTTTAAATGGTGCTGTTAAAAAAACTCAGGAGACTAAAGACCTGGGACGTTCGATCCACCACCTCGTTTTTTCCAGTTTTCACAATATCGAGCGACAAGGCGATGAAACAATTTTTGATCTGGGACCGCTTGAAGGGGAACCAGACAAACATATTTTTGCGATCGAGACGCCGGAAAAAATCACATACGTTGTCAAATAGTGTTGCTGAGTTACTTTAGCAGCACTATTTTTGTGCAAAAAAAGGCTCCGACCATGATGATCGAAGTCTCAGAGTTGTTGTACCAAGCACCTAGCATTATTTGTGATGGGCGTAGGTTGCAATTTCAATTAAATTTTGGTCGAAATCGTGGATGAAAATTGAGGTCATTTGGCCTTCAGAACCAACTTGTTCCTGGGGACCTGCGACAATCTCGACGAAGTAACTTTTGAGATGGTTGACCACGTCTGCCATTTCATCTTTAACCACGATGCAGAAATCTGCGCCACCCACTGTGGGATGTGCTGCTTGTAGTTCGGCCGGTTCTTCCACTTGATGTAAGCGGATCAGTTGATGACCGCACCGTAGTGTTTTAGTGGCAGCAGTACTTTGTTCGGGTAACTCTTGCATGTCAAAGACTTCATGGTAAAAGCGGAAGGCTTGCTGCAAGTTTTTGACGGGTAAAATAATATGGTCTAAACGACTAACTTTCATAATTTATGACACTCCTATTTCTCTTCCAAATGAAAACCACTTCTATTATAGCAAGCCATTCGGTCGATTAACATAGGTAGACCAAAATCACAGAGCGGAGTCGCCCGATTAGAAGGTGAGCATTAGCAGTCTTTCGGGTATGATGCGGTTTTGGCATCGTGACAGAAAGCAGGTTAAGCACAACCTTCTGGGTGAAGTAGCTCGACTAAAAATCACAGAGCGGAACAAATTGGTAGGAGTTGCTTGGTGGAACTCAAAAAAACTGCCGCCCAGCAGTTGGAGCCAGGACGGCAGTTGGTTGATGATTAATTGTTATTCGCCGCTAAATGGACTTTCGTCGAGGTAAGCAGTTAACATCCAGATCTTCTTATCGATGTCGCTCTTGAAGCCATTGATAATATCTTGGGTTGGCTGGTCATTTTCTTCATCGGTAATTTCGATGGCCTTTTGGAATTGGTCACGCAGATATCTGAAGTTTTCGACCAAGCGCTGCATTAATTCTGGCAAGGTATACTGACCAAAGTCAATTTTTTCGTCGGGCAGGCCAGTATGTTCAATAAACTCATGAGTTGTTGCAAATGGAGCACCATTTAAGGAAATCAGGCGTTCAGCGACTTCGTCTAATTCGTCCGCAAAGGTTTCGTTGAATTCGTCCATTTGTGGATGTAAGTTGAAGAATTGTTTGCCGCGCATATACCAGTGAACTTGGTGGACATTAGTTTGGACTTGTTCCAAATCAGCGACCAGCTGGTTTAATTGCGCACGTGTCTTAGGATAATCATACTTTTGATTCATAAAATTGGTTCCTCCTTAAATAGTAAATGTGCTAACAGCACTTTGAAACAACGGCATTACCTTTGATTCACTTTCATTATAGGACAAATGATGAAGAAAGCAAGGATTTAGTCTTTAAAATTTAGTTAATTGTAAAAAATATAAATTAAAGCTAGAAAAACTATCTTACGGGCAATATACTTATTGAAGTAAGTCTTGGAAAATGTAAATTTGAGGCCGA
Organism: Ligilactobacillus pabuli; assembly: GCF_022836475.1. Lineage (GTDB taxonomy): Bacteria > Bacillota > Bacilli > Lactobacillales > Lactobacillaceae > Ligilactobacillus > Ligilactobacillus pabuli. The sequence goes on along the minus strand of NZ_BQXH01000007.1, from coordinate 54,646 downwards.
ATTCGGGCCTGAATGTCTGTTGTTGGCAAATGAAGCAGGCGGCGGTAGTCGACCCCAATTTTTAGGGAAAACAGGTGTGGCAAATGGAAAAGTTCACCCTGTTTTAGGAAAATGGGTGTAGCAATCGAGATAGCCGGTGCAAGTTTGGCAAAGTTCAACCATCAAACGGATTAGCCGGTGCAAGTTTGGAAAAGTACGACCACCAAATGAATTTGCCGGTTCAAGTTTAGCAAAGTTCAACCATCAAACGGATTAGCCGGTGCAAGTTTGGGAAAGTACGACCATCAAATGAGCTTGCTGGTGCAAGTTTGGGAAAGTTCAACCATCAAATGGATTAGCCGGTGCAAGTTTGGCAAAGTTAGACCAGCAACGACACCAAACTTATCCACAGGTGGATAACTAGCACAACCAGCAGGAATTTATCCCCAAAATAGTGGATAAAGTGCGCAACGCTGTGACTTATAGTCAGAAATCACAGATTTTAGGCAAAAAAAGTGGGAACATCACCAGCAAAGGTGACATTCCCACTAGATTATTCACAGGTCGAGCATAAATTTGTGGATTGCATAACCGACACCACTATGATCATTGTCAGTGGTAATAAAGTCGGCGGCTTCTTTGACGGCAGGAACGGCATTGCCCATCGCAACTCCGATTCCCGCAGCCGCGAACATCGGTAAATCGTTGACCTCATCGCCAATCGCCATGATTTCATTTTTCTTCAGGCCGAGTTGGGCGGCCAGATTTGTCAGCGCGCGTCCCTTATTGGCGTCGCGATTCAGTACCTCTAACAAAAACGGACGGGAGCGCACGACATAGTAATCTGTCCCGCACAGTTCCTGAATTTTTGGCTCGATGTGATCTAGCAATTCGGGTGCTTCAGTAATGTCAAATTTGGCAAAGACTCGCTCCAAAAAAGCAGCGGAGTTGGGCAGAACTTCGAGTGGCGCCTGATATTTGGCCGCTAACTGGACGGTGTAAAAACCTAGTCGCGTATCAGTAGTACACATGGTTGAAGAATCGTCGATCGCGTTATAGTGCCAGTGATTTTGCTGGCAAAGTTCGACAAGCTTGACGACAGTTGCTGCAGGCAAAGTCTGCGTGCCAATCGTGTGGCCGGTCACCGTTTGGACCAGGGCACCATTATCCACGATCACATATTGGTCGTCACCACTCAGACTGGCTTGACTGAGGTAACGTTTCACGCCGGCAAGTGGGCGGGCGGAACACAGGACGATTTTGGCTCCCAGCTGGGTCACTTGTTGAATTGCTTGAAGATTTTGTGTTGTTAAAGCCCGGGCTGGAGCGGAAGTTAGCAGGGTATTATCGATGTCGATGGCTGCAAGTTTAATTGTCATTTCTAGTGGGTCCTTTCGTGATTAATTTCTCAAATTTATCTTAGCACAAAAAAATGAAAAAAATCGCAAATAAAAAACCAAAATTAGCTTTTTTTGCGTATCTTCTTAATGAGTGCGCAAGTTCGTCACGGGAAACGCACGTCAAAACAAAGCAAAATCAACAAAGACAATTCGCTTGCCTGTGAAAAGTATTGGTTGAAAAAGCTCTTTTTGCAAAACTTCCTATCTCCTAAATCTAAATGGCGGAAAACATTTAGTCCAAAATTTCAGTGCTTGATCCGTGGCGAAAAACTCAAAAAACGCACTAACAACTGGAGTCCGACCGGTTGTTAGTGCGTTTTTGTAATTAATCATTAATCGTTAAAGTTGCCAGTTTCGACATCCTTGAGGAAAGTCATCAAGTGGTCAAAGTAAACTGGGGCATTGTCGACCATGTGGTGATGACCACCATTTGGAGTGGTGACAAAGCGGGCATGTGGAATTGTTTCTGCCATGCGTTTCCCAGTGGCAAGCGGCATTGATTCATGTTCACCGTAAGTGATCAAGGTTGGTAATTGAATGTTGTGGATATCTTGACTACGATCCCAGCCGGCAAGTTTGCCAGTCACAACAAATTCATTATCCCCTTGGAAGTAGTTATAAACCTGAACACCCATCGTGGCAGTCAAATGACTGATTGCAGCTGGTTGTTTGCGGTCAATGTAATCTTGGTTAAGCTTTTCAATTAGTTCTTCGTAACGTTCATTGAAGTCATTTTTAGCTTCGCAGTCCTTTAAGAAGGCTAATTCTTCGGCAGTAAATTCGGATTCGCGAATCTTAGTGATGTTGTCCATGTATTCATCGATATTATCAGTCATGGATGAAATAATGATTCCCTTCAAATGGTCCGGGTACTTGAGGGCATATTCTTGGACTAATGCTCCACCCCATGATTGGCCAATCAAGTAAAAATCATCAAGGCCGAGTTTTTGACGCACTTCTTCAACTTCGTCCACGAAGTATTCCATGTGCATAAACTTGTCGATGTTTTCTTGTTGAGTAAAATCAGGTTGGTCAGAGTACCATGAACCCAATTGGTCGTACATGGTGACTTGAACGTTTAAGTCCTGGAGTTTTTCTGCGAAATTCTCGTAGTATTCATGGTTACCGCCAGGGCCGCCGTGGAGACATAAAAGTTTGATGTCTCCGCCAACGTTATCTGTGCGGGTCCATAAATGATAACCGTTATCTAAAGTAATGATCGTGTTTCCTTCACGCATTGCTTTCACCTAGTTTCTTAAAATTTTATGTAGAAAACTGGCAAACAAGCCAGTTACTGACATAATGCTATAAGGATATTCTAACATTTAATTGGCGTGCGTGGGAATGATTTTTATCAACAGGGTGGAGCAAAGCGGTTAGCTCCCGAGCATTATCGCAACCCGGCCTTTAATGCGGCCGTTGTTTCGTCCAAATAGCGTACGCAAACGAGAATGCGGTCGTTGTTTCCGCAAAATAGCGTACGCAAACGGGAATGCGGTCGTTGTTTTGTCCAAACAGCGTACGCAAACGGGAATGCGACCGTTGTTTTACCGAAACAGCGTACGTAAACGAGAATGTGGCCGTTGTTTCCACAAAACAGCGTCCGGAAACAAAAAAACGTTGCGCACTGTTAGCATACAGTAACGCAACGTCTGAGATTAATTAGTAAGCACTGGTTGTTAAAGTTAGTTGGCAATCGTTCAAGTCTAGCGAGTACGTCAGATCTTCGTTGCCGCGGACCGTCATTTCCATATCGGTGGCATAAATGACTAAGCCTAACTGGTGACCAGCTGGTACATGATAGAAGGTCGGTTGTAAATCAAAGTCAACGTCATAAAATTGCCCGGCAACGAGCTCGTCGGTCTTGTAGTTGGCAGTCCGATTTTGCAAGTTGATATGACCTTTAGTGATCATTTTAAACGGTGTTGCCTTAGTTAACTGAAATTCATTGAGGTCATCTTCACGCCAGTGGTAACCGGAACTAATGGCTTTTCGTCCTAAAATCTGGGGGGTTGCACCCAGTCGTTTGGCAGTGCCATAGTCGACTAACATGACCGACAACATGCCGTGGTCTAAACTGCTGGCCACCTTGACCTGCAGGTGTGCGGCTCCCCGAAGCAAGTAGTCCGTGTCAGCCGTTGCTGTTTTAAAAATCAGCCGAGTGTCACGGTAAGCTGTCTCTTCGTCCGCTAACAAATGATTGCGCCAGGCATCATAGTCTTGGCGGGCCTCGGCAAAGGTGTCAGCTGGCAAATGGTCGCTAAAGGTGACTGGGGCTGCGGTCGTGACTGCTTCTGGCTGGAGGCGGTCTGGACTCAAGTAGAGTTGAGTCAGCCGAGTTGCAGTTTGATCCCAGTCTGGATAGCTGCGCCAGCTTTCAGGCGCGACGTTATCTTGGACTAAAACGGCCGGCAAGATTTCGTCCGCCTCATTTTGCACACCGTACAATTTGTTTGTTAACCATAAGTTGACCATCTCGCTAAAGTCCAGTGAACGAAAGGCATTGATATAAATATGTTGTCCCTGGTGCAAGATCAGCTTTTTCGTGACCGGCACATCTGCCAGTGCGCGATAAAGCTGATAGACGTTGCGCGGCTTGACGTTCCAGTCGTTGACCCCGTGAACCATTAAGACGTCACATTTGACATTGGCGACATCTTTCAAATAGTTGCGGGCATCCCAGAAAGTGTTGTAATCGCCAGTCGTGCGGTCTTGTCCGGCGGTGATTTGGGCCAGATAACGGTCAAAGAAAGGCTTAATGCGGTAATAATCTCCGCCGTCTAGTTGGCGGCTAAAGCATTCTTCGGCTAAGACATCTGCATCTTCACCAGGGAAACCGCCGGGTGCGACGACCAAGCCGTTATCGCGGTAGTAGTCATACCAGCTGGAAATCGCGGCCTCAGAGATGATCGTCTTGAGTCCGGCGACCCCAGTTGTGGCAGCGGCAGTGGCCAGGGTCCCAAGATAGGAACGCCCGGTCATTGCGACTGAACCATTACACCACCAAGCCTTGATCTCGATATTATCGGTCTGGTTAGTGAAAGCCCGTCGGTTGCCTGCCAGCCATTCGATGATCGCGATGGTTGAAGCAGTTTCTGCTGGACTGCCGGTTGTTCTGACACCCTGTGAGCCACGGGTCCCGATCCCAGCCGCGTAGACGATGGCAAATCCGCGCGCGGCCAGGTAGTCGTTTAAGGTGTAAGCAGCTTCCCGCCCGAAGGTCTCTTCTGCTTGTTGGGTCGTCCCGTTAACTGGGCGCGGCTCAGGCAAATCGGTTGCTGGCTGATGGTACTCAATGTCAGCGTATTCGAGGTCATTGGGCTTTTTATGTGTCAGCGGCTGGTCGACATGGTGCATCATTTTGTCGCCGGCTTCATCGTTGGTCCCCTGGTTGTAAGGGCTGGCCGTATAAACTGCAGGAACTTTTAAGCCGTCGTTGGTATCTTTAGGCCGCAAAATTTCAGCTTTCAACAGGTCGCGTTGGCCGTCTTGGTCGGTGTCTAAGCTGGATTCGATGTACACGACTTCGCGGATCAGTGCGTCGGTGTCAAATACTGGTTGAGACTTGCCGTTAAATAACAATGGCTTTTGGCTGATCGGCAAATCGTAGAGCGGTAAGAAATAGCCCTCAGTCGCTAAGAGGTCCAGCAAAATTTGGCCCATTTTGCCGCGCGTATTTAAGAGGTCGTACCAGGCGCCAACCAAGTCGGTGACAGTCGTGATCTCTTGGTGGTAAAGCAGGTTAAAGTTTTTCATGGCAGTTAAGGGCTCGGCCACGTCAAAATCATCACCACAGGTAAAACCTAAGAGCTGCAAGCCAACCGTATAAAAGGCAGTGGCGTTCACCGTATTTTTTTCCAGATAAGCGAGCACATCTTGCGTTGGACTGGCGAGAAGATTGTGTAAGTAGCCGTTCAAACTGCTCTTACTTTGAGCTTGCGGAAATGCCTTATATAAAAATGATAACCAGAGCTCGTTTAAGTCAGCCTGGTCGGTGACAAGTTGATTTAAAAAGCCGAGACCTTGGAGTTCAGCAACTTTGGTCCGGTCAGTAGCGTGTGCACGTGAATACTGGTTAAATTTCATAGTAAGATCCCTTCTTGGTTAAAATTATCGTTACCAGCAATTATAACCCATGTTGCCGATTTCTTCAGGCAATAAGCCGTGAATTTTTTAAGTCAATTAATCGCTTGCATGCCCGCGAGGCTGGTGCTAAAATAAGAAGTGAAGAAAATATGGTTTATCTTCAGGGCAGGGTGAAATTCCCGACCGGCGGTGATAGTCCGCGACCCTTATCTTCGGATGAGGTTGACTTGGTGAAAATCCGAGACCGACAGTAAAGTCTGGATGAAAGAAGATAGAGTGATTTGGTAAATACAAATGCGCTCTGTTACCCTGAAAAGTGGTAGCAGGGCTTTTTATTTGCTAAATTGTCATTGAAGATAGACCTCTAAAATTTTAGGAGGGTTTCATCATGAAAAATAGTTCAATCAAGAAGTGGGTCATCGCAGCGGCTTTAGCAGGAGTTTCATATCTCTTACGGTTTATTGCCTTTCCAATTATTCCGCTGGTCCCATATCTTAAAATTGAATTTGCTGATGTTCCCGTCTTGCTAGGCTTTTTTGCCTTAGGTATTTGGGGCGGGTTAGGGATCAGCTTGATTCGGACGTTGTTGTTCTTTGTAATTTCCGGTGTCTCATTGCCGAACTTCATTGACGCTTCGACCGAATTCGTGTCGACCTTGGCAATTTGCTTGCCGGTCTATCTGATTTTGAAGGGCAAGGATAATCCACGAGTCCAAGACTACTTATTAGCCGGACTAGTCGGAACGGTGACTTTAACAGTTGCTTTAGCGATTGGAAATGTTGCCTTTATCATGCCAGCTTACATTTCTTCTTTAGGAATGAAGCTTTCAATGCCAATTAGCAAGATGGTCTTGTACGGCGTGGTACCATTCAACTTGATCAAGGGCGTTTCAGTGATTGCCGTCTTCGCAGTGGCTTACAGCAAGATGCACGGCTGGTTAGCTAATAAAGCAGCGAATTTAAGAGCTGCTCACTTATCATAAATAACAAGCAACTCCTCGGAAAGTGTGCCGGGGATTTTTTGTAACTTTTTTTAATTATTGTGATTTCTCCGCTTGTTTAATTGTACAGTATGTTGTACAATTAGCCTGTAAAAGGAAGGGGCTGAGTTCATGGAGGCTGTATCTTATTCTGTACTACGTAAAAATTTAAGGAGCTATTTACAACAGGTTAATGACGACGCCACTACTTTGTTAGTGACCAACCGTGATAATGCTGATGATGCGGCTGTGCTAATGTCAAAAAGAGATTACGATAGCATGATTGAAACACTAAGAATTATGAGTAATCCGACATTGATGGATAAAATCCGACGCGGGAAAGAGCAAATAACCGCAGGAAAAACTAAACAGCATGAGTTGATAAAACCTAATGATTAAAGCGTGGACTGATGATGCATGGGACGACTATATGTACTGGCATCAGCAAAATGATAAACGGACAATCAAGCGAATTAATAAATTAGTTGAGGATATTGATCGGCACCCATTTGAGGGGATTGGTAAGCCAGAACCGTTAAAGTACGAGCTGACAAACACTTGTTCAAGAAGAATCACCCAAGAACATCGCCTAATATATCAGATTGAAAACGATACGATGTATATTTTATCGGTCCGTGATCACTATTAAAAAACGTATCTAAAATTTCAGATGCGTTTTTTCTTTGGGCAAAAAATCCGCTAAGGGTTCGCATGCAAGCTAAAATTTGGTATCCTTAGACTAAGAGCAGTACGAAAGGATGAACGGTAGTGAAAGAAGTTAATGACCAAGTTTATAATCGTTTGCAAGAAGAGGCCAAACAAAATGTCAGCCAGTTTGCCAAGTCTACATATGGCAAACCATTGTGTGACTTTATCGAAGAAGAAAATATCTTAGAACTGATTCAAGGCTTTACGGGCATCGCTTATGGCGTTCATGGTCGGACACCGAAGCGTTGGACCAGACAGGTGACGAGTGAAATTATTGGCTTTGACTTTAGAAGTAGTTTTCAAATGGGAGCCGATGGTGCCGGGATAGTTGGTCCCGTTTTTGTAAATTACATGATTTTCTTGGACAAAGAACTACATTATCTTAACAACAGTTCAGCCCTGGTCAAAGGAGTCATTGACGGGACCATGATGCTCGATGATGATGACTATGATGTTCCAGACTTTGTGGATGAAATTCCTGACGAAACAGTGGCAGCTTTGAAAGGTGAGGCGGGACAAAAAATGTTGCAACAGGCTCCTCCAGAAGAAGTTACGATGATGAAAGAGCAGTACGCTAGTTTAAAGGAACTTGACGCGATGGATGTGCTAGACAGCAATGACAAAAAGATGTTAGACATTCTTACTGGATTGTTTGGTTCAAATGACCACCAGCCAAAAATGACATTACGGAAGAAGAAATAGTGGGAGGAGCCACAGATGAAAATTGAACATGTCGGCTTGTTTGTGACTGATTTGGAAGCAACTGTTGAGTTTTACGAGCAATTTTTTGGGGCTCAGCGCTCCGCCAAGTATCATAATGAGCAGACCACTTTTTCTTCTTATTTCTTAAGTTTTCCGGATGGCGCGCGCTTAGAAGTTGGGACCAGGGAAGACTTGAATCTGGAGCGGCCGGCAGGTTATCCAGTCGGCTACATGCACCTCGCTTTTGCGCTAGGTTCAAAGCAAGCGGTCGACGAACTGACTACCAAATTAGCAGCTGCTGGTTATGAGCATCTGAGCGGCCCGCGGACAACGGGCGATGGTTATTACGAAAGCGTCGTTTGTGATCCAGAAGGAAATCAATTGGAACTCACGGTGTAGGGGTGTGAGTTAGCGCTGACTGTGTCGGAATGCGGTCGTTGTTATGCCGAAACAGAGTTCGCAAATGAGAATGCGGTCGCTGTTATGCGGAAACAACGTTCGCAAGAAGAAATGCGGTCGCTGTTATGCCAAAACAAGGTTAGCAATCACGAAAGCCGCTCCAAGTTTGACGAAACAGGGTTAGCAATCGGGAAAGCCGCCCCAAGTATGCCGAAACAGGGTTAGCAATCACGAAAGCCACCCCAAGTTTGGTAAACTAGTGTCAGCAATCACACCACCAACTTAATTTAGACAAAAAAGATGTCAGCGACGTTTTGCGCTGGCATCTTTTTGATAACGATTATTTTTGATGATTTAACTGGCTGTGTTTGATACCGTAACTGAAGTAAATTACGATTCCAATGGCTAGCCAAACTAGGAACATTAACCAAGTTTCGCCCGAGAGCTGCGTCAACATGAAGATGCACAGCAGGACGGAAATGATTGGCAAGACCGGGTAGAAAGGTACCTTGAAGCCACCCTCATTCGGGATGTCTTTTCGTCTACGCAAGGGGATGATCCCGGCCGAAACAAAAGTAAAGGCCATCAATGTTCCGATGTTAACCAAGTTAGTCAGCTGGTCTAGCGATAACATACTTCCGGTCAAACTAATGATGATCGTGACCCCTAGCATACTGTGACTGGGCATGTGAGTTTTTTCGTTGATTTTACCCAAAAAGGCGGGGAATAGTCCGTCACGACCAATTGAGTAGATCAAACGTGAGGAACTGTAAATCATCGAAACCATCATCGTGAACATGCCAAGCATCGCGCCAATCGAGATGACACCTGCGAACCAATTTTGGTGAGCTAACTGCAGGGCAAAAGCGACAGGATTACCGACATTCAATTTAGTATATTTAACCATCCCAGTTAGAACGACTGAAACCAAGATGTACAAGAGGGTACAAACTACTAAAGTTCCGATGATCCCACGAGGCATGTTCTTTTCTGGTTGTTTCACTTCCGCGGCGGCAGCCGAAACAGAGTCAAAACCTAAGTAGGCAAAGAAGACCAGTGAAGCACCGGTGAAGACACCTTTCGTGCCAAATGGGGCAAATGGTGTCCAGTTAGTTGGTTTAATATAGAAGATACCAACCAGTAAGAATAAAATAATAATGGCAATTTTAATGACGACCATCAGGTTATTAATTTTCATCGAAGTTGACACACCGCGTGATAATAGGAGATAAATCACCCAGACGATCAAAAAGGCAACGATGTTAAAGTAGGTGCCGTGACTGGGGTCAAATGGACCATTCAAAAAATGGGGGATCTGGAGCCCAAAGCCCGCAATAAACGAATTAAAATATGAAGCAAAACCGGTGGAAACAGCTGCCACGGCCAGCATGTATTCCAAAATTAAGGACCAGCCTAAAAACCAGCCAACACCTTCACCGAAAATGACATTTCCAAAAGAATAGGCACTCCCGGCAATTGGCAATGCCGATGAAAATTCGGCGTAACACATCGCAGCGGTCGAACAGACCAAGGCTGCAATGACAAATGATAAAACGATGGCGGGCCCACTATGTACCGCTGCTACTGTCCCAGGTAAGATGAAAATCCCGGTTCCGATAACCGCCCCAACGCCCATGGCGATCAGGTCGGAAGAACCGAGAGTTTTGTCAAATTTCTGGTCTTGATCCAAGTAGCGAGCGAGATCCTCTTTGCGGGTCACGCGTTCTCTTAAACTCATAAAACTCTGCCTCCCATCAAATTTTTCGTCTGGACGCAACAAAATTAGAATAACATTAGTTCGCCGCTGAAAATTTGAAATTTACTATATCTAAGGTTATAACATAAACTTTTGCAATATTAAAGAAAAATTAGAGATTTTTGGAAACTTTGGTGGCGAACTGGCTGAATAAGAACCGTCCGCTGGCAAATTTGACCGGAAAGTCCTGCTTTTTGGGGGATAATGGTAGGCAGTTTGGAGCGACAATGGTAGAATTGATAAAAATAACAGATTGAAGGAACACGACTAAAAGCATGAGGAGGAAGATGGGATGAAGCATGTGGTAGTGATCAGTGGAGCACCGGGAACAGGCAAGACAACTGTCCGCAACTACTTAACAGATCAGTACAAAATGGCCAAAATTTTGACGCATACGACCCGCCCCAAACGTTTGGGGGAAGAAGACGGTCGGGATTATTACTTTGAAAGTGAAGAATCATTTGCGCAAAACCACTATTTAGAATTCGTGGATTATGATGATAAAAAATATGGTTCATCCGTTGAGGGCTTGCACCGCGCCTGGGAACAAAATGATTGGGCTGTGATCGTGTTGGATTCGCAAGGAGCCTGTTCATATTTGGAGCAAATGCCGGCGGAAACGTTAGTCTTATACTTAAAAACGGCTGACCAGCAAAAACAACTGCAACGGTTGGAAAGCCGTGGGGATAGTGCGGCTTTGATCAAAAAGCGGTTAGCGAGTCAAGAAGCGCAACGTGATTTAAAATTGCCACAAGCTTTAGAACAACAGGCACATAGCATGGTAAATGATGACTGGGAACAAACGAAACATTTCTTAGCGGCCTGGCTCACTCAGGTGGGCTGGCAGCCAGAGACGACCGAGGAATCTGTGGGCGAATAAAATGATGGACGGAAAGTTATGAAGAATAATAACGTTAAAATTGATGATATTATGAAAGAGTCCATGAAAGATCCAGAATTTGCAAGGATATCACATGTTGAAGATATTAAACTTGATTTAGCAGAAGCCATGGTTAATTCCAGAAAAGATAAAAAATATCTTTAAGAAAAAGTTTACTTTCACGTTAAATTAAAGCTTTAAGTCTATTCATTGAATTGGGTAGGCTTATTTTTTCAGCAAAAATGGACCAACAGAAATCGTGGATCTACCTTCGCTCTGTGATTTGGTTCTGTTTCGTGCTAGGATGTTAAGTAGTAATAATTACTTTTTAAAGGACGTGAATGAATGTGATTGCTGATGCAGTGCGAATTTTGAAAAATAATCAGTATAAATTGACGAAACAGCGTCGCAGTTTGTTAGAATTTCTGTCTGAGCACCAACATGAATACACAGAAGTGACGCAAGTCGATAAGCACATGCGTGAAATTTATCCCACAATGAGCTACAATACCGTTTACCGGAATTTAAAGGAATTTGAACAAATTGGTATTATTGAAACTAAAAGCCAAGCTGGCGGGACAGTCGTGAAATACCAGTGTGATTTTAGTAAGATGCACCATCATCATTTTATTTGCCGGAATTGTGGTTCAGTGCTTGAGCTCGCTGAATGTCCGCTGGATTATTTCCAAGAACAACTGCCTGGCTGTAAAATTGAGGGGCACCGTTTTGAAATTTATGGGATCTGTGCCAAATGTCGCGCCGCTGGAATTGAATAGGATTTAAATTTACTTAAGTATTCGTAATTCCGTGTGGTACTCCGTAAATTTTGTCCTATAATAGGAAAGACCCCGTTGAAAGTAACGGGAGCAAGCTTGTCATCAACGACTAACGATAACAAATTAGTTGGCGTTTGAAATAAAAGGAGGAGAAATTTAATGGCTAATCGAACGGCACCTTTGATCACACCGTTCGCCATTTTCTCAGCAGTTTTGGCCTTAGGTGCCACCAACGTGGTCGTCAATACTGCCACGCATTCTGCTGAAGGGAAACCAAGAACGGCTGTGGTTTCCAGTTCGTCTTCGGTTTCCAGCAGTTCAAGTGTGACACAGTCAGAGACTAGTTCGTCTAGTTCTGCTAGTCAATCTGAAAGTTCAGACGATCAAAGTAGTGAGAAACAGGAGTCATCTGCGGTGGATAGTGCGCAAAGTTCATCCGCTGAAACCAGCAGTGCTGATCAGACCAGTGAACAACCGGACGAAAATGACCAAGAACAACAAAGTTCGGCTGAGCAAACTGAGGACGCCCAGCAAGACTCAACTAATGAGAATAATGAGCAAAACGAGACACAAACACCTGCGCCGCAACAAGGACGCGCATCACAAAGTACTGACGAATAAGGAGGGCGGTAGTTAATGTTTACGTTATTTCAGACGATTGCCGCTTCTCTGGGGTATGTGAGCCTGAGTGCGACGATCAAAAATCGGATTTACACAATTTTGGCAACAGTTGGTAATTTTTACCTACTTTATGTTTCATACCGGTTCTTCCGGAATGGTTTTCCCTTGCGTGGGGCGCTATTTATTCTGGCATTTCTAGGAATCGCCTACTTTTGTTATTTGAATATTTTCTACTACTTCACTAACAAAACTGCCAAATATGATTTGTCGGCTAAAATTGCCGAAGCATTGCACATTCAAGTTAAAGATCCGTTAAGTGATACCCAAGACCAAGTGAACGCCGGCCCTGGCTTTGTTCAAACAAACGGAATCTTTTCAGACGAAGAGTTTTTGCCAGCAACCTTAGAAATTTCTGCCGTTCAAAGCGGCAGTATTCAGGCGGTCGCTAAGGCTTTAGAAAAAATCGATTATTTCCACGCTAACTACGGCGGCTTATCTGACAAACAATTGTTTAAACAGCTGCAAAACGGCAGTCAAACGGAAGCACCAAAGCTCGTCGAACCAGTCGCTTTACCATATTTTGAAATGCGTCAGAAAGGTGACAAACTGGCAGTCTATGGCGGTTTAAACCAGATGCGTGCCTTGGAACTAGCCACAATCAAAACGATTGGACTTTTACCAGCCAAAGAAGCAGTCAAGAACTTTGACGTCTTTTTGGCAACGACCGTCTTAACGGCTGGGCCTTGTAAAAAAGCAGCCCGCCAGAGCTTAGTTGAATTAGACCGACCTTATCAAATTGACGTGCGGATCGCTTATAAAAAGAAGGGCGAACCCGTCCCCGGCTTACATCAGCCAACTCCAGCAGAGTTAGCGGCTGACCGAGAAAAAACAGGCTCAACCAAGCAAACGAAAAAGATAGCTAAACAAACTCAGGAGACGGAAACGCAGACTGAACATCTCCATCGCCGTCATTAGGGAATTAACTAAAAAAATCAAGCCAAATTTGGCAACAATTCAAGCAGGAGACCATTAGTCTTAAAAATTAATGGTCTTTTTTGTTTGATAAAACATTCACAATAAAAGATGTGAGCTTACCTAACACTGATGAAAACCCAAAAGTTAGCGCTGCTTTGAGGCTAAATGTCTGTGATTGAAAAAACGAAATTCTAGAAAAAACCCTTGATTGATAAGGTTCGTCACCGGTAACATCAAAACTAATTTATTAAGCTACCTGAACATTTTCTTGCTTTTCTGCGTTTTTTTCTATAAAATTAATAGTGATACTAAAAGCAAATTGTAAAATTGAAACGAAAGCAGGCGATATATATGGCAATGATCGAATTTAAGAAAGTGAATAAATACTATGGCGACTTTCATGCTTTAAAGAATATCGATTTGAAGGTTAACCAAGGAGAGGTCGTTGTTGTAATCGGCCCATCTGGATCTGGGAAAAGTACTTTGATCCGGACAATTAATGGTCTTGAATCGTTTTCTGATGGACAATTGATTGTGAATGGCATGGACCTTTCTGATAAAAAAGCAGATTTGAACACTTTACGACGCGATGTTGGGATGGTTTTCCAGCATTTTAATTTGTACGAAAATAAGACTGTCCTAGAAAACGTGATGTTAGCACCACGCCTGGTGTTGAAACGTGACGAAGAAGAAAATAAAAAGATTGCCATGAAGTATTTGGAATTGGTTGGTTTGACTGAAAAAGTTGATTCTAAACCACGGCAATTATCAGGTGGACAAAAGCAACGGGTCGCGATTGCGCGCTCACTGGCAATGCGGCCGAAGGTGATGTTGTTTGACGAACCAACTAGTGCCCTTGATCCTGAAATGATTGATGATGTGTTGAACGTTATCAAAAAAATCGTGGAAACGACTGAGATGACGATGGTCGTTGTCACGCATGAAATGGGCTTTGCCCGTGAAGTTGCTGACCGCGTAATTTTTGTGGATGATGGCACGATCGTGGAAGATGATCCAGCAGAAGAATTTTACCACCATCCAAAAGAAGAACGGGCTCGTCAATTCTTGAGCAAAATTATTGTCCACAAATAGGGGGGAGCAAGCATGTCGAAATGGTTCAAAAAAGTTCTGATTGCAGTCGTTCCACTTTTCTTGCTGACTGTGCTTGCGGCCTGTGGTCAAAAGCAAACAGATAATGTTTATCAACGCACTAAGAGTGCTAAGAAAATTGTCTGGGGTGTGAAAGCAGATACTCGTTTGTTTGGCTTAATGAACGTCAAAAACGGTGACATTGAAGGCTTTGATGTTGACTTGGCGAAGGCGATCACCAAGCAAATGTACGGCAAGGATGCCCAAGCAGAATTTATCCAAACGACCGCTAAAACAAAGGTCCCATTGCTAAAGAACGGCAACATTGATGCAGTTGCAGCAGCAATGACGATCACTGATAAACGAAAGAAAATTATTGACTACACTCAACCATACTTTGGCGCGGGGCAGTCGTTGTTAGTTAAAAAGGGCAGTCCAATCAAAGCTGTTCGTGATTTAAACAAGGCTGGAACGAAAGTGATGGCCGTGAAAGGGACCACCGCAGTCGATAATATCCATAAATTTGCGCCTAAAGCCAAAGTCTTGGAATTAGATGACTATGCCCAGTCCTTTACCGCATTGAAGTCTGGTCAGGGGGTGGCGATGACCACTGATAACGGGATCTTATACGGGATCGCAAAAGAAAACCCAGATTATGAAGTGGTTGGCGGCACCTTTACCAATGAACCATACGGTTTAGCGGTCGATAAGGGTCAAACCGAAATGCGCGCCCACATTGACAAGGCCTTAGACCAGCTACAAGCCAATGGGACTTACAGCCGCTTAGTTGAAAAGTGGTTTGGTGGGATTCCTGGCTTTGATGTGAAGGAGGTGGAACAGCCATGATCAGTGTCTTAACAAATAACTGGTCGACTTTATTGACCGGTTTTGGCAACACTTTGTTGTCGAGTGTGATCGCCTTAGTTTTTTCTTTGGTGATCGGGTCTGCCTTTGCCATCATGGAAACTGTTCCTAGCAAAGTCGCTCGTGTGATCGCCCACACTTATATCGAAATTTTCCGGAATATTCCGTTGCTGGTAATTACGATGTTCTTTTATGTCGTGATTCCACAGTATGTGGCACCAATGACTGGCTTTGCCGCCGGAACAGTGGGGTTGACTTTGTATACTTCATCTTTCATTGCTGAAACTGTCCGGGCGGGAATCCAAGCAGTTGATATTGGTCAAATGGAAGGTGCGCGGTCAAACGGGATGACCTACTGGCAAGCAATGCGCTATATTATCTTGCCCCAGGCTTTCCGCTTGGTAATTCCACCGTTGGGAAACCAGTTTATTAACTTGATCAAGAACTCATCAGTCCTAGCCTTTGTGGCTGGTTTTGATTTGATGTACCAAGGTGATGCTTTGGCATCCGCCACATTCGATACCTTTAATACCTACTTGGTTGTTGGTGTCTTTTACCTGGTATTGACCTTGCCGTTAAGTTATTACATGCGGCATCTCGAAAAGAAATTAGTTTAGGAGGTGAAATAGATGTCGATTTTAAGTCAAGCATATACTTGGATCAACTTGAAGTTCTTACTAGAAGGACTTGGAGTGACACTGGAAGTTTCGCTGATTTCTATCGTGTTGAGTTTTGTGATTGGTTTGTTACTCGGAGTGATTCGGTATGTGGGAATTAAATACTTTTCTGCAATTGTCGGTTTTATCATCGATATTATTCGAAACCTGCCATTGCTGTTGATCATCTTTTTCACCTACTTCGCTTTGCCGAAAACAGGCTTAAGGATGTCACCGCTGTCGGCTTCGATCGCAGCATTAGTTGTGTTTGAGTCAGCGATGTTAGCAGAAATTGTCCGCAGTGGGATCATTGCGGTTGACCCTGGCCAAATGGAAGGGGCGCGTGCAAACGGCATGACTTACTGGCAAGCAATGTGGTATATTATTTTGCCACAGGCATTGTTAAAAATGATTCCGCCGTTGGTTTCTCAGTTTATTTCGTTGATCAAAGATACTTCTTTGGCAACAATTATTGTGTTGCCAGAATTATTATACCGGGCACAAATCATTTACGGACAGGACACACGTTATATGTTACCGATGTATTTTATGATTGCGGTCATGTATTTCATTGTTTGTTTTGCCTTGTCGCTAGTAGCGAAGAGAATGGAAAAGAAGTTCGGATAACAAACACAGAGCGAAGTGAAACGGGAGAAAGCGAGCACCATCGGAACCTGAGCACTAATGCGGTTTAGGCATTGGTGCTTGGGTTTGGATGGGCGGAATTTTCTGTTTCACGGAGCTCGACTAACAATCACAGAGCGGAAAAACTCGTTTAGAAGACGAGCATTAACAGGTTTTCGGATATGATGCGGTTTAGGCATCATGGCAGAAAATAGGTTAAGCGGAATCTCTTGCCTCACGAAGCTCGACTAAGAACACAGAGCGAAACAAAGCGGTCAGCTCCCGAGCATCATCGGAACGCAGGAGTTAATGCGTTTTAGGCATTGACCCTGAGTTTGGATGAGCGGAAGGAGTTGCTTTGAGGAGCTCGACTAAGAACACAGATCGAAGCTAGTCGGGAGGACCTCGACTAAATCTACAAGATACATTATTTCAACTAAATCAGCCAGTTTTTGCAAACAAAGAGGTTTGTGAGAGCTGGCTTTTTGCTTATTAAGAATACTGGGCTGAAAGTGCTTCTTTATGAGCGATTTTCGTTAGTTTACCAAGAATGTCTCATTTAAAAAAAGACGTGATAAATATAAAAAATCAAATAAATGCCGAAAAATCAAAGATACAGAATTTTTTACTTGAAAATGCAGCGTCTTTTTTCTATAATAAAAAGCATAAATTTATCATATAGTTTTAATGTTTAGCGGAATACATATGTTAGGGGGACGAAATCTATGGATCTAATCGTAAATCCCAGGTTAACGAAAAATGAACTGATCAAGCTTTACAGCTCAGTTGATTGGCAAAAAGACGTGGAGAATATCGATAATTTGAAAAAAGGACTGCGCAAATCATTTGTGATCGCAGCTTACGAGGACAAAAAATTGGTTGGGTTAGTCCGGGCTTTGAGTGATTTCTCGACAGTCGTTTACGTACAAGACCTGCTAGTTTGTCCCGAGTTTCAGGGAAAACGAATCGGCAAAACGCTGATGCTACATTTACTGAATTATTTTGCGGCTGTGGGTCAAATTATTATTGCGGCAAAACCTAATAACGATGCCCGTAAGTTTTTCCACTATTTAGGTTTCCAAGAAGGCTGTGATCGACATTTATCAGCATATGTGATGGATCGGCGCGTACGGTAGGAAAATTGGAATAAGCTACAGAAATTGATTTGGCCTAGAAGCTACTCAATTTTTGTAGCTCTTTTTTATTTTGAAATGATTTAGTGGCGAAGGAAACTGGCATAGTTAGCTAAAGTATGCACGAAAATTTGTGGAAACAAGCATAGTCGGACGAAGTATGCACGGAAATTCGCAGAAACTGGCATAGTCGGTCAAAGTATGCACGAAAACTCACGGAAATGTGCATAGTTCGACTAGCTATGCACGAACCTATCATCAAAATAAGCTCGCTGGCGCAGAGAAAACTAATTTCTGTGCCAGCGAGCTTATTTGAAAATAGATTTTTAGTTTTTTCTAAGAGAAGTCCGCTCTGTCTTAGTAGTCGAGCTCCGTGAAACAGAAAGTTCCGCCCTTCCAAACCCAAGCATCAATGCCGAAACCGCATTAGTGCCTAGGTTCCGATGGTGCTCGCATTCTCCCGTTTCACTCCGCTCTGTTTTAGTCCTGAACGAATCTGCTTAAAATTCCAGCCAACTGTGGTGAGACTTCAGCTGTGATCAGTGTGCCTTCTGCTGTATAGTCCGTTTTTAGAACTGTTGCCTTACTGTTTAACTGTTCCAAGTACTTGCCTTGGCTGAATGGTATCAGATAGGTTTGTGTTTGAAAGTCCGCAAATAAGGTGTCCTTGATCAATTTGATCAACATCTCTAGTGAAGCATCGTCACGAGCGCTAAAAGTCAACTGATCGCCCGCAATTTCCGGATAACGCAATCCTGGTTCAAGGTCAGCCTTATTAAAGGCATAAATCATCGGGATCCCCTTAACACCAATTTCGTGCAGTGTTTTTTCAGTCGTTGCGACCATTTCTTTGGCATGCGGGTCAGAGACATCGACGACTTGGACTAAGAGGTCAGCCTGAGCTGCTTCTGCCAAGGTGGTTTTGAAAGCCTCAACTAATTGGTGGGGCAGCTGCGAAACAAAACCAACTGTATCACTGAGCAGGACCTCTTTGTTGTCTGCAAATTGAATCTTACGCACTGAGGTATCTAGCGTAGCAAACAGCATGTTTTTTTCAAAGACCTGCTTGTCTTCATTTTGTCCGGTCAAACGCAGTAAACCGTTCATTGTAGTTGATTTGCCGGCATTGGTATAACCAACTAAAGCAACAGTCTTCAAGCCAGAACGGTCACGTGCATGGCGTTTGGTCAGTTCTTCTTGTTCAACTTCTTTTAATTGATGGCGCAAATGGTTGATTTGATTTTGAATCGTCCGGCGATTTAATTCCATTTGAGTTTCACCAGAACCGCGACTGGTAAATCCTCCTCCGCCGCCACCAGCGGTCTGCTGGTCAAAACGATTTAGACTAGAAGTCCGTAAACGGGGCAAACGGTATTGTAAAGCTGCAATTTCAACTTGCAGCTTGGCGACCCGACTCCGAGCCCGGCGTGCAAAAATTTGTAAGATCAGGGCTGTCCGGTCAATGACGATCAGTCCAGTTTGATCTTCGATATTTCTTAGTTGGGTTGGAGTCAGTTCATCGTTGACGATCAGCATTTCAGCATCTTTTGCTAAGGCGGCTTCTTTGAGTTCAACTAGTTTTCCTTTGCCAAAGTAGCTAGCTGCAACGGGTTTATCAAGTTTTTGAATGATCGAGAGTTCTGGTTCAATTTCAGAGGCTTCGGTTAGGGCACCTAGTTCACTCATCGTATATTCAAAATTTTCTTGCCCGCTGTTGATTCCCGCAAGTATTGCTCGGTCCATATGATTTCCTCCAGTTTCATCTTTATGGAACATTATAACATTTAGCGGAAATTTTAGCTGAAGTCTGTCATCAAAATGAGCAAAAATAAGTTTTTCAGCTAATTTTCTTATAAAGGTCGAGAAATGATGATAGGATTGTAAGAGATATTCATGTAAAATTGCTGAATTTCGGGGAGTAAATGGTCAAAAGGAATTTTAGCAAATCGGTTACATCGCTTTTTTAGGGATAAAAATGAGAAAAATAAGCGCTTTAAAACCGCGGAAAACCGAGCATTGAGCGAAAACCGTAAAATAAATATTAAAAAAATTAGAGGATACCCTTGATTTTAATATCAATTTCATATAGAATTTAAACAACGTTAAGAGATATTTGCGATATCTGTCGTACATAGAAAAAAGGAGTTGTTACTAGAATGAAGCTTAAAAAATTTGCTACAGCCGGCGCTGTCATGGCTGTTTCTGCTTTAACTTTAGCTGCTTGTGGTTCTAAATCATCCTCAGATGCTCAATCAAAACAGGTTTTGCACTGGACTGAATCATCAGAACTACCTTCAATGGATTTGTCAAAAGCAACTGACGTGGTTAGTTTTGATACTTTGAATAACACAATGGAAGGTCTCTACCGTTTAGGTAAGGACGCTAAGATCGAACCAGGTTTGGCGAAAGAGACTCATGTTTCTGACGATGGTTTGACATATACTTTCGATTTACGTAAATCAAAATGGTCCAACGGTGATGATGTAACTGCGAAGGATTTCGTTTACTCATGGCAAAGAACTGTTGATCCAGCAACTAGTTCACAGTATGCTTACCTCTTTGACGGTGTGAAGAATGCTGAAGCCGTTATGAACGGTAAGATGAAACCTAGTGCTTTGGGAGTCAAGGCCGATGGCGACTACAAACTGGTCGTAACTTTGGACAAGAAACTCCCATACTTCAAGTTATTGATGGGCTTCCCTTCATTCTTCCCACAAAATCAAAAAGTGGTTGAAAAGAGTGGCAACAAGTATGGAACAACTTCTAAGGACATGGTTTATAACGGACCATTTAAGTTAACGAAGTGGACTGGCTCTAACTTGAGCTGGGTCGCACAAAAGAACAACAATTACTGGGACAAGAAGAACGTTAAGCTTGATTCGATCAGCTTCAAGGTTAACAAATCCAACTCAACTTCTTACAACTTGTACAAGACTAACAAGCTTGATGCTGCCTCATTGAGTTCAGAACAAGCTAAACAGTTGAAGAATGATAAAGAATTCTTAACTCGTAAGAATGCAAGTACTTTCTACTTCCAATACAACCAAACGAAAAAAGAATTCCAAAACAAGAAGATCCGTCAAGCCCTATCAATGGCAATCAACCGTGAACAATTAGTTAACAAAGTCTTGGGCGATGGCTCATCTGTTTCTAAAGGCTTAGTTTCTAAAGGCTTAGCTAAGAATCACGGTAAAGACTTTGCTGATGAAGCATACGTTAAGTCCGGTGTTGAATACAACAAGGCTGAAGCCAAGAAGTTATGGGCTGAAGGTATGAAAGAAATTGGCCAAACTCACTTAGATATTAACCTATTGAGTGATGATTCAGATAAAGCTAAAGATACAACAGAATTTATCCAAAGCTCAATCGAATCAACTCTTGGTAAGAGTGTGACAGTTCACGCACAAAACGTGCCATTTAAGACTCGTTTGACACGTTCCGAACAAGGTAACTTTGATATGGTTATCTCTGCTTGGGGTGCTGACTTCGCTGATCCAATTAGTTTCTTGGACTTGTTCACATCCAACAACTCCCAAAACGATGGGGAATGGAAGAATGCTGAATATGACAAGCTGATTCAAGCTTCTAAGACAACTGATGCTGGTAACACTGACAAACGTTGGGATGATTTAGTTAAGGCTGAAAAGATCTTAGCTACAGAACAAGGTATCTCACCACTTTACCAACAATCAACTGCATGGATGGTTAAGAGTAAAGTTAAGGGCATCATCTACAACTCAGCTGGTGTTAACTACAACTTCAAGAACACTTATATCAAAGAATAATCCGGTTCTTTAATTGAAAAACCGAGTGAAGCCAGAGGGAATTGACACGCTCTATGTTGTCAGTTCCCTTTGCCATATCACTGGAAGTTTAGCAAAAGCCGAACTTTCAAGGGTAATTATTTGATAAACATCGTTCTACAAGTTAAAATAAATTGATGTTTAAAAATAGCTGCAGCCATCGGACTAGGATCCCGCCTAGTCTGGTTGTTGTACATAGAAGTAAAACTAGAATGTGAGGGTGAATTATGAAAAAATACCTGCTAAAAAGGATTTTATATATGGCTTTGACGCTATTTTTGGTCGCCACCATTACCTTCTTTCTAATGAAGTTAATGCCGGGGACGCCATATTCGAACCAGGAAAAAATGACGCCACAGCAGATCAAGATCATGAATCAGCAATATGGGTTGGACAAACCAGTCTGGTTACAATATATTTTTTATATTGGCGGGATGTTACACGGGGACATGGGAACTTCATTCCAGTTCAGTAACCAACCAGTTTCTTACTTGATTTCAAGCCGGATCGGCGCTTCTGCTCAGTTGGGTGTGCAAGCAATGATCTTCGGGGTCTTCTTCGGAATTATTGTCGGGTCAGTGGCTGCGGTTTATCGTAACACTTGGGTCGATACCACAGCGACAATTGTGTCGATCATTGGTAAGTCAGTGCCGAACTTCGTGTTGGCTGTCTTATTGCAGTACTACATTTCGTTAAAACTCGGCTGGTTCCCAATAGCCGATTGGGGTGGATTTGAATATACGATCCTGCCAACAATTGCTTTAGGGGTCGGACCACTAGCGGAAACGGCGCGTTTCATTCGGACCGGGATGGTCGATGTTTTGAATTCCGATTATATCGAATTGGCACGCGCAAAAGGTTTGAACAAATTTGGCATTATCTACCATCATGCTTTACGGAATAGTTTGATTCCATTGGTTACTTTGATTGGACCATACACCGTTGCATTGATGACTGGTTCCATGGTTATCGAAAATATCTTTTCGATCCCTGGTATTGGTGAACAGTATGTTAAGTCAATTCAAACAAACGACTATCCAACGATCATGGGTGTCACAATGCTATTCTGTTTTGGTTTAGTGTTGATCATCTTGTTCACGGATATTATCTACGGTATTATCGATCCACGGATCAGACTTAATGGAAATGAGGACTAATCAATGGCAGAAGAAAAAATTAATTTACAACCAGATAGCTTCGAGCCATTAGCTCAAACTAACGAGCAAGAGCTTGACAGCGAAAAAATTGCTGCCCCTTCATTAACCTTCTCGCAGGATGCTTGGCGGCGTCTGAAGAAGAATAAGGGTGCCGTGATCTCATTGTTCATTATCTTGATCATGGTGATCGTTTCATTTGGTTCAACACCATTCATTACTCATTCTGAGTTGGTTAAATCTAACCCAGAATATGCTAACTTGCCAGCGAAGATCCCTGGAATTGATATCAACGGCTTCAACGGTAAAATGAAAGTCGGTGGCGAATGGACTGATGTTTACAAACAAAATGGGATTAAAGATAACGTGCATTTCGTGTTGGGGACTGACTACTTGGGTCACTCTTTGGCACAACGAATCATTTACGGAACAAAAATCTCTCTGACTGTTGCGATCGTGGCGACCCTGTTTGATTTACTGATTGGGGTCACCTACGGGATCGTTTCCGGTTGGAAGGGAGGGCGAACTGATAACGTGATGCAACGGATCATCGAAATCATTTCGTCCATCCCTAACTTGATTATTGTGGTTTTGATGCTGATCGTCTTTAGACCAGGGATGACTTCGATCATTTTGGCCTTAGCGATTTCTGAATGGACCACGATGGCCCGGATGATTCGAGCGGAGACTCTCTCATTGAAAACCGAAGAATATGTCTTGGCTTCCAGGACGCTCGGGCAATCAACTGGTAAAATTGCTTGGAAACATTTGGTACCAAACGTTTCAAGTATCATTATTATTCAGACAATGTACACGATTCCTAGTGCCATCTTCTTCGAAGCATTCTTGAGTTTTATCGGTATTGGGATCTCAGCACCACAGACATCATTAGGTGTGCTGTTAAACGATGGTCAAAAGAACTTCCAATTTTTGCCATACCAGATGTGGTATCCAGCAATTATCTTGGTTATCTTGATGATCGCCTTTAACTTACTCGGTGATGGTTTACGTGATGCATTTGATCCAAGAACAAGAAGGTAGGTCGTATTTATGGGTGAAAGAATCTTAGATGTAAAAAATCTCCAGATCGATTTCCATACCTACGCAGGTGAAGTCAAAGCTATCCGGAATGTTAGTTTTCATTTGGATAAAGGTGAAACACTTGCTATCGTGGGTGAATCTGGTTCTGGTAAATCAGTTACGACTAAAAGTTTAATGGGACTTTTGGCCAACAACGCTAAAATTGTTGGCGGATCGATCATGTACCATGGTGAAGATATTTTAAAGAAGTCTGAAAAACAGATGCAGAATATTCGTGGTAAAGATATCGCGATGATCTTCCAGGATCCGATGACTTCGCTTGATCCAACCATGAAAATCGGCCGACAAATCGCTGAACCATTAATGAAACATAAAAATGTTGAAAAGAAAAAAGCATTAGCACAAGCATTGGAAATTCTCAAATTAGTTGGAATCGACCATGCTGAAAAACGAATCAATGAATATCCTCATCAATTTTCTGGTGGACAACGCCAACGGATCGTAATTGCGATTGCTCTGGTTTGCTACCCAGAAATCTTGATTGCTGACGAACCAACTACAGCTTTGGATGTGACGATTCAGGCTCAGATTTTAGATTTGATGAAGGAATTGCAACAAAAGATTGAAACTTCAATCATCTTCATCACTCATGATTTGGGTGTGGTTGCCGGAATGGCTGACCGGGTTGCCGTCATGTATGCTGGACAAATTATTGAATATGGTTCTGTGGATGAAATTTTCTATAATCCACAACATCCATATACATGGGGCTTGTTAAACTCAATGCCTACTTTGAGCAGTACTGACTTGGAAGCAATTCCTGGGACACCACCAGATTTATTGGACCCACCGAAGGGTGATCCATTTGCTGCTAGAAATCCCTATGCAATGAAAATCGATGCAGAAGAGAAGCCACCATTTTTCAAGGTTTCCGATACACATTTTGCATCAACCTGGCTGCTTCATCCAGACGCACCAAAAATTACCCCACCAGACGAAATCGTCCGGCGCCAGGCAATTTTTGCAAAGATGCAAGCCAATGCCAATTAATTAGACCAAGGAAGGAAGAAACCACATGCCAGAAAATCGAAAAAAAGTTCTCGAAGTTAAGCATTTAAAGCAATACTTCGGCGTGGGCAAACCTGGGATGGTCAAGGCAGTCGATGACATTTCTTTTGACATTTATGAAGGAGAAGTGTTTGGACTTGTTGGTGAGTCTGGATCAGGAAAAACAACCGCCGGACGGAGTATCATTCACTTGTACAATCCAACAGATGGTCAGATCATCTTTAATGGGAAGGATGTCAGTTCTTTTAAGAGTAAAAAGGATAAGCTTGAATTTACCCGGAATATGCAAATGATTTTCCAGGATCCGCAGGCTTCATTGAATCCCCGGATGACTGTTGAAGATATCATTGCTGAAGGAATCGATGTCCATCATTTGGCAAAAGACAAGGCTGATCGTCGCCAAAAGGTCGAAGATTTGCTAGAAACAGTTGGTCTGAACCGTGACCACGCCAGTCGTTATCCGCATGAATTTTCAGGTGGACAGCGTCAACGGATTGGGATTGCCCGTGCTTTAGCAGTGGAACCATCTTTTATTATTGCTGACGAACCAATCTCCGCGCTGGACGTTTCGATCCAGGCGCAGGTCGTTAACTTGATGAAGGAATTGCAAGAACAAAAAGGTTTGACATACTTGTTCATTGCGCATGATTTGTCGATGGTCAAATATATTTCAGACCGGATCGGTGTTTTGCATTTTGGCCGTTTGCTAGAAGTAGGTCCTGCGGATGATGTTTACTTAAAACCGCTTCATGACTACACGAAGAGTTTGATCTCGGCTGTGCCGGAACCAGATCCAGAGTTTGAAAGAACTCGCAAACGTGTACCATACGATGCATCAATCGAACAGGATAAGGAAGGTCAACCACGTAAATTACGTGAAATTACTCCAGGTCATTTTGTTCGTTGTTCTGAAGAAGAAGTTTCCTTCTATCAGGAACGTGCAGCTAGTTATGAAAAGAAAGCACCTGAAGTACCCAACGTTTAGTTGAGTGCTTAAAAGCAACTATCTATTGCAGGTAGTTGCTTTTTTTTACGTTTTTAAAGTCAAAAATCCGAAAAATTGCGTATCTATTAATTAGAGAACCAGGAAAGGAAGCTGACAATGCGTAAGAAATCACCAGAGTTGCAGTATTTGGAAACTTTGCAGACTAGAACGGAATTGTCATATCAGGAGAAACAACAGCTAGAATCAGACCGAAAGGGATTTAGTGGCGAGCTGACCATTGATCGTTTGACTAGGGAAATTGTGCCTGAGCGGACACTAATGTTAGATGATTTGAATTTACTAGCTGATGGTCAGAGGGTCCAACTTGACAAATTAATTCAAATTGGCAATAAGCTTTATCTCATTGATATGAAAGACTACCACGGGCAATATTCGTTTCGTGGCCGCACTTGGTATCACAATGGCAAACCGCTGACGCACAGTATTTTTAGTCAAATTGAACGGGCGCATGACATTTTGGCGCGAATTTTTGCCGAACATCATCTGACCATCGCAATCGTTAAAGTCATCGTCTTCACGGATCCAAGCGCCGTGATCGAAATTGAGGATCAGTCGGGAATTATCGTCAAATATTTGTGGGAGTACTGCGAATGGCTGCAAAAGCTTTGCCCTGCAGTGCAAGGAACTAGTCTGCGCCAGACTCGGATCCCGTGGCAAAAAGTTCTTCAAAAGTATTTCGTTGCGCCGTATCGACCAGAAACAGATTTTGCACTGGATTCGCGGCAACTGTGGCAGGGTATCATCTGCCCGCGGTGCAACAACTTTTGGTGGCAGCAGGAGCATTATGCGCTGCAGTGCAAAACTTGTGATTACCGTGAGGCGAAGGAGACGGCTTATATCCGCACGATTTGTGACTATGGGGTTTTGTATTTCCGACATAATTTGCAGGTGAGCCAGTTGATGGAGTTTTTTGGGGAAGGGTATAGCAAGCAATATTTAAGAAAAAGACTGGCGAAGTATTTTGTCCCAATGGATTTAAAATCGTTGCAATACTCCTATCAAAATCGTGGCGAAAAATTCGAATATTGGTTTGCTAGCGAGCAGCAGCATTTCAATCATTTAAAACGACGAATCAATTGGAAAAAGTAGGACCATGAATGAAGATAGCCGGTCCTGTTTTGGGAAAGTAGGACCATGAAAGGAGATAGCCGGTCCTGTTTTGGGAAAGTAGGACCATGAATGAGGATAGCCGGTCCTGTTTTGAGAAAGTAGGACCATGAATGAAGATAGCTGCCCAAACTTAGTCAAAGTATTGTCAACAATTGACGTATAGCTGTCTAAAATTCTCCACCTCCCATCTCCTCACAAAAAAACAAGGTACCGCCCATTCAACGGACCAGTACCTTGTTTTAATCTGATTAAGTTAATATTTGAAGTTATCGTCGACCTGGTTGAAGTAGGCAACTTGAATCTGATCACCATCCACCACGAGTTTCGTGATTGAGCCGTTTTTTGGCCCGACTGTAGCATCAAGTTGGTCGTCAAAACGGCTGGCAATGCTGCGAATCGTGGTCCCGTGGCTCACGACTAAAATGTTGTCGTTGTCGGCAGCAACTTTCTTCAAATAGTCAAAGCCACTATCAACTCGTTTCCAGTACTCAGCCGCATCTTCGGCCTGGTGGAAGGGGTCCGCCTGTTTCGTAAAGTCTTTTGTGTCGTCCATTGAATACTTCGCAACCATTTCGTGAAATGACCGGCAACCATGGGCAGCACCGACCATTAACCAAGCTTGGTCAGAGTCACTCCCTTCGAAGTAGCCGTAACTTTGCTCACGAAAGGCTGGTAGTTCGGTCGGTTCCGGTAGTTCTGGTGAGGAGACGTTTTCTTGTAAAAGGAAATGGCACGTTTTTTCCGCTCTAGTCGTGTCACTGTGATAAGCATGGGCGAAGTTAATGTGACTTAAGTGCTGGCCCGCCATATGACCATCCAACATTCCTTGTGGTGTGAGTGGCGAGTCGCACCAGCCTTGCATCCGATTGTAGCGGTTCAGAATTGTTTGTCCGTGTCTGACGAGATAAATATTAAATGACATAATCTCTACTCCTTACTTGTCAATTTCTTAGTAATCAAAGGCTTCGTCTGTTTTGTTGTAGTAATCGACCGTAAAATTGTGGCCGTCGACGGTCAGCTTAGTGACTGAACCATTCGCTGGGTCAGGAAAGTTTGGCAGTGTATCATCAAACAACTTGGCAATGCTTCTGATTGTCATTGCGTGGCTGACTACTAAGACGTCTTTGCCATCCGGAATTTTTTCTCTAAGATAGTCGAAGCCAATTTTGACTCTGCTCCAGAACTCAGCATCACTTTCTGCATCGCCAAATGGATCTGCTTCATGGATAAAGTCACGCGTTTCCACTAGAGAATAGTTATCGACAACTTCCTTAAACGAATGGCAATTGTGTTTGGCACCAATCACACGCCAAGCTTGGTTACCATCAGCACCTTCAAAGTAGCCAAAGCTTTGTTCACGGAAGTTCCGCAGTTCTTTGGGCTTAAGATCTGCGGGCGTTGCGTTATTAGCTGCCAAAATGGCTTCGCAAGTTCGTTTGGTCCGCATTGTGTCGCTGTGGAAGACGTAGTCAAAGTGCTTGTTTGCCAAACGTTTGCCCGCTAACCGTGCGTCGTTTTTACCTTTGTCAGTCAGCGGTGAATCACACCACCCCTGCATCCGGTTGTACAAGTTTAAATAGGTTTGACCATGACGTACTAAATATACTGAAAAAGACATAATAAGTTTTCCTCCTTCTACAGTGTCGCTACTCTAAGTATACAACAGCCCCCATCAAATGAAAGTTATTCGATTTGGTTTCTGTTATTTAAAATTTCTCGTAACTTGGCCACAACTTCTCGGTTACCAGATAATAATAGGTGGTCTCCTAACTGGAGGCTAGTATGGCCATGCGGTGGCAGGAATTTGCCGTGCCGGACGATGCGGCTGATCACCACATTTTGAATTTCTGGCAAGTCAGCCAAGTCGATGCCGTCAAAGCGGGCGTTGGTTAATTGTAATTCGAAAATTTCTGCGTCTGTGGATGTTAATAAACGTAAGACTTCAGGCGATTGGATCGCTGCCCGTAAAACTCCGACACCAGTGGTAAAGGTCGAGAAAGATTCGATCTGTTTCTGGTCTAGCTCGGCTTTCATCGCGGCAGCCTGGTCAGGGTCTGCTTCATCCAAACGCAAGACGACGCGCGGAACGCCATATTCCTTGGCAGCCAAAGCTAGTTCGTAGTTATCTGAGGCCAGCCGGTGAGCCAAAACTAGGATATTGGTGTCAAACACCCCATCAGCAATCAGTTTGTCGGCATCCATCGTTGTCAATAACGAGATGTCCGTCACTCCCTTATAGGCATGGTAGCGACCGATGTTGTCCGTGTAAATTTTGATGTCGTACCAGTCTTGTGGGAGTCCCTTCAAGGCGTTGACTGCGACCAAACTAGCGCCGATCACATGGACGTCAGTTTTTGCTGTTGGTTCATATTCTGGGTGGTACCAGTGTTTAAATAAGATTGGATTTAACAAACAAGTTAAGATCCCGGCGATGATAAAGGCACCACTTTGTGAGGCAGTCATTGCCCCAATATTTTGTGCGACGGTCGTTGCCGCTAAAATTAGGGTAATCGTAGTTTCCGACAACATTGTTGCTGCCCAAGCATTACTTTTGCCAAATAATTTTCTGAAGCCAAAGTAAGCGGGGAGTTTTGCCAGTAGAAAAGCCACTAACAAGAGTGGAATCAACAGTAAGGTTGTTTTGGAACTCAACAAGGCTGGCAAATCTAGATTGGCACCCGTTAAGATAAAGTAAAATGGAATCAAAAAACCGTAGCCTAAAGCGTCGAGTTTTTGCTGGGTACTTTCTGCCGGTTCCAACAATTTGATCACGATACCGGCCAAAAAAGCGCCCAGAATATTTTCTGCCCCGACTGTTTCTGCCAGAACTACTAAGACGATAATCACCAAAAATGCGAGCCGCATATCTAGTTGGGTCGTGGATTTGGTATACTCCTGAAAATTAGCGAAAAAGTTGCGGAAATGATACAACAGCCATAAAGCTGCTAGGAAGACGAGTGAAATTAGCCAGAGTGCTCCGCCATTCCCGCTCTTGAGTGAACTGTAAATTGTTAATGCTAGTAACGGGATCACTTCTCCGAGAACCGCAAAAAGTAAAATCGTTTGACCATACTTTTTGCCAAGTAAGTCATTCTCTTTTAAAATCCCGATCACGATCCCTAAAGCGACCGTCCCTAACAAAATGGCTGCGAGATAAAAGTCAGCAAACAAGCCGGTTACACGTAAGAGTAGAGCTAAGACAACCGCACAGATCACGGTCAGACCATAGGCTAGACTTGCAGCAGACACAGGCGAACTTTGCTCCTGCTGCTTAGTTGCTTTTTTAGCCGCAAGGGCAGTGGAAGTATCAGTTTTTTTAAAGAGGGTAAAGTCGATTTCCATCCCACTTAAAAACAGCAGCAAGACAACTCCTAAAGTTGACATCGTCGTTAGGACATCAGTGGTGTGGATCACGTTCAAGAAACTTTTTCCTAAGATGATCCCGACTAGGATCTCAGCGATGGAGCTGGGGAGAAAGGAAACTTTGAAACGTGCTAATAGCATGGGTGTGACATAAGCCGCCAACGCGACGACTACAAGTGAAAAGTTCATAGGCAAAAACTCCTTAATATTTTGCAATTAATCTTGTGTTCAGTATACAAGCATGACGTGGTGGGTGGCAACTCTGAACTTTGGTTAAAGTAAGGGGCTTTGATTGTGGTGCTTGTAAAATAATGGTAAAATATTTACTTAGATTTTAACTAAAACGGAGGCATTAGGCATGAGTTTAACGATTAAAGAAAAAGAACAACAGCGGATGGATGCCGTTGTGACTAAGATTCGACACGCTGAGGCAAAAAGCCAGGCCAATATCGATAGTGCCAGCCACGACCAACAAGTAATTATGCAGGACTTTAAAAATAATGTTCGAATCAAAACCGGTTCATATTCCGGAATGATGGAAACGGCTTTGACCGTGCGACAACAACAAACAATGTTACAAGAACGCGAAAATAATTGGCGCCGGGCGACTCAGCAACTGGATGTCTTACAGAAACTGGAAAAGACCCCGTATTTTGCGCGCATCGACTTTCAAGAAAATGGTGAAAGTAAGCCGGAGAGTGTTTATATTGGCCTGAGTTCTTTTACGGATACGCCGGACCACTTTTTGATCTATGACTGGCGGGCACCAATTTCTAGTATTTATTACGAAGGCGGCCTGGGAGAAGTTTCTTATGAGACCCCTGATGGGAAACAAACAGCTGAGTTATCCTTAAAAAGACAGTTCATGGTGGAAGATGGGCAGATCCTCACTGTCTTTGATACCGATGAAACAGTTGGTGATCAGATGTTGTTGGAAGTCTTGGATGAAGCTTCTGACACTAAGATGCGCAGCATCGTTTCAACCATTCAAAAGGAACAAAATAAAATCATCCGAGATACAAAATCGGACTTATTATTTGTTCAGGGGGCGGCGGGCTCAGGAAAAACTTCAGCCGTCTTACAGCGGGTCGCTTACCTCTTGTATCGTTATCGGGGCAACTTGACTGCGAGCCAGGTCATTTTATTTTCACCGAACCAGCTATTTAACGACTATATTAATGAAGTTTTGCCAGAACTGGGTGAACAAAATATGGTCCAGATGACCTTTTACCAGTATGCTCAGCGGCGGGTCCCACGTTTGGCCGTAGAAACTTTGCGGGAACGATTTGAAGAAAGTAATCAGAAGGTTGCACGCCTTGCCAAAAGTTTGAAAGACAGCTTGAGCTTTTTTAAGGCAACCAACGCTTATGCTGACTTCTTGAATCAAAATGGGATGCATTTTAAAAATATTATGTTCCAGGGCAAGCCTTTCTTTAGCAAAGACCAGATCAAGGAAATTTATTATAGCTTCAATAGTAACTATAATCTCCGCAATCGTTTGTCAGCGACGCACGAATCTTTGTTGAAAAAACTCAGTCAACGAGTTAACCGCGAAGCTCGAACAGAGCGGGTGCAAAAGGCAGTCCAAGATTTAAGTCGGGAAGATTTGAG
Organism: Ligilactobacillus pabuli; assembly: GCF_022836475.1. Taxonomy (GTDB): domain Bacteria; phylum Bacillota; class Bacilli; order Lactobacillales; family Lactobacillaceae; genus Ligilactobacillus; species Ligilactobacillus pabuli. The sequence continues at coordinate 22,863 of NZ_BQXH01000007.1, read as the reverse complement.
TGCTTTGTATGGGGACCACCCACGTAATTTTGAAAACGGCGACCAGGAAATGACTTTCTTGACTCGGGCGTATGTTACGCATGAATTCCAAGCTATCAAACGAGCAATTACTCGGAATCGTTTCATCAATATCAACGGGCAATACGTCCATTTTCTCCGGCACTTGCCAGATTTATTGGACGTGACCACTTTTGGTTTGACGGTCGACGAGTGGCAAGAAAATGTTAAACAGACTGTCCAAGCTATTAAGCAGGGCAAGATTTCCCTCACAGATGTCACGGCCTACCTGTACTTGTTTGATAAAATCATCGGGAAACGTGGAGACCTCGAGATGCGGCAAGTCTTTATTGATGAGATCCAGGATTATTCAGCTTATCAATTAGCCTTGTTGAAAGAAGAATTTCCGCGGGCTAAATTTACGATGCTGGGTGACTTGAACCAGTCGATCTTTACGCAAGAAAACAGTCATTCGCTGTTGAATGAGTTAAGTACGATGTTTGATCCAGAAAAGACTCAGGTCGTCCAGTTGACGAAATCGTACCGTTCAACCCAGCAAATCACGGACTTTAGTAAGGATATCTTACACGATGGTGAGGAAGTCGAGGCCTTTAACCGGGCCGGTGATTTGCCGGAAATCATCGTGGATCAAGATGTTGACCGTTTGGTAACCGACGTAATCGCGCAATTACAAAAAAACACGGCAGAGCACTTAACGACAGCGATTATTACGAAGAGTTTGCAGGAAACTGAAGAACTCACGGCTAATTTGCAGGCTCAGAGCCAACAAGTCACGGCGATTAAAACTGAAAATCAGCGTTTAGTCCCAGGTACGATCGTAGTTCCTGCATATCTTGCCAAAGGTTTGGAGTTTGACGCGATTATTGTCTGGAACGCCAATGAGAAAAACTACCACCGTGAGGATGAACGTCAGTTAGTGTACACGATTTGTTCACGGGCGATGCATCGGCTGGACCTGTTTGCGGTTGGCAAACTAACGCCATTGATCGCCAACGTTCCAACTGATAAGTATCATTTAATTACTCGCTAGTTACTAAGACACATATAGGCACCAGGAGTCCACGCGGATTTCTGGTGCCTGTTTTTTATGATTTGATACTTGCGATGGAGATGGCCAGTCGTACTTTGGCAAACTAGAACCGGCAATTGTGATAGGTGGTCGTACTTTGGCAAACTAGAACCGGCAATTGTGATAGGTGGTCGTACTTTGGCAAACTAGAACCGGCAATTGTGGTAGATGGTCGTACTTTGACAAAAAAGGACCAGCAATGGAGAAGGCTTCCCCCTGTTTCATCAAAAGGAGTGGAGCAATTTGATGGCGAGATAAAAATAGGACTGTCACGAACTCCCAGCTTTTTCAGGTTAGGGTGCGACAGTCCTACTTGATAAATTGTTAGTTTGCCCCTTGTGCCAGAGGGGTATCATAGAATAGAGTTACTTTTCTGTAGTGTTTAGTGCTTGACGTAAAAGTGGCGCCAATTTTTCTAGCAATAAATCATAAGCACGTGGTGCATAGTGCAAATCATCACTTTGCAATAATTCAGCCGGATCATGTTGGCTTGCGGTGGCAAACCAGTTGACGACGGGTAAGTCATGTTTAGTAGCCACATCTAAAACGACTTGGGCATATTGTTTCAAAGTGGCTAAAGGACGGTGTTCGATTCGGGTAGGTCCAACGATTCCGGGAGTGATCAGTACACATTTATCGGCGCCGATTTGGGTGAGCATGTTTTCCAAATTAGCTTGAAATTTAGTGGCAGTCATTTGTGGGACTTGAACATCATTGGTTCCAAAGAAAATGACGACGACATCGGGGTCATTTTGGACAACATCACTTTGGATGCGGGCTAAACCACCAATCGTATCGTCACCTAAAACACCGCGGTTGAGGATGTCAACGGGCAGGTCCCCTAAAGCTTGACGAACTTTGTTGGAAAAAGTAGGAGTGGGGTAGCCATGGGTAGCCCCAGCGGTGATACTATCACCGAATAAAATAAGTTTACGCATAAAAATCTCTTTTCTATTTTAAATACAGAGTGGAGCGAGGCGGTTAATAGATGAGCATTAACAGACTTTTCCACTATAATGCGTTTTTCAGCATTGTAGCGGGGAAGTTAGTTAAGCGGAATCTCTTGCCTCGCGTAGCTCGACTACAATCACAGAGCGCAGCAACCCGAGAGGACTCGAGTACTATCGGGACCTAGGACTAATGCGCCTTAGGCATTGGTCCTAAGTTTGGATAGACGGAAAGTCCTGGTTTGAGTAGCTCGACTACAATCACAGAGCAAAGCAAACTGGTTAGCTTCTGGACAGCTAGTCACCAATCATTCCAGTAATTTTCTGAGCACTTCACTAACTGATTGCACACAACTTTTCGCTTGCAGTTTCTATCTTACCATAAGTGACTGGCAGTAATTAAGCGAATGAATTGATTTCTGATTAGGAAACGCTTACTCTTTGCCGGCAAAAGCCACATTCAAGTCGAATAATGTGCTATAATTCTTGCGAATAGTAAAAACGAATGTGGAAGGCGCTAGTACTAATGGAAAACAGATTAAATTATTACCAGATCCCACGTGAAGAATGGCGCGGGTTCTACCGTGATCAATATGTTCCTTTAACCAGCCAAGAATTAATGAAAATCAAGTCTTTAAATGATGTCATTTCAATTCAAGATGTAGAAGATATTTATATGCCACTGGTTCATTTGTTAGGCATGCGAATGAAATCGCATGATCAAAATCAAAATCAACTCGCTGATTTTTTAGGCATCAAACACCGCAAAACGCCCTTTATTTTAGGTATCGCAGGTTCGGTTGCCGTCGGGAAGAGTACCGTTGCCCGCTTGTTACGGGACTTGTTGACCGAAATTTTTCCGGATAAGAAAATTCAGCAAATTACAACTGATGGTTTTTTGTATCCTTCTAAAGAATTGAAGAAAAGACATATTTTAAGTCGGAAAGGTTTCCCAGAAAGTTACGATATGCCTGCTTTAGTGAGCTTCATTAATGATGTCAAAAATGGTTTGCCAGCGAAAGCACCAGTTTATTCGCATCAATCATATGACCAGGTGGAAGGCGAATTTGATGTCGTTTATCAGCCTGACGTGTTAATTTTAGAAGGAATCAATGTCTTACAACTCCCTAGCAACCAGCCGATTTTTGTCAGCGACTTTTTTGATTTTTCAATTTACGTCGATGCCAACGAAGATTTAATCAAAAAATGGTACTTTGAACGGTTTGACCTCTTGTTAGCTCGGGCCAAAAATGAACCAGATAACTACTACTATCCCTACGCTCAAGGAGATTGGAACGTTGCCCACAAGATGGCGCATGATTTATGGTATGACGTCAATCATCCTAATCTGCATGATTATATTTTACCCACGCGGAATCGCGCAGATTTGATCTTGAACAAAGGTGAAAATCATCTAGTTGACGAACTTTTGTTGCGGAAGTTTGTTTAATTGGTCTTTTTGTACGGTTTTTGCGGGTAAACCATTGACCGCCAGCCATTTCGCCGGTACAATTGGTAAAGTAATTAAGTGTAAAAATTAAGATGAGGTGAATAACTTGGCGAAAGTTGAGATGCAGGATTTCGACAAAATCATCGTTCTTGATTTCGGTAGTCAGTATAACCAACTGATCACACGACGGATTCGTGAGTTTGGTATTTATTCTGAACTACTGTCACATAAGCTGACAGCGGCCGAAATCAAGGAGATGGCACCTAAAGGAATCATTCTTTCTGGTGGTTCTAACAGTGTCTACGACGAAGGTTCATTTGACGTCGATCCTGAAATCTTCAATCTTGGTATTCCAGTTTTGGGGATCTGTTACGGAATGCAGATCATGGCCCATGAACTGGGTGGTAAGGTTGAAAATGCTAATAACAAAGAATACGGTAAAGCATTGATCCAAGTTACAGACGATCAAGTGCCAACCTTTAAAAACTTGCCAGCAGAACAAACTGTCTGGATGAGTCACGGCGATTTGGTGACTGAAGTCCCAGAAGGTTTTGTTTCAACTGCAACAAGTGCTAACTGTCCAATTTCAGCGATGGCTAACAATTCTAAGAAGTTCTATGGTTTGCAATTCCATCCTGAAGTGCGGAACACAGAATATGGGAATGACATTTTACGTCACTTTGCCATCGATGTCTGTGAAGCACGGACGAACTGGTCAATGAACGACTTTATTGATTTGCAAATTGCTAAAATCCGCGAACAAGTGGGCGACGATCAGGTCTTGCTTGGCTTATCCGGTGGGGTTGATTCTTCCGTTGTCGGTGTCTTGCTGCACAAGGCAATTGGCGACCAGTTGACCTGTATTTTTGTCGATCATGGTTTGCTGCGGAAAAATGAAGCACAACTTGTGATGGACAGTTTAGCCGGCAAATTTGGCTTAAACATCATTAAAGTTGATGCCCAAAAGCGTTTCTTGGATAAACTAGCAGGTGTCAGTGATCCCGAAAAGAAGCGGAAAATCATTGGTAACGAATTTATTCAAGTCTTTAACGACGAAGCAATTAAGTTAAAGGGTGTGAAGTGGTTAGCTCAAGGTACACTGTATACTGATGTGATTGAATCAGGAACAGATACTGCCCAAACGATCAAGTCACATCATAACGTTGGTGGTTTGCCAGAAGACATGGTCTTCAAGTTGATCGAACCATTAAACACCTTATTCAAGGATGAAGTCCGTGACTTGGGTGAAAAACTTGAAATGCCACACGAACTTGTTTGGCGGCAGCCATTCCCAGGCCCAGGTCTTGGAATTCGAGTGATTGGTGAGATCACAGAAGACAAGTTGGAAATCGTGCGTGAAAGTGACGCTATTTTACGTGAAGTTATCGCACAACATGGCTTGGACAAGGAAATTTGGCAGTACTTTACCGTTTTGCCAGGTATCCGTTCCGTTGGTGTAATGGGCGATGGTCGGACGTATGACTATACAGTCGGAATTCGTGCCGTAACTTCGATTGATGGGATGACAGCTGACTTTGCAAAGATTCCATGGGATGTCTTGCAAGAAATCTCTGTGCGAATCGTCAATGAAGTGGATCATGTCAACCGCATAGTGTATGATATTACTTCTAAGCCACCGTCAACAATAGAGTGGGAATAAAAGGTACATGTAAATTTAATCCGGAATATTGATTTAACATCGTTTTCGGTAGATACAAAGGATACGATTGGTTGAAATGTAGTATATTCTCCGCCAAAATCCCTGCCAAGTTTGGGCCGACTGAAGGCTGAGCTGGTGGGGATTTTGTGCTTTTCCGGACAGGGTATTTATTTTTATTAATGAATAGTCTTTTGTATCTTGATATACATCATTTGACTATTAGATTGTGTGACGTTTCAGGAAGAAAAGTAGTACACGAAAAATATAAAATTTAATTTAAGAAATCGAAAATAAATCTTTGCAGTTCCCCCAAATATCTATTTGTTATCAAAACTCGATGATTTTTGCGTTAACGTTTCAAATTACCATGAAGGTTGATAAAACTTGTATAACAAACAAATATGTTTTACCCAAATAAGGAGTATTTTATTATGAACAAAGGACAATCTAATAGACTTACAAAGCAGCAACGTGAGGGAAAAGGACTCGTAACCATTTTTCACAAGGATGCTAAATTCCATGACATTGAGGTCTAAAGTAATTCGATGATTGTAAAGAACATGTTGTTAGAGAAATATCCTATGCTTACGTTGCGATATAGGAAAGATTTATCTAAGAATGAAATCGATTGCAACGTATAATGTGCTGATAAAAGTTGATTACTTTATGCTATTGCGTTTGGTTTGTTAATAGTATTTGCTGGGATGGCTTTCTTATGTAAATTCATGTTACACTCGTTCTTAATATTTTATTATTTTGCTAAGTATGGGGAACAATATAAGGAAAAATTCAAGATTACAGATAGTGGTATGGATCCCGTAAGGCAAAACGACTTGCAAAAAAGAAAGTCAGATAAGGGATGATTGTTAGCTAACGGGTTGATTTTAGTAAGTGTACCAACAGAAGGAAAGCTTACCAATGCAGAATATCAAAAATTTTTAGCACAATTTGATTATTCTCAACTACCTGATGGCTACTATATTTTTAATGGCTTGGAAGTTTCTTATCCGGTGATCGAGGTCAGAAATCACAAGTTAGTCAAACAATTAGCGGCAATGAGCCTGGTGATTTTTGAAAAACCGCAGTATAAAGTAGGAATCTATGATAGCAATGATGTTTAAGATGATCATGCTGGAGCTAGTCCTTTAGCTGTCAGGGCTTGAGTGATAGAAAGCACCCTCGGGTTTCAACCGCAATTGTAGTAATACAATTTATTTTTTTTATTTTTCGGCATTGCTAAGTGGCTTACTTGGTAGTGCCTTTTTGAATATAATCAGAATTATCGTTAGAAATTCCAGGTGAGCTGATTTATCTGCTTTCTCAGAAATCTATGTTAAATTAAATGTAAACGCTTAATTTATTGAATGAAGAAGGTGCTGTGATGTTAAAAGTACTAGCGAAATCAATTAGAGAGTTTAAATTGCCGTCGGTGTTGGCGTCTTTAATGGTGGTGCTCGAAACAGCTTGTGAAACCATGATTCCGTTTTTAATGGCGAAAATTATTGATCAAGGGTTTACGCCACGAAATTTGGCGGTGATTTATCAAATTGGTGGGATTTTACTAGTGATCGCAGTGATTTCATTGGCATGTGGTGCCGGTGCGAGTCGGTTATCTAGTATCGCAGCTGTGGGTGTTGCTCATAATGTCCGCCATGATCTTTATGCACATATTCAGCGCTTTTCGTTTACGAATATCGACCGTTTTTCTGACGCTAGTTTAGTGACACGCTTAACGACAGACATTACTAATTTGCAAAACGCCTACCAACAGTTAATTCGCGGGGCTTTCCGGGCACCTTCGATGATTATTTTTTCTATCATTCTGGCTTTTACTGTCAATGCCCAGATGGCGGTAATTTTTGTGATTGCTTTGCCAATTTTAGGGAGTGGGCTCTGGCTCATTATTAGAAAGGTTCATCCGCTGTTCCGGAAAGTTTTCCGAGCCTATGATCACTTAAACGAAATTTTGAGTGAAAACATCCATGGAATCAAAGTTGTTAAATCCTATGTTAGACAGCCCCGTGAAATTCAGAAGTTCACTGCTGTTTCCCAAGAAATTTACCATAACTATTCGTGGGCTCAGCGACTAATGGCATTAAACCAGCCATTGATGCAACTGATCAGTAATTTGACGTTACTGGCATTGTTTTGGTTTGGCGGCAGAATGATTGTCAATGGTGCAATGGAAACGGGACAATTAGTGAGTTTGACTGCCTATGGGATGTCAATTTTAATGAGTTTAATGATGTTATCGGGAATTTTTAATCAGTTGACGATCGCGCAAACTTCGGCTGAACGTTTGTCAGAAACATTGGTTGAAGAGCCAACGATCGTGGAAAAAGAGCACCCCTTAACCGAAGTTCAAAATGGTCAAATTGATTTTGAAAATGTCAGTTTTAACTATGCTGATTCAAGTGAAAATGAACAATTATACCAGGTCAATTTACACATTCAAAGTGGACAGTTAGTCGGGATTTTGGGGAATACTGGTGCTGGTAAATCAACGTTGGTGGAAATGATTCCCCGTTTGTATGACGTGACTGCTGGTCGGGTCGTGTTGGCGGGACATGATGTGAAGGAATACCAATTAAAAGCATTGCGTGATAGCGTAGCGTTGGTCTTGCAAGACAGTCTGTTATTTTCTGGGACGATCCGAGAAAATTTACTATGGGGAAATCCCAGTGCGACTGATGAGCAACTGCACTGGGCAGTCCAACAAGCACAAATCGCTGACTTTATCGAAAAACTGCCTGACAAATATGAGACGATGCTGGGGCAAACTGGAACGAGTATTTCTGGCGGACAGAGGCAACGCTTGAGTATCGCACGTTCATTATTGAAAACGCCCAAAGTCTTGATTATGGACGATTCAACTAGTGCGGTGGATACGAATACCGAAAAACGCCTGCAACAGGCTTTGCGTCAAGAGATGCCAGTAACAACTAAAATTGTGATTTCACAGCGGATCTCGGCGGTGGCAGATGCTGATTTAATTGTTGTCTTGGAAGACGGCAAGGTAGTGGGGACTGGTACGCATGACCAACTTCTCCAGACTAATCAACACTATCGTCAAATCGCTGACGCCCAAGAACGTAGCGCAAGGAAGTGAGCAGATGACTGACAAAAAACAAAATCAAGCGGTAGACTGGCAAACACTCGGACGTTTGCTAAAAATGATGTTTAGTAATTACGGTGGCCGGCTAGTACTGGCAATTGGCGGGATCGTGGTCAGTTGTTTGGCGACAGTGTTAGGTTCTTATTTTATTCAGTTCTTAATTGATAGCTATGTCACACCGTTGATTGGAAAAAAGGCTCCTGATTTTGGCCCACTATTGCAGGCCATTGGGGTAATGGGCGTCATTTTTGCCAGCGGAATCATTGCTTCTTTGCTCTACTCACAAATTATGGCAGCAACTGGGCAACGAGTCCAAAAAACGCTTCGTGATGAGATGTTCACTCACATGGAAGGTTTACCGCAGGGGTATTTTGACCAAACTAATGCCGGAATTTTAATGAGTACCTATACGAATGATATTGATACGTTAATGCAGATGATCATGCAGGCTTTTCCACAGCTGCTGAACTCCGTTTTGAGTTTTTCATTTTCATTAGTCATGATGTTTATTTTGAGCTGGCAGCTATCTATGATTTCAGTGGGAGTCTTTATTTTAGGAATCTTGATCGTCCGCTTTTTGATCGTGCGCAGTCGGTTGTACTACCAGCAACAACAACGAGAAATTGGAAAAATCGACGGTTTTGTCGAAGAAATGTTAAGCGGTTTAAAAGTGGTTAAGGTTTTTTCACACGAAAAACAAGTCCAACAAGAATTTGACCAGAAAAATGATGACTGGCAAATTGCGGCGACTCAAGCTAATATTTACTCAACTTCTGTTTTTCCAATCATGGGTAATGTGGGAAACTTCTTATATGTACTCGTGGCAATCGTTGGTGGAACACTGGCGATCAACGGAAAAACAGCTTTAACCTTAGGGACAATTGCCGCTTTTTTGCAATTAAGTCGGTCATTTAGTCAGCCAATTGCTGGGGCTTCTCAGCAGTTGAACTTTATTATTCAGGGGATGGCTGGTACGCGGCGAATTTTCAGGTTATTAGACCAGAAAGAAGAAAGTGATCATGGGACAGTAACGCTAGTGAATGTCGAAGCAGATGAAACTGGGCGTTTGAACGAGACTGCCGAATATACAGGCAAACTAGCATGGAAGACTGGCACCGATTTGACTTTGTTAGCAGGTAACGTGACGTTTAATAACGTAGACTTTGCTTACGGGCAAGAAGACGTTTTGCATCAGGTTTCGTTTGTGGCTCAAGCCGGACAAAAAATTGCACTAGTTGGACCGACTGGGGCGGGGAAAACGACCATTATTAACGTTTTAAACCGGTTTTATGATATTAGTCAGGGCAGTATTACCTATGATGGCATCAATATTCGGCAAATCAAAAAAGATGATTTACGTGCGTCATTGGGATTGATCTTGCAGGAAACTCATCTTTTTACGGGGACAATTGCGGATAATATTCGGTATGGACGGTTAAATGCGAGTGACGAGGAAGTCAAACAGGCAGCCGATTTAGCTCAAGCAACAGCTTTTATTGAGAAGTTACCACAAGGATTTCAGACGAGAATTAGTGGCAATAGCTCGGATTTATCACAGGGCCAGCAACAACTATTAGCAATTGCACGGGCCGCGTTAACGGATGCACCAGTGTTAATTTTGGATGAGGCGACTTCAAATATTGATACGCAGACTGAACAGTTGATTCAGCAAGGATTAGAAAACCTGATGGCGGGTAGAACGTCATTTGCGATTGCACACCGTCTCTCCACGATTTTTGACTCTGATTTGATTATGGTTATCGATGATGGGCGAGTAGTTGAGATGGGCAACCATGATGAATTAATTGAAAAACATGGGATGTACTATGATCTATATCACGGAACACTGACGTTGGAATAAATCACTAAGATCCATTCTTAAACTATGGTTTTGAATTTTAAAAATACAAATCAAAATAATCCGCTTTTTACACAAAAGATGGTATACTTTGTGTAAAAAGCGGATTATTTATGAGGTGGAAAATCATGACTCAAAAAGATTTAGTTTTAGAGTATTTAAGTCGGAATGGTGGACAAATTAATGCGAAACAGGCTGAACAGCTCGGTGTTGCGCCTAGGACGTTACGTAATATGTATGCGCATGATGAACTTGAAAGGCTGGCACCTGGGGTTTATATTTCTCCGTTTGAGTTGGGGGATGACTTTGCCTCATTGCAGTATCGACTATCAAAAGGAATCTTTTTTAAAGATAGTGCCTTATTTTTATGGGGAATGATTGATCGGACACCAGCTAGATATGAAATGAATTTTCCGTTACCTTATTCGTACGGTTTAAAGAAAAATGAACCACTGAAAATATATCGTCAATCAGAGAAACTTTATCAAATTGGAATTACTGAAGTTAAGACTCCGGGAGGAAACATGGTACGAGTTTATGATATTGAGCGAACCTTGTGTGATATCCTGAGGCAACGCGATAGGTCTGATTCAGAAACCATTAAACAAGCAATGAATAGTTATATTGCAATGAACGATAAAAATATTTCAAGGCTTGTTGAATATGCAAACTTATTTCATGTGAGAGATGAAGTTCAAAAGTATATGGAGGTTCTTTTATGAAGTTAAATTTTTCAGATAAAAAACAATTTTTAGCAGTTATTAGAAAATTAGCAAAGGAAAGAAAAATGAGTCCATTTCTTCTTTTGCAAGAGGTTATTTTAGATGAATTGTTAGACAAAATCGCCCATTCAGAATATAAAAATAATTTGGTATTAAAAGGTGGTTTCTTAATTGCTTCACTTCTTGGCACGGATACTCGTTCAACACGTGATCTTGATACATCAGTTGTAGGATTTCCAGTGACAAGAAAAGAGATTAGTAAAATTTTTACTGATATATGTGCAATTAAATTACCAGAAGACATGATAGAACTAAAGATTATTAAAGTAGACGATATTAGAAAAGATGCTGAATATAGTGGTTATCGTATTCATATTAAAGCTAAGGTTTACTCATCTGTGGTAGATATTAAGGTAGATATTTCTACAGGCGATGTGATTACGGAACATGCAATTTCATATGGGCATAAGTTATTGTTAGAAGATAGAACCATAGAAATTATGGCATATAATGTGGAAACTATTATTGATGAAAAAATAGAAACGATTGTTAGTCGAGGATTATTAAATACGCGATTAAAAGATTTTTATGACTTGTACTTATTTGATCAGCAAAGAGACAATAGTATTGATTTTAAATTGCTAAGAAAAGCTATTTATGAGACTGCAAAAAATCGAGGAACAGAGCAAAATATTTCAAATTACAGCGGTGAAATCAAGTTACTAAAAATTGATTCAAATTTAGACAAAATGTGGCAAGCTTATCAGACTAAAAATGATTTCGCGAAGAATATTAAGTTTGTAAGTACCTGTGATGCAGCTCTTGATTTGATTCAACAAGCTAATTTATAATAACCTCCTTTCAATAAGGTTATTTATAGGGGTTAAAACTAATGTGTACAGGGAAGATGTGATAATTAAGTAATTTAAACTGTATTGCTAATAAAGATTTTTGACGACGTACTGAACAAATAAGAATCACGTAATACACACAGTTTAATGTCATGATTGTGTATATTACGTGAAGTGGTCAGAGCGAATAATCTGATTCAAGAATTCTTGCAACTAAATAACGGATAAATTATGGTTACAGATATGCGAGAACTGGGGATGAAACCGCACTTGCTAATCGATTTAGCCAATCGCGGTCAATTAGAGTGGGTTGATCGTGGTGTTTATATTGATTCGGCGATATTTGAAGATGATCTGTATATTTTGCAATATCGCTTTAAAAAAGGCGTTTTCTTCAAGGATAGTGCGCTATTTTTGCATCATATGCTTGATCGTACACCTGATCGTTATCAAATAAATTTTCCGCTAGGTTACAATTCATCGACTATCAAACGCTATCCAGTTCGAGTTTATCGGCAAAAAGAAGAGTGGCAGTCTTTAGGAATCGAGGAAGTCTTAACTCCTGGACAGCACAAAGTCCGTGTTTATAATATTGAGCGAACCTTGTGCGACATTTTACGGCAGCGAGATAGTTCGGATTCAGAAACAATTCGTCAAGCCATGGTAATGTACGCTCACATGAATTCCAAAAATCTGAGGCGTTTAACGGAATACGCTAGATTGTTTAAGGTTGAGGAAAAAATTAGTAATTATATGGAGGTACTACTATGAAATTAGGTTTGAGAAATGGACAGCAGTTTAAGGCGAAAATTCGGAATTTGGCTAAGCAAAAGAAAGTTGCTCCGCTTTTTACACAAAAGATAGGGTGATTTGTGTAAAAAACGGAGTAGGTTTGAAGTAAAGAATCATATAGGAGGTTAAAATCAATGCGGGCGGGGGAAGATGTGATTCGGCGAAATAAATTACGTGACTTAAAATTGTATCACCAAGAAGGATTCATGGCGACTTACCAACAAAGTTCTGGTGATCGAAAAATTTGGCTGTTAGAGAATGTGTATTCTATTTCGCAAGATGAGATTGTAACGGATCATGTCTGGTTGAAGGTTCCAGTTCCGCTACGAGAAGTTCAGTTACCATTTAGATGTGTAATTAGTTTTAGTGCGGAAGTTAGTTGCTACCGTAAGTACGACAAATTACAGCATGGTTTTGTTTCGGATTACGGCCTTCAATATCCGCAGAAAATCCAACAGTGTCAAGCGACTGAACGGTATGCTAATTTAACGAGCCAGGCACCTACGCCACAAAAAACGGCGCGCAGTAAATCTGTGCAATTGTTAAAGGAACTAAACGATAGACGACCACACCAATTTTCAGCAGCTATCCTTGGTCGTCCCAGAAAACATGATGGGGAAAAACGAATCCGCTTGGCTCACATTTATTCATATGACTATCGAAGTATGCTGAATCGGATGCTAGAAGCTAACCTTAGCCCAGAATTGAAAAAACTTAAACCGGGACAAGTTTTTGATTTTTCAGCCTATTTGGTAACACGACGAAGTGCTGACACCAGCTTGTCCCAGGCTAATCGGGTCATTTATTTTTTTGATAGGGTAACAGATGTGAAATTTGAACGTCGTTAATACGTGGCTGATTACAACGCTTTCTTGTGTGTACCTTAGAACCTACTAATCAAAATACTGAGGCACGTTAATAAAGCTCCGCACTTGAATTGACAGGTGCGGAGCTTTTATTATTTGATTTCAGCGAGAATTTGTAAGAAGTTTTTAGCAAGACGTTCTGCTTGTTGTGGTTCCATGAGCTCAAGCTGTCTTGTCAGTAATTGAACATTGGGAGTTGGGATTGTTTCTTCTGATGCTGGCTCTTGATACTCGGAGCCAGTCTGAGCTAATAAAGAATTAACGTCAGTTTGTAAAGCAAAAGCAATCTGGTAGAGGTTTTGAATGCTGATATTTTGACCATTGGTTCGTTCTAATTTAGAGATAAAGTTGACAGATAAATTACTAAACTCAGCTAGTTTTTCTTGACTTAAGCCAAGTTGGTTGCGACGTTCGCGAATGTTGTTGCCGATGATTAAGTTAATATTCAAGCGTTGGATGCCTCCTGTTTAGTAAGAAAGACGTATTAGTTTGAATATAAAGAAAATTGAGTAGAAAAATAACACACTATAATAATCATTAAAAACAAATACTATAATAACTTGACAAACTATGGTAAATGATTTTTTGGTGTAGTACAATGAAAAAGTGGTATAGGAGTAACGAAGTCGACTTTAATTGTAAAAGTCAGTTCGTTATTTTTTATTGGTATTAGAAATATTTGTTAGTCAGTAATGGTCAAAACAATTTGTTTAGGGGGAAATCGAAAATGGATCAAAAGAAACGATTGTTGTATAGTACTTTGGTTTTAGGGGGAGCAGTTGCGGTTGGAACGACAACCGTGACAGCTAATGCAGATACTGTGGCTACAACACAGGCGATGGAAAATAAACAGTAGAAATTAATATAGGGGGCATTCTTAGTGGATAGTTTGAAAAAGATTTCTAAAAAAACATGGCTCATCATTGCGGTGGTAGTTATTGTTTTTGGAGGAATTTGGTATTTTGCCAGTCATAAAAAAGTGAGTGTTTTAGATAAAGAAGATGTCAACATGTCATTTGACGGATATGACAGCGAAGGTAGCTATTATTATAACAATAGTGGCATTGAAAAGAAAATCGTTCAGACACTAATCGATAAAACTAAGTTAAGCGACTATTGGGAAAGTAAAGTCAAAAATAATCTTGAAAGTTTAAGTGATTTAGAAGAGCTGAAGGATCCTGAAAACTTAGATGGAATGGAAACTATCTTAGGACAGAAATTAAAGCCGTCAGAAAGAAAACATTTATTACGCCTAGGACAGCGGGCAAAAGACGTTGATGTTGACGCATACGATAATGCCAAGACGTCTGAGCTAAGCAATGGGGACAAAGTGACGGTGGAAGTTACTGTTGAACCTAATGGCGATAAAGATAGCTCAGATAGTGCTGAAGATCATGATGTAAAGTCTAATCCAATTAAGCCACAAAAAATGACGTTCAAAGTTAAAGGTTTAAAGAAAATCAAGACTGCATCAACTAAAGGTATTTTATCTAAAATAAATGCCTCGTTTAGTGGGTTTAACGGTAGGGGACAAATCAAGATTAAGACAGATCTCAATAATTTATCTGACAGAGATGTCAAGGTTAAGAAAAATGGTCAGTTATCTAATGGTGACAAAGTTACTGTTAAGTTTTCCAAGGATATCTTTAAAAAAAGAGGTTATAGTTTTCACGGCAGTCGAGAAAAAACATTTAAGGTTTCTGGATTAACTAATTTAGATCAGGTTGTTTCAGTTGCCTCGGTTCAAAAATTGACTGATAAAGAATTATACGATTTCTTGAATAATGATGATGGTCACCTGAAAATTGATATGGAATTAAAAGGTATTTATGTCTTACCAATTGATGAGTACTCTACTCATGATGATTATTCTGAGAAACAGTATCAGGGTAGTCAAAAAGAAGTTTTAGTTAATGAAGATCCAGAAGAGGATAATCAAAAGTTTTCAGTAGTAGCTGTTTATCATGCTTCTCGAAAAGACATTCCAACGGGAGATACAGAAGTTGCTAATTGGACAGTAGCCATTGATGGTTTGGAGTACCAGGGAAAACAAATTAAGGTGGATGGTAGCAATACACCACATCTAATGGACTTTGATAGTATGACTTTACAAGAAAAACTAAATAATTTGGCAATTATTGGTAGTAAAGTTAAATAGAAAATCGAAACAATTTGTTTGCAAAATTCAAGCGTATGTAGACACGAAATACTAGGATATTACTTGAAGTTGATCAAGGGATGCTTATTGGTTTATCACTAATAATGGTGTGCTTGGAATAGTCTATCAAAGTTTGCTAATGTACTGCAGTAGTAATTATAAAGAATAAAGTTTGAAGGAAGAAGGAAATACAAATGCGCAACAAAAACAATATCACCATCATCGGCGCTGTCGTGGTCGTCCTAGTTATTATTTTAGGCGGATTCGGCTGGCACCATCACAAACAAGCAAATGAGCTAAATGGTGAGTGGGTCAGCATTTATGATAAAGATGATGGTTCTAACCTTGCAACGGCAGAAATGGTTGCACCACAGGTTCTTTCAATTAAAGGACATAAATACCAAGTGAAAACTCAATTTGATTATCGTCATGGTAGGGGCGGTAAAATACGTTATTCTGACGTTGGATTTGACCATAAAGGAACATTCAAGCTTAATCGTAAAGAACAGGAAGCAACTTTTGTCAATGAAAAGGACAACCAGTATATTAGTCCATTTGACCAGACTATGACTTATAAGCTATCTACGGATAAAAATACTTTAATGATAATAACTCCTAATTCTTCACCGTTTACTCATGTTTTTTCAGATACCAAAAATACGACCGCTAAATACTTTATTCGCAAGGATAGTACGCAGTATAAAAAATGGCATAAAGAAGCTATGAAATACGCTAAAACTCACCACATAACTAAAGATTATCAAATAGCTAAAAACAAGTAACGACCTGTAACCATCGTACTAGCGATGGTTTTTTAATGTCTAAAAGCCTTAGCAAGTAACTTCTGACCACTGGTACATCGGGATTATACCGCCATTAGGGTTCTTGCGTTGGTTCTCTTGACCTCGTTGATATTCTCTAAATTGCATGAAGGTAGACTTCACCGTTCCCCAAAGGTAACTAGCAAAATCGCCACGAACTTTGCCAGTTTTTAAGCGCAGTAAGGCACTTAGCACATCTCGACTAATTTTTTCACTGGCCGTTTTTCCAAAACCATCGGGGAATATTGCGTCTTCAGTCTGAATTGGCTCGTCAAGGGCTATTTTTCTTTCAGCATAACGTTTAGCACTAGTAATGGCACTTAGACATTTATTTAACATCGGGACATCGTCACATGCTTTACCAAGCATTGATAACGCATGGTCGGACAATATAGTCTGTGATTCAAGGCTGTGGTTTAAGGTGTCAGCAATGTTGTCGAGTAGTCCTTGATTTAAAACGATTGAGTTATCGTGGTCATTTTGGACACTGTGATTGTTGTCTGTATTAATAGTCTGTATTAATGTTTTTAATATAGTTAGGTTTGAGTTTAACTTTAAAGTATCTTGTGCGTATCCAGCATTTTCGCTGACTTTAGTAATGTTGTTATCACCATTTTGAGCAGACTTTCCCGTAGTTAAGGGGCTTTTAATGCTTGACTTGTTAGCTTCCTTTTCAGAAATAGGGGTACTTAATTTATCATTTCGTGCACTTCCGAAGTGATTTGAAACTATTTCCTGTACACTTCCATTTGAAGGTGTATAAGTATCACTTCCATTAACTTCTAATTCGCATAAGTATAGAATGTTGGGTTCATTTTTCCACTTTTTTCGGTTAAATCCACGTTTAACTTGATATAAAAGCTTCAAGTTTACTAGTTCTTGTTTGATATTAACAACCTTTCTCAAGGAACAATTTAAAATGTCAGCAAGTTGTTGATTTGTATAAATGGAATAAGGACGACCATCTTCATCGACTAGTTTGTTCTTAATAGATAAACTCATACGATTATACGTTTGCATATATGCCATTCTTCCGTAGATGGATAGGTTTTGATGGTAGCGCTATCAATTAGGCACCCTAGTTCATCATTTTCCGGCTTTCGTGTTATAGTAGAAGGAACAATAATGATGGATTAAAGGAGATAAATCGTGAAATTAATTTCGTGGAATATTGATTCGTTAAATGCAGCTTTAACAAGTGATTCAAGTCGTGCCCAGTTGTCGCGGGCTGTGTTGCAGACACTGACCGACTATGATGCCGATGTGATTGCTATTCAAGAAACTAAGCTTTCAGCGAAGGGACCGACTAAAAAGCATCTGACGATCTTAAATGAGTTTTTCCCAGACTATGAAGTGGCCTGGCGTTCATCGGTGGAACCTGCGCGGAAATCTTATGCAGGGACGATGTTCTTATATAAGAAGTCTTATCAGCCAACAGTGACTTATCCGGAAATCGGTGCGCCAGGAACGATGGATCAAGAAGGACGGATCACGACGTTGGAATTTGAAGATTGTTTTGTGACACAGGTCTACACGCCAAACTCTGGCAATAAGTTAGATCGACTGGCTGATCGTCAAGTTTGGGACCAACAATACTTGGCTTACTTGCAATCCTTAGACCAACAAAAGCCAGTGATCACTTCTGGGGACTTTAACTGTGCGCATCATGAAATTGACTTGGCTCATCCTGACCGTAATCATCATTCTGCTGGTTTTACTGATGAAGAACGCGCTGATTTTACAGAATTATTAGCGGGAGGCTTTACGGATAGTTTCCGGGCGGTACATGGTGATGTGAAAGACGTTTATTCTTGGTGGGCCCAACGGGTTAAAACCAGCAAGACCAATAATTCTGGCTGGAGGATCGATTATTATTTGGTCAGCGACCGGATCAAAGACCAAATTGTTCGTTCTGAAATGATTGACTCGGGTGTGCGGCAAGATCATACGCCGATTTATTTGGAAATTAATTTGTAAGCAAAAGCCCTAATTTCGTTAATGGCAGAAATTAGGGCTTTATTTATCTGGTAAATTACGCGTATAATATTCTCGTTAATAGATTGTGCAAAATGTAAGTTTGAAAGTTAATGTTAGTGGGGGAAATAGATGAGTTTTATCAAAAAGAATTGTCAAGGAATTTTATTAGCTTTTGTTTTGGGGTTAGTTGCTACATATTTAGGGACGAAATTTACTGTGGTCGGTGGACCGGTTTTCGGGATCTTGCTAGGAATGCTGGTGGCTTTTGTGCCGCGCAAGTCATCATTTGAAGCAGGAATCACCTTTACTTCTAAGAAAGTCTTACAATCGGCCATCGTCTTGCTGGGATTTAGTTTGAACTTATTTGAGATTTTTAAGGTTGGGAAAGAGTCATTGCTGATTATCTTGTCCACGATTACGACTGCTTTAGTTGTGGCTTATTTCTTGGGCAAGTGGTTTAAGGTACCAGTTAACGTGGCCACGATGGTCGGAACTGGCTCATCGATCTGTGGTGGTTCTGCCATCGCGGCGACTGCTCCTGTTATTGATGCCAAAGACGATGAAGTTGCGACGGCCATGTCCGTTATTTTCTTCTTTAACATGATTGCGGCACTAACATTCCCAATGCTTGGAACCTGGTTAGGCATGTCTGATATTGGCTTCGGCATGTGGGCCGGAACTGCGGTCAACGATACGTCTTCTGTTGTCGCGGCAGGCCAATCCTGGTCGTTGATGCACGGTAATGATGTGGCCTTAAATTATGCGACGATCGTGAAGTTGACCCGGACTTTGGCAATCATCCCGATTACGTTGGGACTGGCATTTTACAATTCCAAGAAAAACAAGAATATTGACGTGAACTTCGCGAAGACTTTCCCATGGTTTGTGGTCTACTTTTTCTTGGCAGCGGTCTTTAGCACGATTTTCCATTTGAACAGTGATTTAGTAGCGGCATTGACGACTTTGAGCAAGTTTATGATCACCATGGCGATGGTTGCGGTGGGCTTAAACACTAACGTTGTTAAATTAGTGAAGTCAGGTGCTAAACCTTTGACATTGGGCTTTTGTTGCTGGATCGCCATTATGTCAGTCAGTTTGTTAATGCAAAAAGTGCTGCACATTTGGTAAAAAACAGAGTAGATTGAGGCGGTTAGGAGACGAGCATTAACAAGCTTTCTGGCATGATGCGTTTTTGACATCGTGACAGAAAGTAGGTTAAGCGGAATCTCTTGCCTCAAGTAGCTCGACTACAATCACAGAGTGGAACAAGCTGGTTAAGGCTCGAGCACTATCGGAACTCTGGAGTCGGTGTGGTTTCGGCATTGGCCCTGAGTTTGGATGGGCGGAAAGTTCTGGTTTGAGTAGCTCGACTACGAAAAACGAGTTACATCATTACTTCACAGTTGAAGCGATGGTGTAACTCGTTTTTTGCCAGAAGTTGCGCTGGTCTGAATGGTGAAAGTGGACATAGTCAGGGAAAGTATGTCCCTAATAGTGGTAAAAGTGGACATAGTCAGGGAAAGTATGTCCCTAATAGTGGTGAAAGTGAGCATAGTCAGGCGAAGCATGCACAGAAATGAGGGTGAAGTGAGCATAGTCAGGCGAAGTATGCACAGAAATGAGGGTGAAGTGAGCATAGTCGAGTAAAGTATGCTCAGAAATGTGGGCAAAGTGAGCATAGTCGGGGCAACTATGCTCATAAATAAGATGATTTTCTGTGTGCAAGGCTTCTTTGCCTGAGAAATGCTTAGTCAATGCTATAATAGAAATAATATAGATGAAAACTTTTTCAATGGAGGAATTAAGATGAGCACAGCTAAAGTGAAACAACTTGTTTTAAACTCGCAGGAGGGTAGTTTTGAACTACCACGTCCAGAAGATAACTGGATTTTAAAGGCCGACCAGGGATACTCACCAGTCCAAATGGTGGCAGCCGCAACGACTGCATGTGGCGGTTATGTCTATCAGGAAATCTTGACTAACTCGCGGGTGCAATTTGAAATGCAAAAAGCTGAAGTAAGCTATACTCGCGATGAAGTTGAAAATCCCGCCCATCCAATCAAAACGATTGAAATTACTTTTTATTTACGGGTTCCAGCCGAAGACCAGAAGAAAGCAACAAGTTGCCTGCGCTTGATTAGCCGTCATTGCCCAGTGATGCAGTCGCTTGATCCACAGATTCAGGTAACTGAAAAAGAAGTGTTTGTTGATTAATTGAGAGTTAAATAGGGGGATCAAGTCGTGAGTCGGAAAATTAGTGGAATTGTTGTGGGAGTAGTTGTGGTTGTTTTAGTGGTTGCGGGGGGCTTTTGGGCGCTTCATGGCAGTCAGAAAGCACAGTCAAGGGCTAAAACTGCTACGTCGCAAAAAGCAGCAACAACAAAGTCAACGTCGAAAAAAGATGAACAACAAACGAGTCGCAAACAGACAAAGCCAGCAGCACAGCCAGCAACCAAACACGTTGATACTGCGGCAGAAAAAGTCGCTCACATGAGTCAACCACAAATTGCAGCTGCTATCGCCTATTATGGTAGTCGGATTGCTGCAAGTGATGAGCGGACGTGGACGGAAGTTGCGGATCGCGCACAAGCAGGAGCCGGACTGTTTGTTTATTTGAACAAATTTGACATTGAAAACATGGATGAACCTGGCCAAGGGGTCCGCTATGCGATTTCGACGGATGATGATTTAAATGCAGATACTAGGTATACGGCGCCGTCTTACACAGTAGACCAAGACCAGACAATTCATTATTACAGTGGCAAAGCTTTGCGTGGGGCACCAATTGCTAGTTTGCCATTAACTAAGATCGTCACTAGTTTGAATCCTGAACAGACACAAGCTGTCAATCAATTAGCGCAGAAAACCCAGATTTTTGACCGGACGAACGGTGAGTCAAGTGCTGTCAAGACCGACAAAGCGCACGGCTCCAAGGTCACAATAGCTGACATTGAAGATAGTAGGGAGTTTAAAACCAAGGCCGTCGTTTTTTATGGCATGGCACATTTTAAATTCTTTAAGTGGAAAATTGACAGTGCTTGGAACAATGACCAGTATTTGGTTTCATATTTTGAGTCTAACGATGATGTGATCAGCGTTCACTCGAATGAAGTTGCTTCTGGGGTGGAAATTAATGTCGGCGACCCATCGAGCTACACATTTTTGAAAGTCGGATTATTGGCAGAAGGGCAAACTAATGTCTTAGGCCACGCTAGTCGGGAACAAGTCTTGCGGTACATTAATCAAAATGGCGGCTACGATGCGGTAGCGAAAATTGAAATCAAGCAAGCACCATAGAATAAGTGATTATGTTAATATTCCCAGTGATTAGACCATGTGTCTAGTGGCTGGGGATTTTTTGTGCTGTAAGTTTGCAATACGTGTAATACGTAATATGATCAAACGGAGAAAGTAGTGGCACGATATAAGTTGCGGAATTGGTAAAGAAGTGGGTGTGAGTACACAATCTGAGGAGTGAGAGAAAAATGAAAAACAAGCAACAACTAGAAGTAGCTTATCCAGCAGTCTTTACGCCAGAAACCAATGGTGGATATTTGATTGAGTTTCCTGATATTCAGGGAGCGTTCACAGGGATTAACACGAATGATCTAGTAAAATGGCAGAAGAAGTTTGGGGAATGGTCTGTGCGGACTATTTGGAAAATGGCGACAAACTACGGGCTCCAAGTGCTGTTAATCAGGTGGAGCATGCCGATGTAGCCTTTGTGATTTTGGTGAAAATGGATGTCGCCAAATATTTGCAAGATGGTCCACTGGTCAAAAAGAATTTGGCGATCCCAGCGTGGGCGAACCAACTAGCTCAGGACAAACAAATCAATTTTTCAGCGTTGTTGACGAAGGCCATCGCACAGGAATTGGAACACTAGAAAACGGTCAGCGGATAGAAAAGGTCTGGCCCTAAAACTGGGGAAAGAGGGGCCAAACAGAAACATTCTGGCCCTAAAACTGGGAAAGGAGGGGCCAAACAGAAACAGTCTGGCCCTAAAACTGGGGAGAGAGGGGCCAAACAGAAACATTCTGGCCCTAAAACTGGGGAGAGAGGGGCCAAACAGAAACATTCTGGCCCTAAAACTGGGGAAAGAGGGGTCAAACAGAAACAGTCTGGAGCAAAGTCGGGCGAAGAATGAGCCAGAGCACTGACCTCTGGAGCAAAGTCGGGTAAAGAATGAACCAGAGCAAGCCACTCTGGAGCAAAGTCAGGCAAAGAATGAGCCAGAGCACTGACCTCTGGAGCAAAGTCAGGCGAAGAATGAGCCAGAGCACTGACCTCTGGAGCAAAGTCAGGCGAAGAATGAGCCAGAGCACTGACCTCTGGAGCAAAGTCAGGCGAAGAATGAGCCAGAGCACTGACCTCTGGAGCAAAGTCGGGCGAAGAAAGAGCCAGAGCACCGCTCTCTGGAGCAAAGGTCAGGTAAGGAACAGAAAACTTGTAACTGGCTAAAAGAATGGCGGACTTATAACCAGTTGCGCCGAGAGTGGCTAAAAGAATGGCGAACTTATAACCAGTTGCGCCGAGAGTGGCTAAAAGAATGGCGAACT
>NZ_BQXH01000006.1:1688-118939 GCF_022836475.1 Ligilactobacillus pabuli | reverse complement strand
AGAAAGGCCTTCGCCTCCCGGCTCAAGCCTTTCTCCCTCCCCACCGAGCTGTACTAAGCTACTAATGTGATAAATGATATGTGAGAGTGGCTAACTTAGACTTGAATTTTCCGTCTATTATTTTACCCAAGAATTCCCATTAAGCGGAACGGGAAAAGTAAATAAGCGAGCTTTAAGAAAAATCGTCACGGAAAAGATTTTTAATGGCTCATTAAAACATATTTAAACAAAAAAGATTACAATTCAGACTGCAGCGAGGCGAACAAATTGGTTCGAGTCGCTGTGGTTTTTAATTTGAACGAAGAACTTCTGTTAAAAAAGGACTATAATTGAAAGTGCTGAATTTTTCAGCAATTGTTAAGTAGGAGAAATTGTCATGAATCTTAGTTTATTATTCGGTCAAATCATTCTGATGTTCGCGTTGATGCTGGTGGGGATGTTAGCCAACCACATTCAATTTATGCATGAACAGACGGCCAATGACCTGACCAACGTTTTATTATATATTGTTTCACCGTGTTTAATTATTAAATCATTTGAAAAACCATACTCCGCTAGCCGGATCCACGCCTTTTTAATTCTCGCGGTGGGGATCTTTATCGTTTATTTAATTCAAATTGTGGTGTCTAAGCTGTTTTTCCATAAAATTAGCGACCATAACTTACGCAGGATCGTTGAATACGGCAGTATTTATTCCAATGCAGGTTTTATCGGCATTCCACTGGCCAGTTCGCTATTTGGCTCAACTGGGGTTTTTTATGCAGTCGTTCCGTTAGCGATGTTTAATATTTTTAACTGGACACACGGCGTCAAACTTTTTGCCGCGCCTGATTCTGACCAGAGTTTGCAAAAAAAATTAAAGACCATTTTTTTGAATCCTAATATTATTGCGTTAGTAGTGGGACTGTGTCTGTTTTTATTTTCCATTCAGCTGCCAGCATTGGTGAACCAAATGATCGACTATATTAGTGCGATCAACACGCCGGTTTCAATGTTGGTGATTGGTAATAGTTTGGCTAACATTAGTCTCAAAGGCTTCAAGCTGCAACGACCAGTCTTGGTCTCGCTTGGTTTGCGGAACTTAGTGTATCCGTTGGTCACGATCGTTGTGATGCAATTTTTGGGGCTGACTGGTGTGCCATTGTCGACCGCTATTTTGATGATGGCTTGTCCTGTGGGTGGGATGGTAGTTTTGTTTACACTGCAAGCCCATGGCAAACAAGACCCAGCTTTAGCTTTAATGGGGACTTCGACCTTATTGAGTCTAGTGACGATCCCGGCAGTCTTTTTGATCAGTAACTGGCTGCTGTAATGGTGTGATCAAGCTTGAAGGTGGTCATTTCTAAACTGCAGCGGGGTAACGTTCATGGTAGATTTGAAAGTTTTAGTGAAATAGCTCGGAGAATTAAAGCCGCAGCGACTGCTAATTTCAGTGACAGAAAGTTCAGACTCTAATAACATTCTGGCAGCTGTTAAAATTCTGTAGTGAATAATATATTTACTTGGACTAGTGTGTAAGTTTTTAGCGAAATAGCGTTGACACTCACGAACACTGATATTTGCGCTAGCCGCAAGTTGCTGACTTAATTGGTTGGGCGTAGTGATGATCGATCCACAACAGTAGCTTTTGCAGTGTTGATTCAGTCTTTGAAGCATTAATTGGGAGAGCAGTTTTTGATGAACCATTAATTTTTAGTAGGATCTGGGATAAAGCGGCACGAATTTCGAATTCGTAGCCGCTTTTCTTAGTTTGCTCGGAAAAATAAGCCTGATCAAATAAAGAGCTGATTTGGTCAGTTAGCGGTTCAGTATTTTGGGTGAGGATCCAGGCAGGAATACTGCTTTTAAGCAATGGACGAACGTAGAGCAAATCAAAAGCACTATTCAACTGCCCAGCAACGATAGCAGGGTCAAAGACGAGTGAACGGTAACGACACGGTGCGGCACTCAGACACTTCAGGCCATGCAGGGTATTAGAATTAAGTAAAAAGCCCTCACCTGGTTTGATTTTGTAGCTGTGAGCGGCTAAGGAAAGCTGAATGATTCCTTCATCCAGAAAGAAAAGTTCTAATTCTGGGTGCCAATGCGGGATGATTTCTTGACCGACATAGGCATGAAGATCTCGGCGGTAACTGGTTAGTGGGAATAAAAGATCTCCTCTTGTCAGCTGCTCTTGTTGATACTGGTTGACTGGTACAAAATATTGTTGTTTAGTCATGAAAGAAACCCTCCGTTCACTAAATGATTGTCGTAATTATTATATTATATGGCACAAATATTAAAGGAACAACATTAGCTGTTCGCTATAATGATAGTTAAGAATAGAAACTCAAATTGTGGAGGGAAAACATGACCTATAAAAATCTGATTTTTGATATTGATGGAACATTGATCGATACCCAAGAAGCCGTTTTACAAACTTGGCAAACAACATTGAGAGAATATGGTTACGATTTTTCTTTGGATCAGCTGCAAGCTATTTTAGGCATCCCGTTACCGCAAGGGCTTGAGCAGCTGGCCGTGAATGTTGACCAGGACTACCAACAACGATGGAATGATAACTACGCTAAAGAAGCCGACAAGATGTTTTTCTTTGCAGGGATCGAAGATGTTTTACAGCAACTGCAACAAACGGGTGTAAATATTGGCGTTGTAACTTCACGTTCTCAAGATGAGTTAGACCAGTTTTTCAAGGACTTTGAATTAGAAAAAATCTTTCCGGTAATTATCACTGCGGATGATACAAAACTACATAAGCCTGAACCAGAACCGCTTGAAAAATATCTCAAGCAGGTAGGGGCAGCAAAGGAAGATTGTATTTATATTGGTGATATGCCGACTGATATTTTGTGTGCCCAGCGAGCAGGAATGACAGCTGGCCTGGTTAATTGGTCGCAAAAGGAACTGTCAGAGACACGGGCAGAATTTGTGTTCCTTAGTCCGCAAGAAATGTTAGCAATCTGAGCCAAGCTGACTTGAGCCTTGAAGAACTGAATCAACTCCTAGTGAAGTTGATTTAATTGACAAACAAGAGTCAATCTTTTAGGGTAGCCCTAAGAGGGTCGATCGTTTGTCAACTTGATAGGAGATGATTGAATGAGCTTCTTGAAGAATCACTTTGGCTTTTTGGTCCAATGTCTGGCCTTGTTTATCATTGGAAATCTGTTATTTGCATTGAAGACTAAACAGGAAATTTCCTGGCAAGGAACATTATGTGCGCTGGTTTTGATACTGGTAGCTGTTCCAATCAATTGGGCATTCGACAAGTTCTGGAACAGGAATGAAAAAGGAAGTTAATAATCAGCTTAAATCAATACCACTAGTCATGACTTGGAGCGAATGTCATGGTTAGTGGTATTTTAATCGGTATTTGTATTGTTAGAAACAAGGACGATTTTTTGTTACCATCGTGGTATAGGGAAGGTGCTTGTCAATAATTTCGTGAGAATAGAGGTGTAGCAATGAGGAAAAAGATTATTTGGTGGATTCAGCTAGTGATAAATTGCTTATTCTTTTTGTATTTGGCTCAAAAGATTGATACCATGTATCATTCTGGACCAGGATTGTCTTTTGTCATTAGTATCTTTTTAATAATAATTGCAATCGTTCTTGGCTATGCCTTAACGGTGGGCTTTGAAAATGATGAACATTAGAAAAAATAAGTTTAAACCAGCTACAAATAAACACCAGCGCTCACGACTAGTACTTAGTCGCGTAAACGCTGGTGTTTTTAATTGTGATCTTATTTGGAATATGCTAAACCACGCTTGAAGCGTCGCCAAAAGCTGGTATCGTCCGTTTGTAACATCAGTCCACCATAAATATGGCCAATGTAGACGGCTAATAAGATGATCGTTCCGACCAGTAAGAAAAGCGAGAGGCTAACTTCGAGCCAGGAAGCAGACTGGTCAATAATGCGCATTGGCATAAAGAAACTCGAGAAGAATGGAACATATGACATAATCTTAACGAGTAGGGCAGTCGCATTATCTTGAAAAGGAATCGACAAGAAGAAGGCGAACATACTCAAATAAACGGTAGGCTGTGCGGCTTTTGAAGCGTCATCGGCCTTGGAGACTAGTGCCCCGCTAAAGGCGGCTAAGATCGTGTAAATAATGACTCCTAGTAATAAGAAGACCAAGTTCACATTCACCAGGTTGCCGATGACTTGTTTGACGATCGAGCCGCCGGAAGTCAGGATATCGTGAACTGGTTTGAGATTCTTAATTGCACCAAACGCTGCCCAGCCACCGACTAGGTATAGAGCGATTTGAGTAATGATCACTCCGACCACGCCAAGGATCTTACCGTAGAAATAAGTCGTTGGTGAGGTGCTAGAAAAGATGATTTCCATGATTTTCGTACCTTTTTCAGCCGCAATTTCGTTGGCTGTGACTGAAGCGTAGTTGATCAAGATCATGTACATCATAAAGACGACGATCCAAAATGAAATCAAGTTGGCGACCTTTTTCAGGGAATTTGAATTATCATGAACATCCTGCTTAAACTCTGGTTGGGTCAACAGTGCTTTCGACTGAGTCTCCGTTAGCTGTGCCCGTGAATAATTGAGTTGTTGCTGAGCTGCATTTAAGAAACCAACAGTTTTAGCTTGGAGCGACTTATCTAGCTCCTGCGTTCCAGAATAGTGCGCAGAAACTTGTTTGTCAGTCGTGGTGATTTCCAAATAACCTGCAATTTTGCTGGCGGTTAGTGCACGTTGGGCCGCTTTTTTAGTCGTGATTTTGGGATTCACGTCCTTCTTATTTTGTTGCAGATAAGAGCGACGGATATTGTCATTAGAAGAAACAATTGCGATCCGGTCTTCATCGGCTGAATCAGTGGCCATTCCCGTGAAGTAACCGACCGCACCTGAAATCCCAATCAAAATAAACGGTGAGAGTACAAATAGTAGAAAACTCCAGGTCTTGACTTGATTGGAGTAAGTTTGACTGATAACAGTCCATAATTTACGCATGCGTTTCACCCACTTTCATCCGGAAAATTTGGTCGAGGGTTGGCGGTTGCTGACTAAATTCGGTAATATATTGTCCATTTGTCAACTGAGCAAAGATTGCTGGACCAGCCTGTTCGTTTGCTAAGTGGAGCAAGTAACGGTTAGTTTGGTGCAAAGTTTGGACGCGGCCGACCCCAGGTAATTGTTGCAACTGTGCAACAGACCAGGGAGTGGTAACGTACAGTTCTGTTCTGCCAAATTGCTCTCGGACCTCATTAAGAGTACCGTTAAGGACCATTTTGCCTGCCCGTAACATTACGAGACGGTCACAGACGGATTCAATGTTAGACATGTCATGACTGGAAAAAATAATGGCAGCTCCTTGGTCACGCATCATTAGGATCGCATCTTTTAATAGGTCAGAATTCACGGGGTCTAAACCGCTAAAAGGCTCGTCTAAGATAATTAATTTTGGTTGGTGGATCAAAGTACAGATCAGTTGAACTTTTTGCTGGTTACCTTTAGATAGGCTTTTAATTTTGTCAGTGCGCTTACCCTTAACTTGAAAGCGTTCGAGCCAGCCGTTGATCAACGGTTTGATATCCTGGGCTCGTTTCCCCTTGAGTTTAGCCAGGTACAAGATATGTTGTTCGATGGTCATTTTGGGAAGCAGCGATCGTTCTTCCGGCAAATAACCGATTTCGTTGAGGTTCTTTTCTGACAGAGGGTGATCGAGCCAGGTGATTTCACCGTCATATTTCAAGAAGTTCAAGATGCTGTGAAAAGTCGTAGTTTTACCGGCGCCGTTTTGTCCAATGAGACCGGTGATCTGGCCAGGTAAAACGTCAAAAGTGATGTCGTCTATTGCTTGTAAGGAACCAAAACTTTTTGAGAGATGCTTGATTGAGAGCATGTTACAGCTCCTTTCTATTGATTGATGTTTTTAGTTAGCACAAGCGGATCGGTTTTTAAAAACTAAGATAAAATTAATTCTATTTTAATGATAGCAGAAAACAGTGGAACTGCAAGAAGTTCACCCAAAGAGGATAGTACTGGTGCTGGAAATAGAGACTCAGCAATAACTTTGATAACGTTTTCTTAAATTATATTGACAGTAAAGTTCGTTAATTTATCATCAATTCACACCTTAAAAAAATAATATTCGGTTTTAGCTTGATAACCACTGGCGGTTTTGTTACAATAGTGAAGGTTTGTGTGAGGACACAAAATGAAGAGTTTATTCATAAACAAGCGGGCACAGCTCGACTAATTATATTCAATGAGGTGAATGCAATGTCATCAGTAGTAGTAGTTGGCAGTCAATGGGGAGACGAAGGAAAGGGTAAAATTACCGACTTTCTAAGTCATGATGCAGAAGTTATCGCACGTTATCAAGGCGGCGACAACGCTGGTCATACGATCGTATTTGGTGGAGACACTTACAAGTTGCGTTTGATCCCTTCAGGTATTTTTTACAGCGATAAAACTAGTGTGATCGGTAATGGGGTCGTAGTTAACCCGAAGTCTTTGACCGAAGAAATTGATTATTTGGAAGAAAACGGGGTTTCAACAGCTAACCTCCGCGTTTCAGACCGAGCACACGTGATCTTGCCATACCATATTGTCTTAGATAAGCTGCAAGAACAAGCTAAAAAAGACAACAAAATTGGGACTACTGCTCATGGAATTGGACCTGCATACATGGATAAAGCAGCTCGAGTTGGGATCCGGATCGCTGATTTGATGGACAAAGATATTTTTGCCGCTCAACTTAAAATTAACTTAGAAGAAAAGAATCGCTTGTTCAAGAATATGTACGACTACGATCAAGAACTTGATTTTGATGAAATTTTCAACGAATACTACGCTTATGGTCAACGCTTGAAGAAGTATGTCACTGATACTTCTGTTGTCTTAAATGACGCTTTAGACGCTGGCAAGCGGGTCTTGTTTGAAGGTGCCCAGGGTGTCATGTTGGATATTGACCAAGGAACTTACCCATTTGTTACTTCATCTAACCCAGTTGCTGGAGGAGTTACAATTGGTAGTGGAGTTGGTCCTGCAAAGATCAACAAAGTTGTTGGGGTCTGCAAGGCTTATACTTCACGGGTCGGCGATGGTCCATTCCCAACAGAACTATTTGATGAAATTGGCAGCCACATTCGCGAAGTTGGTCATGAATACGGCACGGTTACTAAGCGCCCACGTCGGATCGGCTGGTTCGATAGTGTCGTAATGCGTCATGCCAAACGTGTTTCTGGTTTGACTAACCTTTCATTAAACTGCTTGGACATTTTAACTGGGATCGAAGAATTGAAGATCTGTACATCATATGATTTAAATGGCGAAAAGATTTATCATTACCCAGCTAACTTGCAAGAATTAAAAGCTTGCAAGCCAGTTTATGAAACACTGCCAGGCTGGACTGAAGATATCACCGGCTGCAAGACTTTAGCAGACTTGCCAGAAAACGCCCGCGCATATCTCCACCGGATCGAAGACTTGGTTGGTATCAAGATCTCAACCTTCTCAGTTGGCCCAGACCGTGACCAGACTAATGTTTTAGACAGTATCTGGGGTCTCTAAAAAATAAAATAATCTGTGAAATTCACCTCAGCGGACAGTTGCTGGGGTGAATTTTTTATAATAAAAAAGCTATTAAATAGATAAGTTTAAAGTTAACGTTGTGCCGGATGTCAAATTGTTGGCAAAAATCATGCCAGCTTTTTTGGTTGATAAACTGGGATAGTCTTCAGAGAAAAATATTTTTTATGGGTGTATGCAGTTTGCTTTAGCCCGTAAAGACTCATGTTCTCAAGGAAGTTGAGCTAAAGCAACCAGATTTTAGACATAATATGCAGAACTTTTTTTTAAAAATTTGGGCTTAAAAATTTTTTCTCTGGGGCTAAATCATGGTGGGTCTAGCTCAAAGGTGTCAAGTCAAATTTTTGAACAATATTCAGGCTTTTATTTGGAAGAAAGTGGCGGTAAAATAGAGAAGTGTTAAGGATTAGAACAGACGTTTGAACGTCAGAAAAATTCGGTATCGGAGGAATGTTGCATGTCGTTAACAGCTAAGACCTCAACTGAAGAGTTGGTAAAAACAGTTATGAATCAGCGTTCTTGTAGTTATCAAGAGGCGATTTTGTTCCTGTTGCATTACGCACAGCGGGCAACTGATTAAGCTAAGCAAGACTGGTTTCAAGCCGTGGTTGCTTAGTTCCATTTAAAAGATAAAAGCTTAATTGCAATCAAAGCCGTGGTCAAATTGATCACGGCTTTTAGTTTGCCAAAAACCAGGCTGGAGCTGACTAAAATTAGCGGTAATTAAAGTTAGATTTATTTATGTGAAAATAATGCAAATAGTAGTTATTTTTTTATATTTTGTAAAATGTTGTGAACAATTAAACAAAATACTTAAAATAATTATGTGAATTAAAATGTACACAATCATTGATTTAAAGGCAATGTAAGGTGGATAAAATCCTAGCCCTTATTATGTTTCACTTGTGAAATGTGATAAAAAAGATATCTATAATTGTTATTGAAATAAATCACAAAGTAGTGTATTATGATGGGGTAGAAAGCGTTTAACAGAACGCTTTCAAAATTGGGGAGGTTATTGATTATGATGAACACAGTTGATGAAACACAGACTTCTGCTTGGAGCGGCTTTAAGAAAGGCCAATGGCAAACAGAAATTGACATTCGCGACTTTATTGAGAAAAACTTTGTGCCTTACGACGGCGATGAATCCTTCTTGGAAGGACCAACCGACGCAACAACGACATTAAATGACAAGTTAACTGACTTAAAGATGAAACAACGGAAGGTTGGCGTCTTAGATGCTGATACTAAAGTTGTTTCGACGATCACTTCGCATGGCCCTGGCTATTTGGACAAAGATTTGGAAAAAATTGTTGGTTTGCAAACTGACAAGCCATTGAAACGTTCATTGATGCCACAAGGTGGGATCCGGATGGCCGTTGACGCTTTGGAAACAAACGGCTACAAGATCGACCCAGAAGTTGAATATTTCTATTCTAAAGTTCAAAAGACTCATAACGAAGGGGTCTTCGATGCTTACGATGCTGACATTCGTCACGCTCGTCACAACAAGATCTTAACTGGTCTGCCTGATGCTTATGGTCGTGGCCGGATCGTGGCTGATTTCCCACGGATCGCTTTATATGGGATCGACCGCTTGATTGCTGGCAAACAAGAAGACCTGGACTTGACCGGTGACGGTGAAATGACAAGTGATGTGATCGAACAACGTGAACACATCTCAGATCAGATCAAAGCTTTAAAAGATATGAAAGAAATGGCCAAATCATACGGCTGTGATATTTCTAAACCTGCTACTAATGCCCAAGAAGCTATTCAATGGTTATACTTTGGTTATTTAGCAGCTATCAAGACTCAAAACGGTGCTGCAATGTCAATCGGCCGGATCGATACCTTTGTTGATATCTTTATCGCTCGTGACTTGGAACGCGGCGTCTTAAACGAAAAAGAAGCCCAAGAATTGGTTGATCAATTCACGATGAAACTACGGATGGTCTTCTTCATGCGGACACCAGAATATAATTCACTCTTTACTGGTGATCCAATTTGGGCCACACTTTCATTGGCCGGAACTGGTTTGGATGGCCGTCATCATGTTACGAAGACAGCTTACCGTTTCTTGAATACTTTGCATAACATGGGTGCTGCACCAGAACCAAACATTACTTTGCTCTGGTCAGACAATTTACCAACACCATTTAAACGCTATGCATCAAGTGTTTCAATTGAAAGCTCAACTATTCAGTATGAAAATGACGACTTGATGAAACGTCAATGGGGAACTGACTACTACGGCATCGCCTGCTGTGTTTCAGCACAACCAGTTGACTCCGGGGTACAATTCTTCGGTGCCCGGGCTAACTTAGCTAAGACCGTTCTTTACGCCTTGAACGAAGGCCGTGACGAACTGACTGGCCAACAAGTTGGACCTGAATTAAAGAAGATGAGCTCAGAATATATCGACTACGATGAATTCATGGGTAAATTAGACAAGATGATGGATTGGTTAGCTGATGTTTACGTTAACGCTTTGAACATCATTCATTACATGCACGACAAGTATTACTATGAATCAGCTCAGTTAGCTTTGAAGAACACGAAGTTGGACTACACCTTCGCTACTGGTCTTTCAGGCTTGTCAGTTGCTGCCGATTCTATTTCAGCTATCAAGTATGGTCATGTTAAAGCAATCCGGAACGAAGACGGTTTGACAGTTGGCTTTAAGGCTGACAAAGATTACCCTCGTTACGGGAACAATGATGACCGTGCTGACGAGATCGTGGTTTGGTTAGTTAAACAAATGTATCAAAAGATGAATACTCATCATTTGTACAAAGATGCTCAACTATCAACTTCAGCTTTGACGATCACATCAAACGTTGTTTATGGTAAGAATACAGGTGCTACACCAAATGGCCGTGAATTAGGCGAACCATTTGCACCAGGTGCTAACCCAGCTTACGGCGCAGATATTTCTGGGGCATTGGCTTCATTGTTATCAGTCGCTAAGATCCCTTACAAGTATGCAACAGACGGGATTTCTAACACATTTGCTGTTACACCAACAACATTGGGTAAAGTTGAAGATGAACAAGAAGACACATTGGTAAACATGATCGATGGTTACATGAAGAACAGCGGTCATCATATTAACGTTAACGTCTTCAAACGTGAGACTTTGATCGATGCACAGAAGCATCCAGAACAATATCCAACATTAACAATTCGTGTTTCTGGTTACTGTGTCTACTTTGCTGATTTGACTAAGGAACAACAAGATGACGTTATTTCCAGAACATTCCATACTTCAATGTAATTGTTAGTGACAGTTATTTAGAAGCAGGGGGTTAAGAGAGAGATTATGAGTACAGAAACTAAAACTAGAATTAGAAAAACCAGAAAAAGGAATCCACGCTTACGCCCCTTACCGATGCGTGATGGACAAGTTGAAGGCTACGTGCATTCGATTGAAACTTTTGGTGCAGTCGATGGACCTGGGATTCGCTTTGTGGCCTTTATGCAGGGGTGTAACATGCGGTGCAAGTTCTGCCACAACCCAGACACTTGGAAGAAGAACGTTGGGGATAAAATGACTTCAGATGAAGTTTTGAACCAGGCTTTATCTTACAAGGATTTCTGGGGTGACAAAGGCGGCATTACCTTATCTGGCGGGGAAATTTTGTTACAGATCGAATTTGCGACAGAACTCTTTACCAAGTGTCATAAACTAGGTATTAGTACCTGTTTGGATACGTGTGGTCAACCGTTTACTAGACGTGAGCCCTGGTTTAGTCAGTTCAACAAACTACTGGATGTAACAGATATTGTTTTGTTGGATATTAAGCACATTAACTCTGCGGAACATCGCAAGTTAACGGGTTATCCCAATGAAAATATTCTAGATCTGGCTCGTTATCTTTCTGACATTGGTAAGCCGATGTGGGTCAGACAAGTCCTGATCCCAACCATTACTGATAACCCTAAATTTTTGACGGAAACCAGTGATTTTGTCAAAACCTTGCATAATGTGGAGAAATTTGAAGTTTTGCCATATCATACAATGGGTGTGCACAAGTATGCTGAAATGGGTGTTAAGTACCGTTTAGACGGGATCGAACCACCATCTGATGAGCACGTTGCTCGTGCGCAACGACTACTACACTGTGCCGATTATCAAGGTTATCGTGATTGGCAACCAGGTGATTCTACGCTGGAAAAACCGGTTAGTTAAACGGTTAAATTACGAAGCTCAGTTATTAAGACTGGTGCAACTGTGAACGAAGCAGTTGCACCAGTTTTTTTTAGTCTGATTCGTGCAAAGATTTGTAATAGTAGGTGTAACAGTGGCATAGATCGAGCACTGCTCAGTTGAAACGATGTAAGCAAAGGCCAGACAACAGCCCGAAATTTAGCGTCCAAGCAGTGAAATTCTATGACTAAAATTGTAGTGAATGTTCCGTAATTGATAGAAATGATGACGACATCCAGACTGTCATTCATTTAAAAGCGTACGAAAAACGATTTCATGGTTTTAAAATTAAGATTTACATTGTTAAAGAACGGGACTAGTGGTAAAATTTAAACATCAATTAGTAAATATCGAACAAGGGGACAGAATATTGGAAAACACGGATAAATCGATCACCAAAAATTTAATTTTGGGCTTGCAGCATTTGCTGGCAATGTACTCAGGGGATATTTTAGTTCCTTTGCTGATCGGTGGGGCACTAAACTTTAGCGCCAAACAGATGACTTACTTAGTATCAATGGATATCTTTATGTGTGGGATC
This sequence comes from Ligilactobacillus pabuli, assembly GCF_022836475.1. Taxonomy (GTDB): domain Bacteria; phylum Bacillota; class Bacilli; order Lactobacillales; family Lactobacillaceae; genus Ligilactobacillus; species Ligilactobacillus pabuli. Next base: position 106,627 of record NZ_BQXH01000006.1, on the reverse strand, counting down.
GCCACACTCCTGCAGTTAAAACGGACGCGCTGGACCGGAATTGCAATGCCAGTCGTTTTGGGCTGCGCGGTGGAATACGTGGCACCATTACAAAATATTGGGAATAACTTCGGTTGGGGTTACATGTATGGGGGGATTATCGCAGCCGGGATCTTTATCATGCTGATTGCGGGACCATTCGCCAACTTGCGGCGCTTTTTCCCACCAGTCGTAACTGGTTCTTTGATTACATTGATCGGTTTTACCTTAATTCCAGTAGCTTTCCAAAATTTGGGCGGCGGTGACGCTAGTGCCAAAAGTTTTGGGACACCCGTGAACTTACTATTGGGCTTTGTTACAGCGTTGATCATTATTGTGATCAATATTTGGGGTCGTGGTTTCTTCAAACAGGTTTCCATTTTAGTGGGGATCTTATTGGGAACTTTGCTGGCAATCGTGCTGGGTAAAGTTGGTTTTGCTTCAGTTAGTGAGGCTAACTGGTTCCAAGTGCCAGTTCCGTTTTACTTTGGTGTTCCTAAGTTTGAATGGTCCTCAATTGCTACGATGCTACTGGCAGCTCTAACATGTATGATCGAATCGACTGGGGTTTACTATGCCTTAGCTGATGTTACTGGTCAAAAATTAAGTACAGAAGATATGAAACGCGGTTATCGTTCTGAAGGTTTGGCTGCAATTTTGGGCGGGATCTTTAATACCTTCCCATACTCAACTTTCTCACAAAACGTGGGGATCGTGCAGTTATCTGGAATCAAGAAATTACGTCCAGTTTACTATTCAGCTGGATTACTGTTGTTCTTAGGTTTGATTCCTAAGTTCGGTGCGATTGCAACTTTGATCCCTAGTTCAGTTTTGGGCGGAGCGATGCTAGTCATGTTCGGGATGGTTGGTGCGCAAGGAATCAAGATGTTATCTGCAGTGGAAATGAATAATAAAAACTTATTAGTCATGGCCGTTTCAATTGGGTTAGGGTTAGGTGTGACAACACAACCGGCCTTATTCCAATTCTTACCGGCTCAAGTTCAAACAATTTTAGGAAACGGGATGGTTGTCGGTAGTTTCGTCGCTGTCATCTTAAACCTCTTATTAAACCATACAAGTTTGAAAGACCAAGTCGAAGAAGAAAACTAAATTATTACAGTTTTGTGAACAGCATTTTTCCCCAGTCGGGTGGAAGATGCTGTTTTTTTGGTTGGGTTACATAATGCTTGGGAGTTAACCGCTTTATTCCGCTCTGTTTTTCATAGTCGAGCTGCGTGAAACAGAAAGTTCCGCCTATCTAAACCTGAGGTCAATGCCAAAAGCGCATTAACTCTCAGGCTCCGATAGTGCTCGCTTTCTAACCGTTTCACTCCGCTCTGTTTTTCTAGTCGAGCTGCGTGAGGCAAGAGATTCCGTCCATTTAAACCTATGAACCAATGCCAAAAGCGCATTAGTCCCTAGGTTCTAATGATACTCGTCTCTTAACCGCCTCACTCCGCTCTGTTTTTCTTAGTCGAGCTACATAAAGCAACTCCTTCCGCTTATCCAAGCCCAACCTTCAATGCCGAAATCGCATTAAAGGCCAGGCTCCGATAATGCTCGGGAGTTAACCGCTTTATTCCGCTCTGTTTTTCTAGTTGATTTGTGAGATAATAAATTTGCAAAAGAATTGTTGTGGGGGGAAAGAGATGTTTACTTTACTGATATTACTAGCTGAAAGACTAGGAATCATTATGCTGCTGGCATTTTTGCTGGTAAATACGCGTTTTTTTAGAGGTTTGTTGGAAACAAGAACAGTGAAGACTCAAATCTGGTTAACTGTAATTTTCTCACTATTTGTAGTGATTGCTAACCTGACTGGGGTCGAGATCACTAATTCCAAGGAAGTCGTGACGCCGCTGATCATTACGGGACTGCCTCAGTCTGATTCGATCGCCAACACTAGGATCTTAGTGATCACTTCTGCTAGTTTGACCGGAGGACCCGTTGTGGGGATGCTGGTCGGCTTAGTTGGTGGTTTGCACCGGGTCGTCTTTGGCGGTTTTTCTGATTACTTTTATATTATTAGTTCAATTTTGATTGGTTTTGTGATCGGAGTCTGGGGCGACAAGGTTAAGGGTGCCAAACTTTACCCATCAACTCCTTGGGTCGCACTCTTATCTTTTTCGGCGGAGTTGATCCAGATGAGTTTCATCTTTGCCTTCCATGGAATTGGATTGATCAAACTGATTTTTGTACCGATGGTGTTGCTAAACACCATTGGAGCCTGTCTATTTATTGAAATTTTGAAGACGTACTTGTCAAATGAACGGCAACTACGAGCGGTACAAACCAAAGATGTTTTGGAACTGGCAAATAAAACCCTGCCGTATTTTCGCAAGGGATTAAACTTTGATTCTGCCCAACACGTGTGCCAAATTATCAAACAGTACACAAACTTTGATGCCGTCGGGTTGACCGATACTGACACTGTTCTAGCGCATATTGGTGCTGGCGCAGATCATCATATTGCTGGGGAGCCAGTCTTAACTGATTTGTCCAAAAGTGTCATTGCTAAGGGTGAAGAAAAATTAGCTTATAGTCGAACTGAAATTGGGTGTCCGGTCGCTGACTGCCCGTTAAATGCCGCCATCGTTTTACCTTTACGGGTCAACGATGAAACGGTGGGAGCCCTAAAGTTTTACTTTAAGGATCGCAGTAAGATGACTGTTGTGGAAGAAAACTTGGTGAATGGGCTCGCCTTAATTTTTTCAGGGCAATTAGCGATCGGGATTGCTGAAGAACAGACGAGTTTGTTAAATGAAGCTGAGATCAAGGCGTTACAGGTCCAAATTAACCCGCACTTTTTCTTTAACGCTATTAACACAATTGGGGCGTTGATGCGCGTCAATGTTGACCAAGCACACGAAGCATTAATGCAGCTAAGTGCCTTTTTCAGGTCGAGCTTGCAAAATGGTCAAGAAAAAGAAGTCACCTTAGAACAAGAAAAAAAGCACGTGGACGCTTATATGAGTATTGAAAAAATGCGTTTCCCTAACAAATTTAACCTGAGCTACGATGTCGCTGTTCCAGAAAATGTGTTATTACCGTCATTTTGTCTCCAAGTTTTTGTGGAAAATGCGGTGCGGCACGCATTTGGAAATAAGAAAAAAGATGATCGAATTGCGATCCAAATTCGACCGGTCGATGAAGACTCGTTTGAAATTGCGGTCAGTGATAACGGAAACGGAATCGACTCACAAGTCTTAGAGATGATCGGGCAAGAACCAATCGTTGAAACTAAGGGCAGCGGGACTGCTTTGTATAACTTAAACCAGCGCCTGCAAGGCTTGTATGGGGCAAAGAGTAAACTGCAGATCAGCACAAGTGAGAATGGGACGACTTTCAAAACGGTCATTCCACTGACATATCAGGAAGGGGACTGTAAATAATGCAAATTCTACTAGTTGATGACGAGCCTTTAGCCAGAGGAGAACTGGAGTACTTAATTGGCAAAAGTGCTAGCTTGAAGAATGTCGATTTCCAAACTTTTCAGGCTGAAGATATTAAAGAAGCGCAGGGGACGTTGTTAAAACACCGGATCGACTTGATTTTCTTAGACATCTCCTTGAACGAAGAAAATGGGTTTGAACTGGCAGAAGAGCTCAAGCAGCTATCATACTCACCGTTGATCATCTTTGCGACAGCTTATGATGATTACGCTGTCCGGGCGTTTAACGTTGATGCACTGGATTATGTTTTAAAGCCCTTTGAACAAGAGCGTATTGATCAGGCACTCGGCAAGGCTTTAAAGACCCTGCAAAGCGAGCCGACAAAGACTCAACCTGCTCAACCGGTCAATGATATGTTAAGCATTGAGTTAGCTGACCGGAATGTGGTGATCAAGAAAGATGATTTAGTGGCTGCAACTGTTAGCGAAGGCATGCTGACGATTTCGACGGCCAACAATGAATATGTAACTAAAAAGACTTTGGCTTGGTTGAAAGATAAGATGACTGCAGCGAAATTTATGCAGGTTCATCGTAATAGCCTGGTCAATGTTGAAGACATTAAAGAGGTTCAACCGTGGTTTAACCACACGTCGTTATTGATCATGAATAATGACGTTAAAGTGCAAGTGGGCCGTTCTTATCAAAAGGAACTGGGCCAACGTTTAGGCATGTAAAAGACAGAGCGAGCAAACAAGGCTTAGGATGTAGAAACGTTGAAGTAAACGTGGTTGCATTTTAAACCTTGTTTTTTGCATTTCAGCACAAAAAGGCCCAATAATTCTAGCCTTGGCTTAAGATATAACATGTAAGCAAGAGAGAGAATTAATCTAAGTTAAGGAAAGGGCTTGAGTGACTATGAAGAACAAGAAAGAAACAAAATCAGCACCAATTTTATTCCAGATGATGATCTATGCGGCAATCCTATTTATTTCGCAGATGATCTCATCAATGATGCCAGCGTCATTTCCTGTACCAACACCAGTGATCGGGCTGGTACTGTTATATGTTTTGTTGACAGCACACGTGATTAAAATTGAATGGGTCGATTCATTCGGCAGTGCGATGATCTCCATGATCGGTTTCTTGTTTGTTCCTTCTGGGATCTCATTGGCCGCTAACCTTGACATTATGAAGGCACAAGGAGTTCAGTTAGTACTAGTAATTTTGTTGGCAACCATTATCTTATTAGTAGTAACCGCATATACAGCACGGGCATTTGGCTGGATCAAACAAAAATTCGGCGAACGCCATGCAGAAAGTCAAGTTTCACAAAGTACAGTAGGAGGGGACAAACAATGAGTTATCTAACTAATCCGCTTTTTGGTGTTTTCTTATCACTAGCCGTTTTTATGATCGGACAATGGCTGTTCAAAAAATCAAAAGGGTTTTTCTTATTTCAACCACTGTTTGTTTCCATGGTACTAGGGATCGTCATTTTGGTAATTTTGGGTAAGACATTTGGCGTTGATACAGCGCAAGTTTACACGCAGGCTTACAAACCAGGTGGAGACATCATCTTCTGGTTTTTGACACCAGCAACGATTGCGTTCGCTGTTCCGTTGTACAAACGGAATGACGTCGTTAAGAAAAACTGGGGGATCATCTTATCCAGTTTGATTATCGGAACTGTCGTTTCACTCTTTGCCATTACGATCGTCGCTAAGGCATTTGGCTTGGATAAGGTTGGAGTTGCTTCAATGTTGAGTCAATCAGCTACAACAGCGATTGCTTTGCCGCTGACCACGGCAATCGGCGGTAATGCTTCAATTACTGCGATGGCATGTATTTTAAACGCTGTGATCATTTATGCATTAGGTAAGCAGTTAGTTAAGTGGTTCAAACTTAAAGATGATCCAGTCGGCGCTGGTCTTGGACTTGGGACAGCCGGCCATACGATCGGTTCAGCTTTCGCCTTGGAAATGGGTTCGGCAGAAGGCGCCATGGCAGCCGTTGCGGTAGTTGTGATCGGCTTAGTTGATAACATGTTGATCCCAGTTTTTGCCCACGTGATCGGTTTATAGAAACTTGAATAAAATCAAAAGGCTATCTCGCACTGATAGGAGAAAATATCAGGACGACCTAGCCTTTTTTTGATGGCCTTAGCTGATAAAGTCTGAAATTTTCCACTTAAAATAAGTTTGGCAAAACATTTTTTGAATTTTGATTGAACCGTTTTCAATTTTGGTTTAAATTATATAGGAGGGGGAATTTATATCATGGACGTATTTATTGCAGATCAAATACCAGAACAAGCTTTACAAATTTTACGGGAGAACAACTTGAGCTTTGAAATGTATCAGGGCGAAAAGCTGATCGACAAGGCAACTTTGTTAGCTAAGGTTGCTTCAGTCAAATACCTGATCACACCATTATCCACGCAGGTGGACCAAGATATTATCGACGCTGCACCAAACTTGCAGCTGATCGCTAATTTTGGGGCAGGAACTAACAACATTGACTTGGACTACGCCGCACAAAAGGGTATTCCAGTGACAAACACACCGTTTGTTTCCGCAGTTTCGACGGCGGAAGTAACGATTGGCTTGATGTTGGCTTTGTCACACCGGATGGTTGAAGGTGATTCCTTGATGCGGGGCGCCGGTTTTAACGGCTGGGCACCACTCTTCTTTTTAGGTCACCAGTTAGAAGGCAAGACCTTGGGAATTATCGGCTTGGGCCAAATTGGTCAGGAAGTCGCTAAACGGATGCATGCGTTTGACATGAAGATCGTGTATACGCAACGCACTCAAGCTCCAGCAGAATTGGAAGAAAAACTGGGTGCAACTTATGTCACCAAAGATGAATTGTTGAAACAAGCAGATATCGTCACCTTGCACATTCCTGCCACTCCAGCAACTAACCATTACTTAGGTGAACGTGAATTTAAGCTGATGAAGAATTCAGCAATTCTGATCAATGCAGCACGCGGACAAGTCATTGACGAAAAGCTGTTGCCTGAAATGCTGAACCAAAAAGAAATTGCCGGTGCAGCTTTGGATGTTTACGAAGCAGAACCAGCAGTTAGTGACGAACTAAAGGCCATGAAGAACGTGATCTTAACCCCACATGTTGGAAATGCAACAGTTGAGGCACGGGACGCCATGGCAGAAATCGTGGCTAAAAATGTTTGTGCAGTCTCCAAGCAAGAAACTGCCAAGTATATTGTTAACGACGTTAAATAACAACAGCGAAAAACGAGTGACAGAAAGTAGTTTTGCATAAAGCAGAACTGTTTTTGGCACCCGTTTTTTCTTAGCATTAACAAGGAGGCGACAGAATGGCACATTACGTGGAAGTGGCACAAATGGCGGGGTATCGTTTGTTGGCGGATGCTGAAACCTTACGAATCAAGCAAGCTTTTGTCAAAGGCGGGTCCGTTGAGGAATACCAACTGACGGCCACGCAATACATGCAGCTGTTAGACCAGGTAGAAGAATATATACAGCAAGCCAGGCATGTCGGCAACCAGGCGGAGGAATACCGCTTATTGGCCAAACAGCGTGGGATCGAGCATGAGTTGCGCCAGTGGGATACGCCGGTAAAAAATCACAGAGTGAAGTGAAACGGTTAGAAGGCGAGCATCAGCGGAATCAAGGGACAAATGCGTCTTTGGCATTGGTTCCTGGGTTTGGATAAGCGGAAACTTCTGTTTCAAGGAACTCGACTAAAATTAGTGTTAGTAATTGCTAAAAGTTGAGCAACATGGTTTAATAGAAATTAATACGATTTCATTTGAGCAGAGGAGGAACTAAATTTGGGTCAAATCGCAAAAAACGTGGTGTTAGGTTCCGTGGGTGCAGCAGGGGTATTTTTAGCTTCAGCTGCTGTGACAGAAGCTTCTAACATACATACAGTTGTTCAAAACGATACAGTTTGGGCTTTAGCACAAAAATATGGTGTTTCAGAGCAGCAAATTGAAAGTCAAAATCACATCGATCCACAAAGTCATGTGATCTATCAGGGTCAAAAATTAACGATCACTGGTGAAAAAACACCAACACAAACACCAGCAGCTAAGACCGGTAACTATACGGTCCAGGCCGGTGACAGTTTATGGACGATCGCCCAGAATGCTGGAATTTCAGTGGCACAATTACGGGCAGCTAATCAGCTGGGGCCGGATGCCGCCATTATTCAGCCTGGCCAAGTGTTGACAGTCGCTGGGCAGACTGCTGCTCCGGTAGTCAGTGTGCCAGCTGCGCAACCAGTGCAGGAAACTCCAGCACCGGCAGAGACCACAGCACAACCAACAGAGTCAGTTGCTAAAGAAACGCCAGCAACACCGGCACCGGCCGTCAAAGAGGCTGCTGCACCTGTTCAACACCAGGCACCAGTTCAACCTGCTGCGCCAGCAACGCCAGTAAAGGCCCAACCAGCAACACCAACGACTCCAGCAGCACTTGTGCAGCAGTCAGTTGCTAAGGCGGCACCAAGTCAACCAGCTGCTCAACCGAAAGCACCAGCAGCTCCGGTCAAATCAGCACCGGTGAGTCAACCCGTTGCTAAACCGGTCGCTCAGCCAGTTGCCAAACCACAGGCTAAGGCACCGGTCAGTCAGGCACAGCCAGCAGTACAAAATGATGAGGCAGCAGCCAAAGAATGGATCGCTCAAAAAGAATCAGGCGGTTCATACACTGCTCAAAATCATCAGTACTATGGTCGTTACCAGTTAACTGATACTTATTTACACGGTGATTACTCCGCAGCGAACCAGGAAAAAGTTGCTGATTCATATGTGAATAGTGTCTATGGTACATGGAGCAACGCCAAACAATTCTGGTTGGAAAACAACTGGTACTAAAAATGCATGATTTCAAATAAGTCGCCTTTTATAATAGAAAGGGCGGCTTTTTTTGACTGACTCCAAATTATAGTCAAAATATTTGAATTTAAGTTTGTTTTTCTAACAGCAGCATGTTAATATAATTTTAAAGAGTAATAATTACTATTTAAGGGAGAGAAATCAATGTTGTCAGCTAAGCATCACAAGTCCCTCGGAATTGCATTTTTGTTAGTAATCTTAACAGTTGTTGGAGTGGGGTGTTCGAAAGAACCCACTGCTAAGTCAGCTGATCAAGGGCTGAAGATCACGACCACAACTGATTTTTATGGTGAGGTTGCCCGGGCGGTAGTTGGTAAGAAGGGTACAGTTACGTCGATTATTAACCAACCGAACGTTGATCCGCACGATTATGATCCAACCCCAAAGACTGCGAAGACCGTAGCCGGTTCACAGTTAGTCATAGCGAACGGTTTGGGATATGACAGTTGGATGAATAATTTGGTGAAAACTAATGATAGTCAAGCCAAATACTTGAAGGTTGGCGAAAACGTAGCGGGTAAAAAAAGCGGGGATAATCCGCATGTGTGGTACGACCCGCAGACTATGCCGAAGTTAGCCCGGAAAATTGCTCAAGTACTTGGCAAAAAACAACCAAAAGATCGGGCTTATTTCGAAAAGAACGCGCAGAAATACATTGATTCACTGCAGCCAATGCAAGATAAAGTCGCAGCCTTAAAGAAAGTGGCTCAACAAACTAACAATAAGAATGTCTATGTTTCAGAACCAGTTTTTGATTATTCGATTAAATCGATGGGCTTTCGTGTTGGTGACCAAGAATTTGAAAATGCGGTCGAAAAAGGGACAGACCCGTCACCGCAAACCATTAGTGCAATGCAAAATAAAATTAAGCAGGGTAAAATCGCCTTCTTTGTTTATAATTCACAGGTCAGCGATAAAACTGTGAATAACTTTGTGACTTTGGCTAAGAAAAATCAGGTACCGGTCTTAAAAGTTACCGAAACTTTACCAGCTAAGAAAAATTACCAGGAATGGATGACTGGTCAATATGATCAACTCTTAAAGATCTTAGAACAAGGACATTAATTGCACTGAGCCGTACTGGCATTAATTTGCCTAGTACGGCTTATTTTTTAACCAGAAAAAAGCTGCCAGTCTTAATTTCAAGCTGGCAGCCAGTAAGTATTTTAATTGATTAATGAAGTTCCCAGGGATAGTCCACACTTAGTTGGTCATTGAATGCTTTTTGAGATTTCAAGCTGGCCATTCTTTCAGCCTGGCGGGCTTCATAACCGGCATTGATCATTTTTTCTTCCGCTGTTTCCGGAATAATTTTTTCGAGGGAAATACTTTTGTCGGTCACAACAAAAGTTAGGAAAGAAGTTAGGCCGATATAGCGTTCACCAGTCGTTAAGCGTTCACCAATAATTTTGGCAAAGACTTCGACTGAACGTTTGCCGCAGCCGCTGACATAAGTTTCGATACAAAATGAATCACCCAGGGCAAACGGGGCGATAAAGTTGGTTTGATCCATTGAAGCAGTCACGTTAATGCTTTGTGCCAAACGGGATGAGGAAATTGAAGCAGTTCCATCCAGCATTTCTAGTAAACGGCCGCCATAGACAGTTTCGTGTTCGTTTAAGTCCCCCGCCAGGACACGGTGATTAGTAATAGCCAAGGTGTCGCGGCATGTCATTGATTTCGACATAAAAATTCCTCCTAAAGTAGTGCAATTGCTAAAATTTAGTGGTGATCAGTAATGACTAAATTTTAGCTAACTTAAATGTTGGCTCAGTTTGCCGGATTAACTACTAGTTTTAGTGAGGACGTTTCAGGTCTAGAGGTTGGTTGGGCATTAGAAACTGTCGTAAAATTAGTGAATAAAGTTGACAAAAGAGTTTTTCAAAACATAAGTTTAGAATAATTATAACGAAAATCAACCGGTTAGTAAACGTTTACGCAAGGCAACTTGAAACTCCTCTATAAATTTAGCGTGGGCGGCTTTTACGGTAAAAAACGTCGGCAATTACCTGGGCGGTCACGTAGCCTAAAGCGATGGCCCCCGCGACCATCGCGACGTGAATTGTCTTGGAGACTGCCACTGTTGTTTGGGCATTGATGAAGGCGGCTAGGGCTTGATAACCGCTTGCTCCAGGAACTAGCGGAACCAAACCGGTACTAAACATAGTTGTCGGCATTTTCTTTTTGATCGAACAAAAAATTCCGAGTAATCCGACTAACAAGGCAGCCAAGAAGTTGGCTAAAATTGAACCTAACGCTAGTCGGTAAATTGTCCAGTATAATAACCAGCCTAACATTCCAATCAAGCTTGAGGTATGTAGGGCTTTTTTAGGCATGTTAATGAAGAGACCAAAGGTGAAAGTCCCAAGGTAACTAAAACTAAGTTGAATGAATAAATGATAAAAAAACATGACTGACTCCTTTACTTACATATAGCGTAGGATCAAACCAACACCAAATGCGATCGCACTTAGAATAATTAATGATTCCATGAGTCGCTCAATTCCAGACAATAAATTGCCTTCAAAAATATCGCGCATGGAGTTGATCATGGGAATCCCCGGCAATGGCGGCATGATGGCCCCAATAATGATGTTTTCAATATTAACACCAAGGTGTAAACGGACACCGATCACGGCACATAACCCAACAGTCAGTGCGCCAAGAAATTCGCTCATAAAGCGGATCCGAACCCGCGAACCGACATAGTAGGTCACTAAATAGCCGACGGCACCAGCGAAAAAGGCCAGCGGGAAATCAGCCCAGTTATAGGTCTGGGTAAAAATAAACATGAAGAAGGCTCCTTCAAAGCCAGCGCCAATCGTTTGCAGCCACAGTGGGTACTGTGGTCGTGCATTTTTTAAAGCCAATAGTTTTTCTTCTAATTCATCTAACGTCAACTGGTCTGCGGTGTATTGCCGCGATAAAGTGTTGACTGAGTTAATGTTATCCATGTTGATCCCGCGCTTTTCGACTTGCATAAAGCGGGTGTAGGGGGTGTCTTTTAAGTTAACTAGTAGGCCGGTCAAACTAGTGAAGGCTTCCGTTTTATTGTTAACTGAAGCATGGTCCACGATCCGTTTGGTAGTATCTTCTACCCGCCACATTTCTGACCCAGCCTCAACAAGGATCTTTCCGGCCAAAACGCCGACGTCAATTGCTTTATTTTCCACTGTGTCATTCCCCCAAGTCTGTTTTTTTAATGAGTTACGCAAAGCGGCTTCTTCCGCTGATAAGGTTCTGCCTTCAATGCCTAAAATGCATTAAAGGTCAGGCTCAGATAGTGCTCGAGTCCTCCCGACTGGCTCCGCTCTGTGATCTGCGAAATCGTTTTAGCAAAACAAGATAATTATACTCCTAGACTAGATATTCTCGAAGTCTTTTTGTGCTAATTTTTGATTAAAGTCCATGTTCAACCGGTTATTTTAAAACTAGCGCGGCTTTCACAAACTAATAGGTCACAATGACAAACGTTCGGCTTTTATTTACAAGTTTTCAGTAAAACGTTATACTGAAAGAAGTATTTTTTGATGAGAAGAAAGTCAGTAATTTAGAAGATGACTGGCCTGGAATTAATTTGTCAAAAGAACATGGGTTTACTAGAAGAGAAAGAGGGATTTATTTGTATTTAGCTGTAAATGTGGTGGGTTTAGTAATTTTTCTAGTACTTGGATGGCTTCTTTCTAAGGATCGGTCCAATATTAAGTGGAAAGCTGTCGGAGTGATGGTAGTAGTTAACCTAGTTTTGGCTTGGTTCTTAACGAGCTTTTCGATTGGGAGAACGATTGTCGACGTCGCAGCCAAAGGGTTTAATGAATTAGTGAGCGTGGCTTATACAGGAATTGCCTTTGCCTTGCCAAGCATGGTCAACGTCAAACAAATGGACTGGTTTGTTCAGGTCCTCTTGCCAATTCTGATGATCGTGCCGCTCTTTGATATTTTGACATACATTGGGGTGTTGCCATGGATCATTAAATGGCTTGGACGCGGCTTATCCAAACTAACAGGTCAACCACGCTTTGAATCTTTTTTTGCCGTTGAAATGATGTTTTTAGGCAATACTGAAGCACTTGCCGTTTCTTCACTGCAATTAAAGCAAATGAAGGCACAACGGAACCTAACGATCGCGATGATGTCGATGAGTTGTGTGACCGCTTCAATTGTTGGTTCATATACGCAAATGATGCCAGCTGCTTATATTTTAACTGCGATTCCGATCAACGTGATCAACGCTTTGATCGTAACTTCTATGTTAAATCCAGTCACAGTGACTGAAGAAGAGGATACGATCGCCACAATGAGTGGGTCCGCAACAGCGGCTGACGCTGAAGAAAATAAAGAAGCAGCTAAGAAAGAACCGTTCTTTTCATTCCTGGGTGATTCCATTTTAGGTGCTGGTCGTTTGATTTTGATCATCGCTGCTAACGTGATCGCCTTTGTAGCTTTAGCTGCTTTGATCGACAAGGTCTTAGGCTGGGTCACTCCATGGTTATCTTTGGAACATATTTTAGGGATCGTCATGTATCCATTCGCCTGGTTGATGGGCTTGCCAGTTAACGATGCCTTCCAGTTTGCGCAGTTCATGGGTGAAAAATTGGTCACCAATGAATTTGTCGTGATGGGTAAAGTAACTAAAACAATTGGTACAGCAGCCTTTTCACCACATTATCGGGCAGTCTTGACAGTCTTTGTCACGTCTTTTGCTAACTTCTCCACGGTCGGAATGATCATTGGGGCGTTCAAAGGCTTGGTTGACAAAGAAAAGAACGACGTCATTGCAGGTAATGTGTTGTACATGTTGTTATCAGGGATCTTGGTTTCATTGCTGTCAGCAGCGATGGTTGGGATGTTTGTGTGGTAAAACGTGCAATAAATCAAATATGAAAACTAGTCTAGTACGTTTAATTGAATAGACTAGTGTAGAGCTGCTCAAGAGTAAGATCTTGGGTAGCTTTTTTAATACAAATGATTACGGATGGCTGGGGGAAAAGGGTACAAAAAACTCTGACTTTTAACGAGCAAGCCAGAGTTGAAAAATTAAGCTGTGAAGTATAAAAGATACTTTCAAAGAATATTAGCTGGATATTTTATTGAGCAACATCGTATTCGATTTCCTTGATCCCGGTATTCATCAGGTCATAAGGACTGTGCATTTTTTCTGGGGTCCAACTAGCAATTCCTACTACTAGCAAGATTTCCAAATTCTTTAAATTAACAGCTTCCCGTAAATTTGCTTCAAAGTTGGCTTTAATTCTTTCTGCAGCCACTTTAGCACCATCTTGATTAGAAAATAGCAGGATCGCCCAGGTGGGGTCATTTTGTTCAAGCAGATAAACGACATCATTATTTCGCGTTGTAGTAGTGATCGTTTCAGAAACTAACTTTAACAATTCCAGGTATTGTTCGTTACTCATCATTTTACGAATTTCTTTGTAATAGCGGATACGAATAATTACCGTTGTCACTGGTAAATTAAAGCGACGGTTAGTTTCTAGAAAGACTTGAGCGTCTTGGATATAAGCAACCGTGGTCCGTAAGTTAGTTTCCTCATCAAAGGCTCCCCGTGCCATAATATCTGCCCGTAATTTAGCATTAGATTTTTGCAGTTTAATTTGGTTATGATTCATGCCATAAAAGGTGGCTGAAAGTAACAGCGGCATAATCAACCAGAAAATCATTAAGACTGGGATTTCTGAATGTTGAATCGTATTTAAAGCAATCATTACGAGGATCTGTCCAAAAATAAACAACAGATTAGCAGATAAGCCTACGATCAGACCAAAGAAATAGGTCAACAGAATTAAAATAACCGTTAAACCGAGATACAGGGTGTTTAGCCACACGTTTTGCGTTAAAGTCATTAAGACTGCCGTGATACTAAACAACGCTAAGAAGAGCAGAAGATAAAGATCTGCGCCTAAGGAAACTCGTTGATCATCTTTCATAACGTTATTTCTTCCTTTCCAGTAGTCCGTTTTTGCGTAAGGCTAGCAGTAGTGCACCCAGGATAATGATAATAGCCACTATTGCACTGCCTAAATAGAGTAGTAGTTTAGAATTCTTTTGAACAGTTGTTTTAAAAGCTGCTTTCTTATTTAGTGACTGATGTTTCTTAAAGCGGTAGCCATAGTGATTATTATCTTGGTCAACAACAATTGTATCGCCTTGATATTGAGAAATATTTTTCTGAGCATTGATCTGCGTGGATGCCAGGTAAACATCACGTGCTTTAGCAGCGGTGACGACCAATAATCCTGCTTGATTATTATAAGGAGAACGTAATAGTTGAACAGTTCCGATGTTTTGACCATACTGTTTCTCAATACTCATTTTTTCATTAGACAAAAAGCCGTGTTGTTGTTTATCAAATTGAAAATACAATTTTGAGTTTAGCTTTTTGATTAATTTATTTTGTTGAGGTGTTCCAAAGGCAATAACGTTACTATTTTTCAGAACTGATTGACTAGGCTGATGACTATAAAATTTAATTTGGCCACCATTGCTTTGTGCGTAATTCCCAATTAAGTTAAAGATGTTAGTCAAAGTTTGGTAATCGTAAGCAGTTAATTTTTCGGGACGAACGACGGCAATTTGATTAAAGGTCGAATCCTTTAAGAAGAGATAAGGGTAATTCGACAATAATAAGCTATCGACCGGCCTTGAATGAATTTCTGCCTGTGAATTAGCTAGGACAAGAGCCCAAGGAGTTTGAGCATTATCTGCACCATTTTGTTGACTAGTTTCTAAGTCAAAAGCAACTCGTACTGTAAAACTATGGCCCAAAGCCTGTCCTTTAGGTAACTTAACTGTTAGTTCATCATGATCAGCTTTTGCAGCTGACAAACGCTTGCTGCCCAAAGGAGTATCGTTGACATAGACTGTTGCTAGAGAACGTTTAAAATCGAGATTCTTAGCGTAACGAAAATGAACCCGGATCTCAGAGCCGTCAGCATTGGTTCGGTCAACTGGCAAACTAACAAAATAAGTCCGTGATTGATGTTTAGCACCCGTCAAATAATCATCCTGTGTAGTCAGTTGAGTACTGCTGCCAGTACTTAGCTCAGAGGTAAATGTTTGAGTATTTTCATTGATATATTTAGTGCTGGCACTAGTTTGTTGCATCAACTCTTGATTAGCGATGAAACGACTGGCTTTTTGCAATAACTTATTTTTTAAAGAACTGACAATTAAATAATGCTGATTGTCATGTGAATAGGTCTGAATAACTGCGTTTTTATTCAAACGAGTTTTGTTCAATTGTTTTTGGAACTCAGGCGCTAAGTGGGCATATGTTCCAATGACTAATTGATATTCTGCATTCTTTGCAGCTGCACTCTTAGGAGTTGTTAACGGCAGCAGACTGTCTCCGGCTGCAATTGTACGGGATTCTCCAGCCAAAGCGTACATTCCGGCTGTTAGCTCAGCGTTGGTTGCCTGCTTAGGCAAAACAATTGCCGAGTTTTCCGTGCTAATGGTATCTGTACCCGAGAAGTGAGCGTTAAAAGAGTTGATCGCATTGGTTGGTTCCTGTAATTGATATTCAAAATTAGCGTTCGCATCTTGGTAAATCGTTAACCAATTTGCTGGTGTTTGCTGAACTTGGTAATTTTGTTGGTCAGTTTTATTCAGGATCTGTCCGCTTATTTTTAACTGATTTTGACCTTGTAATAGTTTTAAAGGAACCTCAACTGTTTTAGTCTGGAGACCAGTTCTATTTTCTGGACGGAATGAATAGAACTTTGTTCCGTTTAAAGATAGAGTAATGTCTGAGGTTTCCGTATTTGCCAATTGAGAAATTTGAAAGTTAAAATTAATTGTTAACTTTTTGACATCCCAGTAACCCATTTTAATAAAATACATGTTGGCTTCAACTGAATCACCAGACAAAGTTGTTGTTGGATTTTGAAAGGGGACTGTATAAGTTTTTAACTCATTAGAATTAGCTGCTGGTGTCTCAGCCGCATGACTGACACTTGGGCGAAGACTTAAGCTGCTTAATATGCTGACTAATAATACTAGGGCTAATTTAACAAATAGTCCCTGATTAATACCGTTTTGTTTTGTACCATTTTGCTTGTTTATGAAAAATTTGTTCACGAACATATCCCACCATTCCATTTGTTGCCACTGCTAACCACATTTGACTATAAACAACATACATACAGATAATTAACATTAAATTTTTAAAATTCATTTCACCTTTTTCGGTTGTGATAGTTATAAAAGTACTAATGACGAAAGCTAGGATAGCTAAGACCCAGAGAGTATTGCTAAAGCCAACTAGGTCAGAATGAACATAGCCTGCTACTGATAGTACAAACATAACGTCTGATAAGATCAACGACGTCATCAACAGAAAATAAATTGATAAGAAATACAACAAATCAAACCGAATTTTACGGCCGGCTTTTGTAAATAATAGCCGAGCATTTTTTAAGATCACATAGATATTGCCTTTGACCCAGCGTGTTCGTTGGTGAAACCAAACGTCTAAAGTTTGCGGCTCTTGTTCCCAAGTGACCGCTAAGGGCTGAAAGGCGATACGATAGCCCATTTGGTAAACTCGAAAGCTAATTTCAGTATCTTCTGCTAAGGCTTTAACATCCCAACCGCCTAATTCTTCTAAAATATTTCGTCTGATGACATAATTTGTTCCCGGGATCGTGCATAATTTAAATAACTTTTCCCGCCCAGCTTGTGCCATCCATTGAAATGATAAAGTTTCAATGTTGATAAAGCGAGTTAGCAACGAGGCGTCTTTATTTCTAGTTCTAAATTTTCCAATCACTGCAGCTTTTTTGTCATCGTTCATTAATTCTGCGACTAAATAACGTAAAGCACTGCGCTGTGGCGTATTATCCGCATCGTAAATCGAAATTAAAGAACCACGGGCTTGTTTCAGACCAATATTAAGTGCGTTAGATTTACCTCGTCCACCATTAGTTTGGTCGGTATTGATCACGGTCAAATTCCGATGTGGGTATACTTTTTGCATTTCAGCCAATAATTCAGCTGAATTGTCATCGGAATTGTCGTTGATAATAATGATTTCATATCGTTCTTTGGGGTAATCAAAGTTCAAGAGCGATTGTAAAGTTTTAACGATCACAACACCTTCATTATGGGCAGGAACCATGATCGATACGAATGGAGGATCTGCTGGTAATTCTGGTGCAGGTTGTCGCGATTTTTGCAGATAATTAATGTAGCCAGCAACAGTCAAAATTAGGTTAACAATTAAAATTCCCCAGATAGAAAGTATAGCTGCAAAAAGAAAATAGTCTAAAACTGTAATATCGATCCCTCCTTTAACGTTTGAACATCTTGACGTAAATTCGTCGTCCAACAAAAATCAATAAACCAAAAATAATAAAAGCAATTACAAAAAAGAACATTAAAACGGTCCCCTGAGCCTTAAAAAAGCGGTTGACCCACAGTTCTCTTGGCTTGACAGCTTTTAAAGTTTGAGCTTGCTGGTGTTGTTCTTTAATTTCTTGCGCACGACCGTTTAAAAAGTAAGTGCCTGCTCGATAACTGATCGTGGCAGTCCCGCTGTTGATCATAGTCGGTGTCATTTGAGCCGCTGGATCAAGCCAGTGATAGTTCATTTGTTCAATGCGACGTTTTAAATCGGTTAAACTAGTTTGACTGTTAGGCATTGTAAAGGTTAAAGCTGTGGGAATTGCAAACGATGGAGCTGCTAAACTTAATGGTTGTCCACTATCGGATGTATTAAATGATGCTGCACTGACTCCGTAAAATGAATTTTTAAAGGTCATTGACTGGTTGTCTTGGTGCGCATATTTGACAGTAGTGGGGTTAGGCAACAACAATGATTGGTCAGCTTTTGTTAAAGCATTCTCACGGTAAACTTGGTCTTGATTCCAATAGGCTGGAGCGCTAATGCCAACTGGAAAAACCTGATTTTGCGCAGACTGAATAATATAACTATCCATCAGACTATTTAATTCGGGACCGCTGCTAGACATTACACCACCGACAACGGGGGTTTTTAAGAAAATAACTCCACCACGATTTTCCACGTGTCGTAACACTTTGGTGAAACGTTGAAAAGCATGGAAATTACTTTTACCCTCTACCGTGGTAGTACTGATAGCAAATGGAAGACCTTTGCTATACAACCATTGGCTTAACTGGTCTAATAATTCCATGTTTGAATAGGGAGTTACCTTGGTAATTGTTAATAAGGGCTGGTATGTTGAATTTCCTTTCTGGTTGGCAAATAATTTAGCAATTGTTCTAGTTGCGAGCATTAAACTATAACCGCCAGTATTAAAGTCAGGCAAATAGCCGTGATTACCTACAATTGTTCCATATGGATACTGTCGTAAAACACTCGACTGCGCCTTTAAATGGCCAATCACTTGCGCATTTGCGGGTAAATTAGTTAAAACTGTCAGTGATTGTTGAAAAGGTAGTAGTTGTTGTAATTTGTCATTTTCACCAGTGAGAAGCAGCTGTTGTTGATAGATCTTTTGCGGGGTTGCTTGCAATCCAGCTGTTTCCTCACTGGTTAAATTAGGTCCGACATGTAACTGAGGACCAGTAAAATTTTGCCGGTCACGTAAAAAGGACGTGTTAGTCAGTTTCATTTGCTGCCAGTTAATGAGAGTAATGACTCCCTGATAATGTGACAGTTGGCCCGCATGATACTCGACAGCAGTTTCTGTTTTAACGTTAATTTGGAGGCTAGTTAAAATTCTTTGAATAGCTGCAATTTTAGTTTCTTGCTGGTGGGCCTTATTTTGTGAATCGTATACCAGTAAGACACGATTACTGGTAGTTTGCTCGGCATGAGCAACTATTGGAAACAAAAACAGGCTGAGCATAGTGATGCTTAAAATCAGCAGCCGCCCAAGGTGCTTAGAGTTATGCATATCGATCAATCTCCTTCACGATCGCTATGCCATAAGCGATGGTTGAATATATCCGAAATAAACAATAAAAAAATCAAATCCAAACTTACTGGGACCATAAAAAGATGCTTGGCTAAATCAGCGTCTCCATCGCCAATGATTGAAATAATGGGAACGAAGATGAAAATCGTTAAAAATCCTGCCACTAAGAAAAACCGTAGTGCACCTTCAAATTGATTTTTTTGGAGATCATTTAAAAAGCCAATTAGATAGATGGTTAGAAATACCACTGCCAATAAACAGTTAAAAGCAAATTTTTGTGGGAAAAAAGCACCCATCAGCTGACTATAACCAGTAAAAAATTTAAGTTGCTTTTTCGGTCGTGCTCCTGAATCTTTAGTATAATCACCGACTGCTTTGACTTGCGTTAACATGGTATCTCCGGCGGCTACGTCCAATAATCTGCCAAATTGTTTTAAATGAGTTGCATAATATTTAATGACCCAGACAAAACCTAGTTTAGAAATCAGGTTCTTTTTTACATATTTGCCTGAAGCTTGAATGGTTGCAAATTGTTTGGGGTAATAATCTTGTTCCTGCATTAAAGCATATTGTTCGTCGATCCCATTTTTCGCAAGCTCTTTACTAGGATCTTCTGTTTGCAACAAGACTCCGTGTGAAAATGTTTGGTAGGAGTTAATGTCAACAAACTCCTTCCCAATTAGAGTATAAGTTAATCCGCCGGTTAGTAAGAGTAGTGCTAGCCCAGCAGAAAGATAGATTTTCTTCACTTTTTTTAACTGTGGTAAGAAAAATAATCCTGTTGCAACTACGATAAAGCTTAAAGCTAAGGGAGCATTCTGAGATTTATTCGCAATTAAAAGGACAGTACTTACAATAAATAGAAGGAAGAGTGGCCAATTATGGCGGTAGCGCTTTCTAGCAATCAGAAGGATCGACGAAAATGAGTAGAGAGTGAGGGCTAACATCTGCGGCTCTGCAAAGAATGAATTAAAGTACAGAGTAAATGAGGAATCTCCCATGATAAAGACGACTAATAATGCAATCAGGTAATTATGCCATTTTTTTGTGGGATAGGTTAAAGCGTCAGTTAAAAGATAAATCCCACCTAGGTATAATACGTAATTAACTAATCCCATAAAACGAATATCAAAAATAGTCTGACTGTAAAATAGTTTGTTCAATAAGACAGCCAGTTTAACAAAGAGCGGTTGAGAAGAAAAGTTCACTGAACTGTACTCGTTAAAGTATTTCATTAAACCAAATTTTTGCGTGACAAAATCTAAATAGCTGTAATTTGCTTCAGACAATTTATAGATACCGTTACTGTATAGAGCACGGTAAAAATCACCGTTGTCTGCTAGACCATTGATTGGTGATACAAAAAGGACAAAGGCCGCTAGAGCTGCGCAAATTAATGTTGCAAACAGTGGTGGCGGAACTATCCTTTGAAAGTAGCTAGCCGCACTACTTAATCGTTGTTTTACTTGTTTCACATTTTTACCTCATCATTACTAACGTTGACTAGCATTCAAAGCAGTCAAATTATTATACGAATAAATTTTTTGCGTTTTGTTATCACCAATACCACCGTTCAGAAGAGAATGCGGCTGATTGATTTGTAAACGCCAAACACTTTTCATAGCTAACGAATAATTTTCTTGATCATGAAGTTCTGCAAAAATCATTGCTGCTAAAGCATAATTAGCTGCAGATTCTCCATCAGAACTGACTCTTCCAATTACACTATAACCATTTGCTAAGTCTCTTTTTTGAATGCGTTGGACCAGCCAATCTCGACTGGTGGCCTTGAGTTGGCCAATTTCTGCTAAATGCAATAAAGTTTCCAAGGCTTCAGAAGTATTTAAATCGTCATCGCTATATTTACTACTAGACCACTGATAGCTGTTAGCATACAGTGGGAAAGCGTCGCCTAAATACCCGCCTTTTAGTACCGTCATTTGTCGTTGGTAATCGTGTTGGCTTTTTTTAGTTGTGTTTTCGAAATATTTCAGAGTCTGCATGTCAAAATATGCTAAACTCGCCGTATTGGCTCCTTGGTGAGAACCGACATCATAAAAATCGACTAATTGTCCATCTCGCAGAGCGGTATTGAGTAGTGCTTGGTACCGTTCGGTTGCTTCTTGACGATAATGATCAGTATGTTTAGCTTCGTCGTAAGTTAATAAGGCGCGGATGATCCGTAAATCATCTAGGGTTGCATTGACTTTAAAAAGCTTATTTTTCTGAGGATCATATCGATACATAAATAATCCTTTTTTTAAGAAAGTCTGCTTAGTTTGCTGATAAAATTGTCGAAACTGTCCCCATTGATGACTGCTTGCTAAGTATTGCAACCATAGACCAGAAGATTCACTTAACATTTCATGTCCTGTCGCTGCGTCGGGTTGACGTTTATTGGTATCTAAATAATTGGTATAGATTCCTTTTTTGGTTAATAAGTTATGACGTACAAAATTACTTAAACGTAGGCTATTTTGAGAGCTGTCTTTTGTTGCATAATTTGTTGTGCTAGTAAAGCCATGCGGTGCTGCAGCAGGTGTTTTAGCAACAGCTTTTTTTTGACACCCGCTCAATAATGTAACTAGCAGCAACAATAACAGCCACCAATTTTTTAATTTCACTTTAATCACCTATACGTTTCCTCTTGAAAGTTCGCTGAACCCCGTAACATAAGCTATATAATCGAAAAGTATTATACTAACAAAGGTGTTCAAATACAAGCAGAATAATAAAAAACTTGTTTTGGAAACTAGACCAATTTAAAAGACCTTATTAAGTTGAGGTAATAGTTATTGCGAATCATGCAATAACTTTAAAATAATGCTTGAGCTTTGAGAGTTTTTGGTCTAAACTAGTGAAAATCTTTTTCGAGCACCAAAGTAATTTGGCTAAGCATCAAAAAAGACCAGAAAATAATTCTGGTCATAATATAAACGATTATTGAAAGAGGCGCGGCTTACCATAATAGTAGCCTTGGCGGTAAGAAATTGCTAATTCGTCTAACAACTGATCGTCGGCAGAAGTTTCAACGCCTTCCACTATGAGATTTAAATTGTTGTTAGCAGCGATTTGCTGCCATTTTTGCAAGGCAGTTTTGATTTCTGTCTGACGACCTGCCTGGCGGAAATTTTGACAGGGAAACTTAATTTCAAAGACATAGGGTAAAAATGCCTGAACTTCTGGGTAGAGATTGCACCCCGTATCAACATCATCCAGTGCGATCAGGACGCCATGTTGGTTAAAGTAGTTCATCTGTTGGATGATTTCAGTCGTGGAAAAGTTAGTTTGAACAGGTTCTTTAATGATTTCTAAGACTAAAGTCACGGGTGAGATCTTTTGTTGGGTCTCGATTAAAAGTTGACTGAATTCAGGACTTAAAAATTGCGCCCAATTCACGTTGAAAGACACAAAACTGATTTTACGCGAGAGTTTTTGCGCAATGGTCACTAGCAAGTTAGTTTGCACTTCTTGCGGAATGGCAGAGAAACTTTGCGGCAATTGCCATTGCCCATCAATTAGTTTCCTAATCAAAAGTTCGTAGCCGAGTACGGAACCGGAAAATTTATTGATAATTGGTTGGATAAAGTAGCGATACATGGCGAGCCTCCGATTATTTAAAATTTGGCTATGCTGTTGTTGTAAGAGTATTATTATGTAATAGCAACTGAATCATACCAGAGACTATTATATAATTTTTGGTAGGTAAAGTACTACTAAAAACTATTAGAAAATCTAACTTGGAAGTAAATAATTAAACTTATCAATTAGAAGTTTAAGGGGAATGTCTATGAAAATTGTTATTATTGGTGGTTCACATGCGGGCATGATGGCAGCCGATGAACTGCTAAGGATCGCGCCAGAAAATGAAATCGAAATTTATGACCGAAATCTTGTTTCATCGTTTGCAGCTGAAGATATTTCGGCCTATGTCCGTGGGGATGTTGACCGTTTAACAGACCTGCATTTTGATGAAACAAGTATCAAAAATAGCAGAAAAGTTAAAATTTTTCAAGCACATAGTGTGATCGGTTTGAGTACCAAACTTCATCAAATCACGATTGTTGATAAAAATCGAAGCCACACTTTTACGACCAACTATGACAAATTGATCATTGCGAGTGGGGCAACGAATCGTTTGCCAATTATTCCTGGAGTTGAAAGTGAAAATGTCCTGGTAGCACGCAGTTTTCGGCAAGTTGAAGTGCTGCAGAAAAAGATTTTAGCTAGTCACAAAATTGCAATTATTGGTGCAGGACGTTCGGGCATCGAGTTTGCTTTAGCCGCTCATAAATTACAAAAAGATGTGCAAATTTTTGAGCACAATGACCAGTTCGCGACCCATTACGTGGGAAACAAACTCTCGCTGTGGTTACAAAAACAACTTAGTCAGAATGGAATTGGGGTCCATAACCGAACGGCGGTCGAAGAGTTTCAGCAGCAAGCTGACGGCTCATTAATTTTAAAAACTAATCAATGCGATTTTACCGCAGACTTGGTCTTGTTAGCGTTTGGCTTTGTTCCTAGCACAACTTTTGTGAAGAACGAGCTCAAAACTCAATTGGATGGCTCGATCACGGTCAATGAGTATTTAGAAACAACTGAGCCGGATGTCTATGCAATTGGGGATTGTGCAAGTGTGATCGATAAAAACAGTGCCAAAAAAACATTGGCGACCCGTTTAGCCACGCGCGCAATGCGCCAGGCTTTCGTAGCGGCACACAATGTTTTAGGGCAGCATTATCGCTTCGTTCCTTTGCAAAGTACGAGCGGGTTGCAGGTTTTTGATGAATGGTTTGCCCAAGCTGGGTTAACCTTGGAAAAGGCACGAGAATGGGATTATCAGGCCAATTTAGTTTCTTATGAGGGCCCTTGGATCCAAGAGTATGGAGAAATTAATTCACACGTGGTCGTGCACTTAACCTATGATATTTCAAGTCGGAAAATTTTAGGGGTTCAAATTACGTGTAACCAAAATGTGTCACAATTCGCTAGTATCGTGGCAGTGATGATGCAAAATGGAAATACGATCGATGATCTGGCCCAAGCAGATATTTTGTACGAACAAGGTAATGGGATGCCGCTAAACTTTCTGAACTTTGTGGCTCAAAGAGCAGTCACAGTTGAAAGAAGTTATGGCAGAGATCAGCCTCAAATTAATTTGAATTAAGGTTAGTAGTGATAGGAGAACGGAGGTGTCACAATGAGATTTGCAATTAGGCTAATTTTTGGTTTGATTTTTGAAACGGGCTTGGCAACGACTTACATGGTAATTGCAAGTCTGGTTAAAGAGTGGCTTAACCAAAAAAACAACACCAGTGAAAGCAGCACGGCTAATGCAGTATTTTGTGCTATTTTATTTTACGGTTGTCTATATTTTAATTTTAGCGATTAAAGTCACTGGTGTTGTCGAATTTAGTTTTGACAATACACTGTTGTTGTTGATTGTGATGTTTGCGATGATCTCTAGTGACCGCAAAATGAACTTTTTAGCGGCTTTGACCTCCGGTGTCATTACGATACTGACTTTTGGAGTAGTACCACGGGTAAATTTACGCTTGATCCCAATTTTTTATTTGAGTACTTTGTTACTGCTGTTATTAAGCTATTTGACCGAAAAACGTGGACCTTTACTACGCTGGTCAGCGTTCTTAGCGGGTGGGCTGATTTTTTGGGCGACCCGTTCAATGTTAGGACTAGTTGCCAGTCAAAGGCTGATTTTTGCGGCGAGTGGTTACGTGGTTTTAGCCTCGATTATTTTTTGGCTATTATATGCTAATGAAAAGCACCAGGAAATGACGGCGCGTAACAAACACGATGCTTTCTTTGATGAAATGACGGCAACTAAAAATTACCGGGCCTTTGTGAAGGAACTGGATCAAGGTGTCCAATCATATCATGCTCACGGGCAAACTTTGGGATTGATCATGGTTGATATTGACCATTTCAAAAACGTGAATGATACCTATGGCCATTTGATGGGTAATGAAATCTTGAAAGAAGTTACGGCAACTCTCAAAAAACAGGCACAAACGCTGACTCCAACAGAGAATGTTTATCGGCTGGGCGGCGAAGAATTTGCTTTGTTGGTCCGAGAACAAGACTGCCAAGAAGTTAGTCAATTCGCCGAACTTTGTCATGAAATGGTGGGCAACTTACATGCAAGCCAACCCAATCAAGTCCATGTCACGATTTCGCTTGGCTACTCGAAACTGCGGGAACAAGAAACGTCCATGCATTTTTTCCAACGGGTTGATAAATTGCTATATCAAGCCAAAAAACAGGGCCGGGATATAGCGGTTGGTTCCTGCGATGTTAGTGTCAAAAATTAAAGCAGTAATTGTTAGAGAAGAGGGAAGGCGAAGCAAATGGTAACTAACTTTTTAGTAGAATTTATCCTCGGGCTCTTTTTCGGGGTCGGCATTATGACAACTTATCGAGTCACCGAATATATTATTGCTGAAGTCTTTTTGCCGGCTAAATTTAAAGGGTTAAAAATTGACCTAGTTGAAGCGTATACGCTCGCCTATTTTTTCGTCGTCTTTACGGCGTTTCTCGTGATCAGGCTCAATATTCCCAAGTTGTTGACCTACGATAATTTACAATTACTGATCCTAGTTTTCTTTTTGTACTATTCTCATCATCGGGGAACTTACTGGTATGCCGCAGTGACTTTAGTCTTGGCATTGTTGGGAGAACTCTGGTTATTTGGTACGGAATACTGGTCGTGGGCGCTAGCATTTTACGGCAGTGCATTGTTCTTAACGGCAGGTTCCTACTTTAGTCGAAAAATGAGACCGTTTTTAAGACTGTTAGCAGCTTTAAGCGGCGGTGTGTGTTTGTGGTTCGTTAAATCTTGGTTGGGCTTGATTAATACTGATCAGCTAATTTATAGTCTAGGCTTATACTTATCATTAACTTTGATTTTATTTTGGGGGCTGGTTTTTGACGATAACTTTCGGAAAACAGCACTATCAAACGAGCATAATGCCCGCTTTGATGAAATGACGGCGACTAAAAATTACCGGTCGTTTGTTAATGAATTTGCGGTGGGACTCAAGCAGGCCCAGGAAAAGAAAGAGTCATTTGCTTTTATTATGCTAGATATTGACCACTTTAAATTGATCAATGATACTTACGGGCATTTGGCAGGAAATCAGGTCCTGAAATACGTTGCGGGAGACTTGATGCAGCATGTTTTTGTCTTTGATGAGCGGGCGATGGTTTATCGTTTGGGCGGTGAGGAATTCGGGATCTTTTTACGCAATGTCAGCCTAGAAGAAACACAGGATTTTGCGCAGATGTGTCACGATAGTTTGTGCAAACTAGTAGTTCCGACCGACCAAGGCAGCTTGCATTTAACTGCTTCATTTGGCTGTGATATTTTGCGGCCGGAGGATAATACCACGACTTTATATCGGCGAGTTGATAGTCTGTTATATCAGGCTAAAAATGGCGGTAGAAACCAAGTCATGGGGCCAGCAGGAGCGGTTGAAGCACAGTAGGTATTAGTGAAACTTACAAAATGAAAGTAGGTTTTGCTTGACTTAGTTTTCTTTTATGTTTATATTAGACCTAACAAATTACGGGAGGTTATCATTGTGAACATTCAAACTGTTAATGCTAAATTA
This sequence comes from Ligilactobacillus pabuli, assembly GCF_022836475.1. GTDB lineage: Bacteria > Bacillota > Bacilli > Lactobacillales > Lactobacillaceae > Ligilactobacillus > Ligilactobacillus pabuli. Next base: position 79,785 of record NZ_BQXH01000006.1, on the reverse strand, counting down.
TGTTGTTGCTGTTCATCGCGTCTGAAGCGATGTTCGGCCTGTTAAGTGTTGACTTTTATGATTGTTGCAATGATAAAGTCCATCCTTAAACAGTAAGTCATGGACAAAGCTCAGACGCGTAGATTCTGCTAAAGAATTGCACGCGTCTTTTTTTGTACCCAGTTTGTAGACGCTTACTTGGGTCAATAATTGAATTTGCGGCTGAATTAGCAACAATGATAGGGGTCATTGTCAAAAAACAGAGCGAAGCAAACCGTTTAGCTTCCAACAAAAACCAAGGGGGAACTTTTAACATGAAAAAGAAACAAAAATACTTATTAACGATTTTTGCAGCGTTACTAATGGTCGTTTTAGCAGCTTGTGGTAAAAGTAGTGCTAAGGAAACTGGCGAAGATCAACAAACTTTAAATTTGAGTACAGAAGCACCAATGGATACGATCGATATTTCGAAGATGACAGGTTATGGTTCAACTGGGAATGCCTTTGAAAGTTTTTATCGCCTAGGTAAAAATGGTAAAGTCACTCCAGGATTAGCGAAAAGCGGCAAGGTTTCTGCTGATGGATTAACTTGGACCTTTAAGTTGCGTCCTGCCAAATGGAGTAACGGTGACCCGATCACCGCGCAAGATTTCGTGTATTCTTGGCGCCGGACACTTGATCCAGCAACCAAGGCCTCATATTCATACATGTTCAGCGGGGTAAAAAACGCTGATAAAATTGCGGCTAGTCAAGCAGATCCTAAGAGTGTCGGCATTTCAGCTCCTGACAAAGAAACGGTCGTTGTTCAATTAGAAAAACCAATTTCTTACTTTAAGAATTTGATGGCTTATCCATTGTTTGGGCCGCAAAACGAAAAAGTAGTTAAGAAGTATGGTAAGAAATACGCAACTAAGTCACAGTACATGGTTTATTCTGGCCCGTTCAAAATTACGAACTGGACAGGGACTGGCAACAAATGGCAGTATGTTAAAAATGATAACTACTGGGATAAAAAAGTAGTTAAGCTGCATAAAATTAACTACACTGTAGTAGCTAATCCAACAACTGGCCAAGAATTATATCAAGCTGGCAAATTGGATTTAACACCACTGACAAATCAACAGGTCAAGAACTTTAAGAACGATAAAGAATTTAAGCAGTATCCATACTCATATGTGACCTATATTAAGTATAATTTTGAAGCCAAGGATCCAGTGATCAATAAAGCAATGAACAACAAAAACATTCGGTTTGCGATGTCACTTGCAATTGACCGGGATGCTTTGACCAAGAAAATTTTGGGTGATGGTTCGCAAACACCAAAAGGCTTTGTTCCCGCCGATTTAGTCAATAATCCTAAAACGGGAGAAGATTTTGCGGACGAGCAGTATGTTGAAAATACAGTGGGTACTAACGTGAAATTGGCACAGAAGTACTGGAAACAAGGGTTAAAGGAAATTGGGCAAAAAGGGTTGAAGATGACCTTATTGTCAAATAATGATGCGGCTAACACGAAGATTATTTCTGAATACCTCCAGTCACGTTACCACAAGATTTTGCCAGGCTTGCAGCTAGAAATTACAGATATCCCTGGTCATAGTGCAGCGCAAAAGGCGGCCGATGGTGACTTTGACATGTATCTGTCAGGTTGGGGCGGCGATTTTAATGACCCGGTAACCTTCTTACAAATTATGTTGAGTGATACTTCGTATAACCGCGGTAAGTTTAACAATCAAGAATATGATAGTTTGGTAGCGCGTGCTCAGGATGAAGATGCTAATAATCCAGACAAACGTTGGGATGATATGGTTAAAGCAGCTAAGATCGTCAATGCTGAACAAGGCGTAACGCCAGTTTATCAACAGGTCACAGCATACCTGCAAAAGAGCAATATCAAAGGTATTATCCACAATACTGCCGGAACACAGTGGAACTATAAGTACGCATATAAAGACTAATACAGAGCGGAGTGAGGCGGTTAAGAGATAAGCAGAATCTCTTGCCTCAAGCAGCTCGACTAAGTAACAAATAATAAGAAGCGTTGGCCAATGGTTAAGGAACTGTTGACTGACGCTTTTTTCATGCTAAAAAAGTTAAAAGTGGAATTGGGCTAGAATTAATAGATTTTGCTTGACTTTATTACTGCGATTCCTTATATTGAAGTTAACTAACACACAGGAGGTTATCATTGTGACTAAACAAGTTATTAATGCAAAGTTATGCTGTTGCTGTCCGTCGCGTCTGAAGCGATGTTCGGCCTGTTAAGTGTAGACTTTTGCGATTGTTGCAATGATGAGTCTAGACTCAGCAAGTGAGTGATGGACAAAGCCCAGACGCGGAAATTCTGTAAAAGAATGCTCTGCGTCTTTTTTTGTGGTTGAGTGAAGGCGCTTTACGGAATGCAACTGGTTGTGCAGCAATGGTAGAGGATCGTTGTTAGAAATTTTGGTAAAAAGAAGTGGGGGAATTTACGATGAAAAAGATACATAAGTTACTGTTAACAGTTTTTGCGGCGTTGCTAGTGGTGGTGCTGGCAGCCTGTGGTAAAAATGATTCACAGAAACAAACAGATAATAAACAAGAACTGAATTTGAGTGCTGAGGCACCAATGGATGCAATCGACTTGTCAAAATTAACTGGTTATGGTTCAACGGGGAACGTCTTTGAAAGTTTTTATCGTTTAGGTAAAGACGGCAAAGTTACACCGGGATTAGCTAAGAGCAGTTCGACTTCTGCTGACGGCTTAACTTGGACTTTCAAGCTCCGTCCAGCTAAGTGGAGTAATGGTGATGAGATCACTGCTCAAGATTTTGTTTATTCTTGGCGCCGGACTTTAGATCCAGCTACTAAGTCACCATATTCATACTTGTTTAGTGGAGTAGAAAACGCCGATGATATCGTGGCTGGTAAGGCTAAACCTGATACAATCGGAATCTCAGCACCAGATAAGCAAACTATTGTGATCAAGTTAGATAAGCCAATCGCTTACTTTAAAGTCTTGTTATCTTACCCATTATTTGGACCGCAAAATGAAAAAGTCGTTAACAAATATGGTAAGAAGTACGCTACTAAGTCACAGTACATGGTTTACTCTGGTCCGTTCAAGTTAGCAAACTGGAGTGGGACTGGTAACAAGTGGCAGTATGTTAAAAACAACAACTATTGGGATAAAAAGGCAGTGAAGTTAGACAAAATCAACTACACCGTTGTTTCTAACCCAACGACTGGCCAAGAATTATATGAAAAAGGCAAGCTTGATTTGACTCCATTAACTAGTCAACAAGTTAAGAACTTCAAGAATAATAAAGAGTTCAAACAATATCCTTATTCTTTAGTGACCTATTTGAAGTATAACTTTGCTGATAAAAACGCTACGAATAAGAAAGCGATGAACAATCGTAATATCCGTTTGGCAATGTCACTTGCAATCGACCGCGATATTTTGACCAAGAAGATCTTGGGTGATGGCTCTGAAACTCCTAAAGGTTACGTGGCTTCTAACCTAGCAAAAGATCCAAAAACTGGCGAAGATTTTGCGGATCAGCAATACGTGAAGAATACCGTCGATAAGAATACTAAATTAGCACAGAAATACTGGAAACAAGGTTTGAAAGAAATCGATGAAAAGGGATTGAAGTTAACTCTGTTAGCCAGCAATGATAGTGCCAACAGTAAAGTAATCGCTGAATACATGCAATCACGGTTCCACAAGATCTTGCCTGGCTTACAAATTGACATCAACGATATCCCTGGCCACTCTGCAACACAACGGGCCGAAGATGGCGATTTTGATATCTATTTGTCAGGTTGGGGCGGCGACTTTAGTGACCCGATCACCTTCTTACAAACAGCGATGAGTAATACTTCATATAACCAAGGAAAATACGCAAATGAAGAATTTGATGCTTTAGTTAAACGGGCGCAAGATGAAGATGCCAATGATGTTAACAAACGTTGGGCAGATTTAGTCAAAGCAACCCGGATCTTGAACACTGACCAAGGTATGACACCTGTTTATCAACAAGTGACAGCTTACTTGCAAAAATCAAATGTGAAGGGCATTATTCACAATACTGCCGGAACACAGTGGAATTACAAGTACGCTTATAAAGATTAACACAGAGCGGAGTCACCTGGTTAGAAGATGAGCATTAACAGGCTTCCAGGCAGAATGCGTTTTTAGCATTGTGACTGAAAGCAGGTTAAGCACAGTCTTCTGGGTGAAGTAGCTCGACTAAAAACGACCATTCACAGACAGTTGGAATACTGCTGGTGAATGGTCGTTTTATTATCTTTTTATCAAATAGAATACATGTGTATTCGGATATGATATAATGAAGTTATTAGAAAAGAAAGAAGGGCGTTTAATTATGACTACAACAACAATTCGTATGCCAGAAGATCAATACAAAGAAGTGCAAAAATTGGCCGCTTTCGAAGGATTAAGTGTCTCTGCCTTTATGCGCAAAGCTGTTTTAGAACAAATTGAAGATATTCAAGATTATGAAGATGGAATGAAAATTCTGGAGGAAAATAACGAACGTGTCTCTCGCGAAGATGTTCTAAGAGAGGTTCTTTCTGCCTAATGTATACTTGGAAATTTGATAAAAAAGCTTTTAAAGAATTTAAAAAATTGGACCGCATTGTCCAAAAAAGAATAGTTAAATGGCTAGATGATCACATTGAAGGAACTGAAAATCCAAGACAGTGGGGTAAAGCGCTTGAAGGAGACAAGAAAACTTTATGGCGTTATCGAGTAGGTGCTTTTCGAATGATTGTTGATATTGTTGATAATGAGTTTGTTGTTTTAGTGCTGAAAACTGCTAAAAGAAATGATGTGTATAAAAATAAATAGAATCGAAGGCAGGTTGGAAGAGAAAGACAAGAACGATGAATCCACAAGCTATTCGTCATTATATCTAATTACACAAAGAACCTTACTAAATGAATAGGTAAGGTTTTTTGTGTAATAATGCTAGTCTAAATTTTTATTGCAAATACACTCTATCATGAGTTTGAAAAAACAAGTTTTGGGATTTTTTGATAAACCGGCTTTACTTATATCATGGTACTTTCAATCGACCATTCACAGACAGTTGAAATACTGTTAGTGAGTGGTCGTTTTTGTCTTTAAAGTATGCTAAAAGTCCCTTTCTTTTTAGACTAGTCGGAAGCATGATACAATTTGAATGAGAGCTGAAATTAAAGTAATGGAAACGATTGCCGAAATGAAAAATTGGAGGCGAGAGCGATGAAGTTAGTGAGCCAACTTAAAAAGCGGCAGCAGCAGGAACGCCAGCGCCATGACGCGGAGGTCCGCTTACGTCAGGCAGCTCTGTTACCAGAAGAAAAGTTGTTGGAAAAGTGGTCCACCCAAACAACTGGCTTAACAGCGACAGAAAGTCAGACTAGATTGGCAAAACAGGGCCCAAATGAAATTACGACGGCCGACCACGAAAGCAGCTGGCACCGGTTGTTAACAGCGGTTTTTGCGCCATTTAACAGTATTTTATTGGTGATTGCAGCGTTGACTTACTTCACTGATGTACTGGCAACTACTCAACCGGATTATGTGACGGTGATCATCATTTTGGTCTTGGTCGCTTTATCAAGTACCCTTTCTTTTGTGCAGCAACAAAAGGCGACCCAAGCTGTGGAACAACTGACACAAAAAATTTCGAACCAGGCGGATGTTTACCGTGATGGAAAAGTCGTGACCCTACCGACCGAACAACTCGTGGCGGGAGATGTCTTACGTTTGGCAGCGGGTGACTTAATTCCGGCAGACCTGCGCTTTTTAACGACTCAAGATACCTTTATTGCGCAGGCGGCTTTAACTGGTGAATCTGAACCAGTAGAAAAAATTGCGGGAAATGTCGACCAGACGGAGGATGTTTTACCAGATCTGCCTAATATTGGCTTGATGGGTGCGAATATGGTCAGCGGCAGCGCGACGGCGGTTGTCTTGCTGACGGGCAATGAAACTTATTTTGGCGCGATGGCTGAAAGTATGTCGGGAGATCGGTCGAAGACTAGTTTTGAAAATGGAGTGGAGTCTGTCAGTCGGTTACTGATCCGGCTAATGTTAGTGATGGTACCCGTGGTGTTTGTGATCAATGGAGTGACTAAGGGGGACTGGCTTAGTTCGTTACTGTTTGCGATCAGTGTTGCGGTGGGGTTAACTCCGGAAATGTTGCCGGTCATTATGACGTCGACCCTGGCAAAGGGGGCCCTTTCCTTGTCCAAACACCAAACTGTCGTCCGGACTTTAGGGGCGATCCAAACTTTTGGTGAAATGGACGTTTTATGTACGGATAAGACTGGGACTCTGACCGAAGATACAGTGGCTCTGGAAAAATATCTGGACATTCAGGGCAAGACAGACCAGCGCGTTTTACGTTATGCGTTCTTAAATAGTGCCTTTCAGACAGGCTTGAAGAATTTAATTGATCTTGCAATTATTAACCATGCCACGGAACTTGATGTGTCAGCTATTCAGGCAGAATATCAGCGCATTGATGAGATTCCTTTCGATTTTTCTCGCCGACGAATGAGTGTTGTCTTACAGGATAACAACGGTCGCCGGCAGTTAGTTACGAAGGGTGCCGTCGAAGAAATGCTAGAAATTTCGACTAAACTAGAAGTGGCAGGTAAAGTGGTACCATTGAACGCAGAAACTAAGCAAATTGCTTTGCAAACCTATGAGAAGTACAGTGCTCAAGGTTTGCGGATCCTGGGCGTTGCCAGAAAAAATGATGTGCCTGATATTCATCATTTTAGCGTGGCTGATGAACAAGATATGGTTTTGTTGGGATTTGTCGGCTTCTTAGATCCACCGAAGGATACGGCTCAAGCAGCCATTCAGGCCTTGAAAAAACACGGGGTACGCACAGTCGTTTTGACGGGTGACAGTGATGGCGTGGCCAGCACGGTTGGGGGAAAAGTTGGCCTAGCAAATGAACAAGTTTTGACTGGACCACAGTTGGATCAGATGGATGACCAGCAACTGACACAAGCAGTGACTGACTGTACGATCTTTGCCAAATTATCGCCAACACAAAAAGTGCGCGTGGTAGAAACTTTTCAAGCACAAGGTCACACGACCGGCTTTTTGGGTGACGGCATCAATGACGCACCGGCTTTACGGCAAGCTGACGTCGGGATCTCAGTGGATACGGCGGTCGATATTGCCAAAGAAACTGCCGATATCGTGTTACTGAAAAAAGACTTGCTGGTATTGGAAAAAGGGGTCGTTGAAGGGCGCAAAATTTTTGGTAATATTATCAAATACCTCAAAATGGCCACCAGTGGGAACTTTGGAAACGTGATCTCGGTGATCATTGCCAGCCTATGTTTACCGTTCATTCCCTTATTACCAGTCCAATTGTTGACCCAAAATTTACTGTGTGATTTTGCACAGTTGGGTCTGCCGTTTGATGATGTGGACGAAACTTACCTGCAACAGCCGCGTCGCTGGGAAACTCGCTCGATCAAAAGTTTTATGTGGTTTTTAGGACCAGTTAGTTCGATTTTTGACCTGCTGTGTTTTGCGGTGATGTGGTGGGTCATGGGTGCCAATTCGGTGGAAAAAGCAGCACTATTTCAGTGTGGCTGGTTCGTTTTTGGGACTGTTTCCCAGGTTTTGATCATCTATATGATCCGAACTTCTCAGGTCCCGTTTATTCAAAGCCGGCCAGCAGCACCGTTAATGGCCTCATCACTAGGAATTATGCTTTTAGCTGTAGTCGTGGGCTTTAGCGGGTTAGCACAAGGCATTGATATGCAAAAACTGCCGCTGAACTTTTGGCCGTGGCTAGCAGCGTTATTAGCGGGATATTGTCTCGCGGTCAGTTTTTGCAAACGAGTGTATATCAAACGTTACGGTGAATGGTTTTAAATAAAAAACTGTCTGCTCCAGCAATTTTTTTCGCATCCACTGCGAATTGAGTGCTGGGGTGACAGTTTTTTTAGGATTCATGGACGAAAACTAAACGATTATTAGTTGACCGTCGTGGGTCATAAGTATAAGTTGGCGACTGAAAATGAGTTAGCTCTTCAATAGTTGTGAGCTGATTTTCGGCGATGAAACGGACCATCTCCCCACGTGCTATTTTAGCGGGGGTGGCGCGAGTCTTGAGTTTGCCGTCTAAAACATGCGCAAAAACTACGTCGACCATTTGATCAGCAGGTTGTAGGTAGGGTGCGATGGTCTTAGAGTATTCATTTGACGCTAAGTTAACGATTGGTCCGTGGCCGCATAGGGCGCGATATAAACGGTCGCCCCAAAAAGCGTAAAGGTTTTTGGCGCCGTTTACTTGTAGACGGGCACCCATCTCCAAACGATAAGGTACGATGCCGTCAAATGGACGGACGATCCCATAAAGACCAGACAAGATCCGAACAGTTTCTTGGAGATGTTCCAGGGCAGCCTGACTTAAAACGTCGGGTGCCATGTACTGGTATTGGATCCCAGAATAGCTAAAGATTGCCGGTGACAGTGGGCGAGTCAAGTCCAGCAATTGTAATTGTTCGTAACTCGTTCGGGTCAATTTGTCGCTGGTTTTCCATAATTTTTGTGCCTGATCGTAAGACAGTTGTTTTAGGGTCTGCAAGATTTCTGCGGCTTGGTTGAGGTGGCATGGTTGACCGCTAGGTGAAAAACTATCTTGGTCCACGACCATTTTTTTAGCGGGTGAAATAATAATGCGCATCGATCATGTTCCTTTCTAATTTGATAATGATTTTTAAAGTTGGTCAGTTATTGCTCCTGTTTACTGTAACATTAATTTAGAGGACAAAATATGTGGTTTGAAAAAGTAATGAATAGTTGACTGTCAGCTAATGAGACCGTTTTCTATGCTATAATTAATCACTAGAGAGCACCAAAATATTTGAATAAAGGAGTCTGCTTGATGCAAAAATTTAGTGCGTATGTTGTGCGAAAAGAAGACGAAGAGGTCGTCGGAGAATTGACCGACTTGCAGCTAGAAGATTTAGGCGAGGGTGATGTCTTAATTCAAGTTGAATATTCATCGTTAAATTACAAGGATATGTTGGCTTTTCAACCGCACGGCGGCGTAATTCGCAATTATCCGCTGATCCCAGGAATTGATTTGGCCGGGACAGTTGTTTCTTCAACGGTTCCTGATTTTCAACCAGGCGACCAAGTTTTGAGTACCGGGTATGGTTTAGGTGTTAGACACGATGGCGGGCTGGCCCAATATGCTAAACTCCCAGCCGAGTGGGTTTTAAAACTGCCGGCTGGATTATCTACGAAAGATGCGATGATCTATGGTACAGCTGGTTTAACAGCTGGTTTGTCAGTGAATGCCTTATTGCAAGCGGGAATGCAGCCGACAGATCAAGTGTTAGTGACTGGCGCAACCGGGGGAGTTGGCAGTATTGCAACTAAGATCCTAGCAAATTTGGGTTATCAGAACTTAACGGCTTTGGTTCGAAAACCGCAACAGGTTCAAGTTGCACAGGGCCTGGGAGCAACAACGGTCTTAGATGCTGCGACATTAAAAGTTGGACGTCCGCTGAAACACCAGACCTTTGATTATGTTTTGGACACGGTGGGCGGCGATGTAACTGCTGCTTTATTAGCGATGTTAAAGAGCGATGGGGCAATGAGTGTCTGCGGTAATGTGGGCGGTAACGAGTTGCAAACTTCCGTACTGCCCTTTATTTTGCGGGGAGTTTCTCTGTTAGGGGTTGATTCTGTGGCCCAGCCTTTATCCCAAAAAGCTGCAATTTGGCAAAAATTAGCGACGCAGTGGCGGGTGGCAGATCAGCTTGTGGTTGATGAAGTCACTCTGACCGGGGTCAAGGACGTTTTACAAAAATTACAGGCGGGCCAGCATCTTGGCCGGACGATCGTCAAAATCAGCTAAAAATAAAAACTAGTTGCCAGGTTTGCTGAGTCAGCAGTAACCTAACAACTAGTTTTTATTTGGGATTTTTAATCGAGCACCGTTAAACAGAAAATTACGCTGATTCAAGTCTAGTCTTTAATGTACTTTTGGGATTGAAGACTAGACTCTAGTAATACTTTCTCTTGTTTCACTCTGCCTTATTTTTATTTTTTTTCCGTTCTTCGCGACTCTTTACAAAGTAGGATTTCGGTCGTCGGTAAGTGAAGCCCTCGCCGGCTGCTTCATTGACGCTAAAGGAGGTCATAAAGGCCTGTGGGTCAACAGAAGAAACAATTTCTTTCAGTTCATGGAGTTCACTTGGGGCTACCGCAACATAAAGAGTGGGACGAGGATCGTGAGAATAAGCACCTTCGCCGTTCAGGATAGTTACACCGCGGTCCATTTTAGCCATGATCATTTCGGAGATCTCATGGTATTTTGAACTAATGATCAAGTTACCGCGAGCTTCGTAGGCACCATCGATTGCAGAGTTGATCAAACGAGTTGCAATGTACGAGTACAGTAAGGTATATGCCATGTGGCGCAAATCAACGTAGACCAAGGAGATAGTTAAAATGACCACGTCGAGCCAGAGCAAAGTTTGCCCCATTGGTACGCCCTTGAAACGTTCAAACATTTTCGCAATAATATCGGTTCCGCCGGTCGTTCCACCAAAACGGTAGACGATCCCTTGGCCAATTCCACCGCAGATCCCAGCACCGACTGAGGCTAGGAATAAGTCATGGTCCAGGTTGATGGTGAGCGGTACACGTTGCCAGATCCAGAGGGTGATCGACAAGACGACTGTTCCGTAAATTGTGTAAATTAAGGCCTGCCTGCCTAGATAACGGTACCCCATCCAAATTAATGGAATGTTTAATAGTAAAGTTGTGTAGGCTGGGTCAATTTTAAAGACCGCTTTTAAAATCAAAGTTACCCCACTTAAACCTCCATCGGCCAAGTTGTTGGCGATGTTAAAGAATACTAATGAAAATGCGAAAACTGCACAGCCCACTGCAATCATGACTAAGTCAAGTACACGGACTGACTCTGGGTTTCTTTCTGCCACAAGCTCACGTCCCTTCTAAAAAGATGTCTAAGTTAATTTTAGCAGATTTCAGAAATGAAAGGGAAAGAATCGTCATTTTGGGGAGTGTTTCTCCCGTTTCACTCCGCTCTGTTTTTAATCAAAACCATATCAATGTGTGGGATGCCATCTTCTAAGTAAGGGTCCGAAACTGCTTGGAAGCCAAATGATCCATAGAATTTTTGGAGGTGAGCCTGGGCCTGGATTTTGACATCTGTTTGGGGGAAGCGGTCATCAATGGCTTGTAAAGCAGCAGTGACGATTTGCCGGCCTAGTTGTTTTCCCCGATATTTTTTCACGACTAAGACTCGCCCAAAACTAATATGAACTTGGTCATCATGCCAGATGATGCGAGAATAGGCGACTAGTTTGTCATGGTCCGTCAAATAAACGTGGAGCGCCGTTTGATCTTTTTGATCAACTTCTTGGTAAGGACAGTTTTGTTCCACTACAAAGACGCGGGTTCGTTCAGCCATAATTTCTAGGAGACGGTCAACGGATAACTCTGCAGTCGATTCAAGGTGAAGAGTGAAATTGTTCATGGACTTAAGCTCCTTTATTGAAGTAATTAATGTAGTTTAGCATAGTACAACACGGCTTTTGATTGCAAGCTAAACGTCACTGTCGATGCTTTAGAAAAATAAATTCAAATAAATAGTTGTAAATGATTGTAATCGCTTTATAAAATTTAGTATAGTACAGGTATAACGAGAAAGGTTGTGAGTGAATTATGAAAAAAATCATCAATGAACCAGGTAATGTTGTCCCCGAAATGGTTGATGGACTAGTTCGTGCTTACCCACAGTATTTACGCCAAATTCCTGAAACAATGGCTGTGATTCGGTCAAATGAAGATTCAATGGCTGGCAAAGTAGGTATCGTTTCTGGTGGGGGCTCTGGTCATGAGCCTTCCCATGCTGGTTTTGTTGGACCTGGGATGTTGTCTGGTGCGGTTTGTGGGCAAGTCTTTACGTCACCAACTCCTGATCAGATCTATGAAGCAATCAAGGCAGCAGATCATGGGAAAGGCGTCTTTTTAGTTTTTAAAAACTATTCTGGGGATGCTATGAACTTTGACATGGCCAAAGATTTAGCTGATGTGGATGACATTGAAGTTAAATCAATTGTCGTTGATGATGATATCGCAGTTGAAGATAGTTTGTATACTCAAGGCAAACGAGGCGTTGCTGGGACAGTCTTTATGCACAAAATTTTAGGTGCGGCAGCTGACCAAGGCGCAAGTTTGGATGAACTCGAAGAATTAGCACAGGCTGTGTTGCCAAATATTAAAACAATTGGAATTGCTTTACATGCAGCGACCGTGCCAGAAGTTGGTAAACCAGGGTTTGAACTAGCAGATGACGAAATCGAATATGGTGTTGGAATCCATAGTGAACCAGGGTATAAGCGTGAAAAAATTAAGGCTTCGAAGGATATGGCAGAGGAATTAGTTGGCCAGCTGGATAAGAGCTTAGGCTTAGACAGTTCTAAGAAGTATGCGGTCATGGTGAACGGAATGGGTGCAACGCCATTGATGGAACAGTATATTTTCTCACATGACTTATTGGATCTTTTAAACGCCAAAGAAATTTCACCAGCCTTCATGAAAGTCGGCAACTATATGACCTCGATTGATATGGCCGGATTATCATTAACAATTTTTGAATTAAAAGAAGATAAGTGGTTAGACTACTTGAACTACAAAGTAGATACAATTGGGTGGTAAAAAACACAGAGCGGAGCAAAGCGGTTAGCTTCCGAGCATATCGGAGCCTAACCTTTAATGCGGTCTAGGCATTGAAGGTTGGGCTTGGATAGGCGGAAGAAGCTGCTTTGAGCAGCTCACAATAAACCTTAGCAGAAAAGGATGGATGAGAATGGCTTTAACAGTTGATAATTTAACAGAATGGATCAATGCTTTTGCACAGAAAGTCACTGATAAAAAAGACTATTTAAGTGAATTAGACACGCCGATCGGTGATGGAGATCATGGTAATAACATGGCTCGTGGTGTTAAAGCAGTTCAAGAATCATTGGATGCGAAAGCACCAGCGGATTTGACCGCAGCTTTTAAACAGATCGCGATGGCTTTGATCAGTAAAGTTGGTGGAGCTTCTGGCCCACTTTATGGCACAGCCTTTTTGGAAATGGCTAAGAAAAGTAAGGACTCGACTGAAATTGCCGATTTATTTGCAGCAGCTGACGCAGGCATTAAAAAGCGTGGTGGCGCACAAGCCGGCGACAAGACGATGGTTGATGTTTGGGAGCCATTGGCAGCTAAATTAGCTTCTGGTTCATTAACCCAAGCTGAAATCGACGAGGCCGTTAATAGTACTGAAGAAATGATTGCGAAAAAAGGTCGTGCTTCATACTTGGGTGAACGTTCTAGTGGGCATTTGGATCCAGGTGCCATGTCTAGCGGTTATTTGTTTACAGCTTTAATTGAAACGGAGGGAATCTTATGACATTAGGAATCACAATAGTTTCACACGTTCCTGATATTGCAGCGGGGTTGCCAAAATTATTAACGCAAGTTGCGGCTGATGTACCGCTAACTTACGCTGGTGGGACCGATGATGGTGATATTGGAACAAGCATGGCTAAAATTAGTCAGGCTTTTGACGACAATGCAGCTGATGAAATTTTGGCCTTCTATGATCTGGGTAGCGCAAAGATGAACTTGGAAATGGCACAAGAAATGTCGGACAAGACGATTCACCTATATGATACTGCGTTGATCGAGGGGGCTTATACAGCAGCTTCATTATTAGAGGCTGGTGTTCCGTTAGCAGATGTGGAAGAACAGTTAAAACCGCTTAAAATTAAGTAATTAACTCTGTGCTAAATAATGCAATGTTATGGGGAACTCTATCGCAAAGGTAGGGTTCTTTTTATGTGATATGAGAGAGTTGAGCCTATTAATAAACAAGTTTTTGTTAGAGAAAATTGGCAAAAAATATTATCTCTGAGATAAAAAAATTGAATTTAAATGCGATGCCATAGACAGATATTAATGCAAACTCGTTGACAGGATGAAAGAGGCCTATCAAAAGAAGCCGAGTAAATCAATGAGCTGTAATTTTAAAATTTGAAAAAAATTTAGCTAAAGAAAAGCTGCCAAGTGGGATTTTTCACTAGAATTAATTTGATAGAAAAGTTGCAAGACCAAACAATAGGGATGACCGGTTGCTCTTACTAGACCAATTTGTGAATTTTACGCAAATTGAATAGAAAATTATCGATACTTTTTGGTTGCACTTGCAAGTAACTTTCGTTATAATCACCTTTGAAAGCGCTTGCTATAAAAATTAAAAAACGCTTTTTAAAATACATAAATTTTCCAATTTTTTCATTATGTAAAAGGAGTGAAATTGACTGTTTTATTCTAAAAAATTGACTTGACTTTTTAAACAACCTTTGACTGTTTACTTATTTTAGTTTAGGGAATTCACAAACTATCAAAAAATATAAATTTTTTTGAAGTAAGATAAAGCCCGTTATATCAACGCTATATCACATTATTTAGATTTACCTAAAGAAATATTGTAAGCAATAAGGTTGTCAAAGTTGAACGAGAGTTTTATAATAACGTAGTTGAATAAGTAAACGGTTTCTTATCTATACATAAAAAAGTATGGAATAGACCAAAATTTAGGAGGATATCAAATGGCAGAAAAGTATATCATGGCGATCGATGAAGGAACAACAAGTACTCGTGCAATCATTTTTGATCATAACGGTAAAGAGGTTGCTGATGGTCAACGTGAATTTACACAGTATTTCCCAAATTCTGGGTGGGTCGAACATGATGCCAATGAAATTTGGAATGCGGTTCAAGCTACAGTTGCTGATGCTTTCATCAATTCAGGCGTTCAACCTGATCAAATCCAAGGAATCGGGATCACTAACCAACGTGAAACAACCGTGATCTGGGATAAGAAGACAGGTTTACCAATTTACAATGCTATCGTTTGGCAATCACGTCAGACTGCTGACATTGCTAACAAGATCATTGACGATGGTCATTCAGACATGATTCACGAAAAGACAGGTTTGTTAGTTGACCCTTACTTCTCAGCTACAAAAATCCGTTGGATCTTAGACCATGTTGAAGGCGCACAAGAACGTGCTGAAAAAGGTGAATTGCTTTTCGGTACAATTGACACATGGTTAGTTTGGAAGTTAACTGGTGGCAAGTCACATGTGACTGACTACTCTAACGCTTCACGGACAATGTTATTTAACATCCATGACTTAGCTTGGGACAAAGATATCTTGAAGCTTTTGAATATTCCTGAAATTATGTTGCCAGAACCAAAAGGTAACTCAGAAGTTTATGGTTACACAATGGATTATCACTTCTACGGTAGCCGCGTGCCAGTTTCTGGTATGGCAGGAGACCAGCAGTCAGCTCTCTTCGGCCAATTGGCATTGAAGAAGGGTATGGTTAAGAACACGTACGGTACTGGTGCCTTCGTTTTGATGAACACTGGTGAAGAACCAATCATCTCAAAGAACAACTTGTTAACAACAATTGGTTACTCAATCAACGGTAAAGTTAACTACGTACTTGAAGGTTCTGTCTTCGTTGCTGGTTCTGCTTTGCAATGGTTACGTGACGGGATGAAGATGATCGAATCTGCTCCTGAATCAGAACAATTCGCTAACGAATCTGAAAATGATGATGAAGTATATGTAGTTCCTGCCTTTACTGGTTTGGGTGCCCCATACTGGGATTCTGCAGCTCGTGGTGCTGTCTTTGGTTTGACACGTGGTACATCTAACAAAGACTTCATCAAGGCTACATTACAATCATTGGCTTACCAATCACGTGACGTTATTGACACAATGTACAAAGATACTGGTATCGAAATTCCAGCATTGCGTGTTGATGGTGGTGCTGCTCGTAACGACTACTTGCTACAATTCCAAGCAGACTTGTTAGACACACCAGTTGAACGTGTTGCTAACTTGGAAACAACAGCGATGGGTGCTGCTTTCTTGGCTGGCCTTGGCTGTGGTTTCTGGAAAGACACAGACGAATTAACAGACATGTTTGAAATTGGCCAACGTTTCGAACCTAAAATGGATGCAGCTCGTCGTGACCACTTGTATGAAGGTTGGACACAAGCTGTTGCTGCAACAAGATCATTTAAACCAGCTAACTAAGAGTGACCAAGCTGTTAAAAAAGCTGACAGGCAAGAGAGAAAAATATGTAGTTGAATAGGGTAAATACCTTACGCAACTCGGTGTTAACAGTCTACGTGGGACAATTTATTGTTCCACGTAGCTTGATTTAAAACGAGGAGGATATTGAATTGAAATTTTCTTATAAATCCAGAAAAGAAACAATTGACGGCCTTAAGAATACCGATTTAGACCTACTAGTTATTGGTGGTGGGATCACAGGTGCCGGTGTAGCGATCCAAGCTGCCAAGGCTGGTGCAAAAGTTGGTTTGCTTGAAATGCAAGATTTTGCTGAAGGGACAAGTTCTCGTTCAACTAAATTAGTGCATGGTGGGATCCGTTATCTGAAGACTTTTGATGTTGGGGTTGTTTCTGACACAGTTAAGGAACGTGCTGTCGTTCAAGGAATTGCACCACATATTCCAAAGCCATTCCCAATGTTGCTGCCAATTTACGACACACCTGACCAAACATTTGACATGTTCAGTGTTAAAATCGCGATGGACTTGTATGACCGCTTAGCTGGGGTTGAAGCTAGCCAATACGCTAACTACACGATCGATCGTGACGAAGTTTTGCAACGTGAACCTGGTTTGAAGAGCGATAAGCTGCTCGGTGCCGGTGTTTACTTGGATTACGTTAACAATGATGCACGTTTGGTAATCGAAAACATCAAGGAAGCTGCAGAAATGGGCGGCTTAATGGCTAGCCGTGTTAAAGCTGTCAGCGTTTCTCATGATGAAGCTGGTAAGATCAACGGTGTTAAAGCCCAAGATGTTCTATCTGGTGAAGAATTTGATGTGAATGCTAAATTAGTGATCAACACGACTGGTCCATGGTCATCTAAGTTCCTCGGCTTAGACGACAAGAATGGGGATAATGGTCAAGTGATCCGTCCTACTAAAGGTGTTCACTTGGTAATTGATGAATCAAGATTAAGTGTTCCACAACCAACTTATTCTGATTCAGGTTTCAATGATGGCCGGATGATCTTCGTTGTTCCACGGGAAGGTAAAACTTACTTTGGTACAACTGATACAGATTACACTGGTGATTATACTCACCCAACAGTTGAACAAGCTGATGTCGACTACTTGTTAAGTGCAATTAACAACCGTTTCCCAGAAGCTAAGATCACAATTGATGATATTGAAGCTTCTTGGGCCGGAATTCGTCCATTGCTTGGTTCTAACGCTGGTTCTGACTACAATGGTGGCGGCGCCAATGTTGGTAAAGTTTCAGACGAAAGTTTTGCAAACTTGATCGACACAGTTGGTAAATTCAACCAGGGTGAAGTTGAACGTGCTGATGTTGAAAAAGCAATTAGTTCTTTGAAGACATCTAGCGGTGAAAAAGAAGTTTCTGCTTCTCAAGTTTCACGTGGTTCATCACTTGACGTTGGTGACGATGGTTTGATCACTCTTTCAGGTGGTAAGATCACTGACTACCGTAAGATGGCTGCAGGTGCAATGGAATTGATCACTAAGACATTGAAGGATGAATTCAACGTTGAAATTAAGACGATCGATTCTACTAAACTGCAAGTTTCTGGTGGTCACTTTGACCCAACTAACGTGGAAAAGACTTTGGACTTCTATACCAAACTTGCCGTTGGTAAGGGAATTCCTCAGGATGAAGCTGAAGATTTGGCTAACCGTTTTGGTTCAAACACAGGTCGCGTAGTTTCATATGCAGGGCATGTGGAAGTTGCTCCTGGTTTGACTTTAGCTGATACGATCAGTTTGCATTACTCGATCAATGAAGAAATGACATTGACTCCAGTTGATTACCTCTTACGTCGGACAAACTTTGTTTTGTTCCACGAAGACAAATTAGCTGAAAAGAAGGATGCCATCGTTGACGAAATGGCTCGTGTCTTGGACTGGTCAGCTGATGAAAAACAAAAACAGGCTGATGAATTGAATGCTTTGATTGCAGAAACACGTTTGGATGCATTAAAAAAATAAGTGAGTAAAGTCGCACTCAGTACTTCGAATGACTACTCATTTAACAATTTAGAATGGCTGTAACACTGACTTAATTGTCAGTGTTACATATTGATTATGAAGTTAATTTGAAATAAGCTAAAATTCCTTATTTCAAACACATATAGGAGGAAAAATTATGGGAACTATTGCCACACAAGCTATCGGTGAATTCATCGGTACTTTCGTGCTACTTGTATTAGGTAACGGTGTTTGTGCCGCTGTCAACTTGAACAAATCAAAGGCTCAGGGTGCTGACTGGATCGTTATCGCTCTTGGATGGGGCTTAGCCGTAACAATGGGTGCTTACGTTGGCGGAATGATGGGCCCTGCTCATCTTAACCCTGCTGTAACAATCGCTTTCGCAGTGATCGGCTTGACAAAATGGGCTGCTGTTGTACCATACATCATTGCTCAATTCTTAGGTGCTATCCTTGGTGCCGCAGTCGTTTGGTTAGCTTACCTTCCACATTGGAAAGAAACCAAAGATGCAGATACAATTTTGGGTGTTTTCGCTACAGAACCTGCTATCCGCAGCTTAGGCGCTAACTTCGTAACTGAAGCAGTTGGTACAGCTGTCTTGACACTTGGCTTGGCAACATTTGGTCATGGTTCAATGGCTGATGGCTTGAACCCAGTAGTTGCTGGTTTACTGATTGTTGCTATCGGTCTTTCACTTGGCGGCCCTACAGGTTACGCTATCAACCCTGCCCGTGATATGGGTCCTCGTATTGCTCATGCTATCTTGCCAATCGCCAACAAGGGCGGCAACGACTGGGCATACAGTGTTGTTCCATTCTTTGGACCAATCGTTGGTGGTATCGTCGGAGCATTGATCTTCGCCGTTTTGCCAATCTAAACTAAAAATATTTTTTAAAAGCTCTGAGACTAGTAAAGTCTCGGGGCTTTTTTTGGATCACAAAAATAATTTATATTTTTTGAAAACGTTTTATTGCTTTTAACTAGCTCTGCGTGTAATATAATTAGTGGGCACAAATAAAATAAGCGCCGATACATTTTTATTGAAATTGATGTAGTTTAGCGCTGACAGGTGCTGCTAAAAATTAGCGAGAAAGGAGGAAAAAGTATGTATCATGAAGTAGCTGAGGAACTCATTCAAGATATTTTGGCCAACAAATATACGGACAAATTACCAACGGAAAAAGAGTTAGTGGAACAATATCAAGTTAGTCGGAATACTATTCGTAAGGCGCTAGATGTAGTATTTGCCCATGGTATGTTACGGCGAGTCCGTGGCAGCGGGTATTACATTATCAAAAAACCGCTGCAGTCACAGACGGTCTTAAACCTTTCAATTGGGTTCGATAAAAATTCGATGGTTTCAGGTGGACCGTTGCGTTCTAAGGTAGTTTTGTTTGACGTGATCGAAGCAGATGATGAGTTAGCCCGACGCGGAAATGTGCATGTGGGTGAAAAAATGTATCAGGTAGTTCGGTTGCGTTATTTGAAAGACAAGTTGTATTCATTAGAAGAGTCATACTTTCCACGAGCGGTCGTTCCGTTTTTGTCACAGGAAAGTGTTGAACATTCAATTTTTAGTTTTTTGAAAGAAGCATATCAAATCACTGGGAATACGTCTGAAAACTATGTGCATATGCAAGCTCTAACTGCTAGGCAAGCTGAATTAATGGAACGTCGTAAAGACGAGCAGATCATGTGTTTAGATGGGATCAACTATCTGGCTAGTGGTAAAGTTTTTAACTTTTCACGGACTTATTTTGCTTATCCTGATTTAGCACTGTATTATCACACGCAAAGTCTCGATATTTAAAAAGAAATAGACAGTTAGATTTCAGTTTTGCAACAACTTATAATAAGATAGGAGTGTAATACAAAATGAACGCATTTATTAATTGGTTAGATAAACATATTGTTCCAATTGCAGCAAAAATTGGCTCCGTGCGGTGGCTGATCGCGTTACGTGATGCCTTTATTGCGATTATGCCAGCAATGATGGCTGGGGCGGTCGCTAATGTTTTGAACGCTTTGATCAGAGATATCCCTAATCAGATGGGGTGGACTGGAATTGTCACTTCGATGCAATGGCTGATCGATATTAATGCCATGGTTTGGACCGGAACTTTAGCTATTTTAGGTTTGATTTTTTCATTTACATTCGGTTACCAGTTGGCAGTACAATATAAAGTCGAACCGATCACTGGTGGGGTCGTTACTTTAGGCTCATTCATCATCAGTTTGCCGCAAGCTGCTTCCTTACATTTAGGAACAACTTTGGGCAAAGGGGCTGTGAAGGCCTTAACTGATGCTGGTGCCGCTGTGACTGGCAAAGATGTCTCCATGTGGGGGTTACTTTAACTTCGGTCAATTTTTTGGCTCAACCGGCTTCTTTACAGTCATGATCATGGGGGCAATTTCTTCCACGATTTATATCTGGTTGATGAAGAAAAATATTACGATCAAGATGCCTGATTCAGTTCCGCCTGCAGTTGCGAATGCCTTTACTGGAATCATTCCAGCAACAGCCGCTTTATATGTTTCCGGAATCATTGGTTACATCTTTAGCAAAGTTGGCACAACAGTGATTGAATTTGTCGCTAAGACTTTACAAGATCCATTGTTGAATCTGAGCCAAGGCTTTGGTGCGGTGATTTTGATGGTGATTTTGGTCCAAATTTTCTGGTTCTTTGGAATTCACGGAACCAACGTTTTGGGTCCAGTTATGGACAGTATTTGGTTAACAGCTCAGTTAGCTAACATTAATGCTTTCCAACAAGGCAAGGCCTTACCATACTTGTGGACTAGAAACAGTTTTGACCTTTACGGCTGGATCGGTGGTGCTGGTTCGACCTTACTATTACTATTGGCTATTTTGATGTTCTCGAAGCGTGATGATCAACGAGCAGTTGCCAAACTGTCACTTGCGCCAGGATTTTTTAACATCAATGAACCAGTGATGTTTGGGATGCCAATTGTTTTAGACCCAATTTACTTTATTCCATTCATTTTGGCACCAACAGTAATGGTTTCAATTGCCTACGGTGCAGTGACACTTGGTTGGGTCGAACCAATCAAGAACCAAATTATTTGGTCAATGCCACCAGTGATCAACGTTTTGATCGCTACGATGGACTGGCGTGCGGTGGTATTGCAGCTCTTTAATATGTTTATTGGCTTTATGATTTATGTACCATTTGTTAAGGCAGCTAACAAATTGAGTCCAGCTAAAGGATGAAAGCAGTCAAAAACTTGCTAGTTTTCGCACTGGGAATAAGTTTAGCACTGATCTTTTGCAGTTCCATGTTTAAGCTGCCGACCCGGTTGTGGGTCCTTGGAATTGGAGTAGTTTGTACGATGATCACGGGCTGCTTATTACACAGCGTTCGAAAAGAGGAAGGAAGAGACAAGCATGAAAATTAGCATGACTTTAGATGCGCCGGCGGAATTTTTGTACCATGAATTGATCGAATCAGCATTAGAGGATATTCGTTCACAGGTGGGTAAGAAGATTTCGTGGCGTGATTTACCTGGCTATACCTATGAGAAAAAATGGTCAACTGGCAAAGTAGCGCAGATGCACATTGATTCTGCGACACCAAGTCAAGTCTATGGTTATACCATGACGACTGGTGACCAAGAATTTGTCGTTGAATATCGGTTAGAACCGAAAAACGAGCGGCAAACGCAGTTAGAGTATTCCGAGGATAATCATGCCAAAGACGCTAAAGCCGGTGCTAATCAAAGAATCGGGACCTTTGCCTTTGGCTGGCTGCATAAAAGAAGATTCAAAAAAATGGCCAGAAAGATGGCAGAGCAGTATTATAAGTAGTGAACGACCTGAAACGGAAGGCCACGAGCATTATCGGGCTTGCTGTTTAAGACGGTTTAGGTCTTGAGCAGCAAGTGGGATAAGCGGAATGGCCTGTTTCAAGGGAGTTGTCCTAGTAGTGAACGACTAGCAGATGCACGAGAGATGATTAGCAGAGATGAGAGGTTAAGCAATGAGACAATTAGGTGTTTCGATTTACCCAGAGCAAAGTACGTTTGAACAAGATCAACAGTATTTAAAGTTAGCCCAACAGTATGGCTATTCTCGGATTTTTACTTCCCTATTGCAGTTAAAGGGTGAAGGCGGCGCAGATATTTTAGCGCAGTTTAAAAAGACTGTGGCTTATGGTAATGAGCTAGGCTTTAAAACTGTAGTGGATGTTAATCCGGAACTCTTTGCGGAATTGGGCTTGGAGTATACCGACTTACATGTTCTCCGTGATTTAGGTGTTTGGGGCATGCGGTTAGACGAAGGGTTTACGGGCAGAGAAGAAGCACAAATGACGCATAATCCCTATGGTTTAAAGATTGAGTTGAATATGAGTCAGGGTACGAATTACCTGGATAGCATTATGGCATATGCGCCTGAATTGGATAATTTGATTGGCTGCCATAACTTTTATCCGCAAGAATATACTGGTTTAAGCGATGAGATTTTTATGGATTATTCGCAAAAATATCGGCAATATTCCTTGCATACGGCTGCGTTTGTTTCATCTCATGAAGCAAGCTTTGGACCATGGCCAGTTAATGAAGGTTTGCCAACCATGGAAAGTGACCGTCATCGTCGTCTAGCTAGCCAAGTTACTCACCTGCAGTTAACAGGGATGATTGATGATGTCATCATCGGTAATGCCTATGCTTCTGAAGCTGAATTGGCAGAAGTCGCAGCCGCATTTAAGACTGACTACCCAACGCTCCACGTGCGGTTAGCAGCTGATATAACTGCTTTGGAGCAAAAGATTATTCTAACTCCAGCTCATTTGTACCGTGGCGATGCATCGGCTTACTTGTTGCGTGATACTATGCCACGTGTGGTTTATAGTGCAGAAAGTATTCCGGCTCATGGCGAATTTACTCAGTTACACCGGGGACAGCTGGTCGTAGTTAATGATGGCTATCCACGTTATAAGGGTGAGTTGCAAGTAGTATTAACTGACATGCCAAATGATGGACGCAGAAATGTCGTTGGTCAACTGACGACTGATGATTTATTATTATTGGACTTGCTTAAACCATGGAGTACATTTAACTTGGTTGAAGCATAATTGAAGATTGAATTCAGAAAAGCAGTTTTAGTCGAAGATGACTAAGGCTGCTTTTCTGAATAGAGACCTCTGCCAAACTGGGGAATTGGCTGTGGATGATGACAAAAACTATCATAGTTACTCTAACGATGTAATGAACATGTTGTACTATTTCTTTGTAAGGACTTGATTGATTTTAATATAGAATATGGTATTGTAAATTCGTAGGAACAAATAAGCAAATAGTCGCCAAAGAAGCAGCAGAAACCCAGCAGTAAGCTATTTTTTAGGAGGTTTTAATTGTGAAAGAATCTCGGTTGTATGGTACAGCTGATTTTGAAAAATTTTACCAACTGTACTTGTATGTTTTTAATGCACCAGATGAATCAAGGCGACGACAGTATTTTTTTGAACGATGCCAACATGGATTAGTTTATGGCATTCAAACTGATAAAAAAATGACGAGCGCCTTATATAGTTTGCCATTTCAAATTGATTTTCATGGTCGTCAGTTTGCGATGAACGGCATTGGTGATGTAGCAACTGCTCCCGAGAGTGCGGGACAAGGCGGTGCTGGGAAATTACTGCAGTCAGCCCTGGATGAAATGAGCATAAACCGGGTGACTTTGTCATATTTAGCACCGTTTTCGTATGAATATTATCGCAAGTTTGGGTATGAACAAGTCTTTAACCACATTAAATATACGGTGAAAAATACGGCTGTACCTAGATTTACACCACAACAGCGCCAGGGCCGAGTAGTACGGGGAAAATTGGCCGAGAATTTGCCAGCCGTTGCTCAATTTTATGAAAGGCAGGCCAAGAAGGGGCTGAAAGGCGGATTATTACGTGAGGCATGGTGGTGGCACTATTTACCACTAAAAAATAATTGGTCGGTTGGTATTTATTATGATGACTATGATCTGGTTCAAGGTTATGTGATTTATGAGTTGAGCACCACTGAGTTGGTGGTCAAGGAACTGCTAGTGGAAACGACGGCAGCTTTTGAACACTTGGTGAAGTTTATCTTTAACCACCAAAATACAGTGAGACAGCTGGTTTTTGATGCACCTGATCCACGCTATCATGGAGACTGGTTGTTAGATCCAGAAAAGGTCAATGCTGAAATCTTACCATATATGATGGTGAGAATTGTTGATTTGTATGATTTCTTACACAGATATCCCTATGTCAAAGCTGAATTTGGACCAATTATTTTTGGAGTAGTTGACCAGAGCTTGCCGCAAAACAGTGGAGTGTGGGAAATTAGTGCGACTGGTGGAGTAGTTCAGGTTAAGCAAAACTTGCACCAAACAGTTGAACCTGAGAATCAAATCACTATTCAAGAACTGACGAAAGCTTTATTTGGCAGTGAAAGACTGACTAATATTGTTTTTAGTGGTAAAGCTCATTTAAAAGCGGAGACAGTCAGCCAGTTGATGGAAGTTTTGGTGAATGAGCCGCCAGAGTTAGTTGATTATTTCTAATACAGAGTGGCAAAGCTAAGTTAGAATCAATTAAATAAGCAACATCTAGAATCCCGCGTAAACAGTAATTTGATGTTTAGTGGGATTCTTTTCTGTTGTCAATCGTCATTTGCGAGTATGATAGAAGAATATTAATCACAGAAATCAGGGGAGAACCATGCAATTTTATACTTATCAATATTTGGTAGAAAATCAAGCGAAGTTTCCATATTTGCGAGTTGTGATCATTACTGTTTTAGCATTAAGCGTGTTGGGATTGTCAGTTCGTTATCTCAGAAATAAGGGTGAAATCAAGTATAAGGACTTGGCAGTAATTGCTGGGACAATGCTGATTTTATTTTTAGCACTGCAATTTAATGACTATACCAATTTTAAGACGAGTGTTCAGCAAAGCGGACAACAAGTCGAATTAGTTAAAAAAATTGCTCATAGTTTAAAGGTCAAGCCGGAACGTTTGAGTGTGAATCAAGCACAAACAGGCAACGGTGACCTGTTAATTAAGAGTCCTAAGGGCTATTATCGGGTGCTGTTTAGCAGTGATAATTCGGGTTATATGCTTGAAAAAGTCGAATTAACTGCTGGTAAAATTGAAGTTAAAGGAGATTAGGCAGATGTTTTCATATTCAGATGTTTTTTTCAAATTGGTGATTGGCTTTGTTTTTATCACGTTATTGATCAAATTTAGCGGAAAAGGTAGTTTAGCTCCCACGTCTCCGCTGGACCAATTACAAAACTATGTCTTAGGTGGAATTATTGGTGGAATTTTATATAACCAAGCAATCACTGTGGCACAATTTGTGGTGATTCTTTCAATTTGGGCTTTATTGATGTTAGTGACTCGTTATCTAAAGATCCACATCCATTTACTAGGAAAGTTTATTGATGGTGAACCGATCACGATTATTAAAAACGGTCAATTGCAGGTTGAAAGTTGTTTGCGCGCTAATATGTCAGCCAAAGAAATTGATTTTAAGTTGCGAGCCGCTGGGGTGATAGACGTTAGTGAGGTCAAACGAGCTATTCTTGAACAGAATGGGAGTATTACTGTGTTGGGTAAAGATGATGAAGATGTTCGTTATCCAGTGATTGTCGATGGTCAAATTGATCCAGATGTGTTGGAAGTGATGGGACATGATCAAGAGTGGTTGGAAAATGAACTACGTGCTCAAGGAGTAACAGATTTGCGTGATGTATTTATGGCAAAATATCGCCAAGAGCACTGGGAAATTGCACTTTATTCTCAAAAGTAAAGAATTGGCCTTAAATCTAGTGTAAGCTCGTCAGAGACGTTTGCAATGGCCTTGTGATTGGTGTATTGTGGAAGATGTACTTAATAAAATCGCTTGCATACGGTGGCTGTAGTGATTTGAGCCCTGAATATTAGCGAAACTGGCTAGATCGGCCAGTTTATTATAATAGCAGTCCTACAGATATATTTGCTGGGTTAGCTGGCAAGTATATTTTTTCTGAAATCGTACTGCTGTGTACATAATAAGGTGTATTGAGAGAGAAATTTAGGTTTCATGAGAATGGAGGAGAAAGAGTGGAAGTTCACTATTTAAAATCTGGAACTTTTAAGGCAGAAGACTTTGCCCAGCCGATGGTAATGGCACTGGGTTTTTTCGATGGAGTTCATCGTGGCCACCAACAAGTTATTAACACTGCCCGTAAGTTTGCCCAGGAAAAACAGCTTCCTTTAGCGGTCATGACCTTTGACCGTCATTCATCAATGTTATTTACAGATCCAGAGACGACGGAGTTTCGTTATTTGAATACTCTGGATGAAAAAATTCGGTTGATGGGCCACCAACAGGTTGACCAGTTGTTCGTGGTTGAGTTTTCGCGAGATTTTGCAGGGTTGAGCCCTGAAACGTTTGTCCAGCAATATTTAGTAGACTTGCAAGTACAAGTGGCAGTCGCTGGATTTGATTTTACCTTTGGCAAATTTGGCTTGGGTAATATGGAATTGTTAGAACAGTTGAGCCAGGGTCAATTCCTGACGATCACTGTGCCTAAAAAGGATGAACTAGCTGAAAAAATCAGTTCAACACGGATTCGTAAAGTGATTGAACTGGGAGAAATGGATGCAGCCGTTCGACTATTAGGACATGAATATGTCGTGACTGGGCAGTTACAAGCTGATGGAACGGTGACGATCACGAACCGTTACCAGCAGTTACCACCTCAGGGTGAGTATACCTGCCAAATTGAAATTGATGGAGAAGTTCACCAGAGCTTGATTGCGGTTAAAGAACCAGATGTTCAGCCAGTCCCACAAAATTTATGGGTTGACTTGAGCGCATTTTCTGCAGAAAGCCTTAAAAATTATACTGAAGTAAAACTGACGTGGTTGGGTCAAGCGAATAGCTACCAGGAAGTTTTACCCACTGATCAAGCAGAATCCTGCTAAGTTGCCAAATGTCAAAATTGAGGAATTATTAGTTGTTGTGACCACCAAGCTTTCAAGTTAAGGGTGTGAATTGGTGTGAATTATAATATTTTACCATTTAAATACTTTGTTGATGTTGTGGAAACTCAGGGGTTTACTTCGGCTGCTAAACGGAACTTTATTTCGCAGACCGCGATTAGTAATTCTGTCAAAAATTTGGAAAAGCAGTTGGGTGTTAAATTGGTCGACCGTTCAACTTCCCACTTTTTTGTGACGCCAGCGGGAGAAGTTTTATATCACGAGGCAATTAAGTTGATTAAAGATTATCAATCATTTGTGGATAATCTCAGTAATTTAAAGCATTCGGAAAACCAGAAACGAGTCATTAAAATTCGTTACTTGCGGGGCTTCGGTTACTGGGCAACGGTTTTAGCCAATGATCTTAAGAAAATAGATCCAAATATGGAGGTTCAGTTGGATACTGAATCATTTTCTGATAGTATCACTCGGCTAGATTCGGGAGACTATGATATTCTAATCAGTTTTTCGACGGCTGTCAGCAAAATCAAAAATATTAACTCGACTCCGATTGGTATGGCTAATTTTTGTATCTTAGCCAACAAGGACATTTTTGATAAAGAGGGTCAAGTTAAGACAAAAACTGTTGCGAAGAAGCCGTTATTTTTACAAAAATGGACGGCGACTGATAGTAATGATGTTCAACAAAAGATCCGGATTATTTTGAAGAAAATGGGGATCAGCTATTCTGAAGTAGTCTATCTAGATAGTTTTGATTCGGCGACAGCCAATGTTGAATTGTCTAAAGGACTAGCATTATATCCCCGAGAATTTTCGATCCCGGACTTCTATCCGAACGTTTTGAAGTACATTCCGAAGTTTCCAGACTTGCAGTATGAT
Organism: Ligilactobacillus pabuli; assembly: GCF_022836475.1. Taxonomy (GTDB): domain Bacteria; phylum Bacillota; class Bacilli; order Lactobacillales; family Lactobacillaceae; genus Ligilactobacillus; species Ligilactobacillus pabuli. Next base: position 51,784 of record NZ_BQXH01000006.1, on the reverse strand, counting down.
GTGGTTGCCATTCATCGGAAGCCAGAAATTAATCAGTTATTGAAAGATTATTTGAAATACATGAGCTCGACTAAGAAAACATAGCATAACATTTGACGATAAAAAATAGCACTTGGCCAAATTGGTCTAGTGCTATTTTTTAGCTTAAATTTTAGAGAATACTTATTAGAATAATAAATTATTGCAAAAATACACGTTGAATTAAATTTATTCGACTGAGCGTTTCAGCCATGGCATTTTGTCACGGAGGAATGGTACTACCCAGTGATCCAAACCAATCTTACCAGCATTGTAACCAGCAACTAAGATAATGAAACCAAGAATAATATAAGTTGGGTTAACTGAGATCGTGCCAGCAAAGATGTAAGCAAAGTTCATCATTAAACCGAAGAATGCTGCAGCTGTTGTTAATGTACCAAGTAATAAACCAAGACCAACTAACAATTCACCCCAGGCAACCATGAAACTAAAGAAGCCCATGTTTGGCATAACAAAGCTCTTCAAGAAAGGTGTATACCATGGGAAAGCTGCTGCACCGTGAGGATCCATAACAGGACTTGAAATTGCGTGAGCAACGAAGCCTTTAGCACTGAAACCGCCGGTAACTTTGCCCCAGCCATCCATGAACCATTCGTAACCTAAATAAAGACGAATAATTGTAACAACCCACATACCACTTTTACTATTGCGTAACCATTTAATCATCAGTAATTCCTCCTAGGGAAAATAGATTATTTGTTAATACACAAATTATAATAGCACATTAATTTATTTTTAAAAGCACAATTTTAGCTAATTGACCCAAAATTCACTGATTTTTAAGTTGCACGAAACCGTTTTAAGCCATGATGGTAAAGGGTTTTGGTCAACTAAAAATATTTGTGAAATTTTTTTGAATTTTTTTATTTGAAAATTTTGTTAACTCCACCTAAAAATCCCTAAACAGTTTATAATTTTTTTAAAATGTTGAATATAAGGTTTATGTATCAGGATATTATTTTAGGTTATAACCTCAAGTTATGAATAAAAACTATTATATGTTACCGTTTTCTTATAATGGAGCGTAAAATTATGATTGTGAAGAGAAGAGAGAGTTTAGAGAATGATGACTGAATATTAGGTCAGGAGGAATCACCATGGCGCAAAAATATCTGTTAGCGATCGATGAAGGAACTACGAGCACACGTGCGATTATTTTCGATCATGATGGCCAGAAAGTTACCGAATCTCAAAAAGAATTTCGCCAGTACTTTCCGAATCCTGGGTGGGTTGAACATGATGCCAATGAAATTTGGAACTCAGTTCAGTCCACAATTGCAAACGCTTTTATCAATTCGGGCATTAAGCCGGATCAAATCGCAGGGATCGGAATTACTAACCAGCGGGAAACTGCAGTCGTTTGGGATAAGAAAACTGGTTTACCAATTTACCATGCAGTTGTTTGGCAGTCACGACAAACAGCACCGTTGGCTAACAAAATCATCGCTGATGGATATCAAGACATGATTCACGCAAAGACTGGGTTAATTCCAGATGCTTATTTCTCGGCAACCAAGATTCGTTGGATTTTAGACCAAGTTCCCGGATCACAAGAAAGAGCGGAAAAAGGCGAGCTGCTATTTGGAACCATTGATACCTGGCTCGTTTGGAAATTAACTGGTGGTCAAGTGCATGTCACTGATTATTCCAATGCAAGTCGAACGATGCTATTTAATATCTTTGACTTACAGTGGGATCAGGAAATTCTGGAATTACTCAATATTCCAGCAATCATGTTACCGGAAGTGCGGTCGAACTCAGAAGTTTATGGGAAAACGATCGATTACCATTTCTACGGTAGTCAGGTGCCGATTTCAGGAATGGCAGGGGATCAGCAGGCGGCCTTAGTTGGTCAGCTAGCGTTTGAACCGGGGATGGTTAAAAACACCTATGGAACTGGTGCTTTTACCGTCATGAATACCGGGACTAAACCACAGTTGTCAAACAATAATTTGTTGACGACAATTGCTTATGGAATTAACGGCCAAGTGAATTATGCTCTTGAAGGTAGTATCTATGTGGCTGGTTCCGCTATTCAATGGTTACGCGACCAGATGGAAATGATCGAGGCTGCGCCGGATTCTCAGCAAGCTGCTGAAAATTCTAGCAGTAATAACGAAGTCTTTGTCGTTCCAGCCTTTACTGGTTTGGGTGCACCATACTGGGACTCGAATGTTCGCGGTGCTGTTTTCGGGTTGACGCGTGGGACCTCACGCAACGACTTTATCAAAGCAACATTGCAATCATTGGCCTATCAAAGTCGTGATGTAGTTGACACCATGCAAAAAGATACTGGCATTGAGATTCCGAAGCTGAAAGTTGACGGCGGCGCTGCTAAAAATGATTATTTAATGCAGTTCCAAGCGGATATTTTAGGCATTGAGATCGACCGGGCAGCTAACCTAGAGACGACCGCTTTAGGCGCAGCATTCTTGGCTGGTTTAGGCATTGGTTTTTGGGATAGTATTGAGGAAATCAAGCGAATTCAAACCGGCGGCAGACAGTTTGAACCAGCCATGCAACCAGCCGAGAGAGAAACATTATATGCTGGTTGGCAGTCAGCAGTTACGGCAGCACAGACCTTTTCATTTGAACCATACTCCCCCGAAGAGGACTAATATTCGGACCAAATGTTAGCACTTACAGCTTACCCACAAAAGGAGAGAGATTTATGTCATTTTCAATCGAAACAAGAAAGCAAGAAATCGCCAGTTTAAAAAACGCAGACCTTGATTTATTGATCGTTGGTGGTGGTATTACGGGTGCCGGTGTTGCTTTACAAGCAAGTGCCGCTGGGATGAAAACAGCTCTGATCGACATGCAAGATTTCGGAGCTGGAACTTCTTCTCGGTCAACTCGCCTAGTCCATGGTGGAATTCGTTACTTGAAGAATTTTGACGTGCAGGTCGTTTCAGACACGGTTAAGGAACGGGCAATTGTTCAACATATTGCACCGCATATGACACAGGCTGATCCGATGATTTTACCGATTTACGACGAACCAGGGACAACGTTTACGATGTTTTCTGTGAAAGTTGCGATGGATCTTTATGATCATTTGGCAGGAATCGAAGGCGACTCTCCGTTGATGAGATATGCTAACTACATGATCGACAAAGAAGAAGTCTTGAAACGTGAACCACAGTTGAACCCAACTAACCTAGAAGGTGCTGGAGTTTACCTGGATTATCAAAACAATGATTCACGTTTGGTAGTGGAAAATATTAAAAAGGCTCACGATGAAGGCGGAATGATGTTAAGTCGCATCAAATGTATCGAAATCTTACATGATGAAGCTGGCAAAGTTAATGGTGCTTTAGTGAAAGATATGCTGACAGGTGAAGAATTTGAGATCAAGGCTAAAATTGTGATCAATACTTCAGGCCCATGGTCAGATTTGGTTCGCGCTACTGACTCTAAGAGTTCGAAGCGCAAAGAAATGCGTCCAACTAAAGGGGTGCATTTGGTAGTTGACCAATCAAGACTAAGCGTACCACAACCAACTTACTTTGGCTCAGGAACAGACGATGGCCGGATGATCTTTACGATTCCACGGGAAGGCAAGACTTACTTTGGGACAACGGATACCGATTATGAAGGCGATTTGGAAAATCCTAAAGTTGAAATGTCAGATGTTGAGTATCTCTTGAAGATCGTCAACAAGAAGTATCCAAGCGCACATCTGACGATCGATGACATTGAAGCAAGCTGGGCTGGCGTTCGTCCGTTGATGGCGGCGGAAGAGACTGACAAAGATGAAGAAGTCGACGCAGTTTCAGGCGCAAGCGATGCAGGCGATACTTCAGCACCATCTGCTGTTTCACGTGGTAGTTCTTTGAAAGTTGCTGAGGACGGCTTGATCACTTTGGCCGGCGGAAAACTGACTGACTACCGTGTCATGGCTGACGGAGCGATGGAATTGATCGTTGATACTTTGGCAGACTCATTTGATAAGAAATATGTCTTACGTGATTCTTCAAAAATCAAAGTTTCCGGTGGGGACTTCGATTCAGACCATGCTGAAGATGAAATTGATAGATTTGCTTCATTCGAAGTTAAAGTGGGCATCACGCCAGAAGAGGCTCATGAAATTGCTAGTTTGTACGGCTCCAATGCACTGAATATTTTCAAACGTGCAGAAGTTATTCAACCAGCAGAAGGCTTGAGCTTGGGTGAGACAGTCGCATTAGATTATTCACTAGACGAAGAAATGACCTTATCATTGGTTGATTACTTGATGCGGCGGACCTACCACATCTTGTTTAAGAGTGATAATTTAGATAATGTTGTTCCTGGCGTCACTAAAGTAATGGCCGATTACTTGGACTGGGATGACGCAGAAATTACTCGCCAGCAACAGGAATTAGCGGATGTGATCGCTGAATCTGAACTGGTTGAGCTAAAAAAAGAAGCACTCGTTGTTGAATAAATGAGTGTTAGAACTAGGCACGAGAGAGAAAAAATTTATAAAAAAGAGAAATTTGGAAAAGGTGGAGAGTTAATTGATCGCTGTTAGATATTGTTCTAAGTCAGGTAATACGGAAAAAGTTGCTAAGTTAATTGGTGAAAAACTAGGGGTGGAAGCAGCCTCTGTTGAAACACCACTTGAAGGCCAAGTGGAAAAATTATACTTGGGTGGAGCTGTTCACGGTAAGATGTACGCTGAATTGAAAGACTTTGCAACAAATCTTGATCCGCAACAAGTCGGTGAAGTATACATGTTTGGGACTTCAGGCGGCGTATTCTCAATCAAAAAAGAATTAACTTCTGCTATTAAAGCAAGCGGCGTGAAGGTCGGGAAAGAATCAATGTTCTTACACGGTTTTGCACCGAAAGTTAAGTCAGATTTGAATGACAAACAACTTGAAGAAGTTGATAAGTTTGTTGCAGCTACTAAATAAGTAAGTTCCCCCACTAGTCTTAGTGACTGGTGTCTAAAAAATGGTAACTCCTCATATATAAAACCCTTAGGATCTCGTCATGTAACGATGGCGGGGTCTTTTTTTTAAACAGAGCGGAGCAAAGCGGTAAGCTTCCGAGCACTATCGGAGTCTGCCTTTAATGCGGTTTCGGCATTGAAGGTGGACTTGGATAGGCGGAAGAAGCTGCTTTGAGTAACTCGACTAATAAAAACATGGCGAAGCAAACCGGTTAACTCCTGAGTGTGCTTATGTTTTGACCTTCAATGTGTCTTTAGCATTGGGATTTGGGTCAGAAACAGTGAAAAGAATTGGTTTGAGCAACTGACTATATTGGATGGAAAGGAACTTATAATATAGTAGGAAAGTCACATTAAAAATCAGTTTAACAAAAAACAGCACCCTTAACCGAAATTAAGGATGCTGTTTGTCGTTACTGATGATGGGTGGTCAGGGGCTCGAACCCTGGACCCACGGATTAAGAGTCCGTTGCTCTACCAACTGAGCTAACCGCCCATAAGTATCTGACGTGATACCAACACCAATTATAATACCAATAAATTCAAATGAATGCAAGCTTTTTTGGGCAATTTACGTGACAAATTTTTGTTAGCTCAGCAGCCTCAGAGAGCATAATTGTGGCTAAATCGACAATAAAATGCATAAAAAGGTGCTTATTCACTGAATAAATGAATAATACAGCTTTTATTTGTATAAATAGTCAAAAAGTGCTTGAAATATGAAATAAAATACAGTATGCTTATAAACATAGAAAACAACAGAAAATAAATCAGCAAAAACAAAAGGATGAGTGAAAATGAAGAAGAAAAAGAATTTGTACATATTAGTAGCGTTTATGGCATTATTTTGTGTGGTACTAACAGCTTGCGGCAAGAAGGATGCTGATAACAGTGTCCAAAAGATTAAGGACAAGAAAACCTTAGTGGTTGGAACTTCCGCTGATTATGCACCATTTGAATTTCCAGTTGTACAAAATGGTCAAAAGAAGATTACTGGTTATGACATGTTATTAGCCAATAAAATCGCTGATCAATTGGGCGTGAAACTCAAAATCGTTAACACCGAGTTTCCTTCATTAGTTTCAGAATTGAAAAATAACAAGGTTGATATCGTGATGGCCGGAATGGTTTCAACCAAGGAACGGAAAAAAGCAGTGGCATTCTCAAAGAGTTACTTTAATGTCCAAAACCAAGTTCTAGTTAGAAAAGGTGAAGGCAACAAGTTCCAGGATGCTGCAACTGACTTCAAGAATAAAGCTGTTGGTGTTCAACAAACAACAACTCAAGAAAAAATTGCTAAGGAACAGATGAAGGGTTCCAACGTTGTTTCTGAAGGTAAGGTAACTTCTTTAACGACTGAATTGAGAACTAACAAGCTCGATGCAGTCGTCCTTGAAAATACGGTGGCTGCTACTTATGTTAAAAAGTTCCCAGAACAGTATGAAATTGCTAAGGCTAAATTGAACACACCAAAAGACATTCAAAATATTAACGTTGCCACCAGAAAGTCAGACAAAAAATTAACGGCTGAAATTAATAAGGTGATCAACAAAGAAGAAAAGAATGGCGGCTTGAAACAGATGTTACAAAAAGCACAACAGCTTCAATTGGAAAGCAATTAGTCGGGTAACTAGATTAGGAAGAATCAGTCAGGTGTGACATTTAGTTCAGCACACTGGCTGGTTTTTCAACATTTAGGTGTAAGTAGGGAGGAAAAGTATGTTTGACTTTTTAGGACATTATTATCAACTGTTTCTACAAGGAACAGGCTTAACGATCATTATTTCAGTGATTGGGATCGTAATTGGGATTTGTTTAGGTTTGGTACTGGTCTTATTACGCCGGTCCAAGTTGAAAATTTTGCAATATATCGCACGAATTTACGTTTCAATCGTCCGGGGAACACCATCGATGATCCAAGTCATGTTAATTTACTATTCAATTTCTAAAGGCTTGGAAATTTCACAAGTTCAAATTCTTGGTTCAGGGTTGGACCGCATCATTCCAGGTTCAATTGCGTTGGGCTTAAACTCTGCGGCTTATACTTCAGAAATTTTCCGTTCAGGAATCATTTCAGTGCCAACTGGTCAAATGGAAGCAGGTTTGTCACTTGGAATGAGTGAAAAGACAACGTTGTTTTCCATTGTGTTACCACAGGCTGTCCGGAATATTTTGCCGGCCTTAGGCAATGAATTTATTACTTTGATCAAAGAATCATCCGTCCTTTTCTACATCGGGGTTCAAGAAGTGACTGCTCAAGCACTTGGTGTCGGCGGAACCTTATATGACTACGTGCCGCCGTTGTTAGTTGCCGCTGTAATTTACTGGATCTTGACCAGCTTAATGGCACAACTACTAGGTATCTTTGAAAAGAGAATGGGCAAAAAGTACAGTATTTCAGCTGATAATGACTAACTAGTCATAAATGGGGGAGAGAATATGGTAAAAGCACTGGCAAAATTATTTCAAGCACCAGAAAAGAACATTATGGCCGAGATCGGGAAAACGGCTGCTTTGATGACAGACGTGATCGATTTATCGATTGGAGATCCAGATTTGGCGACACCAGCACCAATCGTTAACGCAGCGGCAACAGCAATGTTAGCCGGTAAAACGCACTACACTGCTTCTGCAGGAGATCCTGAGTATTTACAAGCAATTTTGGACTTCCATCATCAAAACTTTGGTTCACACTACCAAATGGAAAATGTCCAAGCCACAGTTGGTGCCAGCCACGCAACAGACCTGGCCTTTGGTGCCTTGCTTGATCCGGATGACGAAGTAATTATTTTTGAACCATATTTTTCACCATATAAAGTCCAAGTTGAACAATATCACGCCAAGCCAGTCTTTGTAACTTGCCAAGCAGCGGATAACTTCCAACCGCAAAAAGCGGCGATAGCAGCAGCAATCACTGCTAAAACTAAGGCGATTTTAGTTAATTCACCCAATAACCCGACTGGTGCGGTCTATGACCAAGAGACTTTACAGGCTATTGCAGATTTGGCCAAACAACATGATCTCTATTTGATTGCCGATGAAGTTTATTGGCCATATGTCTATAATGACCATGAATTTGTGCCGTTGGAAAACTTAGCGCCCGAACGGACCTTAGTGACAGGTTCATTGTCGAAAGTCTTTGCGATGACTGGTTTTCGGATTGGCTATTTGTTAGGGCCCAAAGAAGTCGTGAGCGCGGCTGGTTTATTAAATGAAGGTGTGACTTATACCGCCCCTAGCATGGCGCAAAGTGCGGGCGGCTTCGGTTTGCAAAATGTGACTGAATTAGTTGAACCATTGAAAAATGAATTTAGCCAACGCTTAGCGTACCTAGGTGAAGAATTGAACCAGTTATCCTGGGCAAAAACAATTCCGGTCGCCGGCAGTTTATACCTCTTCTTGGATATTTCAGGTTCAGGGATGGATGACGTAGAATTTAGTGATTACTTATTGGAACAAGCAGGAATTCTAGTGATTCCAGGTCAGGCTTTTGGTACGAGTGGAAAAGGATTTGTCAGAATCGCTGCGACGCAAGAAATGGCTGTCCTCAAACAAGCAGTGGCAGGCTTTAAGTCGTTGAGCTTTGCGTCTCAGAAAATTACGGAATAAAAGGAGAAAATAAACGTGACGAAACTATTACTATTTAATGTTTTAGATGATGAAATCGGTGTAATCGATCAGTGGCTAGCAAAGAACCCTACTGTACAAATTGATACTAACCGAGTGACTTTGACGGCAGAAACTGTTGATTTGGCACAAGGTTATGATGGAATTGTGTTACAACAGGATAACCTCATTGATGATCCGGTAATTTACCAAAAATTACATGAATTTGGGATCAAACAAATTTCCTTACGAACGACTGGCTACGAAACGGTCGACTTAAAAGCAGCCGCTGCCAATGATTTGGTGGTCACCAATGTTCCTGCTTATTCTCCTCGTTCTGTCTCCGAACTGGTTTTGGCACATACCATGTGGTTATTACGCCATTTGAACGTTGCCGCCAAACGTGAAAGCCAGAACGACTTTACCTGGGAGAACTTGCAAGCACGAGAAATTCATGAATTAACGGTTGGTATTATTGGTGCTGGCAAGATTGGGAGCGAAGTGGCCCGCATCTTCAAGGCCCTCGGTTCTCACGTGATCGTTTCTGACCCAGTTCATCGCCCAGAATTAAATAGTGTTGTTACTTATGTTGACCAAGAAACGGTCTTTAAAGAGGCAGACATTATTACGATGCATACACCACTGTTGGATAGTACTTATCATGTGGTAAATGAGGCTGCCTTCCAAATGATGAAGCCAACTGCCATCTTTATTAATGCTTCACGTGGTGCCGTAGTTGATACCCCAGCCTTATTGTCGGCCTTAAAGACTGGTGAAATTGCCGCAGCCGGGATCGATACGATTGAAAATGAAGCCGACATTTTTAGTAAGGACTTCTCCCAGTCTAAACAACCCAATGAGTGGCTACAGGAATTATTGTCATTGGATAATGCCACAGTTAGCCCACATATTGGCTTTTATACTGATATTGCGGTTAAGAATATGGTTGAAATTTCTTTGGCTGATGCATTGACGGTTATCGCTGGCAAACATAGTGCTCACGAAATCTCCACAGAAGAATAATTAATTAAAGTCACCAAACTCTTTTGAAGGCACTTCAAGAGTTGGTGGCTTTTTTGAACTTAAAAACTTAGAAGCTTCCAGTGATACAAAGTGGAGTGGATCTGGTACACTATGTTTAGTTTAGAGTAGGAGGCGTTATTTTATGGAAGACTTAACGATCGAACAACTTTTTGCAGAGTATGAAACTGAAAGAGTTCATGTGGAGCTGCAAGATTTAGGTGAACCGGTAGGAAATGAACAATGGTAGGTTTGTTTGCGGGTCGGTTTGCTTTGTGTTTTGTTGATTTAAATGAAAACAGGCAGTTCTGTCACGGTGGTGAGTATCTTACACTATGGCGACAAAACTGTCCGTTAAATTTTGAAGTTAATTCTATCCCGAATTTTTGGCAAAAAAAGAGAAGCCAGCTTCGTTTTCCAAATGCATTTCGCACCAACAATGCTTCTTCTCATGGGTTTGGCACCCTATGGGTGGTCAGGGGCTCGAACCCTGGACCCACGGATTAAGAGTCCGTTGCTCTACCAACTGAGCTAACCGCCCAAATCATTAAAATGACCATCTACTATTATGCCAATTTTTTGAAGAAAAAACAAGCCTTTTTTCAAAAAAGTGCAAATATTTGTAATTTTAGTGCTAAATAATGGTTGGAACGATGTCTTTTGGCTATCAGGTGAGCCAAAAGCAGAAAGTTTATGTTCAGTAAGAGAGATGGAGTATAATTTTGGCTAAACAAGTGGTGGAGGAAAATGGATGGCAGTTAAAAAGCTAGAAATCAGAGAAATCGAGGTTCGTGATAATGCCGAAATTCAGGCGCTGATCAAACAAGTTTTGGAAGAATATGGTGACGCCAAGCCAGGGACAGCATATTTTGATCCAGAACTAGGAAGTTTGGCCCAGTTTTATGCAGCTAAAACATGCCGCAAGTATTGGGTCGTGACTGCAGCAGGACGAGTTGTGGGCGGCTGTGGGGTAGCTGAGTTTGATACGCAAGGAACGGCAGAATTGCAGAAACTCTATTTCCTACCTGAATTTCGTGGACTAGGTTTAGGAAAACGATTAGCGAATTTGTGTGAAGAGTTTGCGCGTCAAGCTGGGTTTAAGTCCTTGTATCTGGAAACACTCTCCAACATGCACGAAGCGGTGGGGCTATATCAGCATCTGGGTTTTGAACCACGGTCCACCCCCGTGGCGAAACGGAACATCCGACGTGTGATATTTGGCTAGAAAAACTGATTTAGAAGATCAGTGTAAAAAACAGGCACAACTACTGCAGAATTAACTGCTGGTAGCTGTGCCTGTTTGAATTGATCCTTAGTAAGTGCTATTAGGGTTTTTGCGTAAAGAAACATAAATCTTTTTGACGAATAAGTACAGAATTGGAGTAAGAATCGCCGTTGAAACTGAATTAACCACAGTTGCTGGTAAACTTAGGAATGAAGCAACTAGGGCAGCTTTGACAACCGAGCCAGCCATTAAGGCTTCAACTAGAGAAACACAGTAGGTGGTGAAAATTTTAGTGACCCCGGCCACGATGGCGATAATGATAATGTTACGGTTAGTATCGCGTGAACCTAGGAGTTTGAAAACGGCGGTGATGACGAATGCGATCACCACAACTTCTAACATGGTTAACCATGAAGTAGCGGCATAACCGTTTAAGATATCAAAGCCGCCTAAGCCGATGATTCCGGCCAGCATTCCGTTTCTGTGGCCTAAAAATAAGATGGCGACAGCAGTCAAAGTGTTACCAAAATGAATGAAAGGCCGACCAACTAAGGCAGGGATGGGAATTCGTAAGACCCAAATTCCGATATAAATAATGGCTGCAAATAAGCCGGTTAAAATAATTGCGCGTAATGAATTTTTGTTATCTCTCATTAAAGTGAGCTCCTTTATTAATTTGTTGAAGAAATTGTGGTAATGCCTGGGAATAGTTAATCCCCAGCCGTGGATCGATTTCTGGTTCAGACTGACGTACAGTGATAGCGTGGCTTAATAGATCCATCGCTGCAATACTAGCCTTTTGGGCAGACAAACCGTGTAGTAGGCCTGCAAACAAAGCAGCAGCAAAGATATCGCCCGTTCCAAAATAGTTGGCTGCGATTCGTGGACGGATCTCAGTCCAAAGTGGTTGCTCTTTTGTTTGACCGACAACGGCGATTTCTTGCTCGTTGACTGGGACACCAGTAACTAGGACTACTGGTACTTGAAACTGGTCGTGCAGCTCTTTAACGGCTAATTTGGCAGCAACTAGCCCGCCATGACTTAGTTCAGGTTGGCCTAATAGAAAAGCTGCTTCGGTCAAATTAGGAGTTAAAACGTGGGCTTGTGGCAGTAGTGCGCGCATGTCAGTGACATAGCTTTGGTCAAACCCTTGGTAGAGTTTGCCGTGATCACCCATCACTGGATCTAACAAGATCATTGAATCAGGGTCAGTGATCTTAGGTAATCGTGCTAGTAATTGGCGGAGCGGTTGCTGCCCCAGATAGCCGAGGTAAACTGCAGAAAAAGTTAAGTTTAGTTCGTGCCAGTGGTTAATGATCTGCCCCATTTCGTGGCTTAAATCAAGGTATGTATTCTGGCCAAATCCACCAGTATGGGTGGAAAGCAAGGCAGTTGGTAAAGCAGTCACATTGAGGCCACTGGCACTAAGTAAAGGTAAAGCAGTTAGCAAGGAGACTTGTCCAAAACAAGAAAGATCTTGACTAACTAGAATATTTTGCGACAAATAAATTCTCCTTTCAAACACAGAGCGAAGGGAGGCGTTTAAGAGATGAGCATTAACAGGCTTCCGTGCATGATGCGTTTTAGGCATCGTGGCAGAAACAGGTTAAGCGGAATCTCTTGCCTCACATAGCTCGACTACAAACACAGAGCGAAGCAAAGCGGTTAGTTCCCGAGCATATCAGAGCCCAGCCTTTAATGCGGTGTCGGCATTGAAGGTTGAGCTTAGATAGGCGGAAGGAGCTGCTTTGAGTAGCTCGACTACAAACACAGAGCGAAATCTCCAGCCAGCCACTCTGGCTTCTGAGCCGGTTTCAAACATTATAAAATAATGAACACTTTTTAGTATTATAAGGCGAGAACTAAATCAGTACAACCTTTATAAAAGTCAGAGCTTGGTAGGTTCAGGGTTAATTGGCTAGTTGGAAACTGGATGTTTACTAATGATACTTTAACTTTTAGTATAGCACCTTTGAGAATAAGAACTGGGTAAAATGCACTGTTTGTTGGAAAAAGGAGTGAAATTGGTAGAGAGATAAAAAGCAATATTTGGCATAAGCTTATTAGTGGTTTATAATGAAATGGAGTAACACCTGAAATCGCTTAGCGTGATTAGAGTGTTGGACCTGCTAGTAATTGGAAGAAAAATCAACGACTGGTGAGAAAGTGCACCAAGGAGGATTATAGACATGAAGAAGATTTTAGTGGTAGATGATGAAAAACCGATTTCTGATATCATTAAATTTAACTTGAATAAAGAAGGTTACGATGTTTATGTAGCCTACGACGGTGAAGATGCCATTAAACAGGTTGAAGAAGTTGAACCAGATTTAATTATTTTAGATTTGATGTTACCGAAAATCGATGGGTTAGAGGTTGCGCGTGAAGTGCGTAAGACTCATGATATGCCGATCATTATGGTGACAGCTAAGGATACTGAAATTGATAAAGTTCTCGGACTAGAAATGGGTGCTGACGACTACGTTACCAAACCATTTTCTAACCGGGAATTAGTTGCGCGGGTTAAGGCTAACTTACGGCGTCAAAGCTCGGTCGCACTTGCTGCTCAAAATGAAGAAAAAGAGCAAAACAGCGATATTGTGGTTGGGGACTTAATTGTCCATCCTGAGTCATATACTGTTTCACGGCATGGTAAAAAAATCGAGTTAACACACCGTGAATTTGAATTGCTGAATTATTTGGCTAAACATATGGGACAAGTAATGACTCGTGAACATTTATTACAAACTGTATGGGGTTATGATTACTTTGGTGACGTGCGGACAGTCGATGTTACGATGCGTCGCTTGCGAGAAAAGGTGGAAGATAACCCGAGTCGTCCGGTGTGGTTAGTCACACGGCGTGGTGTGGGTTACTATTTGCGGAACCCTGAAAATGATTAGAAGATGGGGCTAGCTGATTTTAAGCTGAGCTGACCGAAAAAGTTGAGCGCTGGCGTAGAAATACAGCCGGCGCTTTTTATACAGAGCGGAGTGAGGCGGTTAAGAGACGAACATTATCGGGCTAAGCCAGAAAATCACGTTTCTCAGTGATGTACTGGTTTGGTTGGATAAGCGGAATCTCTTGCCTCACGTAGCTCGACTAAGAAAACAGAGCGGAACATCCCGGTTAGAAGACGAGCACTAACACGCTTCCGGGCAGAATGCGGGTTAGGCATTGTGTCAGAAAGCAGGTTAGGCGGAATCTTCTGGGGTGTGGAGCTCGACTAAAATGATCTCACTCAAAAAGTAAAGAACATGACATGATATTAGGAGAAAAAGTTGAAAAAAAGACTGCGTATTTTTCAATCCATTCATTTTAAAATAGCTTTGGTATTTGTACTATTATTGCTGCTAGCCTTTCAAATTGTTGGGGCAGTTTTTGTGCAACGCCTAAAAAGCGAAAACCTGAAGGCCTTTAAACAACGGGTCGAATTAACTCCCTATGTGGATAATTCATTGATCACAAGTTTAAGTTTGGCAAATTCGGATAAAGGTGACCAGCGGATCAACTCGGCCTTAACGGGCATTAATAACCAAAATATTTCGGATGTGCAAGTTGTGGACGCTAAAGGAAATATCCGGGGAGAAACAAGCGCCAATGGTCATGCAATCGTGGGTCAAAAGAACACCGATAGTCGGGTCAAACGTGTCTTGTATTCCGGACGTTCCTTTAGCGAAACGACCTTTAATCGGGCAGATAATAAACACTATTATATTTCGATCACACCCTTATTTAGCTCAAGTGGTAATAGTAATACCCTGGTAGGTGCCGTATATTTGCGGGCAGATTTAGAGTCGGTGTATGATTCAATTGATGGTGTAACGTTGATTTTTGCGACAGCTGCGATCGTGGCAACGGTAATCGGGATGGGCTTGGCGATTTTAATTTCCCGGGCAATTACTCGACCAATTGATGAAATGAAGAAACAAACTGCCAAAATTGCCGATGGAAATTATTCTGGACATGTCCACGTTTATGGTAATGATGAGTTGGGTGAATTAGCGCAAGCAGTCAATAACTTGTCAGTGCGTGTGGAAGAGTCGCGGGAACAGTCGGAATCAGAAAGGCGGCGACTGGACTCAGTGTTGACTCACATGTCAGATGGGGTTTTAGCGACAGACCGCCGAGGAAACATCACAATCATTAATGACATGGCTGCTGAATTTTTAAACATTTCGTCTGACTACCAAGCAAAGGGTAGTTCAATTTTGGATGTGTTAGGAATCAGAGAAGATTACACGCTGCGTGACTTGTTGGAAAACCAGGATACGATCGTTTTAGATACATCAGATCAAGAACATGGTCAGGTCTTAAACGCTTATTTCTCACTGATTCAGCGAGAATCTGGCTTTATTTCTGGTCTAGTGTGTGTGTTGCATGATATCACGGAACAACAAAAAATTGATCGTGATCGAAAACAATTTGTGTCTAATGTCTCGCACGAGTTACGGACACCGTTGACAAGTATGCGGTCCTACATTGAGGCTTTAAGTGATGGTGCTTGGCAAGATCCAGAAGTTGCTCCAACTTTCTTGAAAGTGACACAGGATGAAACGGACCGGATGATCAGGATGATCAACGACTTGCTGAGTCTGTCGCGGATGGATTCTGGAACAGCGAAATTGGATCTAGAGTTAGTTAACTTAAATGAGCTCTTTACTTATATCTTGAACCGGTTTGATATGATGATCAAAACTGACCAAAATGATGCTCAAACTGAACAAGTTAAACGTTATTCAATCAAGCGTGAGTTTACTAAACGTGAAGTTTGGACAGAAATTGACCCGGATAAGTTTATCCAAGTCATTGATAATATCATGAATAACGCTATCAAATATTCTCCTGATGGCGGTGTAATCACTTGTCGATTGGTCGATACCCACCAACACGTAATTTTAAGTATTGCTGACCAAGGCCTGGGAATTCCGAAGAAAGACTTGAATCGAATCTTTGACCGTTTCTTCCGCGTGGATAAAGCACGTTCACGGGCACAGGGCGGAACTGGTTTAGGCTTGGCAATTTCACGTGAAGTGATTGAGATGCACCATGGCAGAATTTGGGTCGAATCAGTCGAAGGCAAGGGGTCAACTTTCTATATTTCCTTGCCATATGAAGAATACGGAGAAGAGGAGTTGTGGAATGAAGATCAAGGATAGTATTTTACATTACACTTTAACGGCTGCTGTAACTTTGAACATTTGTTTATCTGCACTGCTCTGGGTCAATCCGACTTATCTCCAAAATACGACGAGAAATGACACGGATACAGCTAAAAATAAGCAAGGCAGCGCCGATACCGCTAAGTCGCGGATCTCAGACGTCTACCAACCAACAAGTATTACTTATAATAGAAACGGGCAGAGTTTACGGCAAGCGAGTTTGAAACTGGATTTAACTGAAAATATCCGCCATGATATTCAGACCTGGAAAATTAAGCGGGTCAGTCCGGTGAAACGCTATGCCAAAAAAGATTATGAGACCTTTTTGCAACAAGAACAAATGGTGTTGCTGGCATTTCCAGATGAAATTGCCCCAGGACAGTTGGCGGATATGTTAACGATCCCGGAAAAGGCTTCAACAGGTCGGAAGTTTAATCGCATCGCAGTCCGACTCACACAAAAGCCCAAAGTGTATTTGTTAAATGATAATAACTTTCAGGTAACACAACTGTCTTTGAAAAATGGGCAGTTTAAGAATTTACGGTCGATGGTCAAGTCTAAAGATGTGACCCAGACACCGGTCAAAATTAAATATTTAAATGGTAGATATATTAGTTTTTACACTAATCACGTCAAGGTCCAACAATATTCATATTTGGCTAATAAAGATAACGTCAATACTTTCGTTACCCGTTTGTTAGGCAATACTAACTCTTCAGTTAATTCTCGTAAAGAGGACAAAGAAACGGTCTATTATGATAATTCGGGGCAACGACTGACAGTTGAAAATGAAACAGGCTTGATCCACTACTCTAATTATTCGCATGATACTTCGGATAACGAAACCTTATCTAAGGACTTAACTCAGGGCTTTGCACATCTGCAAGAAACGGGTCGGCTCTTGGATGATGTTCGTTATGATGAATATAATTCCAATGAGCATCAGGTTATCTACCGGTCCTATATCAATGCTTTTCCAATTTTGGCCGACAATAATTATGGGACTTACCATATCAAACTGGCAGGGACGACAGGCGAACGCCTTGATTTCTCACTATATTCCCTACAGATTCCGGTCCCCGCTAAGCAGCGAACGACTGATTTGCCGCCAACTCAACAAGTTTGGGACCAGCTGGTTAAAAGTGGAATTTCTCCAGCCAAGATGAAGAGTATCCGGGTCGGTTACCGGGCAGAGGTCAATCGCTCGACAAAGCAGGTCATTGATTTGATACCAACATACTTCGTGTTATATAACGGTAGTTGGGTTGATTCGCAAAAAATGTTGACCGGCGAAATATCTGAATAGAAAGGCGGAAAGTTATGAATTTTAGAAGAATCGAATGGATCTTTTTAATTGCTTTTATCGCCTTGGATATTTTCTTGATTGGTGCTTACTATAATCAAAATGGGGTAGAAATGGAGCGTAACGCCAGTGGTTCTAAGACAACGACCTCGGCCTTGCGAAGTTTGAAAGATGACCAGATCACTTATCCAGCGAATTTGTCGACTAAAGAAGATGATGGTTATTATTTGGCAAGTCCAAATGATGATTATTTAGCTAGTCGAATTGCGCAACTAGGCCAAAATAAGGCGGAGTATTCCCGCACGGATAAGAAGCTCAGCGTTATTTTGGATAAAAAGGTGAAGGTGAAAAGTCCAGAACAACCACAAAAAACGATCGATGAATTAAAAGATAACCCTAAAATTGTGATCGAAGGCAAACAGTACCAGTATAATGCCAATTTTTCGAATAAAACTGAGATTATTTACACCCAGATGGTGTATGGCAAACAAGTTGATTCGGACCAGGGCTTTTTGAAGTTTAATCTTTCTCATGGCTATGTGACGGGCTATTCGCAAGCCTACCTGCAAGACATTGAAATCTTGCGAGAAAAGAAGACGACCATTAGTCAGAAGCGGGCACTGGTGTGGCTGTACCAGTATAATAAACTCCCGGCAAATTCTAAGGTGCGTTGGGGCACGTTAGGCTACACGAAGCTCTTAAGTGTGAACGGCAGTACAGTTTATATTCCAACCTGGAACTTCTCAGTTAAAACGGGTGGAACGACTGTTTACCGACGGATCAATGCCTTTAATGGCGCGGTTATGGACTAAGAAACACAGAGCGGAGCTTTCTGTTTCAAGTAGCTCGACTAAAAACCACAGAGCGGAGTGAAACGGTTAAGGTCCATTGTTGGCTCGACTATGGCTCAAACTGTTTGTTTCCCAAAAGCTTTTAGCACTTCAAACAAAAAGACTGTCACAGACTGGCAATGTGAGTTATCGCAACTCACTGTCAGTACTGTGACAGTCTTTTTTAGTTTCTCAGTCTTAACCGTGGTAACCGATCCACATGGCAAATAACAAAATAACTAGGACCAAAGTTGTGATCCAGACATACATCTGGTCATTTTCCTTGGCGAAGGCATAAATTGAAACGACGACGCGTAATACGGGGGTCAGAATCAATAAGAAGAGGCCTAACATGGTAATCGCAAAGGGTTTGAAAGCTAGCACCCCTTGGAAAATCGTCGTGAATGTCGTTGGAAAAGTGTCGGTTGGATAGCCGGTTTTCCCTGTAATTAGTGCTAAAACGAGTCCGAGAATAATCACGATTGCTGCGGTGATCACACCAACTCGTAAGACATGGCCGATCACTAATTCAATTTCGTTCATTTCGGCATGGCGTTTCTTTTCTTCATCTGTCATTTAGAAGCTCACCCCAAATCCTTTCAGGAACATTTGTAAGCCAATCAAAAAGAGAACTGGAATAAAAATTTTCCGTAATAGCTTAGCTTGCAGGTGCTGCATAATGCGCGAACCGAGTGTTGCTCCAACCAGGATCCCAATTGCCAATGGAGCAGCAATTTCTGGTTTAATAGAACCGTTAAAGAAATACACGGTCGCACTGGCTGCTGCGGTGACACCCATCATTAAGTTACTAGTAGCACTAGAAGGCTTGAGGGGCATCTTCATAATCGTATCCATGGCGATCACTTTGAAAGCACCGCTCCCGACTCCTAGCAGTCCACTAGCAAGTCCTGCGCCAAACATCATGGAAAAACCACCAGGCACATTAGCGACCTTATAGTCGACTTGTTTTTTGGAGGCTTGGTCATAATAGGTACTGTTGAGTTGTAACTTATTGGACAACATATCAGTCTTCGTGTTGACCTCTTCATCTTTGCTGGCACGTAGTTTGCGTACCATGTTCCAGGATGAAAAAATCAGCAACATGCCGAATAAGACAAATAAGGCCTTGGAGGGTAAGACGCCAGTTAAAACTGCACCCAAAATTGCCCCAACTGTGGTGGCAATTTCGAGAAACATCGCCACACGCAAGTTCAGCATATCGTCTTTCAAATAAGCAATCGATGCACCGGAACTAGTCGCGATGACCGCAATGATACTGGCACCGATTGCGTACTTAATATCGAGGCCTAAGCCAATCGTTAAGACCGGTGTTACGATCATTCCGCCGCCGATACCAAAGATTGCGCCGAAGATGCCGGCAAACAATCCAACAGCGGCTAAAAGTAGAATTGAATTGATCAAGGTAACTCTTCCTTTCAAAATAGCTATTAAGTAGTACTCAATTTATTATACCCTAATGAGCAAAGGGGGCAATGAATTACGCTGAAAGCGCCTTAAATTTGGCAAATAAATTGAATGTCCTAGGCCAAGTGGGTCAAATTAACTGGCAAATAATGGAAAAAGTGGACTGAAGCTGGTAGTATAGAAAACGGAAACTTCAAGAAAGGGATCACCTTAAAATGCCTCAAACTGAAAATGAAGATAATTTAAAAGTTAGTATTTTAGCCAGTGGAAGCACGGGAAATGCGACCTATGTGGAAACACCCGACCATAAAATTCTAATCGATGCTGGTTTATCAGGAAAAAAATTAGAAGAATTAATGAATTCAATTGGCAGGACGTTGAAAAATGTTGATAGTTTATTTGTGACGCATGAACACACTGACCATAGTAAAGGTGTTGGTGTTTTGGCGCGCCGCTATGGTTTAGATGTTTACGCCAATGAAGGAACTTGGGAAGCGATGGGAAGTCGCATTGGGAAAATTGCAGTCGAGCAAAAGCACATCCTGGAACCAGGACAGGTTCAGTCCTTGGGTGGTTTAGACGTTGAAAGCTTTAGTGTTTCACACGATGCACAAGACCCACAGTTTTATGACGTTCACTATCATAATAAATCATTTGCGATCGTCACGGATACTGGTTATGTGTCTGAACGTTTATTGGGGACGATCAGTGATGCCGATGGTTATTTATTTGAATGTAACCATGACGTGGAAATGTTGCGGATGGGCGGCTATCCCTGGCCATTGAAACAGCGAATTTTAAGCGACACCGGTCATTTGTCCAACGAAGATGGTGCTAACGGCTTGATGAAAGCTTTGGGTAACCGGACTAAGCGGATCTACTTAGGACATTTGAGTCAAGAAAACAATGTTAAATCATTGGCTCATTTAACCGTGCAAACCATGATGCAAGGTCATGATTTCGCCGTCGACCACGACTTTGCCCTGTTGGATACTGATCCGACCCAGGCAACTGATCTGACGATTATCTAAAATAATTCAGCGAGACTAAGCAACTGCTTGGTGTCGCTTTTTTTGATTAATGGGGCTGATTCATGCTGTCTTCTTAGTCGAGCTCCGTGAAACAGAAAGTTCCGCTTATCCAAACTTGTCTTCAATGCCGAGCCCGCATTAAAGGTCGAGCTCCGATAGTGCTCGGGAGCTAACCGCTTTGTTCCGCTCTCTTTTCTTTTTCAGAAGTTTAAATTTATGGTAATATTTGTATAATCCCATCATTTAAGTGGGAGCGATAAATTATAATTAATAGTAAATAATTGTGATGAGAGGAGTTTGGGCATGAGTCAAAATGAACAGTTCGATGGTGAATATCAAGAAGTTGAACCAGGCCATGGTACACCACAAAATACAGGAGGCCCACGGGGTCCCAAGCTGTGGCAAACGATTATCGTGGCGCTAGTTGCTGGAATTATCGGTGGTGGTGCCGTTGTAGGCGGGTATGCCTATCATGAAAATCAGAGTAAGCCAGCCCCTAAACAGACCCAGAAGGTGAAAAAGGCAGAGGCTAAAACGAAAGTTAGCCACTTGAACGTGAAGGTCAGTTCTGATGCCAGCGATGCCTTCAATAAAATTAAGAATGCAGTCGTTTCTGTTGAAGCATATGCCAAGGAAGATCCAAATAGCTCGATTGCGGGGATGTATGGTGATTCTGGTAAGGAGACTGAATCAGAAGCGGAACAAACTAGTGAAGGTTCAGGTGTGATTTATAAGAAGACGGGTAATACAGCCTTTGTAGTCACCAACAACCATGTGATCTCGGGCGCGGACCGGGTCGAAATCTTGATGAACGATGGTCATAAGTTGAGTGCCTCAGTCGTGGGTCACGATTCAGTCAGTGATTTAGCTGTCTTGAAAATCGATGCCAAATATGTGACTCAAGTCGCTGAATTTGGCAACTCCGATAAAATTACGGTGGGTGAAACAGCCTTAGCAATTGGCTCACCACTTGGTTCAGATTATGCAACTTCTTTGACGCAAGGAATCGTTTCTGCTAAAAAACGGACAATCGATGTGACTAATAGTGCTGGAGTGGCGACTGGACAAGCGACAGTTATTCAAACTGATGCAGCAATCAATCCTGGTAACTCTGGTGGCCCGCTAGTTAATGTTGCGGGACAAGTGATTGGGATCAACTCCATGAAGCTTTCCAGTGCTGGTTCAAGCGGCACCTCAGTGGAAGGGATGGGTTTCGCAATTCCAAGTAATGAAGTGGTCGAAATCGTCAACCAGTTAGCTACTAATGGGAAAGTTAGTCGTCCAGCGCTCGGAATTTCGTTATTAGACCTCGATTACATTTCCTCGTCTGACCGGAAAAAGACGTTGAAGCTGCCAGAAAATGTCACGAGTGGGATCGTTGTAATGAAGGTCAACGATGACTCACCATTAAAGGCTGCTGGAATCAGCCGGTATGACGTGATCACCGGTTTGGGTGATAAACAGGTCAAAGATATTGTCAGCTTGCGTGAAGCACTGTATGCGCATAAGATTGGTGAGACTGTTAAAATTAAGTACTATCACAATGGCCAAGAAAAAACAGCTAACGTGAAGTTGTCGCTAGAGGCGAATGACGCCAATACTTCAACGGCATCAAATGAAAGATAAGTTTAATTAAGAAGTTTGTCAGAGGGCAAGCTTCTTTTTTTGACCAAATTAGGGCAGTAATTGTGCGTGAGATTTGCTGGCAAGCTGACTCACAAGTGAGGTGAAAGCCGAACTAATTTGTAGTGAGGAAAGCAGAAAATCTGACTTATCAACATCGTTTTGACAAACCATGTGAATAACTTTTGTGTTTTTCGGGAAAACATGCCAAAATAAAGGAGTAGTCAGCAGAGATAAAGGAAAAAGTATGTTCACAAGTTATCCACAGCACCGGTGGAAGATGTTGATAACTACAGATTTTAAAGAAATTATAAAGCGTTTTTGCGTTTAATTATAGGGAATGCAGTGACTCTTTTATAAAAAATATAAACTGGACAAGTTTGTTGATAACTGTGGATAAGTCCAAAAAACGGTAAACAATAAATCTTGTGACGAAAATTAGTTCGTACCAAGATGTAGTACTTTTTTCTGTGGATACTGTGGATAACTCTGTGGATAAATTGTTATTAGGATGTGATTTGGTGTGAATATTAAGATTATTGGTGTGGGTAAGTTAAAAGAGAAGTATTTGAAACAAGGAATCGCAGAATACGCGAAACGTTTGAGTAAGTTCTGTAAGTTTGAAATTGTGGAAGTTCCCGATGAAAAGGCACCAGAGAAGTTAAGCCCAGCTGAAATGGAGGGTGTCAAAGAGCGTGAAGGTGAACGAATCTTGGCCAAAATCAAAGACCGGGAGTATGTGTTTGCCTTAGCAATTGAAGGTCAGGAACGTACATCAGAAGAGTTTGCCAAAGAAATTGATGCGCTCACCACTTATGGACATAGTGATCTCACCTTTGTAATCGGTGGGTCGCTAGGGCTGAGTCCAGCAGTGATGAAGCGGTCTAATACCCAGATTTCCTTTGGCCGTTTTACATTGCCGCATCAGCTAATGCGCTTGGTTTTGTCTGAACAAGTCTATCGGGCGTATATGATCAATGCGGGGAGTCCATACCATAAATAGCCTGAAAGTGTATAATAAAAGGTGAATTAATATTTTGGGAGATGGATTTTAATGGCATGGTTTCATTTAGTATTTGGAATAATTTTGTTAGTGGCGGTTGTGGCTGGACTGGTTGGTTCAGCGCAAAAAACTAAAATTTGGGCGATGATCGCGCGACTATGTTATGTGGTTTTAATCGTGAGCGGCATCGTGATGTTTAAGTACGCTTGGGACGGGAATCCTGTGTTAACGATTGTGAAAATCGTTGCGGCGATCCTAGTCATTGGTTTGATTGAAATGTCATTTGCTAAGAAAACTAAGGGTGAAATTTCTACAGGATTAATTTGGCTTGTAGGTATCTTGGTTGTAGTGGTTGCAGGTTTAGGCCTGTGGTTAAGCGGCGGCTATCCAATTAAATAGTAATAAATTTGAAAGACTCAGTTCCGAAAAATAGGAACTGGGTCTTTTTTATAGCATCTAACAATTTTTATTGATATACAGTATACAATGCATATTTTTTTAAAGATAATAATTTCAAAAGTAGTATCAATGAATATTTAAAAATTGCTATGAAAACGTTTAGTTGGTAGTATAATTGAAGTGTTATCCGGTTTTTGTTTCCAAATAATTTGACAAAATTTAGGGAGGACATCTTTAGTGAAAGTTGATAAGTATAATGTAGGCTTAGATATTGGAACATCTTCAATTGGTTTTGCTGTGACTGATGAACTTAACAAGTTGGTTAGGGTTAAAGGTAAGAACTATATTGGCGTTAGATTGTTTGAAGAAGGGGAAACTGCGGCTGAGCGCCGTGGTTTTCGAACAACTAAGAGAAGATTAGGTCGGCGTAAATGGCGTTTGAGCTTATTAGAAGAAATTTTTGCGCCATATCTTGCTGAAACGGATCAATATTTTTTGGCACGATTAAAGCAATCAAGTATTTCACCTAAGGATAGTAAAAAGAAATTTACTGGTTCGCTATTATTTCCAGAGACGAGTGATTCTGACTTTTATAATAAATACCCTACGATTTACCATTTGCGCCAGAAGTTGATGACGGAAGACAGAAAGTTTGATATCCGAGAAATTTATTTGGCAATCCATCATATTGTAAAGTATCGGGGAAACTTTTTGGTCCATACTTCAGTGAAAGATGTACAACAAGGAAAATTTGATTTTAACCAGGGCATTCAAGAGTTAAATGAGTTGTTCTTACAATTACATGGTGAGACTAAGTTCCAATTAGAAGACGAAAAGATCGCTGAGGTAGCACAAATATTATTAAATAATGACCTTAGCCGATCGGACAAGCAAAAGCAAGTTATTAAGTTATTAACAGTAACTGATCAGAATAAGGATTTAGCGAAAATCAATAAAAAAATTGTTAGTGAATTTTGTAAGGCAATTTTAGGTAATAAAGCGAAATTTGATGTCGTTTTAGGTTTAGAGACGGAAGACAATGAAGCGAATTTCAAGTTAGATGCTGAAGACGCAGATGATAAAGTTGAAGCATTAATGGGCCAATTGACTAGCTCACAACAAAAAGTGTTAGAGACTATTAACCAGTGGCATTCACAAATTGTGTTAAACGGAATTGTGCCTGATGGTAAGACAGTTTCTGAATCGATGGTTGATAAATACAATGCTCATCACGAGCATCTTGCTTTATTAAAACAACAGATTGAAATTACAAAAGATAAGAAGAAAGCCAAACAATTACGTGCCGCGTATGAGCAATATATTCATGGTGGCGGTAAAGAGGGCAAGCAACAAGCCACTTTTTATAAGACAGTTGAAAAAAATCTGGAAGCATCTGCTTTTTCTGCTGAAATTAAGAGCTTAATTGACATGGAAACCTTTATGCCTAAGCAAAGAACTTCGGCTAATGGTGTAATTCCTCATCAGTTACATCAGTATGAGCTAGAGAAAATTATTGAAAATCAAGGGAAGTATTACCCATTTTTATTGGAACTAAATCCAAGCCATAAGAGCCAGGCTAAGTATAAATTAAGTGAATTAGTGGCTTTTAGAGTGCCATACTATGTGGGACCATTGATTACGGCGGAAGACCAATTGAAAACGTCAGGTAAGAGCTTTGCCTGGATGATTCGAAAAGAACCTGGACGGATCACTCCGTGGAACTTTGATGAAAAAGTAGACCGAATGGCATCTGCAGATAAATTTATTCGGAGAATGACAACCAAGGATAGTTACTTACTGGGTGAAGATGTCTTACCAGATGAAAGTTTATTATATCAAAAATATAAAGTTTTAAACGAATTGAATGTTATTCGGGTGAATGGAAACAAATTAAATAAGCATGACAAGCAAGAAATATATCACCAGGTTTTTGAAAAATACAAAACAGTTAACGTTAAAAAAATTCAAAACTATTTTACGTCTGAAGGTAGATATAGCATCAATCCGAAGATTACTGGCTTATCAGATCCACAGAAGTTTAACTCTAGTTTATCCACGTACATTGATTTTAAACACATTTTTGGTGAATCAGTGGATGATCCAAGTAAACAGGTAGATTTTGAAAGAATCATTGAGTGGTCAACAATTTTTGAAGATAAACAAATTTATGACGTTAAACTGGATGAAATTAGCTGGTTGACTGAGGAACAAAAGAAAAAGTTGGTTAATAAGAGATATCGAGGTTGGGGGAGACTTTCAGCTAAATTACTAACTGACATTATCGATGACAATGGCTATTCCATTATGGATCAACTTTGGGATACACAGAAAAACTTTATGCAAATTCAAGCAGAGGAAGGCTTTAGTAGAACCATTCATGATGCAAATAATCGCTTCTTTACCGATAATCAACAGGAACAACAAGGCGATGGTATTAGTCAACAACTGGTAGAGGATATTTTAGACGATGCATACACTTCTCCGCAAAATAAGAAAGCAATTCGTCAGGTCTTTAAAGTAGTTGACGATATCCAGACGGCGATGGGAGTAGCTCCACAAAAAATTTCGCTTGAATTTACGCGTTCACCTGATAAAAACCCACGGAGAACTATTGACAGACAGAGAAAAATTGAGTTAGCTTACCAAGAAGCGGCTAAAGAATTGGCTGAAGCAAAACAAATGCAAGGAACATTAAAGAGCTTTACGGATAGCAAACAAGTAATGACAGATAAGTATTTCTTGTATTTTACACAGCTAGGAAGAGATATCTATACAGGAAAGCCAATTAATATTGATCAAATCGGTAATTATCAGATTGATCATATTCTGCCACAGGCCTTTATTAAGGATGATTCACTTGATAACCGCGTGCTGGTTAGCGCAGCTGTTAATAATAAAAAATCGGATAGCGTTCCGTTAGCTAACTTTTCGGAGCATCGAATTCAGGATAATTCTGTTAGAAATCTGTGGAAAAAATTAGCTGAGAATGGATTAATTTCGCAGAGAAAATTAGTCAACTTGACTACTGATCCAGAGTCGATTGGTAAGTATACGGCGCAAGGCTTTATCAAACGGCAATTAGTGGAAACAAGTCAGGTAATTCGGTTAGTCGCTGAAATTTTGAATGAAAAATATCAGGGTCAAACAGAAATTATTGAGGTCCGAGCAAAGATGAACTCGCAGCTTCGGAAGGATTTTGGCTTAATTAAGAACAGAAATGTGAATGATTATCATCATGCACTGGATGCTTATTTAACGACCTTCTTGGGTAATTATCTCTATCGCCGTTATCCAAAACTCCGTTCGTACTTTACCTATGGACATTTTAAGAAGATTGATGATGTCCAGCTGAAACAGTTTAACTTTTTACATGATATTGAAAATGAACAGACTACTAAATATGTAGATGGCAATGGTGAATTGTTATGGAGCCGTGAACACGATATTGCTTATTTCAAAAAAATTTATAACTTTAAGTATATGTTGGTTTCGCATGAAGTTACGACACATCAAGATGCAATGTTTAAGCAAACGGTTTTGCCAGCTATTGCGGATGCGAAGAGTACATTGATTCCGATTAAAAATGATAAACCAACGGAAATATACGGTGGCTATACCAATAATAAAGATGCATATATGGCTATTATAAAAAATATAAATAGCAGTGAGTATAAGGTTGTGGGGGTACCCCGTCGCGAAGCCGATTTATTAAAACGTAAGAAGCAAGAAGGAGTTGATGCTTTTAATGAAACACTACATGAAGTTTTGTCTAAGAGATTATCTAATGGAAAAAAGAAAAAAATTGTGAACTTTGATGTAGTTATTCCGAAAGTAGGATATCATCAGTTGGTTTTAGATGGAAAACAAAAATATATGATAGGTAGCTCAACCATGAAGCATAATGCAAAGCAGTTAGTATTATCTGAAAAATCGATAAAATCTATGAACGAATTTGATTCTAAAAAATTGGATGAAGTTTATGATGAAATATTGAAACAGATGGACAAATATTTTGAACTGTATGATAAAAGTGATTTTAGAAATGCACTTCATAGTTCTCGCGAAAAGTTCATTGAAATTCCAGTTAAAAATGAATATGAGGGGAAAAAGGTTAAACAAATTGGAAAATTGGAAACTTTAAGCAGAATATTGGTAGGGCTACACGCTAATGCATCATATGTGAGCCTAAAATATTTGACAGGTGTAGGAACAGAGTTTGGAAAAATGCAATTTAAACCAAATATAAAATTATCTGAAAATGCAATTTTGTGTTATCAATCTCCAACTGGAATTTTTGAACGAAGAGTGGCATTAAAAGATTTATAAGGGTACAAAAAAGGAATCACTCTTCAATAGGGTGATTCCTTTTCTAATATGTAGTGTCCGTTAATAGAACGGATCAGAAGTATAAACTCAGCAATTAATGCTTTGTTTGATTTTAAAACAAGACGTTAAACCAATAAGGTAGATCTAGTCGGGAGCTACCCGACAAAATAATTATATAGCATTACCAATCTAATGACAAGGAGTGTTTTTGAAAATGGGATGGAGATCTGTGATTATTACTCAGCATGCGAAATTATCCTATGCTTCTCGGATGATGACGGTGCAGACCAGGGATGGAATTAGTCAAATTCCGCTAGAAGATATTAGCTTATTGTTAATTAATACAACACAAGCGGTGATTACAACGGCTTTGATTAGTCAATTAACTAAAAATGAGGTTAAGGTGATTTTCTCGGATGAGATGCATGAACCAGTTTGTGAGACGGTAGGCTATTATCCGAATACACGTGATGTAGATTCAATAGAGCAACAGATGACCTGGCCAGTTTCAAGGCAAGCTAATTTATGGACAAAAATTGTCTTTGCCAAAATTAAGAATCAAATGCAAGTTTTAGCACTATATGGAAATGAGGTTAATGAACTTAACCACGAGTTAGAGAAAATTGAAATTAATGACCTGTCTAACCGCGAAGCTACAGCTGCGAGAAAATATTTTCCGTTATTATTTGAAAAAAATTTTACGAGGAGGAAAAAATCTCCAGTTAATGCAGCACTGAATTATGGTTATTCAATTTTATTATCAACTGTTAATCAAGAAATTGTGTCCAGTGGATACTTAACTTATATTGGAATTCACCATCATAGCGAAGAAAATAGTTTTAATTTAGGGTCAGATTTAATGGAACCGTTTCGACCAATCATTGATTACTGGGTTGCAGGACAAAAATTTAATGAATTAACGCCTGATGTTAAATATGGACTAGTTGAAATGTTGAGCCTAGAAATTAAGTTTAATGATAAAAAGATGTTGTTAAAAAATGCAATTAGCGTACACGTACGTAACTGTTTAAACTTTTTAAATGAAGATAGTGATCAGGTTAAGATTGAGGTGGAGTTTACTAATGAGGTACCAAGTCATGCGATTAATGATAATGTTTGATTTACCAGTTGAAACAAGCCAGCAACGTAAGGCTTATCGAACGTTTAGGAAGTCACTAATTAATGAAGGCTTTGTGATGGTGCAATATTCTGTTTATGTCCGGGTCTGTATTAATCGAAAGTCAGCCACATTTATGGAAAAGAGAATTGAGAAGTTTTTGCCAGCTAATGGCTTAATTCAAACATTTATGCTGACTGAAAAGCAGTATAATGATTCCCATTTCTTAGTGGGAAAGCCAGTTGAGGATGTGCGTAATAGTTCAGATCGGACGCTGATTTTGTGAAGTTATCATACGCAACCCACAAACCATTTAATATCGAACCAGGTAAGATTACGGTCATTGCAACCGATAGTTCAGTAGTTTATAGTGATTTAATTCTAAGTCTTAAAGGACAAAAAGATTTGTTGAGGTTTTTGAATGATGAGATGGAACTAGTGGAAGTAAATAAATCAATTGATTGGTTGGGAGATTTAATGATTCAGCAAGATATTAGTAAGCGATACTTGCCAATAGTTTTAAAGAAATTGTTTGCTGCCATGCCGGATGTTCAACGTAACAAAATTCATGAAGCTACAGTTAGACTAGATAATGTAATCCAAGAAAGCTTGTATTTAACGGATTTACCAATGAAAATTACCTACGATTTTGATTTGAAAAAGGTACTGAAGTTTACTGATACACATCTTGATTCTAAGACTTTAACAGATGCGTATGATATAATAAAAACGATTATTCAGATTCATGAAATGTGTGAACTAAAGTCTTGCTTGGCAGTAAATAATGTCGCTCATTATTTAACAGCTGGTCAGATTGAGGAATTAGCTGAATTTCTACAAGACGTAATTCAGCCAATCATTCTCATTGAGTTCACAGATATGTCTCAAGCTAATTTTTATTCAAATTGCAACTTTTACTATATCGACAAGGATTTTGTTGATTGGTATTGAGACCTTTGAGTGCTTGACGTCTCTTTATGAAACTATTATTAAAAAATAACGGTTTTAGAAAGACGTTAAACCAATAAGGTACTGATCTTTGTACAAGTGTGGGCATTGTTGGAGTTCGTTTTAGAAAGACGTTAAACCAATAAGGTACTGATCAGTTGTTGTTTTCGTCGCTTGGAAAGCTTTGTTTTAGAAAGACGTTAAACCAATAAGGTACTGATCAGCATCCCAGTATACTCTGATGTGTTCCCAGTTTTAGAAAGACGTTAAACCAATAAGGTACTGATCTTCCTTCTGCAACTTCAACAGGTTCACGATGTTTTAGAAAGACGTTAAACCAATAAGGTACTGATCAAGTTACCGCACAATATACAGGAACAAAGGGTTTTAGAAAGACGTTAAACCAATAAGGTACTGATCTGCTTTATATGATACCAACGATTGGGACGAGTTTTAGAAAGACGTTAAACCAATAAGGTACTGATCTGATGACAACAAGAAAGCTATCTTTAAAGCGTTTTAGAAAGACGTTAAACCAATAAGGTACTGATCTAAAGGCTGAAATTAAACAATTGAAAGGTGGTTTTAGAAAGACGTTAAACCAATAAGGTACTGATCGAGCGTATTAACCCGATTCAGTCAGTACCTGTTTTAGAAAGACGTTAAACCAATAAGGTACTGATCACAGACGCACGTTCATTTTCCAAATAAGCTGTTTTAGAAAGACGTTAAACCAATAAGGTACTGATCCGCTACTGGTTAAACGTTCACGTTTCATGTGTTTTAGAAAGACGTTAAACCAATAAGGTACTGATCCCAAAGAACACTAAGAACCCATCATCCTTAGTTTTAGAAAGACGTTAAACCAATAAGGTACTGATCGCATTCGCCCGTGGTAGTGTCTGTGACCCTGTTTTAGAAAGACGTTAAACCAATAAGGTACTGATCGGGCATTGGTGTTATAATCCGCCTTATCGTGTTTTAGAAAGACGTTAAACCAATAAGGTACTGATCAGAAACGTATTAAAGCCGAACAGAAGTACAGTTTTAGAAAGACGTTAAACCAATAAGGTACTGATCCACATCTTTCTTACACTCGATGTGTGGGGGGTTTTAGAAAGACGTTAAACCAATAAGGTACTGATCACGTTGAACTATCGAGAAATTATAACAAGTGTTTTAGAAAGACGTTAAACCAATAAGGTACTGATCCTTATCCCAGCTGACTAATTAAATTATGTGGTTTTAGAAAGACGTTAAACCAATAAGGTACTGATCATACTTTTGAGTAACAACCCAGTTTCCAACGTTTTAGAAAGACGTTAAACCAATAAGGTACTGATCCAACATCATTATTTTTAATAGCTAGATCTCGTTTTAGAAAGACGTTAAACCAATAAGGTACTGATCAATGCAGTGACTAGAATTTAATTAAATATAGTTTTAGAAAGACGTTAAACCAATAAGGTACTGATCAAGAATTGCCACTGGCAAAAAGGTACGGTAGTTTTAGAAAGACGTTAAACCAATAAGGTACTGATCTTCAAGTTTATCAAACAAGCCAAAATCTTTGTTTTAGAAAGACGTTAAACCAATAAGGTACTGATCAATTTTGAACGGGTAGCGGGCTAGTTAGAGTTTTAGAAAGACGTTAAACTAATGAGGCATGGATTTAAAATCAAGGATTGGTAGATGCCAACTTATTTTTTAGAAGACCTCAAATAGTTTTTTTATACTAATATCGCAGCTAAAAAAAACAATGCCTCTCCTTTTTCCAGGAAAGACATTGTTTTTTATTAGCTAGAATGGCGCCAGTCGGGATCCATTAAAATCCGAGCGACAATTAATCCGAGTGGTAAAAACAAGACGATCATCGCGGCGTTGATGAACCATTGGGCTCCACTGGCAATCGTACCAATCCCCACGTAATACATTGCCCGGTACATATACAGTCCGGGTACCATGATCACAATGGATGGAACTGTCAGCGAAATACGGGGATAACCCATTTTGCGATGGACCATCGAAGCTAGTAAGCCAGCTGTTAACGCTCCGATAAAAGCAGCGGCAGCGGGTGGCATACTTGTTAGATCAACTAATTCCAAACGTAAGGTATTCGCGATGGCACCAATCACTCCGGCTGTGGCAGCCATTTTTTTAGGACTGTTAAACATGATCGAGAAGCCGAAGACTCCACAGAAACTAGCAGGGATGCGCAATAACATCAATGCTAGTGGACTTAACCCAAGCGGGATAAAGCTGTCCGGTTTTAAATCGCTGGCTAAGGCCACGATCCAACCCACTAATGTCGCGACAATAATAATCGTAACTGCGTGGACTAAGCGTTCAATGCCGGAACGCAGGTCAGTTTTGGCAATATCCAGTCCACTCGTGATAAATGGAAAGCCTGGGATTGCAAATAACATTGAACCAATATAGCCGGCTTCATGACCGACGTTAATGTCAAATGTGAGCTCTAACCCGCGTGAAATTAACAGGTAGGTCAAACAAGCTGTGGCAACTCCTGCGGCTAAGCCGGCGAAGAGTGTCATGTGTTTGCTGTTCATCGTTGCTTTGAGCCAATTGCCGAGTCCTGCACCGAAAAAGGAACAAATCATTTCGATGGGACCGCCGCCCAAGAGAAAAACGAAGGCACAACAGGCAAAAGCCGCTGCTAATCCTTGGTAAAAGGGGCGGTAGTTGGCCTTTTTTTGCATAATTTGGTCTAACATTTGGTGAACTTCTGCGACACTCAGAAAGGCACCTTCTTTTTCAAACGCACTGACGAAGTATTCCATGTCAGCTAGTTTGTCAGTGTTGACTCCGCTTGAAACGAGTGAAAGTGAATTAGTAATGCTATCCTGGGTGTCAAAACAAGTATATTCGATCGTGACTAATCCAATATCTGCTGAACATGAGACACCTAAGATGCGCGCTAGTGAATTCATTGAGTCACGGACACGCCATGCCCCTGTTCCACAGGATAATAGGATCAAGCCAGTGCGGCCAATAATTGTCGCTTTTTCCTTCAACGACGACTGAATCACTGGTGTTTGGCCGTGTTCGCCAATGACTTTAGCCCATGGAATGGACATGTGGTTTTTAGTCGACGAGGGACTGTCGCTATTTTTCGGCATATATTTCTCCTCCATCATAGATTATTAAGTAATTTCTGAAATTAACCGCTATTTTCAACGTTTTTCATTATAGCACATGCAAGCCCGTGATTTAAGCTTTCATAACTGACGGTCAAAGTTCGGCTGAGAATGCGCTATAATAGAAAGAAGATTAGTTTCAGGATAATATGAAGTTAATGGAGGTTACAATGGAAAGCAAGAATAAGAAGCTGATCAATTCAGCTCATCTGATATACATATTAAAAGGAGTTTTGATTGGAGCAATCGCAGGAGTCGTTGTGGGGACCTTTCGCTGGTCGATTGAAAAATCTTTAGGATTGTGGCAACAAGTCTATCGTAGTGCCCACTCACAGCCATGGTATCTCGTGGGAGTTTTGGCAATATTACTGGTCATAGGGGTGGTTATTGGCAAATTAGTCACACAACAGCCCCATATTTCAGGCTCAGGGATCCCAGAAATTGAGGGTCAGTTGGCAGGGCAGTTTAAGTTTAAGTGGTGGTCAATTTTATGGCGCAAGTTTGTCACGGGAATTTTGGCGATCGGTTCCGGCTTGTTTCTGGGACGGGAAGGTCCATCGATCCAGTTAGGTGGAGCTGTCGGTCAAGGAGTCGCCGAACTAACCAATGAATCAGAACGAGGCGGACGAGTTTTGATCGCTAGTGGTGCCGCTGCCGGGTTATCGGCTGCTTTTAATGCGCCCATCGCTGGCACGCTATTTATTTTGGAAGAAGTTTACCATAACTTTTCGCCGTTAGTGTGGATGGGTGCCTTATCAGCGTCGATCACGGCCGATGTGGTTTCGATGAATGTTTTCGGTTTAGAAACAGTTTTGCACGTGGGACCAGTGCCAGGCTTACCCTTGCGTTATTACTGGCATCTGCTGCTATTAGGCGTAGTCTTGGGCTTACTTGGTTACTTTTACCAGCGAGTGTTGCTGAAAAGCTCTGTCTGGTACCAGAAAATTTTGGGACGGATTCCTCGTGCTTTTCATGGAGTCTTTCCGTTACTGTTACTACCAATTGTCGGTTATTTCTTTACGGACGTTTTGGGTGGCGGCAATGGAATCATCATCAACATGGCACAGGTTCAGCCGTTGATTGGGGCTTTGGCGCTCTTATTAGTGGTGCGTTTTGTGTTTTCGATGGTCTCTTATGGCTCTGGTTTACCAGGGGGCATCTTTTTGCCGATTTTGACATTGGGTGCGGTAATTGGCATGCTATACGGAGCAGTCATGGTTAAACTAAACCTTTTGCCGGAACAATACCTAGTTGACTTATTGGTGATGGCGATGGCTGGCTATTTTGCTGGCATTGGGAAAGCACCATTTACCGCAATTTTGCTGGTGACCGAAATGGTTGGTTCGTTACAACATCTGGTACCACTGGCTTTGACCTCATTGGTAGCTTATATCGTGGTGGACTTATTAGGTGGAGCACCAATTTATGAGTCATTGCTAGGCCGAATGACGGTCGATCAGAAATTACATGTGATCAGTGGTAAAAACGACCAAGTTGAATTGCCAGTTTTTGATGATAGTCGTTTTGTTGGTCAACAAGTCCGAGATATTAACTGGCCAGAAAACACTCTACTAATTGGTGTCCGACGGGGTGAGAAAACGGCGATTCCAAATGGTGAGACGTTGATTAGACCAGGCGATACCTTGATTGTGTTGGTAGATAGTAATTTTAGTGCACATGTCCGGGAACAGCTGAAGAAATTAAACCAGCCAATTAATAACAGAGCGGAGTGAAACGGTTAGAAAGTGAGCATGATCGGACCCCGAGGACTAATGCGGTTTAGGCATTGGTTCCCGGGTTTAGATAGGCGGAACTTGCTGTTTCACGGAGCTCGACTAAAATAACAGAGTGGAGTAACTCGGTTAGAAAACGAGCATTAAGGAGTAAGAATCTTTAATGCGCACTTGGCATTGAAGGTTCTTGCTTGTTAAGCGGAATCTTCTGAGTTACGGAGCTCGACTAAGAAAGCAGTTCAAAGTGCTCCATTCTGTTGCATTAGTTGGAAATGCACATAAGTCAGGCAGACTTATGTATGCAAACCAGAAATTTCAGCAAAATCCCGGTGAATCTGTTAAACTAAGAGATAAAGTAAAACTCGAAATAAAACAAACGTCAACACAGGAGGT
The DNA here is from genome assembly GCF_022836475.1 of Ligilactobacillus pabuli. Lineage (GTDB taxonomy): Bacteria > Bacillota > Bacilli > Lactobacillales > Lactobacillaceae > Ligilactobacillus > Ligilactobacillus pabuli. Next base: position 16,507 of record NZ_BQXH01000006.1, on the reverse strand, counting down.
AAAGTGACCATTATGGATCCTGAGTACGAAGATGATTTGACAGGGTACCGCTTGTTAGCGGAATTTCCCGATTATGATCTGTATGTTAACGATGAAAATTCTGTGATCCAACGTTTTAACGAAGGAATCGCAAACAGCTGGGAAGAATTTGACTTAGATTTTTCATTTGACCAGCAGGAGATGGCTAATTTAAAACAAGCAATTTTGCTGTATGAGCATAGTGATCCCATTCAAGCCAAGAAAATCCAAAAAGAAATTGAAATGCAAATTTTAGGCGAGATCGACGAATAAGGATACGGCTAAAAGAGGTGAGACCAGCGGATTTTGCTGGCCTTTTTTTGTTGAGGGAAATTTCTTGCAGTCCATGTTTGTTAAATGGTATATTTTAACTGTAATCGGTTTCACTGTTGGTCTGACGGTGGTTTAAGTTAGGGAAAACAAAAAAGATGAATTATTTTTTTAAAAACACTTGCTTTTTGTAAGTAAAGTGCTAGAATAAATGTATCGACAAATTTAGTTATTTTTTGTAAGGAAAAAGGAGATTATAAATATGACAAAATATGGTGTAATTGTAGGCTCAACTCGTAAAAACTCTTATTCAGAAGGCGTTGCTAAAGCTATCGCTGCCGGTTTGCCAGAAGGTTCAGAAGTTAACTTCTTAAACATTGCAGATCTTCCATTGTACAACCAAGATCTTGATGCAGATTCTCCTGCAGTTTACGAAGAATTCCGTAAGAACGTTAAGGACCAAGATGCATTCATCTTTGTCACACCAGAACATAACCGTAACATCCCAGCTGCATTGAAGAACGCTTTAGACGTTGCTTCACGTCCATGGGGCCAAAGTGTTTGGGCAGGCAAGCCAGCATTGGTTGCTTCTCAATCTATCTCTGGTATCTCTGGTGTATTGGCACATCATTCATTGCGTCAATCATTAGTATTCTTGGACATGCCAACAATGCAACAACCAGAATTATACATCGGCAACACAGCTGACCTAGCTGACGAAAATGGTAACATCACTAACGAAGGCACAAAAGAATTTTTGGCCGGCGCTGGTAAATCATTCAGCGAATTTGCTGCTAAATTCATCGGTTAATTAAACAAGATATTTTAATAGGTTAAATACCACACGAGTCGCATTCTTGATTAAAAGAATGCGGCTTTTTTGTACACAGAGCGAAGTCACCCGGTTAGAAGGCGAGCATTAACAGGCTTCCGGGCATGATGCGGTTTCGGCATTGATCCTGAGTTTGGATGGTGCTCGAGTTCTAGTTTGAGCAGCTCGACTATGAAGCAAGTTCAAGTCCTCCGCCTTTGATTTCCCCTGACAGTCAGGTAAGATTAAAGAAAAGTCGCAGAAATAATGGAGGTTGTTAAGATGATCGAACAACAAACGCTGAGCTTAGATGAAGTTCAGACAGGGGAAACATACGTGGACTGTCACTTTTCATATTCATCAGAAGCTTTACGATTTGATAGTGTGACCTTTAAGAATTGTAGCTTTGAACAAAGTGATTTTTCCCACAGTGAATGGCTGGATTGCCAGTTTGTCAGCTGTCAATTTTTGAATAATGACTTTAGCGAGAGTTTCTTTTTCCAAACAATCTTTGATAAATGTCAGTTAATGGGAACGAACTTTGCGGATAATAGTTGGAAGAAAGTTAAGATTATTGATTCAAAGGCTGATTACTTTAATGTGTCTGGTTCTAAGCTCACTGATTGCCAGTTAATGGCAGTTGGACTGCATGAAGCCTACTTTCAAGAGTTGAAAATCGTGGGTGGGCTGGTTTTTGAAAAGTGTGACTTAAGCGGAAGTGATTTCTTGCAAACACCTTTGAAAAATGTCGACTTTTCCAGCAGTTATTTTGAGACCTTGTTACTAAGTGCTGACAAACTTAAGGGTTGTATTATCTCGCCCATGCAGGCCCAGATCCTGGTTGGTATATTAGGGGTGAAGGTAAAATAATTAGTTTGATTAGGCCTAACTTTCTTTGTGATAAACAATGCATAATAGTTACAACTAGTTAGAAAAGGTACTGCTTTTAGCTTGAATAGAAATTAAACTTGCCAGAAAAGCGCGAAGTGTTAAAATAAAGAAGGTTATTTCTAGGAAATGAGCACTCGACGAATTAATGACATTTTTTTGCTCAATTACTAACAAAGACGAAATGGCTATTTGACAGACGAAGTTGAAATTAGAAAGTAGGCAAGAATTTAATGGATCAGACTAAAATTGGTGAATATGTCTTCAAGCAGTTAATGACACAAGATCAGCTGCCGGGTAAGGATGAATTCATCTTGAAACCGATGAGTAAAGTCAGTGAAAAAAGCTCGAGAATGACCATCAAAATTGAAAAAACTAATGATCAAAAAACACATCAGCATCAAACGTTGATGCCAGAAATATTGTTCGTTTTTAGCGGGAAAATGGCAATCAACATTGAAGGACAGGAGTTTCCAGTGGCAGGGGGCAACTTTGTTTTCTTGGATACTGGAGTCAATTATCGCATCTTACCACTACAATGGGGTGACGTTTTGGTGCGGATCCAGATGGACGGCTCGTTTGAATTACAGCATTTTTTAAAAAATGTCTATAACACACGGTCTGCGGTGGCTAGCATCATCAATCAAATTATTGAGGTTTATCGTGACCAGCACTATGTCGTCTTTAATGCTCCTAAAGTGGACAACACCAGCTATGTGATCGACCGCGTTTTGATCGAGTATGTGGAGCCAGGCCTCTTATACTGTGAGAAAGTCTCACATCTCTTGGCAGTCTTGGTCTTGTTATTGTTAGAAAACGACTGCTATGTTGATCCTAGCAGCATTAATTTGCAATCAAAATACCAAATTGCGGACTTCACGGAATACATTAAGCGAAACTTCCAAAACATTACCCTGACCTCAATGGCAAGCTTTTTTGGCTATAATCCAAGCTATTTATCGACAGAGCTCAAGAAAACCACGGGCTACTCGTATAAGGAATTAGTTGAGAATGAACGGATGGCGCAGGCAACAGAATTACTAAAGAATCCGGCTTACACGATCAACGATGTTGTCAACTATGTAGGTTATACTTCAAAGTCTTTCTTTTACAAAAAGTTTAAAGCTCACTATGACATGTCACCTGCACAAATGCGGACGAAACTGCTTTCAAAATAATGTTGTGCACAACATAACAAAGATTTATCCGCTTTTTAAATTTTTTTTACAGCAAATTTAGGGTGAAAATGACCATTTCATTAACCTAATAAAACGTTGATATGGCAATGATTGTCCACAATTTTTTACCCGTTTAATAGGTGATTTATTTCGAGCACCTAGGAAATGAGTACCTCACAAACAATAAAAACAACCTTGCTGATTGTGCGTAAACAAATTATGATGATTATGGTTAATGAAAACGTTAGCTTGTGTGGCTGGCGAAAAGAGAAACGTTTTACCTAGGAAGATGTTGCTCGAATTGCAAGATATTTAACAAGCCGATGTTAAATTTTAAACATGAAAGAGAGAGATTTTATTATGGCTAATAAAATTAGTGGTTCAGATGCAGTCTTGAAAGTTATCGAAGATTGGGGCGTTGATCGTATTTATGGTTATCCGGGTGGTTCATTTGATTCAACAATGAACGCTTTGTACAACCAAAGCAACAAGATTAAATTTGTTCAAGTTCGTCACGAAGAAGCTGGTGCTTTAGCTGCCGCTGCTGATTCAAAACTAACAGGTAAAATTGGTGTCTGCTTCGGTTCAGCCGGCCCTGGTGCTGTTCATTTGATGAACGGTTTGTATGATGCAAAGCATGATCATACACCACTTTTGGCAATCGTTGCCCAAGTTCCATCAGCTAACATGAACATCGACTTCTTCCAGGCTTTGAACGAACAACCAATGTTTGACGACGTTGCCGTTTGGAACCGGACAGCTATGACAGCTGAAAGCTTGCCTGGTATGATCGACGAAGCTATTCGTCAAGCTTACAAGCACAATGGTGTTTCCGTTGTTACAATTCCTAAGGACTTCGGTTGGGCTATGATCGATGATACTTTCGAAACAAACGCTAAGAACCACCAAGCTCCTCTTTATCCAGAACCACAAGCTGATAAGATCGAAGAAGCAGTTAAATTGATCAAGGCTGCTAAAGCCCCAATGATCTACTTTGGTATTGGTGCCAAGAATGCTGCTCCTGAATTGAAAGCTTTATCTGAAAAATACAAGATGCCATTAGTTTCATCTGTTTTAGCTAAAGGTATCCTTGATGAAAAATACCCTGCATACCTTGGTTCATCCGGCCGTGTTGCTCCAAAGCCAGGTGCAGAAATTGGTTTTGCAACTGATTTGATGGTTTGGGTTGGTACTGACTCTCCATTTAGTATCCACTTGTTCAATCCAAAAGCTAAAGTTATCCAAATTGATATTGATAACGAAAAGATCGGTAAACGTCACTCTGTTGATGTTCCTGTCTTGGCAGATGCTAAGAAGGCTTTGGCTGCTTTGGCTGAAGCTGGCGAAGAATTAGAAGCAACACCATTCTTTAACGCAGCCTTGGCTGACAAGAAGAACTGGCGTGAATGGCAAGATAGCTTCAAAGACAGCAAAGAAGTTCCTGTTCGTCCAGAACCAATCTTTGACATCATTGACAGAACTGCCAGCGACAAAGCTGTTTTCGCCGTTGATGTTGGTAATGTTAACATCAACTTTGAACGTTTGATCGACATGCATGGTGACCAAAAGTGGACTACTTCTGGCCAATACGCAACAATGGGTTATGGCTTGCCAGCTGCAATCGCTGCTAAGGTTGCCTTCCCACATCGTGACGTATACAGCTTGAACGGTGACGGTGGTTTCGCAATGTTAATGGAAGAATTGTTGACACAAGTTAAGTACAACTTGCACATTGTTAACATCGTCTTCAGTAACGAAACACTTGGCTTTATCGAAGCTGAACAACGTGATGATTCACATCAACCATTATCTGGTGTTGATATTCAAGCTACAGACTGGGCAACTGCTGCTAAAGGTCTTGGCTGTGAAGCTTACACTGTTGAAACTGTTGACCAGTTCAAAGATGCTATGGCTGCTGCTGCTCAAACAAGTGCTCCTGTTTTGATCGACGTTAAGTTAACTCACGAAATGCCTTTCACAACACAACACATGTTCTTAGACCCAGCAACTTCATCAGAAGAACAAGTTAATGCTTTCGTTGAAAAATACCAAGCACAAAGCTTGAAGCCTTTCGGTTACTTCTTAGAACAAGCTGGCGGCGAAGCTGATGTTGTCAGTGGTGCTTCTGCTGATACTGAAGAACCAGAAGAGGAAGAAGAAGCTGACGTAACAAGTGGCGCTTCTGCTCACTAATTAAATTGAAATAAACACTAATAGTCGACTAAGTCACTGTTAGTTGGTCCCCATCTTCCTTGAATAAGGCAGGTGGGGACCTTTTTTTGGTTTGAGATAAGTTGTAATTAGTTGAGACTGGTTAAAAGAATGGCAGAGTATTAACCAGTTAGCGAGAGACTGGCTAAAAGAATGGCAGAATATTAACCAGTTAGCGGGAGACTGGCTAAAAGAATGACAAAGTATTAACCAGTTGATGGGAGACTGGATCAAAGCCAGAAAAAAGAACTTCAGTATGAGTCTGGCCCCAAGATCAAGGAAAGAGGGACCAAACGAAAGTAGTCTGGCCCCAAGATTAATGAAAGGGGGGCCAAACAGAAATAGTCTGGCCCTACGATTGCAAGAGGAAGGGTCAAAACCATCCATCTGGAGTCAAGCCAAGCAAAGTATGTTCCCGAGCCAGCACTGTCTGAAACAAGAACTGTGAGAAACCTTCCTACAAGCGAGAGGACTGTCTGCTTGTTTGCCAAGACAAGAAATAATGGTATTAAAAAAGCCTAGTCACAAAGAGCGACTAGGCTTTAATTAATTATTTAGCTGTTTTCTTTTCATTAAAGGTCAATGCGATCAATAGACCGACGATAGCTAATGCTAAGGTGAAGTACAAACCATAGTGGACACCGTTAGTAAAGGCTGCCGCATGGTTAGATCCAGCGTATGCGTGCTGACCAAAAGCTAAGAAACTTGTAGCTAAGGCAGTAGCAATCGCACCAACAACTTGTTGTAAGGTGTTTAAAATGGTACTACCATCAGCTGATTCAAAACCAGTTAAGGAATTCAATGCAAAAGTTTGTGAAGGTGACATCGCTAACGGTGCACCGATCATCAAGACGATATGTGCTGTAATGACATAGGCGATCGAGGAGTCTTTGTTGGCAAATAACAACATTAAGGCTCCAAGAGCGGCAATGGCGAAACCAATCACGGCTGGCTTTTTACCACCAATTGTGTCATACAAACGACCAGCGAAGGCAGACACAGCGGCGTTGACGATTCCACCTGGTAACATGATGATCCCTGTTAAAGCAACAGCCAACAACATCCCGCTTTGGATGTATTGCGGCAAGAGGTACATCGATGACAAGATGATCGAGAAGTCGATCATGACACAGGCAGTCCCCTTAGCGAAAGCTGCTTTTTTGAAAATACTTAAGTTCAAAATTGGTTCTGTTAGTGATAGTTGACGACGAACGTATAAAGTCAAAACGATGATACCAACTACCAATAAGCCTAAAACAACTGGAGAAGTCCAGCCAAGACTTGAGGCAAAGCTGACACCCATTACTAAAGTTGAAAAGGCAACGGCTGATTCAATGATTGATAAAACGTCAACGTGCGGCTTAGTTACGTGGCCAACATTTTCTAGGTTAAATAAACTAAAAATCAAAGCCAAGACTAAGAATGGAATAAACATCCAAAAGATCCAGTTCCAAGATAACTTACCTAAGATCAAACCAGTGACAGTTGGTCCGATTGCTGGGGCAAACATGATTACTAGCGCACACATTCCCATCGCTGCACCAAGTTTGAAAGGTGGGAAAATTGTCATTACGACCGTAAACATTAATGGAATGATCATCCCAGTTCCGATTCCCTGAATCATTCGTCCGGTTAAGAGTAAGGCGAAGTTAGGAGCTAGGGCTGAAATGACAGCACCGACAATAAAGTCAATTAAAGCGAAGATGACTAATTGGCGAGTTGTAAACCATTTGGTCAGCAAACTTGAGAAGGGTAAGATGATCCCAATTACAAGCATGTAACCAGTGACTAACCATTGAACGGTACTTGGTTCCAAACCAAAGACCTTCATTAACTGGGGTAAAGCAATGTTTAGGGATGTTTCTGATAACATTCCGACGAAGGCACCAATCATCATACCGGCCATTGTCAGCCAGGGGTGCTTAACTTCAACGCGCGGCTTTTGTGCCGTAAATTTTGATTCTGATGAGTCTACTAAAATAAAACCTCTCTTTTCTAAACTGTCTAATTAACATCAATTTGCATCAGCGCTGACAAACGATGATCTGGTTGGCCTCATTTTTACATTTAAATAAGTAGGAATAAATTCAAAAATCCAGTAATTTCATTAAAAATGAGGGAGGAAAAGTTTGTCATGGCGCTTTTTGCGCAATGAAATTATCATAGCACAAAAAAATTAGCTCGTGTAAGTCCTTTTTTGAAAAAAATAAGTGGAAGCGCTGTTAATCTTTCAAAAATTCTCCCTAATTTTGAAGGTGAGCGTGCTGGAAAACTTTTTGTAATGTTGCATTAACTTTTTTTGCAGTTTATGAATAAAGGCTCATTATCCCCGTAAACTAGGCCTTTGTTGACTTAGTTACTGTTTTTAAAAAAATAGGTAACGGTTACCTAAATGAAAAAGAGACTTGACTTTCTCATTTTAAGGGTATAAATTAGGTTATAATTAAATTAGAATGAAAATGTGTTGAAGAGGATCGTCATAGCCTAATACTCTGTCAGAGAGGTTTCGTTAGCTGAAAGAAACCGAGTCTGGCTGTGACCTCTCACCTCTGAACAGTGAAAGTGAAATTAATGTAGCTTTTGATGGCCGTCCACCATTATTTGGAACGCTCGTTGTCGTTGATCCGACAAGTGATGTGAGATTTCGCAAATTAATGCGAAATAAAAGATAGGTGGTACCGCGTCTACACGCCCTATGAAGTTGAAGTGCTTCATAGGGCCTTTTTTTATGGTTAAAGGCAACATATTTAGTTCTAGGTACATAGGAAGTAGGAGGAGAATATCATGGTGAACATTTGGAAAAAAATGACCCGTAAGGAAGATCCCGAGGTCTATAAAAGTAAGGATAAACACTTGCTGCAGGTTTTAGAAGTCAAGGATTTCTTGGCCTTAGGGGTTGGGACAATCGTGTCGACTTCGATTTTTACCTTACCTGGTGTCGTGGCTGCTAAACATGCTGGCCCGGCCGTGGCTCTGTCATTTTTGGCAGCGGCGCTAGTAGCGGCTTTGGTGGCTTTCGCTTATGCCGAAATGTCATCGACCATGCCATTTGCTGGCTCGGCTTATTCATGGATCAACGTTATTTTTGGGGAAGGTTTTGGTTGGATCGCCGGCTGGGCCTTACTGGCGGAGTACTTTATTGCGGTCGCCTTTGTTGGGTCTGGTCTTTCGGCTAATTTGCGCGGGTTATTGACACCGTTAGGAATTGAGCTGCCACGCCAAATTTCGAATACTTTAGGCACGAATGGCGGCTGGTTTGATTTGTTAGCCATTGTTGCCATGCTGATTGTCTCCTTCGTTTTATCACGGGGAGCATCAGAAGCTGCGCGGGTTGAAAACGTCTTGGTGATTTTAAAAGTTTTGGCAGTGATCGTCTTCTTGATCGTGGGTGTCACTGCAATCAAAGCACAAAACTTTACACCGTTTATTCCAAAATACCATCCCAATCCTGATGGCACTGCCTTTGGGGGCTGGCAAGGAATTTACGCCGGAGTTTCATCGATTTTCTTATCTTACGTTGGGTTTGATTCCATTGCGTCCAACGCAGCGGAAGCCAAGAATCCTTCGAAGACGATGCCCCGTGGAATCTTGGGCTCATTAGTGATCGCTGTGGTCTTGTTTGTTGCCGTAGCCTTGGTCTTGGTCGGAATGTTCAAATATACGAACTACGTTGATAACGCTGAACCTGTTGGCTGGGCCTTGCGTCACGCTGGTCATCCAGTAGTTGCGGTAGTTGTCCAGGCCATTGCTGTTGTTGGGATGTTTACCGCCTTGATCGGAATGATGTTAGCTGGTTCACGTCTGCTGTACTCATTTGGTCGCGATGGCATGTTGCCAAAATGGTTAGGTCAATTGAACAAGAATAATTTGCCAAACCACGCTTTGTTGTTCTTGACGGTGATTGCTGTTGTGATTGGTGCCGTGTTACCATTTGTCACCTTGTCACAGCTGATTTCAGCCGGGACGTTGATCGCCTTCATGTTTGTTTCACTGGGGATTTACAAGTTGCGTCCGCGCGAAGGTAAAGATTTACCAGAACCAGGCTTTAAGATGCCATGGTATCCAATTATGCCGGCGCTGGCCTTTATTGGCTCATTTATCGTCTTTATGGGCTTGGACAAGCAAGCTAAGGTTTATTCCTTAGTGTGGTTTGTGGTTGGAATCTTGCTTTACCTGTTTTATGGAATGAGAAATTCAAACTTAAATAATGAGGAACCAAAAGACTAGGGAGGTTATTTTCATGGGGGAAAACGAAAAGATTTTAGCAAATGAAAGCAAAGTTCTATCACCACAACGGGTGCAATATTACGATATTGCGATCGAATCAGGCAAGGGAGCTTTGTTACGCGACGCTAACGGCAAGGAATACATTGATTTGTTAGCGAGTGCTTCTTCAACAAATACAGGACATGCGCATCCACATATCGCTGCTGCAATCAGCGAACAAGCCAACAAGTTGATTCAATATACACCGGCTTATTTTGCCAATGTTCCAGCAGCTAAATTAGCGGAACGGTTGTGTGCTTTGGCACCAATTTCTGGTCCAGTTAAATTAACTTGGGGAAATTCCGGTTCCGACGCTAATGATGCGATCATCAAGTTTTCGCGGGCATACACAGGCCGCCAATACTTAGTGAGCTTTACTGGTGCTTATCATGGTTCAACTTATGGTTCATTGAGTATGTCGAGCTGTAGTTTGAATATGGCGCGCAAGATGGGACCAATGTTGCCTGGCGTAGTGAAGGTTCCGTACCCAGATGCTTGGGCACAGTTGCCAAATGAAACAGAAGATGAATTTGTGGACCGGATGTTTGCGGCTTTCAAGCTGCCATTTGAAACCTATTTGCCAGCTGAAGAAACTGCAGTCATCTTGATCGAACCGATCCAGGGTGATGGAGGCATTACTAAAGCGCCACAAAAATTCATGGAAAAAATTTACCAATTTGCCCACGAAAATGGCATCCTATTTGCCGTCGATGAAATCAATCAGGGGATGGGACGGACTGGTAAATGGTGGTCGATTCAAAACTTCCCAGGCATTGAACCTGACTTAATGAGTGTCGGCAAGTCACTTGCTTCAGGTTTGCCATTGAGTGCTGTGATTGGCCGGGCAGAAATCATGGACAGCCTAGGCTCACCAGCAAACGTCTTTACGACAGCGGGGAACCCAGTGACAACAGCGGCTTCACTTGCAACTTTGGATGTGATTGAAGATGAACATCTAGTGGAGCGTTCTGCACGTTTGGGAAAAGTTGCTGCTGACTTCTTCACGAAGGAACAAGAGAAGTTCGCCTTTATTGGGGCCTTCCGGATGTATGGGCTCGATGGCGGGATCGATATTGTTGATCCGGCAACGGGTAAAGCCGACCGGGAAGCAACGACTAAGTTAATTTACCGGATGTTTGAACTAGGAGTTTTGATCATTAGTTTGAAAGACAACGTGTTACGTTTTCAGCCGCCATTGGTCATTACTGATGAGCAATTAGCACAGGCCTTTGAAATCATGGACCAAGCTTTTGCGGAATTACAGGCAGGAAAATTAAGCTTGCCAGCTAATGCAGCTAACATCGGTTGGTAAAAAATAGCAGCAACTCGCGTAGTTTGGCGGGGGGCTGCTATTTTTATGGGATGAGGTGGATGTGCCGGTCCAGGTTTGACAAAGTAAGACTGGCAATTACTTCTAGCGAACTGAAAACAAGTGACAGATGCTAACTATTTTGTTCTTTGCCAGGTATAATAGGAAAGAAAGCAAGTTTATCAGAAACGAGGCGTCATATGAAATTTTCTACGATAGCTATTTTTGCGTTTGTCTTTACAGTAGATGTTTGGGCAACCATTCATGATCTACAACATTTTTTCAGTCGGACTGATGAACAGGGGCAACCCAGCACACCTAAGAGAAGAACGATGACGAAGGTCAACCTAGGAATCGATATTTTTTTGTTGGTGATCATGATCGGGTACCTAATTACCGAGTTTGGCAAATTAGGCGGTTAACCTCCCAAAAGCGGATTTTTGGGACTTGACGGTCGGTTTAAACTCCCGTACTGTTATAGAAAAGAGGATGACAAACGGCGGTATTTTGCGCCAAATGCAGCCTAACAATATTAATTGGAGGTTTTAAAATGCGTAATTTCTACTTTAATCATGATGGGAACGTCGATGATCTAGTTTCTTTACTATTATTACTACAAATGCCAGAAGTTAATTTGCTAGGGGTTGGGGTAACTGATGCTGATGGATACGTGGAGCCAGCATCATCTGCTTCCCGAAAAATTATTGACCGCTTTGGTCACCCAGACAGAAAGCCAGCTGACGTGGCAAAATCAAATTCACGGGCTAAACACCAATTTCCAGATGCTTGGCGCTTGAGTGCTTTTTCTTTTGATGATTTCCCACTATTAAATGAACATGGTAATCAGCCACAAACACCAGTCGCAGCTTTACCTGGTCATTTGGATCTGATTGAAAAACTGCAAGGTTCAGCTGAAAAAGTAACTTTAGTGATGACTGGTCCTTTGACTGATTTGGCACGCGCCTTAGAAATCGAACCTACAATCGTGGAGAAAATTGACCGTTTGTACTGGATGGGTGGAGCACTTGGCAGTAAGGGGAACGTGGCTGCGCCTGGTGCGGATGACACGATGGAATGGAATGCTTATTGGGATGCTGAAGCTGTCAAAACGGTGTGGGATTCAGCGCTAGAAATCGTGATGGTTGGTTTAGATAGTACGGATCAGGTACCATTGACGGATGAGTTGCGCTTACGTTGGGCTAAACAACGGAAATATCCTGCACTAGATTTAATTGGTCAAGGCTACTCGCTAGTTCATTCATTTGAAGCTAATTCCATTTACTACTTGTGGGATGTTTTGACGACTTTATGTAGTGAATACCCAGAATTAGTGGAATCTAAACAAGTGAAGACGGATGTGATCACGACAGGCTTGTCAGAAGGCAGAACGTATGAAACGGCTAATGGCCGTGAAGTGACTTTTGTAACAAGTGTCGATGCCGCAGCCTTCTATGATAAGATCGATGAATTAGCGCAGGCAGCAAAATAACAGAGCGAAGTGAGGCGCTTAAGAGACGAGCATATCGGACTAAACCAGGAAATCACGTTTTTCAGTGATGTGCTGATTTAGTTGGATAGGCGGAATCTCTTGCCTCAAGTAGCTCGACTACAAAACACAGAGTTTGGAAGGGACTTTTAATGCATACGTGGCATTAAAGGCCCCCTTTTTAGATGCAACTGGGTGCAAGTCAAGTGAAGTTGGCCCCAGTCGAGTCACAACTGGGTGTAAGTCAGAGGAAGTTAGCCCCAGTTGAGGAGCAACTGTGTGTAAGTCGGGGGAAGTTAGCCCCAGTCGTGCAAAGGATGGACTAAACAGAACTCCAATCAGTAAAATATGTTTGTCCTTAGCTTGGTGACCTCCACTGCCAGACCTGCTGTCCTGCAAATGAAAGCGAATCAGTCGAATCAAAAAATAACTGATAAATAAAATTTCAGCTAGCATTAGTTTTATGTACCAAAATTTGACGATAGTAAATGGAATTAGTTTCAAAGGCCTTAAAAACTGGACTGGATTTTTGGTTTTTAAGCCAAGGTTAGCTATAAAAATCTAGCTAATTTAAAAGCTTAAAACATTAAGAAAACCTTAAGATGCTTTGAATTGAACCATATCATTCGGACAAAACTTAAATCTATGTTAAGGTGAATTTAACGATTCGGCTGTAACATTCTTGTAATTTTGAACCACATCATCGTTAGTGGAACAAAAATTGGTGGCCGATTAATGCTCTATCGAGTGATAAGCGGTCTTTTTTTATCCCATTAATCAGATGTGGTCAAGCTAACGAACAGTTCAAGTCTTTTTTAATCGAGCAGGAGGATACTAAAATGGTGTCCAACGAATTTCAACTGCTAGGGCAATGTTAACCGACCTAACTTTTTCAGCCGAAGGTTTTAATTGTTTAAGGGTCAGGCTAACATTTCGCAGCATAAGAAAGCACGGAATTATTGGAGGCATGTAATGACAGAAAAAGTTAAAGTTAAGCATTTAACTAAAATTTTTGGCAAACAAATTCCCCAAGCTAAGAAATTATTACAACAGGGCAAATCAAAAGAAGAAATCTTAGCTGCTACTGGGTGTACAGTTGGTGTAAGTGACGCTAACTTTTCCATCAATGACGGGGAACTCTTTGTTGTCATGGGACTTTCCGGTAGTGGTAAGTCCACTCTGATTCGAATGATCAACCGTTTGATTGATTCGACTGACGGAGATGTTGAAATTGATGGTAAAAGTGTGATGGGACTAGATAAAGAAGGTTTGCGTAAATTACGCCAGGAGAAGTTTGGTATGGTCTTCCAGAACTTTGCTCTATTCCCACATCTCACAGTTTTACAAAATGCAGAATATGGGTTGGCGTTAAAGAAAGTTGATCCAAACACGCAAGAAAAAAAGGCCAAAGAGGCTTTGGATTTAGTTGGCTTAAATGGCTATGATCAACAGTATCCGGACCAATTATCTGGTGGGATGCAGCAACGGGTCGGCTTAGCACGGGCCATTGCCAATGACGCGGAAATTTTACTAATGGACGAAGCTTTCTCAGCTTTAGATCCATTGTATCGGAAAGAAATGCAGGACCTCTTGTTACAAATTCAGGAAAAAATGCATAAGACCGTGATTTTTATCGGGCATGATTTGAACGAAGCGCTCAAACTAGGTGACCGCATTATGATCATGCGTGACGGGGTCGTTCAACAGATCGGTGAACCAGAAGAAATTCTGACCCATCCAGCTAATGATTATGTCGAACGCTTTATTGAAGGTGTTGACCGGACGCGGGTCTTGACTGCCAGCAGCGTCATGACTAAAGCCCATGTGATCAACATTGCCAAGGCTGGTCCACGGGTGGCCTTACGCCGGATGCGTGACAATGATATTTCTTCAATTTACGTGGTTGATAATGAAAACAAGTTCGTCGGCTTTGCGGATGCGCATGATGTGTCTGACTTGATCAAACAAGGCAGCAAGGACTTACGTTCAGTATTGAAAACTGATGTGCCTAAGACACTCGCTGACACACCAATCAATGATTTGATCAATGATATTTCGAAGACGCCGATCCCATATATCGTGGTCGATGAACAAGATCGTTTACAAGGAATTATCTTACGTGGGGCAGTTCTAGCTGCTATTTCTGGGGAAGAGGTGAACGCTTAATGGGTAGTATCAAAGCATTGCCATTAGCTGACTGGGTCAACGCAGGCGTTGATTGGTTAAGTCAATTTACTGGTTTTTTCAATAGTATTACGGCCTTCTTTCAGGCGATCATCGATGCCATTCAATGGGTCTTTGACCTGCTGCCAGAATGGCTGTTCATCATTGTGATCCTAGCTTTTACTTACTGGATCAAACGTGATCAAAAGAAACTCGGCT
>NZ_BQXH01000006.1:0-1656 GCF_022836475.1 Ligilactobacillus pabuli | reverse complement strand
TGGAACTTAGGTTTCTGGCGTGATATGACACAAACACTGACCTTAGTTCTTTCATCAAGTTTAATTGCGATCGTGATCGGGGTCCCACTGGGGATTTGGATGGCGAAAAGCAGTAAGGCTGAAGTTGTGATCAAACCGATCTTGGACTTTATGCAGACGTTGCCAGCTTTCGTTTACCTGATCCCAGCTGTTGCTTTCTTTGGCATTGGGATGGTTCCCGGGGTCTTGGCTTCCGTGATCTTCGCGATGCCGCCAACAGTGCGGATGACTAACTTGGGGATTCGCCAAGTGCCAGAAGACTTGATCGAAGCCGCCGATTCATTTGGCTCGACTTCTTGGCAAAAGTTAATTGGCTTACAGTTACCAATGGCTAAAAACACTATTATGTCAGGGGTTAACCAAACGATGATGCTCGGTCTGTCCATGGTCGTGATCGCCTCAATGATCGGGGCCTTAGGTCTAGGGACACAGGTCTATTTCGCGGTTGGTCGAAATGATGCCGGGGCAGGGTTTGCCGCCGGGATCGCTGTGGTGATCGTCGCCATTATTTTGGACCGAATCACCCAATCGTTCAATCAATCCTCCAGATAAGGGGTGATTAAATTGAAAAAGAAAATTAGCCGTTATTTGAAAATAGCCGCTGTGGCATTAGGCTTGACGTTACTTGTTAGTGCCTGTGCCAAGCCGCCCAAATATAACTCGCACAAAAAACTAGGCTCGCAAATCAACTATACGATCACTGGGATCGAAGCTGGGGCTGGTATTACTGATAGTACTGAGACTGCTCTGAGCGAATATCATTTGAAAAAAGCTAACTGGCAAATTATGCCAAGTTCAACGGCAGCGATGGTCAGTACCTTAGATAAGGCCATCAAAAACAAAGAACCGATTGTCGTGACTGGCTGGCAGCCGCACTGGATGTTTGCCAAGTACCCGTTGAAATTCTTGAAAGACCCTAAGCATGCTTATGGTAAGGGTGAATCGATGCGGACCTTGACAAGAACAGGGTTTAAACAGGATAATCCGGGCGCTGAGAAGTTCTTAGAAAATTTCCACTGGTCGATCGAGTTGTCTAACCCATTGATGATGAAAATTAATAATGGGATGAACAAGCAAAAGGCCGTGGATCAATTCATTAAGGACCATCCTAAGCAGGTCAAAGAATGGCTGAAGGGTGTCCCAGATGGTCAGGGTAAGAAGATCAAAATTGGTTATACCCCATATGACTACGAAGTGGCTGCAACAACCTTAGTGACGACCCTCTTGAAACAAAAGGGGTATGACGCAAGCATGCAACAATTGGATGTTGGTATTATGTGGAGTGCGATCGCTAGTGGTAAATTGGATGCAACCGTAACCGTTGAATTACCTGTGACGCATAAATTATATGCGAAGAAGTATAAGGGTAAATATGTTGAGGTCAGAAAAAACCTGGAAAATGCTAAAACTGGTTTAGCCGTCCCGACGTATATGAAAAATATCAACACAATTGATGATTTAAAGAATAAATAAATCTGCTTAAATTAAGGCCTGGGCAAATTACGGGACTTTGTCAAATAGTGTTGATGGTCCTTGGAACTCTATCTTAAAGGTGGAGTTCTTTTTTATACTTTGATAGCTAGTTTAAAGTGCTGGGGTGTGTGGCTGGGGCCAGCC
>NZ_BQXH01000005.1 GCF_022836475.1 Ligilactobacillus pabuli | reverse complement strand
AAAAATTGAAACTTTGGGGCTTGTTAAAGTGCGCCAAAAATCAAGTCTTTTCTAGAAAGTTTTTAAAATTTATTTATCACCTTCGCTTGACTTAAAACCACATGTCTAAAAATAACAGAGCGGAGTGAAACGGGAGAAAGTGAGCACTATCATAGTCCGACCTTTAATGCGCTTTGGGCATGGAAGGTCGGACTAGAATAGGCGGAGCTTTCTGTTTCACGGAGCTCGACTACAAACACAAGAGCACAACAAAAAGACTAGTAGTCAGTTTGCTGTGCTGTATTGCGCACAATACAAATTGACCACTAGTCTAATATACGTGGATAAGTGCCTATTAGTCAATGAAAGAAGACTAGTTAGTCTGACTCCAATCGGCTAGGGTCCGACCAGTCTCATCTTTAAGTTGTAACCAGCAATTGGTGCCGCCAAAATAGAGGAAGAGACCTACTTCATTCGGACTTTTTAAGATCACATCAGTTTTAGTTTGCGTTCCGGCGATGGCAGCTTGATGTTCACTGCGCAGTTTCTGGGCGAAACGTGCTGAAAAGCCGACGGAACCGTCTTTATTTAAGGGGACTTCTGATTGTAACTGTGCCCCAGCTTGGATCAGCATTTGGTTACGCTTTTGCCAGAAGACAGTTGCCGTGGCCCCGCCATAATCTAAGTAAAAGGGGACAGTTGCCAGTTCTTTGGACCATTTATGTTGTGGTTTGCCGGCCTTTTTGCGAGGCTTGTTAGTTTGCCAGCGGTAGCCAAAGCGGCTTAAAACCACCAAAACAGTTTTGGCACTGGCCTGAGCAGCTTTGTCACTAGTTGGTTGTTTGGCCACAGAGGGGTTGGTCAGTTCGGTCAGCGCCAAAGCTAAGTCCTGCTGGTCTAGCTGAGCGCTGGTACTCTGAACCATTGCTGCTTCAGGAGCAGAGATCCGTTTTAGTAAGGGAGTGGTTGTGATCCCCGTTAACTGATGCTGGTCAAATAAGAGACAAACTGCCGCTTCCTTGGTCTGACTTGCCGTCGCAGAATCAGTGAGTGTGAGCTGCAATTGCTCTGCAGGAAGGACAATTTTGGTTTCAGTGTCAGAAAGCGTCACGTTTAAATCAAGCTTCATAGTACACTCCTTTGTTGCTGCCATTCATCTTTGAGTAGAGACCAGACATTGCCATCATGATAGCCATCAACTAGTAACTCCTGTGCCCGAACTTGACCGTCCAAATGAAAACCGGCTTTTTGAGCAACATTGTTACTAGGAAGATTTTCGACGGCAGCGTGGATCTCGATTTTATTTAAATCATAATCGGTAAAGCTGAGGTCGCATAGTCCTAAAACTGCCCGGTGCATAATATTTTGTCCGGCAAATTGTTGCCCTAGCCAGTAGCCGATCTCCGTACTGTGATCTTGCTGGCGGAAACTATTTAAGCTGATCATGCCTACTGGTTGGCGGGTGTCACGAATCACCAAGTTGACGGAACTGCCGTTGCCAAAATGTTGTAAAACGCTGGTTAAAAATTGTTCTTCGTCGCGAACACTAGCCATTTTAGGGACCCAAGGCAGCCAGGGACTGAGATAAGAGCGATTTTCATCGACTAACTTAAATAACGGTTCAGCGTCAAGTTGTGGACGCGGAATGGTTAGGCTAAGCTGGTCATCGATTTGATAAGAAAACATGCTAGTACACCTCCAAAATGTTAGTTAATGGTCTAATTGTACTGAGTTGTTGCAAATTAAGCAATCAATCAGTACGATAGTACTAACACAAATCATACACTTGAGGTGTAATGGAAGGTAGATTATGGGATGTGAAAAACAAATTTGTGCTCTTAGCGGATATGCTGGTCAATATGGGGATCGGATTGATCATGCCAATCACCACTTTATATGTGCATAATTCGCTCCATCAAAGCTTGGTGGTTGCGGGCTATGTCTTATTAGGCTTTTCTGGGGCGATGACAGTGGGAAATTTGATCGGTGGACAATTATTTGATAGTTGGCACCAGAAAAAAACGATGTATGTGGGTGGCATTACCCAAGTACTCGCTTTGATTTTACTGGCAATTTTTCCCATTTGGCCGTGGTACCCAGTGTTATTAGGCGTTTATGGTCTGGGTCTCGGGATTTTAAATTCTGCTATTAACGGTTTTCTAGCTTTTTTACAAAAAGAAGATGCCCAGATTTTCAATAATGGTTATTGGATGGCCAATATTGGGATGGCGGTTGCAACTTTGTTATCCGGGGTGTTGTTCGATATTAGTATTCGCCTGATTTTTGCTGGGGCAGCTGTTTTATTTTTACTAACTATACTGCTAATTCGAATTAAATTTCCCACATTTACTGTGGCGCAGACTAATAATGAAAGTCAAAAACAGCAATCAGCAGCTAATAGCCGACATCCCTGGAGTGTGGTGTTAATTTGTATCACGATGATCACGATCTGGTTATGCTATGAGCAGTGGAATAGTAATGTTGCGGTTTTGATGACCGAACAGGGAATTTCTGTAACTTCTTATAGTATGCTGTTTACAATTTCAACAGTTGAAATTGTGGTGCTGCAGCCATTGTTGACTCGCCTGTTTCGAAATAGTTTTCGCGCTGACCGTTTGCGAGTGATTTTAGGGACATTAATTTTTGCGGGTTCCTATTTGACCTTGGTTTATGCCAAGGTCTACTGGCAGTTTGTAGTTGGGATCACTTTTGTATCTGTTGGTGAAATTTTAGCCCTAACTGCGATTCCGATGTTGCTGAACCGCTATGCCCATGATAATAACCGGGGGCGGCTGCAATCGCTTAGTAGTTTATCGGGTTCATTGGGACGAGCACTTGGACCGCTTGCAGGTGGAAGTTTGATCACGGCACTTGGTTATGGTCAAACTTTCTGGATCTTCTTTTTGGCACATGTGGTAGTGACTGGCATGATTTTGTTAGTGCGTCAGCCAGAAGGAACGAACTAGGCAAAAGTGAGTTGCTTTTATTGGATACAAGGCTTATGATTAAGGTCGAAACTAAATTAAATAAGACATCTGGGGTGCCGCTAGGCTGAGAAAACACCCATTGAACCTGATACGGATCATACCGGCGAAGGGAGACAGACTTAATTATTCGTGCAATTTTAAATGTAGTGATTAAAACAAATCTCCTGTGGCTGTATGCTGTGGGAGATTTTTTTGTGGTATTTTAGATACCAAAGAACAATTTGATTCTTTGGTCAAGATTAGGAGAGAGAAAGACTAGACTTGGTAAATGATTGGTTTCGGTGTTAGCAATTTTTTAATTCAAATGGCGTGCCAGTAAAAATTTTGTTCATTCAAAAATGATCAATTTTAGGCAATTATTGTACAGGCACACCGTAGTTATTATCCTGAGGAGGATTTTTATGTCACAAGCTAAAAGTTCGACCCGTCTTTTGACCGAAACGGCCATCATGGCGGCTTTATCACTAGTGTTAAGTTACATTGTTATTTTCCGGATGCCGCAAGGCGGAAGTGTTTCACTTGTTTTGGTTCCTTTGATTTTCTTGTCATTGCGTCGGGGACCAATTTGGGGTTGCACGGCTGGTGCTATTTGTGGAATCGTGCAGTTAATGTTTGGCGGCTACTTCTTGAATCCGCTCCAAGTATTGTTTGACTATGTCTTTTGTTTTGGGACAGTCGGCTTCGCTGGTTTCTTCGCTAAACCACTACAAAACGCTTTAACTGAAAAAAAGCAGGGCCAAGTTTTTGGTTATACCTTGGCTGCTAGTTTCTTGGGTGCTTTCATGGCCTATTTGAACAACGTAATTTCCGGGATCGTTTTCTATGGTGAATATACTCCTAAGGGTCAGTCAGTCTTTGCTTACTCGACTATTTACAATGCAACTTATATGATTCCTGAAGCTATTGCAGCCATGATCATTGTTTGGTTGTTAGCTGTTCGAGCACCAAAATTATTTAAACCAGAAAATTAAGATAGTTTCACGTGAAACATTCTGAACTGCAGTTGGCGGGACAGGATGTTTTTTGTTAGAAATGAGACTGACTTTGTAAAATCAAGCGTCTTTGTTCACAAAGATGTTATAATGGAGCTGTGCAAATTACGATTGGGAAGGAGATTCATTATGGCTGTTGAAAAAATTAGCTTAGCCTTAGGACCAGAAGAGGACTTACGTGCCAAGCAACAGAAATATCCAGAAAGAGATTTGAAATTATTAAAATCGGTGGTTGATGAAGATAAATTTATTTTACTTGATAAATCAAACCAAAAAACGGTTTTTGGTTCAGGACTCAATTATGTGACCCAACATGAAATTGGGCAGGAAGTTTGGGATGGGTATTTTGAATTACGATACTTTACTCTCAGTACCAAACAACGGGGAATCTTAGAGGCAATACTGCAGAAGTGGGAAAATGGTTATGAGATCCCGGTGGGCTTACGATACAGCCTGATTCTCCATGTACCGCGGAAGAATTTGCAGTACTTGATGATCAATGTCTGGGATTCGGACATCGACTTTTTCGATTGGAACACTTCGAAAAACAATCAAATTAACCAGTTCGGTTATAATGAAAACTCCAAGCCGTATATTAGTCATTTTATGTTAGCTCCAAGCAAACCAGCTAATGCTTAAATAAAGTTGCCAAAGTTTCTTGTTAATAGGAGACTTTGGCTTTTTTTAGCTGATCAGTCGAACAAGAACGGCTGCATTAGCGTTTTCTTTAGAAAAACAACTAATCTAGTGTATAATTAATTTCAAATAGAGAGGTGAGCAGAGTGAAAATTTTAGTATTAGGCGGAACTTTAAATCACGAGGGCGCTAAGGATGCATTAAAAAAATTAGCGGCAGAATCAGAGCATGAATATTTCTTTGCCAATGATGAATTATCTGACCAGCAGTTAGCTGAAATTGACATTTTACTGGGGAATGCCACGGGAATCTTAGACCGAATCTTTAGTTTAGAAAAACCGCAGTTAAAATGGATCCAAGCTTTTTCTGCGGGGGTTGATTATTTTCCATTAGACCAACTCGCTAAGCGACAGATCTTATTGTCAAATGTGAGCGGGATCCATGCAGAACCAATTGCTGAAACAGTACTTGGAATGATGTTGAGCCATTTTCGCGGTATCAAGGATGCAGTTGTGCAGCAACAGAAAAATCACTGGCAACCGGCTGACTTTGGCTACACTGTTTTGAGTGATAAAAAACTAGCAGTCATTGGAACTGGCCATATTGGTACACGAATTGCCGAACTAGGGCAGGCCTTCCGCATGGAGACGGTCGGGGTTAATCACTCAGGTCATCCAGCTGATGGTTTCAACCAAACTTTGCCTCTCAGCCAAATGACGGAGGCAGTCAAAGATGCTGCGGTGATCGTTAATACTTTGCCACTAACTGATGAAACACGCGGATTATACGATGCAGAATTTTTTGCAGCCTTAGAAGCGGCCCCATTGTTTATCAATATTGGGCGTGGTCCAAGTGTGGTCACGGATGATTTGGTAGCCGCTTTGAAAGCTGGACAGGTTAGTGCGGCAGGACTAGATGTAACGGCACCGGAACCACTACCAGAGGACAGTCAATTGTGGCAAATGGATAATGTTTTGATCACACCGCATGTTTCGGGCTTGTATCAAGAATATGCGCAAGATGTGATCAAGATTTTCAAGGAAAATCTACAACAATATGAAGTTGATGGAACATTGGTCAGAAATGAAGTAGATTTGAAAAAGGGGTACTAAAATCACAGAGCGGAGCAAGCCGTTTAAGACTCGAGCACTATCAGAGCCTAGCCTTTAATGCGCATTAGGCATTGAAGGTTGGGCTAGGGTAGGCGGAAAGTCTTGGCTTGAGTAGCTCGACTAAGATCACAGAGCGGAATGAAACGATTAGAAAGCGAGCACCATCGGGACCCAGGGACTAATGCGTTTTTGGCATTGGGTCCTGGGTTTGGATGGGCGGAACTTTCTGTTTCAAGTAGCTCGACTAAAGATCATAGAGCGGATTAACCCGGTTAGAAGATGAGCATTAACAAGCTTTCGGGCATGATGCGGTTTAGGCATCGTGACAGAAAGCAGGTTAGGCGGAATCTTCTGAGTTAAGGAACTCGACTACAATCACAGAATTAACCCGAGATAAGGTGTGAATGAGTTAGTGAATTTAAGGAACAAAGTCGTGCGTCGTGCAATTTGGGGCGCATTTATTATTTATTTGGCAACAGTGGGGGTTTTGTGTTTTGCACCAACCTTGCCGTTAGTAATTCCGGCTAGTGAGCCGGTGCCATATATTTATTTAGGAAAGGCACCGTTTATTTATTTACCATTTGCTGAATTAACGCACTTAGACTTCTATTTAAATATTGTGATGACCTTGCCATTTGGTGTGTTTATTGCATTACTGCGCCAAAAGAAGTGGTCAAGTTTAAAGGTCATTGGAACTGGTCTGGCAGTCGGGGCAACGATTGAGCTGACACAACTCATTCTAGATAACTTAGAGTTGACCTCACGTTGGATTGACGTGAATGATATTTTGGCCAACGCAGCTGGTCTGTGCCTGGGTTATCTTATCGTTGCATGGCTACAGATAAAAATTAGCAAACAAAAATAAAACTTACAGCACACAGGATAATTTTCTTGGTGGTGTAAGTTTTATTTTGATGGAATTCTGCGCTTCAACCAAACAAAAAAAGCAGCACCAATCACCCAGTTCGGGGAGTTGGTACTGCAAAAGGGAATCACTTACTGTTAATTTTGTTCGTCGTGATCTTCTTCATCTAATTTTTTATCTAACTTGTCCAATTGGTGGTGGGCAAAGTCACGTCCGCCTAGACCAAAGGCAACCGCAAAGGCCACGGATAAACCACCGATAATAAACAAGAACGCAATATTTACGATACTGTTAGCGAAGTTGAGCTGGTCTAATGCCATGAAGACGGCAAAGATCCCAAAGACAGACTGAGTGATCATGCCCAACCATTTATTTTTAGTAGCTTTGGTGAGCAGTTTACCAACAAATTGACCGCCGAAAAAGCCTAATCCCAAGATAATTACGGCAAATAAGAGGTTTGGCAAGTAGCCGATGATCGCAGTCCCGACATGGTCTAAGACTGGCAGATGCAAAGCACCGATTGCCTCAACGACAAAGAATAGCCCAATGACAACGGCAACGATTTGACCTAAGATCTTGGAAAGAGTCGTTGCGGGTGTTTTTTCTGCGGGATATAAGCTAGCAGCCATCTTATCGATCCCAGTATTGGATAATAAACTAGCGATTAAGTTCCCGGCAACTTTGGCAATCACGATCCCAACTGTTAGTAAGATCACAGCGACTAAAATATCAGGAATTGCTCCCAGAATGCTATTTAAGACTGTGACTAGCGGTTTGGTAATTGTCGCGATTTTTAAGGCTTCTAGGGCAACAATTGCAATTGGAATCAGTACAAACAAGTAACAGATCATTGCCAAAACGTTGGCAACCGAATCTTTTTCAGGAGTTTCTTCTTTGTCAGACGTTCCAATAAATTTATGCAGATAATGATCAACTTTGAGAGTCACAGAGAGATTGTACACTAAACTTTTAACGAGTTTAGCGACTAAGATCCCGATCGTTAAGAGCACGGCTGCCAATAGAATGTTAGGCAGGTACTGCAAAATGTAATTCATCATGTCTGTAATTGGTGTGGCAATTGAATTTAATCCGAAGGTCGTAAAAATTCCGGGTAAGAATAACAGCCAAACCAGGTAGTAGAAAATTTTGCCCAAGGCATCTAACAAACTATCAGCTTGTTTTTTGTCCGTAAATAGCTTCCATTTGACTAAGAGTTCATCCAACTTAATCTTCTTGAAACCTTTTGTCACTAAGTTCTTGAGTAATGTGGCAACGAGCCACGCAATCAAGAGCAGCACTACCCCTTTTATGATCGAGGGTAAAGTGTTTTGAAATGACTGCCAAAATGCTGTGGTATCCATAAAAATCGCTTCCTTTCTCGGTTTTTAAGTTTGAGTACACTTTAATGGTAACGAAAGAAAACGTTTTAGTAAAATGTTATGCCTAATGTACTATTTTCAGAAAAATGGGCTTTGGGGCAGTTCAACAAAAAATGGCAGAGAAACAGGCCCCTGAAGTGGGTTGTTCTCTGCCAAATTAATTACTACTAGTCAACGAAGAGTTGCATGATTTGTTCCTTGGTCATTTGTGCCTTTTGTTCACCCCGGACATCAAGGGTGATTTTACCAGCATGCAAGACTAATAAGCGGTTGCCGTATTTCAGGGCATCTTCCATGTGATGAGTGATCATCAAACAAGTCAACTGTTGTTCAGCGACAGTTTTGCTGGTTTGTTCCATTAAACCTGCACTAGTTTTTGGATCTAAAGCTGCGGTGTGTTCGTCTAGTAATAAAATTTCGGGGCGGTTGAGCGTCGCCATTAAGAAGCTCAGAGTTTGGCGCTGTCCACCAGAAAGATTTTCGGTCGGAGTGTCCAGCCGTTCAGCTAGACCGTTGCCCATGGTTGCTGCCAACATTTTAAAACGGGCTTTATTAGCGTGCAAATGTCGTAGTCCGAGTCCACGCTTTTGTCCGCGTTTGACAGCTAATAAGAGATTTTCGGCAACAGTCATCCGGGGTGCTGTCCCCATTTTTGGGTCTTGAAAAACACGACTTAGAAACTTGGTCCGTTTTTCAACGGAATCATGGGTAATATCTTGACCATTCAGCAAGACTTGGCCTTCATCGGGCACAATATCACCTGAAATGGTGTTGAAAAGGGTCGATTTTCCTGCACCGTTGGACCCTATCACAGTAATAAAATCCCCAGGGAAAACTTGCAGATCCAGGTTTTTGAGAATTTTGGTTTCGTTGGGAGTGTTACGATTAACAAGCGTAGCGACATTTTTTAAGGTTAAAACAGCTGGTTGATCAACGGTCATTATGACTGAGCCCCTTTCGTAGAATTCCATTTAAGTGTAGCGAGTTACGTAAGTTGGGTAACATCATACATAAAGCTAAAATGATAGCAGAAATTAAGTTGAGGTCGTTGGTTGAAAAGCCAAGTTGCAAGACCAGCAACAAAACAAAGCGATAAATGATACTACCTAGCGTGACGGCAATTAGTCGTTGGTTTAAAGTTAGATCACCAAAAACGACTTCACCGATAATAATAGAAGCCAGGGCGACAACGATAATGCCGATCCCCATGTTAGCATCTGCGTAGCCGTTACTTTGCGAGATTAATGCGCCACAGAGACCAACTAATCCATTGGATAAGGTTAAGCCTAAAATGGTCATGTTGTCAGTGTTGATCCCCTGAGAACGTGCCATCATGGGATTATCGCCAGTGACAATAAAGGCTTGTCCCAATTCAGTTTCTAAGAAGAGGGCAACTAGACCAGTGATCACGAGGATCGTGGCAGCCCCAATTAAGACACTATCAAAGTATTTTGGCAAACTTTGGAAAAAGTTAGCTGAAAAAAAGGTTTGTTGTCCAATCAAGGAGACGTTAGAACCGCCCATGACCCGTAAGTTAATTGACAGACAGGCGGTCATTACGAGGATCCCCGCTAACAAAATCGGAATTTTTCCTTTAGTATATAACAAACCTGTCACTAAGCCGCCACAAGCTCCTGCTAAAAAGCCGGCACAGGTTGCTAAAAGAGGGCTTGCTCCATGGGTGATTGCAGTAACGGTCACAGCGGCACCCAACGGAAAAGTTCCTTCAACAGTCATGTCAGGAAAATCAAGGACGCGAAAAGTTAGAAATAAGGCAATCCCTAAAATCGCCCATAAGAGTCCTTGCCCAATGCTAGATGTAATTAAACTCATTTGATGATCCTCCCATTCTTGTGTGCTTGTTCCAGGATGTTTGCTGGAATTGAAATGTGCAGCCGGTCAACTTGAGCTTGGTTAATGACATACTTGCCCTTAACGACAAAACCCACTGGATAAGTGGCAGTTTTTTGTTTGCCCTTGAGTACTTGGCCAGCCATGTGACCAGCTAAGCGGCCTAAATCATGTTGGTCGATGGCGTAAGCAGCAGTCCCACCGTCTTTAACCATGGTGTCAGCGGCAGGGAAAACAGGTTTGCCTGCTTGGTTGGCATTATTGACTAAAGTTTTCATGGCAGAAGCCACACCGTTATCTTGCGGAGCGTAAATCGCATCGACTTGACTGGCCATTTGTTGGCTGATTTGCTGCATGTCGTTGGTGTTGGCGATGGTGTACATTTTGGGTTGTAGTCCGGCTTTAGTCACTAATTTGGCAAACTTTCTGGCGTTACTTTGACCACCCGCATCGGAAGAAGTATAAATCACGCCAATTTTTTTCGCTTGAGGCATGATATCTTGAATTAACTTGAGCTGTTTTTCTAGAGGCGAGTCGCCGGAAGCACCAGTGACGTTGCCACCGGGGTGCTGTTCGGATTTGACCAAACCGCTACCAGCTGCGTCACTGATTCCCGCCATCATGATGGGGGTAGTTTTGCTGGCCGAGTTAACTAACGACTGTGCAGCCGGGGTGGCGATCCCAAATAAAATGTCAGACCGATCCGCTAATTGTTGCGCCATCGTTTTTAAGTCACTTTGGTCCCCTTGGGCATTTTGAAAGTCGACCCGAATGTTTTTGCCAGCAACGAAGCCCTCATCCTTTAAGCCGCTAATAATACCAGCATGGATCTGATCTAGTGCTGGGTGACTGACCAGTTGGAGAATTCCGACCTTGATCACCTTTTTGTGGGTGAGTTTTTGTTGAGCATTTTGTGCCGGCTGGGTGAGCAGCATGGCAACTAAGAAAATGATGATAGCGCTGATAAATGTGATAATTCGTTTCATCGGTAAATTCACTCCGTTTCTGTAGTAAGTAGTTGAAAGTAGTGCAAAAAAATAAGGGCAAACCAGCATACTCTGGTTTACCCTTAAAGGTATTGACGCCAAAGCCTGCCATGTTAGACCATGCAGACTTCGACAAACGAAAAAGCAGTCGGCACGGATACAAACTGTTTGCCAGATCGTATCCGTTCAAGACATTTACGACCTTGCGTGCCGGCTTTGCCAAGCCATATTCAAAATGTGAGCGACTGACTGTTGCATTCTTTTTCGTCCTTTCCGTTAATTAATTGTTTTAAGTATAGAAAAACTAAGTGAGGATGTCAAGCAAAAAACAGAGCGGAGCCAGTTGGGAGGACTCGAGCACTATCGGAGCCTAGTCTTTAATGCGTACTTGGCATTGAAGGCTGGTCTTGGATAGGGGAAAGTCCTGACTGGTGGAGCTCGACTAAAAACAGAGTCTGGCTTGTAACAAAAATTGACACTAGCATAACAATGTAAACGTTTGACAAATAAATTATTTTTTTGCTACGGTTAAGCTATAAGAAAGAAATACTACTTTCCTTATCGCAGACTTTTGTCTTTTTTGAAGGATGTTTTTATTTGATAGTATTGAATACAAATAACTGTAACAGACTATCAGGATTATCATACTTCATATTCTCTACGAGTTAGCTGCACTGTTGTGGAGGTTAGGAGGCACATATGAGTTTGAAAAGAATTCTACTAGATTATCTTTCTGTGGTGGCAATTTCACTTGTTTATTTTCTGTGTCTTTCGCCAAACAATTGGAATCAGTTTCTAATTGCGATAGCGATTGAACTTCCTGCGGTAATAGTAATTTTGTTTACCAAACAGCTGATTAAGAAAAGAAAAGGGAACAGTCATTAGTCAAATAGCTAATAGTGTAATTACGTTTTTTTCTTTTAGTTAAAATTTTTATTTTTAGATTGCGAGTTACTTGTTTTACTCGTTTCAAAAGCTTTATACTAGTGAATATAAGTAGAAAGTCAGGCGGAAACTCACGTCTGCAAACTTTGACCACAAAAGAGGAGGACCTCACAGAATGAAAGATGTAAAAATTGGTGGAACAGGTTTTACAGGTTCAGAAATCATTTTAGGGATCATGCGGATGGACGCTTTAACAGTTGATGAAGCTGTTAAAGTATTGGAAACCGCAAAGGAAAGTGGAATCAACTATATTGACTCAGCTGATGTTTATGGCAGCGGCAAGGCAGAAGAAGTTTTTGGAGCTGCTTTGAAAAAATCGTCCTTAACAGCTGATGATTTTGCCATTCAATCAAAGGGTGGAATTTTTAAAGATCCTGCTCGTGGTGGTGCAGCAACACGCTATGATTTCTCTAAGAAATATTTGTTAGAGACTGTTGATGGTATCTTACAACGGATGGGCGTTGATCATTTGGATAGTTTCTTATTACACCGTCCTGATGCTTTGATGGATCCAGCAGAAGTTGCATCTGCTTTTGATGAATTACAAAATTCTGGGAAAGTTCGTCACTTTGGTGTGTCTAACATGAACCCTGGTCAAGTAGCCTTATTACAATCAGCTGTTAGTCAAAAACTACTGATCAACCAGTTACAGGTCAGTGTCATGCATACGGGTCCAATTGACTTTGGTATTCATACTAACATGACAGATGCTCGCAGTATCGATCACGATGGCGGGATCTTGGAATACTCACAGTTGCATCAAATGACTGTGCAAGCTTGGTCACCATTCCAGTATGGGCAAATTGAAGGTACATTTATTAACAATCCTGACTTCCCAGAAGTTAACGCTGCTTTGCAAAAACTGGCTGATAAGTACGGCGTTTCTAAGAATGCAATCGGTGCAGCCTGGATCTTACGTCATCCAGCTAAGATTCAAGTGATTGCTGGAACGATGAATCCTGAACATTTGAAGGATACAGCTACTGGTGCTGATGTCCAGTTGACACGCCAAGAATGGTATGATGTTTACTTGGCAGCTGGCAACGATTTGCCATAAAACCTATTAATTAAATTATTAACGGTCGTTTCCTATAAGGGGGGACGGCTTTTTTTAATGGAAAATTTCCAAGGAAAATACTGTGGTTTTAATTGTGTACCATAGATTTTTCTTGAGATGAAAGCGGTTAAATGCTAGGATGAATGTGAGAGAAGACTGATCAAATTGGTACATTAAGGGAGAGAAAGACGATGAATACTTACGCACAAATTATTGAGGGACCACGAACTTATTTTGGCTTTTTAAATATCCAGTTTCAGGCAGGATATATGAAAATTTGTGTGAGCCAGGGGTTGAGACGGCCGTTAAAATGGCAAGTGGACCTGCGACAAATCAGCGGCTTGACCAATGAACTGTATTTGGGTGTCAAACGGCTCGCATTTTATGTGGGGAAGCGTGAGTATATTTTATTTGGCACTGGGACAGGTGTCGTTGAATATTTAGAAAATAATTTAGTGGTTAGAGCCTAGGCTTAAACGTTGTGAATTTAAAAAATACTAAAAAGCAGGCGCTAGAAAGTAAATTTCGCTTTCTAGTGCCTGTTTTTTTGGGTTAATTTTGGGTAGTGCTAGTTAGTTTTCTTTTGTTTCTTCAGGTTCTTCATCATTAATCACTAAAATTTTCGCCTTACTTCTCCGGACTACATAACTGGTAGTAGAACCAATTAGCAGTCGGTCAAAAGCATCGGCACCAGACTTACCAATGACGATCAAGTCAATGTCGTGTTCTTTAGGAAATTGTTCGGCGATAATTTGCTTAGGAATTCCTCGTTCAACGAAGGCTTCAACGGCAATACCACGGTCGGCAGCTTGTTTTTTACCATTAGCTGCAACTTCTTCAGCGTTACTGTGAAGTCCTTGTAAAATCATGTCAGGAGAGCCAGTCGTAAAAATTAAGTTACTGTCATTGATGACAGAAAGTATAAAAATTTTTGAACCAAACTTACTGGATAGATCGATGGCTTCATCGAGAGCACGTTTTGAATTAGAACTACCATCAAGGGGAACTAAAATATTACGATACATACTAATCATCCTTTCTAAATCAGTGAGTGACTCGTTGTGTTTAACGACTTCACTTCTCATCCTTATTGTAACGAGTTTGGTGAATTTTGGATAGTAAAGTAACTTGAATTAATGCAATTAACGTGGGACCATTAATGGCAAATATTCAGGGAGAAATTCGATGGTCAGTGGAAGCTTGGGGCCCTCATCACCATCGATTCGTGAAACAACTTCTTGTCCATCTACCGGGCTGACTGTGATTTTTTGGGTACTAAAGGCTGTAATATTATTAGACGAACGTAAACGACCAGTGATCGCAAAATACAAGTACGCACCTACTTGTCTGAGATGAATATTATTTAACAACGAAACATGTAGTTTGCCTTTTGCTCCATCATCATAAGGAAATCCACCCACAGAACGGGTAGTAGTCAGCAGAGCAAACCAAGTCCGTAGAGTTTTAACGTGGTGGTTGCCGTATTCATATTTGATCAGATAGGACTTATTGTGTCCGATTTGTTGGAGAGCTTGCAGCAAGTAGACACCTAAGCCGAATTTTTGCTTATCTTGTTGCCGTACTTCATTAGACATGTCAGCTAAATTACCAAAGGTGAGCGAGCTAACGATGGCCTGACCTGCACTACATTTTCCCAGACCAACTTTCTTGATCTTGCCAGGTTCCAGCAGATTGGCAATCGCCGCATCAGTTTCTTGCGGGATACGATATCTTTTGGCAAAATTATTAACCGTTCCCGCTGGAATAATGGCGACTGGCAGTGGATGGTCGCGTTGGAGCAAGACGCTGAAAGCACCATTTAAAGTCCCATCTCCGCCAATTACAACTAAGGCGTCGAGTTTGGACAAAGTGTTGGCGAGGTTTTCTTGGGAATCTTCTAAGGAGTCCCCGGTAATGAGACAACTGTTAATGTCTTTAGTAGTTAGTTTTTCTTGACACAACTTAGCGATGTTAGTACCACTGCCATCGCCAGAATTCTTGTTGAAAAAAACACCATAATTTTTTGTCATAGGCTTTTCCTGCTTTCTTAGGTGTGAGTGTAAGTTTGTGATTGTAGGCGAGCTACTCAAACCAGAACTTTCCGCCCATCTAAACTCAGGGTCAATGCCAAAAACGCATTAATTCCTGGGTTCCGATGGTGCTCGAGTTCTCCCGGTTTGTTCCGCTCTGTGATTATAGACGAGCTACTTAACCCAGAACTTTCCGCCTAACCTACTTTCTGTCACGATACCTAAACCGCATCATGCCCGAAAGCTTGTTAGTGCTCATCTTCTAACCGGGTTACTTTACTCCGTGATTTTTAATTTATTTTAAAAAACATTGATAAAGCGCTTTGAACTGGACGTTCCAGCCAGAAACTTACGTAGTTCTATGGTACAATAGCAATAACTTTAGTTGCTAAAAAGGCTGATTGTGGGCATTTTTCTCGCAACTATTTTGCTTATATCATACTATAATTTAGGTCGCGGGGTCTGCTAAAACGATTGCTAATTTAACACCCAAATCAACGACCCATTCTAAGATCGATAAAAGGGGATATTTTTGAAGAATGGCACTTACAATGTCTCAAATCATGACACTATTGTCAGAACATAACTTACTAATTGAAAAAAATAATGAACCAAATGAGCCGACAAACTTCGCACATGTGACTTATGATTCACGCCAAGTTGTGCCACAGACCCTCTTTTTTTGTAAGGGAAATTTTCAGGCAGCATATTTAACTCAGGCTAAGAATCAGGGAGCAACAGCCTATGTTGCTGAACACTACTACCAAGAAGGTACGGGATTGACCGCGATTATTGTGTCCAATGTGCAACAGGCGATGGCCTTACTGGGCGCAGCTTTTTATGATTTCCCACAAAACAAACTCTTTATTACTGGGATCACCGGTACCAAGGGCAAAACAACGACTGCGTATTTTGCGCATGGCATTCAAAACGCCCAGACAGAGGGTAAAACTGCACTTTTTTCGACGATCGACCGGATCGTGGGACCCAAGCCGGAACAGCAATTTAAGTCTAATTTAACGACGCCAGAGTCACTGGACTTATTTCATGATATGGCTGAGGCAGTGGCAAGTGGCATGACACAGTTGATTATGGAAGTTTCTTCGCAGGCCTTTAAGAAAAACCGTGTTTACGGCTTGAAATATGATCTGGGGATCTTTTTGAATATTTCACCGGATCATATTGGCCGCAACGAGCATCCGACTTTTGCAGACTACCTCTATTGTAAAGAGCAGTTGTTGCGAAATTCGAAAAATGTGATTATTAATGCAGAAACGGACCATTTTGATGAAATCTATAGTGCAGCGCAGGGCTTTTTACCAGAAGAAAATATTTACTTATATGCTCGAGAAAATTCGCTGATTTCCTTTGAAACCCAGGTTGATTTTGAATTTGCAGAAACTAGACAAGACTTGTCAGCCAGTGAAATTAATGTACACTCGTATTCAGACAAAGGTGAACAGTTGCAGTTGGATGGAACGTATGAAATTGACATCCCAGGTGACTATAACCAACAAAATGCCTTGGCGGCAATCATCGCAGCGGGAATGGCTGGAGCGAGTGCGACAGAGATTCGCCAACAGTTGCCAGCAGTTCGCGTTCCTGGCCGGATGGAAGTTTTTCAGACTGAACATCATGGAACAGTCTATGTTGATTACGCGCACAACTACGCTAGTTTGAAATCCTTGTTGAGTTTCTTGCATCAACAGGAACCGGATGAAAAATTACTCGTCGTGACTGGCAGCGCGGGAGATAAAGGGATTTCTCGCCGGAGCGGTTTAGGTCAGGCCATCGGCGAAGTAGCTGACGTCGCAATTTTGACCGCCGATGATCCAGCAACTGAAGACCCAATTGCGATCGCACAAGAAATTGCGTCACATATTAATAACGACCAAGTCACAGTTCAAATCGTGGCGGACCGTAAAACTGCGATCACCCAGGCGGTACAATTGAGCCAGCCAGGAGAAATCGTCGTAGTTGCGGGAAAGGGCCGCGATGCTACTCAGAAAATTCAGGGGCAAGACGTTCCCTATGAATCTGATGTTAAAATTGTGGAAGATTTGCTCAAGGAGAGATAGACAATGACAGAAAAACAAGTTGAATTTACGCCGGTCCTACTAGGAAGCGATTTTAACGTTTACGGGATGGCCCGCTCATTTTATCAAAAATATCAACGGCCGGTTCAGGCTTATGCAGCTGCAGAATTAGCACCAACACGTTTCACTAAGATCGTTAACGTGGAAATCATCGCTGGTTTTGACAAGGACCCAGTCTGGATCGAAACGATGCGCAAACTCAAAGAAAAATATCGAGACCACGAAGAACCCGTGATTTTGATTGGCTGTGGCGATGGCTACGCAGAACTGATCTCGCAGCATAAAGCTGAGTTAGAGGACGTGTTTGTTTGTCCATATATCGATTATGATTTATTGAAGACTTTGAATAACAAGGAACGTTTTTACGAAATTTGTGAAAAATATGACCTGCCTTATCCGAAGACGCAAATTATCAGCCGGACACAATGGGAAGCAGCACCAACCGAAGTCCCACAACCATTTGACTATCCAGTTGCACTTAAGGCAACTAATAGTGTGGAATGGTTGGATGTCCACTTTGAAGGACGTAAAAAAGCTTTTCGGATTCAAAGTCGGGAGGAGTTTAACGAGATTTTACGTTTATCCTACGAAAACGGCTACCAATCTGATTTCATTTTACAAGACTTTATCCCCGGTGATGATAGCAACATGCGCGTTTTGAATGCTTATGTTGATCAAAATCATCAGGTTAAGATGATGTGCCTGGGTCATCCATTACTAGAAGATCCAGCACCAGCAGCCATTGGAAATTATGTTGCGATTTTGCCAGAATATAACGAAGACATTTATCAAACAATCAAGACTTTCCTAGAAGCCGTTAACTTTACTGGTTATGCTAACTTTGATATGAAATATGATGTCCGCGACCAGCAGTACAAGTTATTTGAAATCAACTTGCGTCAGGGTCGCAGCAGCTTTTTTGTCACGCTGAACGGTTATAATTTGGCAGACTATGTTGTGCAAGATTACGTGACTGGTGCATTGGCTGAGACACCATGCGTTTACGGAAATGATAATACTTCAAACCATCATTTGTGGTTAGGTGTTCCGGTGAAAGTGTTCAAGAAGTATGCTAGAAATAATCCCGACAAACAGGCTGCCTTGAAGTTGATCAAGGACCATCGAGTGGGCACGACATACGAATACAAGGATGATATGAATCCCAAGCGCTGGGCGTTGATCAAGTGGATGAATCATAATTACACCAAGAATTTTGCCCAGTTCTTCCAGCAAAACAAAGGGTAGGTTAAAGTCATGGAACATTTCTTTACGATTATTGGTGGAATGGGGACGCAGGCAACAGAAACTTATCTGCACCAGCTCAATGAGCGCACCCCAGCTGCCCGGGACCAAGATTATTTGAACTATATCTTGGTGAACCATGCGACGGTGCCGGACCGGACGGCCTATATTTTGGATCACGACCAGCCTAACCCGCTCGTACCATTGCGGGCAGACTTCGAGCAGCAGGCGGCACTTGGACCGGATTTCTTCACGTTACCATGCAATACGGCTCATTATTTTTATGACGAATTGGCGTCTGTCACAGACATTCCCATTTTGCACATGCCGCGTGAGGCTGTGGCGTGGATCGGTCAGCATTTGCCACAAGCGAAGCGAGTTGGCTTGATTTCAACGGCGGGGACCCGAGCTGACCATATTTATGATGATGAGATTCAAGCAGCGGGCTACGAGTTAGTCTTACCAGATGATGCCATTCAAGCACAAACTAACGAGTTGATTTACGATAATGTGAAGGAAAAAAATCACGTCGACCGCGACTTGTATCATGGTATCTTAAACCAGATGTTTGAGGAACGGGGGTGTGATACGGTGGTCTTGGGTTGTACAGAACTATCATTGGCCCAGGCCCGGGAGCCTTATGTGAAATACCCAGTCACAGACGCACAATCGATCCTGGTTGATCAGACGATAGAGCTGGCCCAGAAATTTCAAAAGAAATAAATTTTGACGGACGGTTGTTGTTCACTGATTAGCAGCGAACAGCAGCCGTTTTTTGCGTTGGTGGTTAAACTTCGGCAAAGTAGCGCCGGCAACTGGATTTGGTGGTTGAACTTCGGCAAAGTAACACCGGCAACAGGATTTGCTGGTTGAACTTCGTCGAAGTAGGACCGGCAAATGAGATTGCTGGTTGAACTTAGGCGAAGTAACACCGGCAACAGGATTTGGTGGTTGAACTTCGTCGAAGTAGCGCCGGCAACTGGATTTGGTGGTTGAACTTAGGCGAACTAGGACCGGCAAATGAGATTGCTGGTTGAACTTAGGTAAAGTAGCACTGGAAAATATAAGCATTGTAGCTAGAAAAAAAGCCGGCCCCCATTAACGGAGACCGACTTTAATTTATTTAAATTCATCGCTCGACATAACGTCTTTCCAGAAAGCATCATAAATAGATTTGACAGAATCCATGTTGAAACCTTCATTGGTAGAACCTGAACCAGGATAGGCAACGGCGATGACAACTTGTGGATTATCTGATGGAGCATAACTAGCCGCCGTTAAAGTGGTAGTTTCAGCACCATTAGTAATAGTTTCGGCAGTACCAGACTTAGCGGAAACTTCCGGCTTGAGTGTTTCCAATCGGCGGCCAGTCCGCCATTGGTTATTGCCGTGGACCACTTGCCAGAGACCACGATGGACGATATCCCATTGGGCCTTAGTTCCCGGAACGACGTTTAGAACTCGTGGTTGGAATTCGTAACGAGTTGGCCCTAGTTTGCCATTTTTACCTCGACCGCGCACGGATTGAAGAACGTGTGGCTGCATCCGGTAGCCGCCATTGGCGATTGTTGACATATATTGTGCCACCTGAATTGGTGTGTAGGCATCGTAGTTACCAAAAGATAAGTTCAATGCTTTCCCAATATCTGCTTGAGTCGAACCACCCTTAAAGCCGGGTGCTTCACCAGGAATGTCAACCCCAGTCTTAACCCCCAAGCCGTACTGGTTAAAGTTAGAGCGTAGTTTATCAAAAATTGAGACTGGCATGTTTAGTCCAACACCTGGTGCATAATGGAAACCAGCTTCTTTCATGGTTAATTGCATCATGTACGAGTTAGAGGAAACCTCCAAAGCGTCAGCGGCTGAAAGGACCATGTTATTATTCCCACCTTGGTTAAAGATGGAAGCAATTGTGGCAGTTCCGGCTAGCTTGATTGGAATATCAGTCAGAGTGTTATTTGTCGGGGTGATGACGCCAGAACGCAAACCACCCATGACTTGCGCACCCTTGACAACTGAACCCATTACCATGGTTTGGTTCAATGGTCCCAGTGAGTTAGTGGTTAATTTGCCAGTCTTGTTATCCCGGTCAACTCCTGCTAAAGCATAAATTCCCCCAGTATTGGGATTCATGACCACGGCATAGCCCCCGGTCATCAGCGGGTTACCATTACCGGAACCAGATTTAACCGCGTTTTCAACGATGTCTTGCACATGGTTTTGGAACTTGGAGTTGATTGTTAGCTGGATGTCATCCCCAGCTTTTCCACCGTACTGCTTGGTTCGCTGTAAAATCTTGCCGTTTTGGGTTTCGACGTTAATGGCTTCCTTGGTTCCCTTCAGAATGTTTTCATACTGAGATTCAATATAACTGGAACCGACGTTGTCATCTCGGGAATAGCCCTGGGCGAGTAATTCATTGATTCGTTCGCTTGGCAAACCTTGCTTTTGTGAGGTGACAGTTCCGGCGACATTCTTGATCGAATCGCCATTTGGATAGCTACGGGTCCAGTCGGTCGTGATTTTAATTCCGGGCAAATCAGACTGGTGTTCACCGATCCGCGCCATTTCTTCGTCAGAAACGTCTTTAGTTTTCAAATAAATGGTCGATAATGAATAGGCGTTGTTCATCTTATTATAGATGGCAGCAGCTTTTTTTTGTTGGTCGGACATGTTTTCAGTTAGTTTGTGCTGTTTAACGTAGTCAAATTCTAACTGAGCCAATTTCTTATCGTCGGTGATTTTATTGACGTTTGGAATTTGTTTTTTGACGTCATCTTCATGCTTGGCCAAATAAAAATTGATCAGCATGGAACTGGTTGTTGCTTCGTCGTCAATTGCGACATATTTTACCAAATCAGTTGCAACAGAATGCATCGTTTTCGGATAGACATTGAGTGGCTTAGAGTAACTAATGGCCCGAGTAGTGTTGTTTGCGACTAACGGTTTACCCGCTGAATCGTAAATCATCCCACGTTGGACATTTCTAGTTTCGGTTTTAATGTCACCACTGGTAATTTCACTTTGAAAACGATCACCTTGGATAATTTGCAGCTGCACGAGCCGGCCAATCAGTAAGGCGAACAACAGAAAGGTGATAAAAAACAGGATGTTTAACCGGTTCGGAATTCGTGATTTATTAACTCTAGTTGAATCGTCAGTTGATTTAGTTGGTTTAAAGAATTTCACAATAAGTACTCCCATTTCATATAATGAATCAATAACTTGAGCAATGCCCCTGCAATCTTTATATAGCGCGAGCTCAGCAAGTACAAGACCCTTGATTAGATAATAAGAAAAAATTACAACTTCATTGCTGAGTAATACTGAACTATTATAGCATTTTCCAACTAGTCCTGTCCGCTTTTGCAACCAGAATTAACTGATTGTTAGCAGTTAAAAATTAGTCCAGAGCTATGGGAATGGATGTGAAAAAAACTCACCAAGTGACTGTCATTTGAACAGTACTTGGTGAGTTTTTGATTTAATCGAAGTTGTAGTCTGTCAAATGGTTGACTGGGCCATACTTATGACCGACGAAAAGTTCATCCGCAATTGCAGCCGTGACGAATTTCTTTGCTTGACGAATGGCTGCTTCAATGCTGGTTCCTTTGGCAATTTCAGCGGCGATGCAAGCGGACAACAGGTCGCCGGTTCCGTTGATATGGGTGGTATTGATATAGGGTGCGCTTAAAGTAAAAGAAGTTCCGTCCTCTAATAAGACGGTGTCAGTAACTTCGGCTTGAGTGGTCGAAGTGTGGCGTCCTTTGACCATGACGTTTTTAGCCCCCATCTTCTGGAGAATATGGGCAGCCTGTAAGGCATCAGCCGGACTGTCGATTTCGGTCCCAGTTAGTTTGACGGCCTCATAGTAGTTAGGGGTTAACACTGTGGCTTGTGGGATCAGTTCAGACTTGAGTGTTTCAAATGCGTCTTCTTCAAGTAACATGTCACCATGTTTGGTAATGATAACTGGATCTAAAACTAGTGGTCCTAAATCATATTGACGGTAGTTGTCGGCGACAGTTTTAATGGTAGCTGTGTCTGTGAGCATCCCAGTTTTGCAAGCTTTGATCACAAAATCGTCAGTTAGAACCTTGAACTGTTGGTTGATGAAGTCAAGCGGCATTGGGTGGCTGGCAAAAATGCCATATGAATTACCAGCAACTGCGGCGGTTAAGACGCTCATTCCATAAACTCCACAACGCTGAAAAGTATTCATGTCAGCTTGCAAGCCGGCACTACCATCACTATCAGAGCCGGCAATTGTCAGCACCTGGGGAAATTGATTAACCATTTTAAATTACCTCTTTTTATTGTTAGTTTGGTTGTCGGACTAGTTTGCTGACAACAAGTAAGTATTGTTCACTCAAGAATAGCATAATTTCGGCTAAAAATCTGCTGAAAGTTTGCAGACTTTGAAAAATTAGTCTGACAGAAAGTATGAGCTAATTAAGTAACCTTTAACTAATAAAGAATTGAACTACATTTTAGGAAAATTTTAAGAAGCTTTATTACTTCAAATAAATACACAGAGAGCTAGTGTAATCAATCTCACAAGAAATGCCAAGACTGTGAAATTGTTTTGCGGCGGTAGTTGTCACTAAAAGTCCACAGCTTCTGCAGGAAAATAGACTGTTATAAAAAGCTAATGCTAGTAGTATCTATATAATATATCGTGCACAATCAAATTGTTTGACAACTTTCTAATGAATTCGATACCATAAAGGAGTGGCCGGTAATTTGGTCGGTTAAAAGTATGTAGCATTGAAAGTACATATTAAAAATATACTTTAGTAGTTTCGCCTTAAGCATCAGACTATGAAACGAAAAGCCCAGCATCTCAGGTCAACTTTAGTATCAAAAAATCATGGCTTAGCCTAGGTTTTTATCGGATATGTCTATTAACTGGGACGTTTAATAGGAGTTTTGTAGCACGGTCTGCTAGAATAATAAGTAGTAAAACTTTAAAGGAGTGGTAATATGCCTAGTTTTTTAGTGACAATTATTTCAATTATAGTACTGATCATCTTGTTTATCGTAATTGGTTCTATGCTGTATCGGAAAGTTGGACCCAATGAAGTCCTGATCGTAACTGGTGGTTTGCTGAAGGGAAAGAATATCCAGGAAAATGCCGATTTAGGGACCCACATGAAGGTTGTTAAAGGTGGGGGAGCCTTTGTGATCCCGGTGATCCAACAGGCCAATGTTTATTCATTGGATACCTTTAATATCAATGCTGATGTTGAAGAAATTATGACGGTTGATTCAGTCCCAGTAGATGCATCAGTCAACGCGGTCTTACGGATCGGTTCAACACCAGAATTGATTGCCATCGCTGCAGAAAAAATCATGGGCTTGTCAGATGACGAGTTAAGCGCACAGATGATCGAAGTGGTTAAAGGTGGTTTGCGTGAAGTCTTATCATCATTAACACCAAAAGAAGCCAATGACCGCTCGGCTTTCCAAACTCAAGTTGTGCGTTCGATTGAAGCAACTTTTGCTAATATGGGGTTGGAAATCACTAGTCTGCAAATTACGCGGATCTCTGACAAACATGGCTACTATGAATCATTGTCTGCTGGTGAAATTGCTGAAAAGCAAGCTAATGCCAAAAAGCTGCAAGCTTCAGCCGATGCAGAAGCCAGAAAAGAAATTGCCCAACGTGATAAAGAAGCTCGTTTGGTAGAAGCACAAAATACCCAGGAAGCTCAACAGGCTAAAGCCCGGGCAGATAAAGAAATCGCACAAACACAGCGTGATACGAACGTGGCTAAGGCGGAATACAATGCCGATGTCAATCAGAAAAACGCTGTGGCTGAACAAGCCGGAGAAATTGAAAAGGCTAAACAGCAACAACAAGTTTCTGAAAATCAAATTATTGTCGCACAAAACAAATTTAAGGCCACGACGATTGCTAGCCAAGAAGCTGACGCGCAGTCACAACGAATAGCTGCTGACGCCCAAGCTTATACGACTAGACAAACTGCGGAAGCTAACGCAGCGAAGATCCAAGCCGAAGGGAAGGCTTCTGCCGATGCTCAACGGATGATGTCACAGGCTCTGGCTGAAAATGACAAGGCCTTGCAACAGCAACTAATCGATAAGTTGCCAGAAATTATGTCAGCTTATGCTTCAGCCATTGCCAATATTGATAACTTAACGGTTTTTGATGGTGCCCAAGGTGTTGGTGACCAAATGAATACTGGTTTCGTTCAATCAAGCCAATTCATCAAACAAGCAACGGGGATCGATATCGCAGAAATCGTTGGCAAACGTGCCGATGGACGAGTTTCTTTGAACGAACCTGTTCCAACTAAGGAAACAACCCAAGTTCAGGCTGAACCAAAACAAGCACCAACTGCTAAAGATTATTTCGATGATGGAGAAGATCAGCAGTAAGCTAAGAAAAGGTTCGACGAATTTAGTGGATTTTATGCTTAGGTATGATTAAGTAAAACACATAACAACATCTAGATATTTGATGTTGTTATGTGTTTTTTTGAGATTTTTGGAAATTGGTGTTGAATGGAGGAAGGTTGTAGATGAAAGCATGGCCAGAACTAAAACAGGAAGTCAAAAAGTTATCTTAATGAAAATGGGCCAAGGCAGTTGCTTTGAATATTTTGCAAAGTGATCCCAAGGTAGTCCAGGGGGTGCTTTTGGGACAGACAGTATATTGATGTCTAATAATATTATCAGAAATCGATTACATTTTCAGACAGATTTTAATTTTTCCAAAGTAAGATTTGATTTAATTAATGAGCAAAGCGTATAATGGTTTTGTAATAAAAAACGCTTCATATTTCTACGAGGGGGAAATATTCATGATAGCTGTAAGATATTGTTCAAAATCTGGGAACACAGAGAAAGTCGCTAATTTATTGGGAGAAAAATTAGGTGTTCAAGCTGCTTCAATCGAAGAGCCGCTACCAGATAAGGTTGATAAATTGTACTTAGGTGGTGCTGTCCACGGTAAGATGTACTCAGCCTTACGGAAGTATGCTGAAAAGATCGATCCAAGCCAAGTTGGCGAAGTTGTGATGTTTGGAACTTCCGGCGGTGCATTCTCAATCAAAACAGAATTTACCAAGGCTTTGACAAAGAGCGGCGTTAAAATCAGTGATCATTCACTTTTCTTGCACGGCTTTGCACCAAAAATTAAGTCAGAATTAAACGATAAGCAGTTAGAAGAAGTAGCTGCTTTGGTTGAAGCAACTAAATAATAAACTAACAAACCTCACAGCGAGCAGTTGTGGGGTTTGCTTGTGCTTAAAATTGGAAGTAACCCGCAGTTAACGGAGTCTAAACTTGCTTATTAGCTATGAGATGGGTAGACTGGAAATGACAGCATCTCTGTGGTGCTAATGTAGTTTAGCGGACGTCACCGTGTCAGTTACGTGAGTTAAATTTCACCGGTTGGACACAAACTGCTCGTTTAATATGAAAAGGAGAAAAAAATACATGAAACATAATTGGCAAGAAAATTTACCAGCAGATCTACAACAAAAAATTGCCGAAGTCGACGAAATGATCGCTCCTCGGTTGAATGAAATTAATGAGGTTTCATTATATAACCAACAGCGCGTTTTGAATTTATTCCGCGAAAACCATGTCGCTGAAGAGGACTTAGTTGGTTCAACCGGCTATGGCTACGATGATATTGGCCGTGACAAATTGGAAAAAATTTATGCGGGTTATTTTAAGACAGAAGATGCTCTCGTGCGACCACAGTTGACTTCTGGGACCCATGCGATTGCCACAGCATTGTTCTCACAACTCTATTATGGCGATACTTTATACTATATGACTGGGACTCCTTACGATACGATTCAAGAAGTGATTGGTTTAGCGGGCGACAAACCCGGTAACATGAAGAAACGTGGCATTAACTTCAAATGTACTGAACTCTTACCAAATGGTGAAGTTGACTACGAAAACGTGGAAAAAGATCTGGCTGGCGACCCAACGATCAAAGTTGTGACGATTCAACGTTCTTTAGGGTACGCTACTCGAGCAACGTTCACCCTTGATAAAATTAAAAAGATGGTGGAAACGGCCAAACGTTTGGCACCACAAGCCATCATCTTCATTGATAACTGTTACGGTGAATTTACTGAAACTGAAGAAGCAACCTTCTTTGGGGCAGATTTAATGGCTGGTTCCCTGTACAAGAACGCTGGTGCCGGTATCGCCAAATCTGGTGCATATATCGTTGGCCGGGCGGATTTGATTCAAGACTGCGGCTCACAATTGATCGTACCAGGTGCTGGTAAGTACGAAGGTGCAACATACGGCTATTTGCGTGATTTTTATGAAGGATTCTTCTTAGCTCCACATACTACAGCGGAAGCTTTGAAGGGAATGGTCTTTACTGCAGCTTTATTGGAGAAGATGGGCATGGTTGCTGCACCAAAATGGAGTGATCCACGTTCAGATATTGTAGAAACGATTGCTTTTGGTAAGCCAGAACCAATGATTCAATTCTGTGCTGCTATCCAACATTACTCACCAATGAATGCTTTTGTTGATCCAGAACCAAGTTACCAAGATGGCTATGAAGATCAAGTTATCATGGCGTCAGGGAGCTTTACAGAGGGCTCAACGATTGAACTATCCTCCGATGGCCCGTTACGTGACCCATACATTTTGTATATTCAGGGTGGTTTGTCATTCCAGCACGATAAGATTGCGATTACTAATGCGGTTCGAGATACGTTCTACAAAGATTAATTGAAACTAAAAGCCGGGGCTAGTTGTGTAGTACAACTGGCCTCGACCTTTTTGTGTTCAGAGAAATGAGAGTTTTGGGGAGGTTTGGTGGATGGGAGCTTAAGTTTGGGAGTTTGGCCCTAAGATTGAGGAAATAGGGACCAAACGAAAGCAGTCTGGCCCCAAGAATGAGGAGGGATGGTCCAAACGAAAGCAGTCTGGCTCCAAAATTGAGGAAGAAGGAGCCAGACTGAACCCAAAGTCAGTCGAAGTATGTTCTAGAGCTCGAGACTGGCTAAAAGTTAGCCCACCAAAAATAAATTAAACCGTCATGCTTGACAACGGTCAGTGTCTGTTTTATTATTACTTACAACTTAATGAATATTTGCTAAAAAAAGATGAGTAACTGATTAAATCTTACCAGAGAATCGCGGGAGCTGGGAAGCGAGAAGAAGAGGTCGGTGAAGATGGTCTTGGAATGCAATCAAGTTGTGAGCTAAAACTAGTGAGCGACTTGCGGGTCCGCCCGTTACCGCGGCAGGGGATAGCTCAGTTAGTGTCCCTGATGAGGCTGTTAGTCAAACTAACAGCGAAGTGGGTGGTACCGCGTGAATTTTAATTTGTAAAAGACACGCCCCACAAAGATGATGGAAATTGTCTTTGTGGGGCGTTTTTGGTTTGGTGAAAAGTAAAGGAGAGATTTAAATGGTAGAACAAACAGCAACTAAGTTACATTATGATATTGTCGGTAGTTTTTTACGTCCAGCACAGTTAAAAGAGGCGCGAGAAAAGTTTGTGGCAGGCCAAATTGATCAGTCAGCATTGACGGCAGTCGAGAATAGCGAAATCAAAAAATTAGTGGCACAAGAAATCGCAGCTGGGTTGCAGGTTGTAACCGATGGTGAATTTCGGCGGAGTTACTGGCATTTAGATACTTTCTGGGGCTTTGCTGGGATTGAACATACTCGTCCGGAACACGGATATTTCTTCCATGATGAAGAAACACGAGCTGACTCAGCGCGGGTTGTTGGAAAAATTGCCTTTAAACCAAGTCATCCTGATATTCAAGCCTTTAAATTTCTGCAGGAACTAGTAGCCGACCAGCCAGGAGTGACCGCGCGTCAAAGTATTCCTGCACCTGCACAATTTTATTCCGAACTCTTGCGTGGTGAAGATAATTTAGCAGCTTTGCAACAAGTTTATCCT
The DNA here is from genome assembly GCF_022836475.1 of Ligilactobacillus pabuli. Lineage (GTDB taxonomy): Bacteria > Bacillota > Bacilli > Lactobacillales > Lactobacillaceae > Ligilactobacillus > Ligilactobacillus pabuli. The sequence goes on along the minus strand of NZ_BQXH01000005.1, from coordinate 107,623 downwards.
GATCAAGCAGAGTTAATTACTGATATTGGTCAGGCCTACCATGATTTGATCCTTACCTTATATCAAGCTGGGTGTCGGGACTTAAAAATTGATGATTGTACTTGGGGGATGGTAGTTGACCACGATTTTTGGGAAAATCAAACGAATGGCGACTATGACCTAGAGGAACTTCAGGATATTTATCTTCAGGTCAATAATGCCGCTTTAAGTGATCTGCCTGCTGATCTTCGACTGAGTACCCATGTTTGCCGTGGAAACTACCATTCAACTTGGGCCGCTAGTGGTGGTTATGCTCCGGTTGCCAGCCATTTGTTGGCACAAGAAAAGGTCGATGCTTTTTATCTCGAATTTGATGATGATCGTTCCGGTGACTTTGAACCGCTAGCGGAAGTACCTGCTGGCAAAAAAGTTGTCTTGGGTCTAGTCACCAGTAAAAAAGCACAGTTAGAACAACCTGAAACATTAATTGCGCGGATTAAAGAAGCAGCACAGGAAGTTCCATTAGAAAATCTTTCTTTAAGCACGCAGTGTGGCTTTGCTTCGACTGAGGAAGGAAACAAACTAACAGAAGACCAGCAGTGGGACAAGATCCGCCTGGTTGTGGCAACAGCTAAAGAGGTCTGGGGAGAATAAATTTAGCCAGGTTCCGTTATCGAAACGGAGCCTTTTTGGCGTCAAAAAATAGGCCTAGCACAGGGCCAGCCTATCTTAACGACGTTTATAGTTCTTCATGAGTGCGCGGATCTTGCTGAGAAACACGGGCATTTTCTTGATCCAAGGCACAGATTTGTTTAACTTCAGCAGTGGTTAATTTAAAGTCAAAAATATCCAGGTTTTGAGCTTGACGCTGGGGATTGTGCGAGAGTGGTAGCGGTAGGACGCCCAGTTGATGTTCCCAACGCAAAATAATTTGCCCGCTATTTTTACCGTATTTGTCAGCGAGACTTTGCAGTAACGGCAAGTTGCGAATCGGCTGGCTGAGATCCTGAGTTTTACCGCCGAGCGGACTCCAAGCCTGAGTTACAATTTCGTGTTCTGCATTATAACTACGCAATTCTGGTTGGCTGAAAAGTGGGTGGAGCTCAATCTGGTTAAGTTCGGGTAACTCGCCGGTCTCTGTTGCTAGCTTTTCCAAATGTTCAGGTAAGAAGTTGGAAACGCCCACTGCTCGCACGAGACCGAAACGTTTGGCGTCTAGTAATGCTTGCCATGCTTCGACGTACTCGGCGCGTTGCGGATTGGGCCAGTGGATCAGGTAGAGGTCGTAGTAGTCGAGGCCCGCGCGGTACAAAGATTCTTGAATGGCAGTGATGGCCTGGTGGTACTTGTGGTGGCGCCCTGGTAGTTTAGAAGAAATGAAGAGCTGTTCTCTGGGTAACTGGGCCTTCTTGATAGCTTGGCCGACAGTTCCTTCATTTTCATAATTATAGGCAGTATCTAGCAAACGGTAGCCCGCATTGATGGCTGAATTAATGGCAGTGATTCCGGCAGGCCCACGTAAGCCGGCGGTCCCAAAGCCGATGGCTGGTAGTTCAAGCCCGTCTCGTAAGGTAATGGTTGGTATTTGCATGTGATCGATCCTTTCTATGCTAGAAATAACTTAAAATTACCAGTAAAATAAGTGGGAAACTAAATTTAGTTTCATCATAAGATAGTAATAAAGGAGAAGTCAATTAATATGAATGAAACGACAGTTAGCCGGCAAACACAACTGGCAATCGGCGCAGTAGCGTTGTTATCATTTTTAGGAATTTTGGTTGAAACGTCGTTGAACGTCTCTTTTCCAACTTTGACCCAAGAATTTCATGTGAGTTTGGGAAGTATGCAGTGGGTCACTTCAGGGTATTTGTTAATGGTCACTTTGGTCATGTCAACGACAGGCTTTTTAACTAAAAAGTTTGCTGCCCGGACATTATTTACGACGGCCATCTGTTTTAATTTGGTGGGAACCTTGTTGTGTGCGAGTGCCCCAAGTTTTGCAGTTCTGCTGGGAGGACGGTTACTACAGGCGGTAGCGACCGGACTTTCGACACCGTTAATGTTTCATTTGGTGATGTCATTAGTACCGCAAGAAAAACTAGGCACTTATATGGGAATTGCAGCGATGGTGATTTCGCTAGCACCGGCACTAGGACCGACCTATGGCGGAACCTTGGTTGCTTTTTGGTCGTGGCGGGGCATTTTCATCATTGTTCTGCCAATCTTGTTACTGACGGCTTGGCTTGGCGAACGAAACATCCGCTTGGCTGCTAGTTCAACCACTGAGAAGTTTGACTGGCTGGGCGTTATTTTGTTGAGTGTGACCTTCTTTAGTTTAAGTACAGCTTTCGCTCAAGCAGGCAACTATGGCTTTGGCGACCGACGATTCTGGTGGTTTTTACTGGCCTTCGTGATTGGTGTGAGCTTGTTAGCCGTTCATTTGCATTTTTCTGCCCGGCGAATTTTGAACTTTAAGCTCTTGCTCCACCCATTAATCGGCTTACGCTGGTTAAACTTTTTCATCTTGCAGTTTGTCAATATCGGAATTTCATTTGTTTTGCCGATCTTTACTGAGGGTTACTTACATGTGAGTGCGTTTGTGGCGGGCTTTATTTTATTGCCAGGGGCGCTCGTTGGGGCAGCAGTGTCACCGTTGGCTGGACGATTATTTGACAAGCATGGTGCTTTCTTACCATTATTAATTTCGAGCTTGTTGGTGACTTGTGGTAGTTTGTTATTTTTTAGTTTGACTCCTGTGTTGGGTGTCATTTCTGTGACGTTGATTTATATTTTCTTACGTGGTGGCTTTAACTTTGGTTTTAGTAATTCGATGTCGGACGCAAGTACCCAGGTTCCACCAGCACAAAAGGCTGAAATTAATTCACTGTTTAACACTTTTCAACAGTATGCTGGCTCACTTGGAACTAGTGTGTTATCAGCCATTATTTCTGCTCGTCAAATGGCAAGTCAGGGCAGTATGTCGCGGGCAACTCTACTGGGAAGTCGCTTTGACTTTGGTTTCTTAGTACTGTTAGCACTGGTTAGTTTAGCAACGGTGCTGGGTGCAAAACACAGAGCGAAGTGAAACGGGAGAAAGTGAGCACTATCGGAGCCAGACCTTTAATGCGCTTTTGGCATTGAAGGCCTGGCTTGGATGGGCGGAGCTTTCTGTTTCGCGTAGCTCGACTAAGAAAACACAGAGCGAAGCAGGGCGGTTAAGAGACGAGCAACATCGGAACCCAGGGACTGATGCGCTTTCGGCATCGGTTCATGGGTTTGGATGGGCGGAATCTCTTGCCCTGAGTAGCTCGACTAAGAACACAGAACGGTCAACTCCCAATTATTGCTTGCAGAGCCTACCTTTCTTCATTAAGTAACTCAATTGTAATTTTTTTAGAAATGACCGTTAACAGCCAATGAAAGCGAGACCGGTAACTTTTTCGTGCAAGTTGAACACGATTTAGCTCTTTATTTTTAGGCTAAACCCGCGTATGATTGTTAAGGTGAATAGAAGGAAACAGACGAGGAGCACTCCTTGTCTTTGATATTTAGGGAAAGGATGCTTCAATCATTTTGATTACATTATCTGGTATTATCGGGTCAGGAAAGTCTAGTTTAACGGATATCCTTTCAGCAGAACTCGGAACAAAAGCATATTACGAACCAGTGCAAGATAATCCTGTCTTGCCAATTTTTTATAAAGGAAATGAGATTGCCGCACAAAAACGGGCAGCTGGAGACCAAGAGGCCACTAACCCCTACGCATATTTATTACAGACATTTTTCTTAAATCGTCGTTTTTCGATGATCAAGGCTGCAATGCGTGAGGACAACAATATTTTAGATCGTTCGATTTATGAAGACGAAATTTTCATGAAAATCAACACGGAGATGGGTAACGCCACTCAGGTTGAATATGACATCTATAAGAGCTTATTGAATAACATGATGGAAGAATTACCATTTGCTTCCCATAAGAAATCACCAGACTTGATGATCACAATCAAAGTTTCATACGAAACGATGATCAAGCGGATCGAAAAGCGCGGCCGTGATTATGAGTTAGTAGAAAAGGATCCATCGTTGGTTGATTACTACCAGCGTTTGTTGGCCTGCTACGACGAATGGATGAGTGATTACGATGCTTCGCCACTATTGGTGATCGATGGTGATCAGTACGACTTCGTTGATAGTTTGCCAGACCGGATCGAAGTTTTCGATACCATTGAAAACAAACTGCATGAATTAGGAAACTTGAACGATGCACAGCTGAAACAATTCCATGCTCAGCATGTTGATTTACTAGCACAAGCAAAATAGCATTAAATATTAACGACCAGTATTTTGGGCGTCTCATTTAGTTAACAAATGAGTCCCACAAAGTGCTGGTCATTTTTTTGAACTAAAAATAGTTGGGTGAGGGTCGAGTAGAGATTAATTTTGTTGCTTGCGAACGTAAGTCTGACAGACTAGTGTTTGCATTTTCATTTACCTACATAAGTCTGCTAGACTTGTGTTCGAATCCTGAATTGTAGTTGTAGTTGAGCTACTTGAGGCGAGAGTTTCCACTAATCTGGTTTCCGTCTACAATAATGCTTGAGTTCTCCCGTCTCACTTCACTCTGTGTTACCATAGACAAATAGACTTATTTTCAAAGGAGGAGTCAGCTAAAGTGAAAGAACCTGCAACTTATCGCCAAACAATCAAGAAAGTTTGGTTGACCAGCGCTACCTACACGATTGTCTTTCAGATTGCCGCTGTGGTCGCAGTGGCCGTTGAAGTCTTGTTGAAGCCTCAGTTACTCTCGGGTGATCAGCTCGAACAGATTGGTTCGCCGTATTTTTTTGCCGTTGCTGCAGGTCTGTTAGTAATTTTAGCAGCTAGTTCGCCACGGATCCGGCAGACTTTTTTTAAACCCGGGGACGCACCGATGAACTGGCGAACGTTCGGGGGTCTAGTTGCGGTCACTTTATTAGTACAACTGATTTTTACTGGTTATTCTAATGGCTTAGAAAGTCTGCTAAACAGCTTTCATTTAACTGCCAACGCAGAAGTTGATGCTGCCACTGCCGGTAGCGAGACTTGGTCGATGTTTATCTATGCAGGTTTTTTGGCACCAATCACCGAGGAACTAGTCTTTCGAGGCTTTATCTTGCGGACGATGCAGCCCTTTGGACCCGTGCCGGCCGTGGCGTTGTCGGCATACTTGTTCGGTCTGTACCACTTGAACATTATGCAAAGCCCATTTGCGCTGATTTTGGGAGTGGTCTTGGGCTATGTCGCTTTAAAGTATGGAATCAAGTGGTCAATCACGCTCCATGCTTTTAATAACTTGGTGTTGGGCGATGGACTAGGATGGCTGTTAGGAATTTTACCTAAGACCGCCAGTTCGATTGTGAACTTACTGGTTTTTGTCGGGGGTGCTGGTTTAGGCTTATACCTTTTATGGCGTCAGTTACCCGTTTTTAAAAATTGGTATAGAACTCAGCGTCCGAAATCAGAAGATCTTAGACATGTTTTTCTGAATTGGGCTGGAATCATCCTTACGCTGGTGTCACTAATAATTATGGTGAGCCAAATTGAAGCTAAATAGGATTATTTTTGGAAAAATGTTGTTTGAAATGGTTTTCACCGGCAAAAGAGAGTATGATATTAAGCATAGATTTATTTAGTCAGGGGTGAGTGACAACATGACACTTAACTACAAACGAATTTTGGTTGCGGTCAATCAGTCCGAAGGGGCTGAGCTAGCGTTGCAAAAAGCTGTCGCAACCGCGAAACGCAACGATGCCCGTCTGGATATTTTACGGGTGATCGACGTGAATTCGTTACAGTATAAAGCAGGGGACCAGACGTTGATCAATGGGCAAGAAATCGTCGATATTGAAGAAGATAACGAAAAATTCTTGCTGCAGATCAAAGAACGTTTGGTAACAGAAAATCATTTAAAACCGGAACAGGTTTTTGTGCATCTGAGATTCGGTGATCCCAAAAAAGTTATTTTAAACGACTTTCAACCGGAGTATCACAATGATCTCTTGGTAATCGGCGGAACTGAGATGAGCTTATTTAAGCGGATGGTTGCCGGTTCGGTGGCGTCCTATGTCCCGAAAGCAGCGCAATGTGACGTGCTAATTACTAAAAAATAAAAAGTCGGTGCCACTCATTGCGAGAGGCCCGACTTTTTGTTTGGTCTGGTAAATAAAAAGCACTAATCAGCACTAGTGGCAACTTGCTCGTCTAGACTGATTAGTGCTTTTTGGCAACTGAAGTGTTGGCTTTTAAAGGCTAAAAGCGGACTTAAGCTTAATTGTTCATTTTCTTTTCAACGTATTTCGATAACCAGGTCAACAAGGTGATGATGATCAGGTACATCAATGCCACGATTCCCCAGACCTTGAAGCCTTCCAAGTTACGGGCAATAATGATTTTCCCAGTTTGCGTTAATTCTAGGATCCCAATAATTGAGAGGATCGAGGTGTCTTTCAAGGTAATAATGAACTGGTTGATAAACGATGGTACCATGATCTTGATCCCCTGAGGTAAGATCACTTTACTCATCGCTTTACCGAACGGGAGTCCCAAACTGCGTGCGGCTTCCATTTGTCCAGCATCAACTGACTCAATTCCGCCTTTGACAAAGGCAGCTGTATAGGCACCTTCATTTAGCATTAAGGTAATTGTCCCTGCAATAAAGGCTGGAATTTTTGTGCCTGTCAAACTTGGGATTCCGTTATAAATAAAGAGTGCTAAGACTAACAGCGGTAAACCACGGAAAATGTAAATGACAGTCGTGGAAACGCCCCGGGCGAATTTGTTAGGTAAGACACCCAACAAACCAAAAATTACCCCGAAGACTGTGGCGGCAATGATACCGACCACTGTTAAGTAGAGAGTTTGCCCTAAACCTTTCAAAAGTACGCCAGAGTTTTGGTGGAGCAGTCCGCCGATGGTGTGCTCATTGCTTTTCTTTTTCTCGGCGTTAACTTTGTCGGTACTAAGGTAACGGTCAGTGATTTTTTTGTACTCACCATTTTGCTTGAGGACCTTTAAGCCATGGTTGAATTTCTTCAGCAAGTCAGCATTTTGTCCCTTCATGACTGCAAAACCATAGTTGCCGCTTTCGGCTGGTTTGGTCACAATTTTAAGCTTAGTCCCAGTCTTGATCGCATATTGCATCACGGGCACATCTTCAAAAGTGGCGACTGAGTTTTTATTGACGACGTCGTTATACATATTGTCGGAATCATCGAAAGTCACGGTTTTGAAGCCATACTTCTTTTGTTGAGATTGGGCATAAGCTGCGGCAGCTGTCCCAGTTTTAAGGGCGACTTTCTTGCCTTTCAAATCGCTGAGGCCTTTGATTTTGCTATCCTGACGCACGGCCATGACAACCCCAGTTTTATAGTAAGGATCTGAAAAATCAAACTTTTCCAAACGTTCAGGCGTAATGGACATCCCAGCAATGACACCATCGATTTGGTTAGATTGCAGCGACTGGACAGCCGCGTTGAATCCTAAAGCTTTGATGTTAACTTTGAAACCTTCCTCTTTAGCAATTGCCTTTAACAAATCAACGTCGATTCCGACGTATTTGTTGTCTTTATTAGCAAACTCAAATGGCGGATAGGTAACATCCGTCCCAATCGTGTAAGTTTTTTCTGCGTGTACCTTTGGCGCCACTGTCATGAATAAGAGTAGTGCAAAGACTGACATTAAGATTTTGCTGATTTTACTTTTCCGCATCGGTTCCACTCCTTTAACTAATCTATTTTTAATAATACTAAGTATAGAATACCATATTTTAGCTAGGAGGGGATAGTTTTAGTGATGAAAATTTCACCTAGACCAATTGATGACGAGTGTTTTTTAGACTTAAGCTAAGCACTTCAAGTGGTCCTTAACCAAATGAGAGTAGTACCGTGAGTTAACCGCATAAATTTGGTCAAATTGCTACATCTTTGACTTGTATTTCTTTCGGAAAGCGATTACAATAAGGGCGTAGAGAATGAACAGCTCATAATTTGTAAATTGTTTTTATGAATTAGTCGGTTGTTTCATTTAAACCTAAGCGAAAAGAGGTTAAGGGCTTGTCAAATTCTCTATTAGATAATGGTCAGACTCGACTATAGTGTGATAATGAATTCTGTGTTGGTGGGGAATCAACATTGTAACGGTTCTTATCCACTTTTACTAGTTGCCGTGAACGAGTAATTAAGTCTGATCATTATTTTTATGGCCAAAATTTATGATAATTCAGCGAAATGTGGTACGTGTTGGGGCTGCGCTAAATAAGCCCACTATTAAGTAATCGTCTGTCAGGTGACTTTTTGCTAAAACGATGCTATAATTTAGGCGTAAAGAAAAGGAGCTATGCGTCAACATAGCTCCCACAAGCCGTTTCAAAGACGGTGGTTAGTATCAGAGACTAGACATAGTCGCCCTCAACTCGCCAAAGTTTATGAGGGGCGGCTTTTTTATTTGTCCTTTTTGTCGGACAAGACAGCCACTAATGTGCCAAAAGCAATCATTAGCGACAGCGCTTCGAATACGCTCACTGACCGTGAAACCTTTCTGCAGATTATTCCATGTTCCCATAGACCTCACCTCGCAGGGGATAAGACAGCCACCGCCCTTAAAACTTCTTGTTAACTAAAATTATAACACTACTGCAAAAAAACAGGTGCAAAATTTTGGACTTTCCCAAAGCTTTGCACCTGTTTTATTTGTTTAAAGCTGTTTTTTCCAGCCATATTTTCTAGTTACTACATATTATATATCTGTTTTTGCTCTTAAAGGTTCTTCATGATTTCGCTCAAAGATGGTTGGTCTTCAGCTGAAATTGCGTAAGTTTCACGATAGTTAGCGGCCATCTCAGCGCCAAAAGCGGCCTCATCCAATGGTACAAAGGAAGTATCGATTGGGTCAATGTTTTGAATCTTAGCGTCCAAGACGATTGGCAAATCATTACCATTCTTTTGGAGTTCGTTGATTTGAGCCATGGCATCCTTTAATTCAGCCAAGTTTGTAACTGTAAAGCCAATTGCACCCATGTCTGTAGCGGCCTTGCCCCAGTCAGCACCAACTAAGTCGATCCCATAAGGGGCTTGGTTAGCCTGGATCTTTTCATGACCAATGTAACCAAAGGCTTTGTTTTCTAAGACAACGTTAATTACTGGTAAGTGGTACTTAACTTCTGTCAGTAAGTCTGGCATGACCATTGCGTAACCACCATCGCCAGAAATTGTCCAAACTTGACGGTCAGGAAAGCTCAATTTGCCGGCCAAACCTGCTGGTAAGCCAAAGCCCATTGTGCCATACCATGGTGACATTGCGTAAGTTTGGTCTTTGTCAAATGGTAGCTGACGTAATGACCATTCTGTGTTGTTACCAACATCAAGTCCAAAGACTGCATTGTTAGTCGAGTTATCTTTGATAGCCTTGATGACACCTTCAGCGCGTAAACCGTTTTGATCATCAGCGGCTAATTTTTCTAACCAGTTCATCCATAAAACGCGGTCCTGTTGGGCAGCCTTTAAGAAATCACTAACTGGTGCTTGGTAATCTGTCTGTGCAAGACTTGCCAAGAAGGCAGCGGCATCAGCTAAAACAGTGATGTCAGCGTCGTATTGCTTGCCAAGGTCTGCCAAATTATTGTTAACTTGGATGATTGTCTTGTCAGCAGGCATGTAGCGTGCAAATGGGTAGTTTGTCCCAACAAACAAGATCAAATCACTAACCTGTGAAACTTCAAAGGCTGGCTTAGTACCCAAACGACCACGAGCTCCCATGTAGTTAGCATGGTCAGTTGGGAAGACGTTGGCAGCTGGTGCAGTTGTCAAAACAGGCATCCCCAATTTTTCAGCAACTGTCACAGCGGCAGCTTTGGCTGAAGCAGCACCTTGACCTAACCACATTACTGGACGCTTGGCGTTTTTGATTGCTTCAGCGACTTGTTGAACTTCAGCTTGGTCAACTGGTAGTTTAACAGTCTTTTTGCTTAAGTTAGCAGTCTTTAATTCATGATAGTCGATTTCTTGACCAGATAAGTCATCTGGTAAGATCACAACTGAAACTGACTTCGTTGCATAAGCTGAACGAATCGCTTCGTCAATGACCTTAGGAATCTGGTCAGCGTTAACAACTTGCTTGTGGAATTCTGCCACGTCGGCAAAAATTGGATCCTGGTTCATTTCCTGGAAGAAGTTCGTGTTCATCACACCAGTTGCTGATTGACCAACTAAGGCCAAAACTGGAGTATGATCCATCTTAGCTTCATACAAACCATTTAACATATGCACGGAACCGGGGCCGGCTGAGCCAAATGCAACACCAATTGTTCCAGTTAACTTAGCGTCAGCAGCGGCTGCCAAGGCGCCAACTTCTTCGTGACGAACCTGAATATACTTGATCTGGTCGCGTTCCTGGTATAAACCATCGACTGTGTTGTTGATTGAATCGGCGGTAATTCCATAAACGTGATCAATATCCCATTTCTCTAAAACTTTTGCGAGTGCTTGTCCTGCCATCATTGTAGCCATTTCAAAAACTCCCTTTCTTTGTGTAAAGCATTTTATTTTTTATCAAATTAATCTTGGAAATCATCCGTTGCTGTTCAACGGAACAAGATTAAGTATATCACTTACTTTTTGTAAGTCAATCTTTTTAACTAACTTTTTTGAAAATAAAAAAAGTCCTATAAACGTGATAATACCAGGGCTTGAGACGATATTTTCGAGGAATACGGTGAAAAAATAAAAATATTTTCTGAAATAAATTAGGGGATTCGGGACTAGTTTTAGGAGTGAATTTTCTGGAAGAAGCTGATGGGAATTTGTGGACCAAAATCGCTCAAAGTTGGGTCCCAAAATGGATTTATGTACCAAACTTTGCCAGAGTTAAGTACGAAAGATAGGTTTATGTACCAAACTTTCGTAAACTGAGAGTCAGAAAAAAAGCTCAATCCTAAGTTTGCTCATTAAGAGAGCAAACAATAGGACTGAGCTTTAAAAATTAGCTTATTGGAGTACATCGGCGTACTCGTCGTGATGTTTGTCAAAATAATTGACGGCGTACGGGCAAACGTTAATAATGTGATAGCCAGTTTCGTGGGCACGCCCAACAACGGCTTGCATTAATTGACCCGCAATTCCTTGGCCGCGCAAGGCTGGGTCTGTTTTAGTTGAGTCGATGGTGTAGGTTTGCGCGGAGTTATCGACTGTTAAGTCAACTTCAGCGTCGATCTTCCGGTCAGCGGCATAATGAACGAAACGGTCGTGACCTGCTTCATAGTTGTGTTCGAATTCAAATTCCATGGAAAGACCTCCTGTTTATGCTTTGTTCCCCTCTGTGTTGATAACGTTATCATATATTATCCTGGCGACCGGTGCAATCAATTAGTCTGTTTTTGGCAAATGCTCGCGCAAATAGTCCAGCAAGACCACAGCTTGGTTGTATTGCTCATCTTTGGCACCATACAAGAGAGTTACCGAACCCTGTGCTAATTGAACTCTGGTTGTTTTTAAAAATTCAACGGTGGCAGGATTTTCGGCTAGTTCTTTCAAATAAGCGACCCGGAAGTCTGCAAATTTGGCAGGATCGTGGTTGAACCATTTCCGTAGTTCTGGCGAAGGAGCAATTGTTTTGACCCAATCGTTGAGTTGCGCTTTTTCCTTGGACATTCCCCGTGGCCAAAGCCGGTCAACTAAGATCCGGTAGCTATCGTAGTCCTGGTCAGATGCATAAATTCGTTGCAGTTGTAACACGAAACCATCTCCTTGCTAGTGTTTTCAACTTAATTGTAACGCGCAGTTCGCGAGAAAAATATTAAAAAGCCTACTGAATAAAAAAAGCTTTCTTTTTGTAAGCAAAATTATTGATGTTGGTGAAAAATCATGGTACATTACTGATAGTAAAGATGTTAAGTCATGACAGCAACAAAGGATGGTGAGCATGATGGCGACAATTTATGATTTTTCTGAAGAGGAAGTTAGCGGTCAACCAATTGATTTGGCAGACTACAAAGGCCAAGTTTTACTGCTAGTCAATACTGCTAGTAAGTGTGGTCTTGCACCACAATTAGAACAGTTAGAGGCCTTGTATCAACAGTACCATCAGGCAGGGTTCACTGTCATTGGTTTGCCTTCTAATCAGTTTAACCAGGAACTAGACTCAGATCAGGCAGCAACCGAGTATTGTCAGTTGCACTTTGGTGTGACATTTCCAATGACCAAGCGTGTTTGGGTGAATGGCGAGCAAGCGGACCCGCTCTTTACGTATTTGAAAAAAGAGACCACGGGAGAAGAGATTGCCTGGAACTATACCAAGTTTTTAATTGGCAGAAACGGGCAAATTATTGGGAGGTATGAACCGAAAACAACCCCTGAAGAATTTAGTGCGGATATTGCAGAAGCAGTGCAAAACTCGTAGGAATGCGGTATCATAGAGTTAGAAGATAAGTCGGGCACGATGTAATTGGAATTGTTTGATAGAAAACAACCAGCGTGAACGATCACCAGAAATAGGAGGAAATTAAATTATGGCAGTTAAAGAAATTACAGATGCAGATTTTGAAGAAGCTACAAGCAAGGGTGTAACTTTCACAGACTTTTGGGCAACATGGTGTGGTCCATGTCGGATGCAAGGACCAGCAGTTGATCAACTATCCGAAGAAATGGGTGACAAGGTGACTTTCACTAAGATGGATATTGATCAAAACCCTGAAACACCAGCACATTTTGGCATTATGTCAATTCCAACGATGATGGTTAAAAAAGATGGTGAAGTGATCGATACTATTATCGGTTATCATCCTAAGGAACAATTAAAACAAATCTTGGAACAATACACTGACTAATTAGTCAGCTAACAAAAGGGCACTAGCCACTCAAGCGGTGTCCTTTTGTGCTAGGAAGGGAAGTTAATTTGATGGAAAAAACAGCAATTTTTGCCGGAGGTTGTTTTTGGTGTATGGTGAAACCATTTGACGAACAGCCAGGTATTAAGCAAGTAGTTTCGGGCTATACTGGCGGACACGTGGCTAACCCAACCTATGAACAAGTTTGCAGTCATACGACGGGACACACTGAAGCTGTGGAAATTCACTACGACCCAGCAATCGTGTCTTATGCAGATTTAGTTGAAATTTACTGGCGCCAAACTGACCCGACCGATGCGATGGGCCAGTTCCAGGACCGTGGTGACAGTTACCGGCCAGTAATTTTTGTGCAAAATGAGGAAGAACGTCAAATTGCGACAGCCTCTAAGCAGAAGTTAGCAGAGAGTGGCCGTTTTTCGGACCCGATCGTGACGCAAATTGAAGATGCCAAACCATTTTATCCAGCTGAAGATTATCACCAGAACTTTTATCGCAAAAACCCACTCCGTTATCAAATGGAGGAAATGGGTGGCCGCGAGAAATTTATCCAGGATCAATGGAAATAAGTTCCACTACTAAAAAGACGCTCAGATTGATGAGCGTCTTTTTTCGTTGCAGATTTTTTAGTGAAGAAGCAGTCTGGAAGTTTGCATTGTCTGAGTAACCAAGAATCTGTAGACATAAGTCCGGGAAAGTAATGTGTACAGTGGAATCTGTAGACATAAGTTCGCGAAAGTAATGTGTACAGCAGAATCTGTAGACATAAGTTCACCAAAGTAATGTGTACAGCACCAAAATCTGTGGTGGCACCTATTTGCAAATAAAAACTCCCAATCAACACTGATTTGCTTGTTGGGAGTTTGTTAAATTAATGTGGTCGTTTGGATGAGTCCTGTTTGCGCTCGCGTCGTTTACGCAGATAGTTCACCAAGGGCACTGTCAAAGTCGTGCATGCAGCACTGAAAACTAAAAAGTCACAGATAACTAATCCTAGTAAGACCAGCTTTCCAGGCCGAAAATACCAGGCTGCAATGCTGATTCCAGTCAAAATGATGGCTGTCAGCCAGATCGCACCGACCAAAAAAGCAAGTTTCCGCTTTTGCGATGAATTCATGTTTAGGACTCCTTCCTACTTAGTTAATAGAAATTATTCCTGGCGGATCAGGGCAGCGATTTGTCCGCTTAAATTCCGCCAAAATAGGATTTCATTTCCCTTGAAATCAGCTGAAAATGTTTCGCAGTCTGCCCGGGGAGTGAGCGTGCCAATCTCATTTTTGAGCGCACCAGTCACTACTAAGACTTGGTCGGGTGTTTGCCAACGAACGTTGTAGTAAGGACCTTCCAGCGCTTCGTCTAACAAATCTTGGGCACCAGCACGAGCTGTGTCTAGTAAGACGTCATTTTCTGTTGCGTCTGGTTGACCATGGGTTTGTAAGTAAGCCAATTTTTGGGCAACTTCGCCCATATCGTTAGGAATTAAGTTGAACATTTTTGACCTCCGAAAGTTTTGATACTGGCTATTATAGCACAGTGCAACTTGACCAAAAAACCTCCGCCCAAATTAAATTGAGGCGGAGGTTTTGCTGAACTTTAAATTTAGCCGTTAGCAACGGTAAAACGTTCTTGTTTATGAGTAGGTTCTTGAATTTCTTTGACGATTGCTTGTGCCATTGTATCGCCAGTTGTTTCAGATTCACCAGCAGCGTTGACCAAGAGGTCTTCTGTGCCGTATAAAATCTTGTCAGCAGCAGGTCCTGCAACGAAAGATGAGGCAGGAGAAACGCCGACCCAGTTCACATTTGTCACGTCTTGTAAGAAGTGTAATTCAGCAAGCTGGTTAACTGGAGTATTGACCCAAGCAGCTGCTTCAGGCATCTTCTTAATGTCTTCGACTACCAAATGATTGTCAGCACCAGTGTGCAAACTACCAGCACCTAAGATGAAAATTAAGCGTGGTTGTTTAGTTTCACGGAATAAGCTGATCAAATGAGCAGTTAAGTCCACGTGTAAATATGCTTGAGCTGGGGCGGTAGAAAATGCATCAACGATTACGTCAAAGCCAGCCAAGTCTTCAGTTGTCAACGCAAAAGCGTCCTTTTCCAAAATCTGAATGTCAGCACCCAATAATTCTTTGGCTTTGGCAGCATTGCGAACAACCGCTGTAACGTCCAAACCTGCTTGTTTTGCTGCTTTAAATGTGGCGGAACCGGCCATTCCAGTTGCACCAATAATTCCAACTTTTGTCATGAAAAAAGCCTCCTCTTTAATTTGTATCACTTACATTTTATAAGCAAATTTCATTAATTACAAGTAATAAGTCAGCCAAATTTGTAAATAGTTGGTGCAATGCGTCGGCTAAAATGATTTTCACGGGTTCGTTAATCAGTTATAATAGATACAAACCAGTATTCAGGAGGAAATGTTCATGAAGGAAGAAAATCGTTTGACACAAATTAATATTGTTAATTTGATCTGGAGCTTTGACCGGGAAACAAATCAGGTCAATTTGTTGTTAGTCAAGCGATCTGAACGACCAGCGCTCGGAATGTGGGCGTTGCCAGAGACATTTCTGGGTGAACATGAAAGTGCGGATCAAGCGGCGCTTCGTTTAGTACAGGATAAAATCGGTTTGAAATTGGCAGCTTTCCATACGGAACAGTTAGAAACTTTCACGGCCCCACAACGGGTCACGGCTCACCACCGCAATTTATCGTTGGCGTATATGACTTTTTTGCCGGAAATGCCGCCATTAAATCCAGGTTATGGTGCTAGTGACGCACGCTGGTTTGCGCTGTCGACGGTCGATTCCCGTTACTGTTTTAGCAATGGGCTAGTGCAGTTTCAGGTGGCAGCGGAACAAAAGCAAGAGGATTATTACGCTAATTTGGCGGCCTATGTCAAAAAAACGCCGCATCGATTGGCCTTTGATTATGAGTGGATCATTAAGGTTGCTTGTTTACGCATCAGAAATAAGCTGGATTATCAGCCAAATATTTTATTAATTTTGGGCGACAGCTTTACCATTAGGGAGGCGCGCTGTGTTTATGCACCATTCTTACAAACGAAGATGGAACAGATCGACAATTCTAATTTCACTAAAACACACAGTAAGCTCTTTGAAGAAACGGGGATCTCGGTCTCCAAGAAGCGTGGGCGCCCTGCGAAGGTTTATCGCTTGAAGGAAGCCTAAAAACAGAGCGGAGCAAAGCGATTAGCTTCCGAGCATATCGGAGACTGACCTTTAATGCGTTTTGGGCATTGAAGGTTGGTCTTGGATAGGCGGAAGAAGCTGCTTTGAGCAGCTCGACTACAAAAACAGAGCGGAGCAAGCCGGTTAAGACTCGAGCACCATCGGAACCTAGGGACTAATGTGCTTTTAGCATTGGTTCCTGGGGTTAGATGGGCGGAACTTTCTGTTTCACGGAACCCAGACTACAAAAACAGAGTGGGGCAAACTAGCACTATCACCGGTTTGATAACAGCAGGTCTGTAGGTTCGTGGTTGCAATTATTCGGTAAGAAGAGTAGTATCAACTGCAAAGAACCAGGCTTTTGTTTTTTATTCAATTAAAAGTAAAAAATACCTTTATTGTTTTCTAGGAGGAACGATCTATGATCGAGCAAGGAAATATGGCACTACTGACCGATTTATATGAATATACTATGGCAAATGGTTTTCACGAAGAAATGGCGGAAGAACGCGGGTCTTACGACATCTTTTTCCGGACACTACCAGATAACGGACGGTTTGTTGTTTTAGCCGGAATTGGGACAGCCTTAGAGGAGTTGCAAAACTTCCACTTTGACGCTGCTGATTTGGAATATTTGCGTGGGTTACAGTTGTTTACCCCAGAATTTTTGGACTACTTGCGGGACTTTAAGTTTACCTGCAAGGTCTATGCAATTCCAGAAGGGACGCCAGTCTTTCCAAGAGAACCAGTTGTGACGGTTGAGGGACCATTGCTCCAAGCTCAGTTATTTGAAACCTTATTATTAAATATCATTAACCATCAAACGTTGATTGCTACCAAGGCCCGCCGAATCTCGGCAGCAGCCAAGGACAAGGCAGTCATGGAATTTGGTGCACGTCGAGCACAGGGACCAGCAAGTGCGGTTTATGGTGCACGGGCCGCAGTAATCGGCGGTTGTACAAGTACCTCGAATTTGTTGGCCGGACAGAAATTCGGGATCCCGGTTGCCGGAACGATGGCACATTCATGGATCGAAGCCTTTGACACGGAATTGGATGCTTTCCGGGCTTGGGCCAAGATCTATCCTGAAAATTGTTCATTACTAGTTGATACTTATGATGTTTTGCATTCTGGGATGCCGCATGCGATCCAGGTCTTTGATGAGTTGTCAGCCAAGGGCTCTGACAGTAGTTCATTTGGTGTGAGAATCGATTCTGGAGACATTACCCAATTATCAACGAAAGCTCGCCAAATGTTGGATGACGCCGGTTATCCGGATGCAACGATCACAGCTTCAAACGCCTTAGATGAACAAATTATTCAGTCTTTGGTTAATGAAGGGGCTGCCATCGATAACTTTGGGGTCGGTGAAAACTTGATCACAAGCGCTAGCTCACCAGTTTTGAGTGGTGTTTACAAATTAAGTGCTGTGAAAAAAGCCGATGGCACTTGGCTGCCAAAAGTTAAAGTTAGTGCGAGCCTTGGCAAACTAACTCTTCCAGGACGAAAACGAGTTTATCGGGTCTATGATCCGCGGACTGACGAACCAATTGCTGACCTGGTCACATTACGGGAAGAAGAAGTTTTGGACAACATTGAAGATATGCAGGTCCTAAGTGCTGATCCAGAAGCTATCAAACGTTTCCAGACATTAAGAAACGTGAAGGCAGTTGAACTACAAAAAGAAGCTTTAAATGAACAGGGAGAATTATTGACGGGAAATCCAAGCGTGTTTGAGATCCAGCAGTATAGTCAGGAAAAATTAGCTGAATTACCTGCATCGAAGAAACGTTTACTGTATCCAGACGAATATCCTGTTTATATTTCGAAGGAATTATATGATGTCCAGCAAGAACTGATTGAAAATAATCGAGTGGACTAAAAACACAGAGCGGAGCAAAGCGGTCAGCTCCCGAGCATGATTGGAGCATAGTCTTTGATGCATTTTTGGCATCGAAGGCTGGGCTTAGATAAGCTGAGAGCCTTGTTTAGCAGAACCCGACTATCATAGTGTGACTAGCAATTGAACTCTATCGTAAAGGTAGGGTTCTTTTTTTTGGGTGATTTACTGAGCGACTACGTTGGCTGCCATTTGTAGGAGTCAAGAAGTGCTGCAAGTTAAGCAGAAATTAGCGGATCCGACTTGTTATTTCAAAAGAATAGTCGAAAAAGAGTCCTTTTGAGACTTATTTTTAACTTATTCGTTCAAAATGAAGTATGATAGAGATACGGGGTAACAGAAGTAGAAATATCAGGCAGTAAAAAAGGGGCGAATGACATGTCAGACCGTGAAGAAATGCGGATCCGTACACATAAAATTATTAGCTATCTAGATCAAACTTATGGAGATAACTGGGCGCAAGATCCTGAAATTTCAGAGGATCCAAAGTTAAAAGAACATCTCCAATGGATCAAATCATGCAGATAGACAAACCACCGCGTGCGAGCGGCAAGCAACCGAAATAGCGTTAGTCAGCAAAGAATCTACTTTTTGTGACTAACGCTATTTTTGAGCGTAAATTATGCCGCTTTTTGTGCGGTAAGGATCATGGTCCGCATCCAAGGTCCAGTCCACCAACCATTGACCCCGGCGGAAGTGAGCTGAATGTTTGTCAAATTATGGGCGGCTAGGACGGCCTGATATTGTTTGAAATAGTGACCAGTATCGACCAGCAATAATTGTCCCCCCGGTTGTAAGACGCGGATGGCTTCTTGCAGTGCGCGCTGGCGTTTGGCGGCTGGTTTGATATTATGGAAAGCTAGACTGGAAATGACAAAGTTAAAAGTTTCGTCCCCAAAGGGTAGGTCAGCCATATCGGCAGTTTTTAGAGAGACTTTTTGCTGAACGTTAGCGGCAATTAAATTTTTGACAGTGGCAGCGCGGCTATTCTTCGATTGATCGACGGACCGCCAAAGGTCAACACCAACAACTTTGCCGGTCGGACTAATTAGTTGAGCAAATTTGATCAAATTTAGGCCATGTCCACAACCCAGGTCTAAAATTTTCGCGTCTTTCGGAATCGTTAGTTCACTAGTTAGCTGTTCCCAAATCTGGTATTTTCCTCGTAAACTAGTATGCAGAAAAATGACTGCACCCGCCAACATGGCAATGGCAAATAATGAATTGAGCCAAGCGAAGGGATAGGCGCGATAAGTGATCCAAAAGAACAGTGCCATTAAACTAGCTAGGATAAAAATTAACGGAACTAGTGGGGCATCGATACCACGATTGATTTTTTTCATTGGAAAAACCTCTTTTCTAGGTTAATTCACTTCCAAGTATGCAAGGCTAAGGGTAAAGAGTCAATTATTGTGACTGAGATAGACTTGTGTACCCAAATGTCTCAAAACAGTCCACCTAAAAAAAGACCTTCAATGCCAAGTTGCATTGAAGGTCTTTTCTTCTGAGTGTTCATCTTCTAAACAAGCTTTTTTATTCTGTGAATATTACCCGCGGGCCTGGTTTGCACGTTTGATCGCGGCGGAAATGTTAACAGGCTTCCCGCTCTTGCGCAGGTCCCCGTATTCGGCAGCGGCGGTGAACAAGAGGTCAGACGCTGAGTTCACGGCTGTTTCAACGGAATCTTGGATCACACCGATCACAAAGCCGATCCCAACCACTTGCATGGCGATGTCGTTACTGATACCAAAGAGGCTGCAGGCCATGGGGATCAGTAAGAGGGAACCGCCGGCGATTCCGGAAACACCAGTGGAAGCGATGGCCGTTAGGAAACAAAGGACCAAAGCTAGTGGAATAGAAAAGTCCATTCCCAGAGTGTGCGTGGCAGCTAGGGTCATGATCGAGATCGTGATCGCCGCGCCGCCAGAGTTGGCTGAACCGCCCAGTGGGATCGAAACGCCATAACTCTTTTCATTTAACCCGAGATCTTCGCAGGCTTCCAGGTTAATTGGAATATTGACGGCACTGCTTCGCGTGAAGAAAGCGGGGATCCCCGAGACCTTCAACGTCCAGAAAACGAGTGGAAATGGATTTTGGCGGGTCAGTGACCACACCATTAATGAATAAACGACCAGATAGACGAAAATCATCGTGCCGACCAGCATTAAAACGAGTTGGCCGTAACGTAAGACACCCTTTGTACCTGTTTCAACTAAGGCTTGGTGAACCAGACCAACGATCCCAAATGGAGCGAATTCGATGATCCAGCCGGTAACTTTCCCAATCATCTGTGAAAAGTCTTTGATGACCGTTCTCGTCGTTTGACTGGCAGCCTGAAGGGCGATCCCCAACAAAACGGCCCAGAACAAAATCGTCAAATAGTCACCGTTCATGAGTGCATGCACTGGGTTTGAGACGGCGTTGGTCAGCAGGTCACTGACAATTTGCCCTAGGCCTTTGGGAGCATTCGCAGCCGAAGCGGTTGTAGCTTTTGACAAAACCAGCTTAATTGGAAATAAGTACGAAGCTAACACGGCAGCCACGGCCGATAAGAAGGTGGCTCCTAAGTATAAAATAATGACAGTTCCAAAATGATTTTCAGTTCCTTTTTCATAGCCCGAGATCGAGGACATGATGACCATAAAGACTAACAGCGGTGCGATGGCTTTCAAGGCACCAATAAAGAGTTCTCCTAATAGGTCGATCCAGGTCCAAGAAGGAAGGACCACCCCTACGAAGACACCGATGATAATGCCAATTAGTATGCGCCCAATTAATGGGATCCTGGTATACTTTTGAAACATATTTTTCCCTCCAACTAAATTCTTCTCATTTAAATTATAATATTATTAGAATTTTAAAGGTAAAATGAGTAAAAGTCAATGAAAAGTTGAAATTATTGCATTAAAATTGAAAAAAGCTACCAAAATGGCGGTAAATGTTCGGAAATTAAAGCGCTGTCATGCAGACGGTGAGCCAAACTGGTTGTTTTCCAGGCAGATTTAACCGTAATTGACCGGCTAGCACTAGATAATCCCCTGCCTAAATCAAGCATTAATTTCGAACAGTTCCGCAATAGCATGGTATAATCTATTTAGTGGAATTGGTCTGGTAAAAATTAACTGGCAAATTACCATAGTTAAACCCAGACAATTGACTTGATTGCTCTGTCGGAAAAGCCTGTTGATTATTTTTAGGTAAAACGTATTACTTGGTGGTAAATCTCAGGGGAATCTTCTAGTTGAATCACATTTGATTATGTATAATAATAGATATTGTGAATCTATCGGCTAAGAAGTAACAGTGAAATAGTAGAATCGGTTAAACAAACTTTAGTTAAGAGGTACAGATAAGATGATTAATGGTGGATTAATTCGAAAAAGAAGAAAAGAACTTAAAATGTCCCAAGGGGAACTCGCCGAGGGCATCACTTCGCAAGGGATGATCAGTCAGATCGAAACTCGGTCAGCCGTTCCTTCTGGGGAAACCTTGGAAAAAATTGTTACACGTTTGAATATGAGCTTTGCCGAAGCAGTTGGCACTGAAGAATTTATTGATGGCAACTCGCTGGTCTTGAGTGCAGTGGTCAGAATTTTGCACCACCAATTTGATGCTGCGAGCGAGATCTTGGACAAACTCGATACATTAGATGATATGACACTTGAACTGACTTTGTGGCGCGACTATATGCGGGCATGGATCTTAGCGCACTCAACGACTGACCATCGCTCCGACGCAATTTTCACTTATAACCGGATCTTGCAGGTCACACACCACGAAATTGGCGTTTTATGGCCATTAGTTGCCAGTGATTTAGCGGTCGAATACTTGATTGCTGGAAAAGTTGAACCAGCCAAGTATTACATCGACCAGGCACGGGAAGCCTTTGCGGACCACGACCCAGAAAAACAAAGCTATGCGACCTTGCAGCTGTGGACCAATGCATCTTATTACTATTTAAATATGAAGCAGTACGATGAAACTTTGAAAATCACACGTAAGGGAATTGCGATGGCACAAAAGGAAATGATTTCGGGCCCAGTCGACAAGTTGTATATTAACATGGCCTATGCTTTAGCGGGTGTCAATGGCAAATGGATCCCAGAAGCCATCCAGGCCTTGTATATGGCGTATACTTTTGCTGACCACATCCATAATGATGAAGTTAAGGAGCGAGCAGTGGCAGAATTAAATGCCCAGGGCTACGCTTTATAAAAAACACAGAGTGGAGCAAGCCGGGAGGACTCGAGTACCATCGGAACCTAGTGGCTAATGCGCTTTAGGCATTGGCCGCTGGGTTTAGATGGACGGAAAGTCCTGGCTTGAGTAGCTCGACTAAACACAGAGCGGAGCAAAGCGTTTAGCTTCCGAGCATATCGGAGACCGGCCTTTAATGCGGTTTCGGCATTGAGGGTTGGTCATGGATAGGCGGAGCTTCCTGTTTCACGGAGCTCGACTAAATACACCCGAGCAAAATAAGTAGAAAGGAGTTTTAATGCGTACTTGCATTGAAGCTCCTTTTTGATTATGCGGGATGAGGTCCTGTCACTGAAAGAAAAAATGAACTCATAGGTTATGGAAAACCATTTTGCGATAACCAGCAATTATTAAATTTGAAAAAATACCAAATTCTTGTAAAATTAGAAATGAACTGGTCGAATCAGGCCAGCAACTAATTTTACGATGATCGAGGTATTTTTTTATGGGGCAAACAGCAATTTTGATCAGTGGCGGGACGATTTTCACCTTGGTCTGTGTAGTTTTACTAGCAATTAGTTTACATCAAAATAAATTCCGGATCCTCAATGGAGTCCTGTGTAACCTAGCGTTACTATCGTTTGCGGTGACAGTGATTTTGGCAATCGAGGCCACAAATATTCACTGGCTCAACACAATGTTGATCGTAGTGTTAGCGGTGATTGGTTTCCCGCTCTTATTGCTTTATTCATTATTAGGCGTGCTGTTGTTGTGGAACGCGATCACCGTGTGGCACAAGGAAAGCCACACTTTAGGCAATATGCTGACGCTAGGTCTGGGAGTCTTGATCCTGGTGGTTTTGCCAGTGATCAGGTTCGTTGACCGGAGCTTTTTCTCACAAGATTCAGTCACCTTTTACACTTCTTTCGTGGTGCCAGTCCTTGGTTACTTTGTCTTTTGGTTTTTAGCGTTCATTACGTCCTTTATCATTACGCGCCTGTATCGGCCCAGCTACAACCAGGATTACATTATTGTTTTAGGAGCAGGGCTGTTAAATGGTGACCAAGTTTCGCCGCTGCTAGCTTCTCGCATCCAGTGTGCCTTAGACTTTGCGAATGCACAAGAACAAAAGACCCACCATTATCCTTGGCTGATTTTTTCTGGTGGTCAGGGCGGCGATGAGACCAAACCGGAAGGGACAGCTATGAAGGAGTATGCCTTGGCTCATGGAGCGAACCCTGCCCGGAGCCTTGCCGAAGAAAAGTCGAAGAATACGTACGAAAACATGGCTTTTTCCAAACAAATCTTGCAAGACCATCAAGTTGATCTGAAACATGGCCTCTTCGCAACCAGCGATTACCATACTTTCCGCGCCGCAGGTTATGCCCGCTATGTCGGTTTGAATATCGCCGGTCTGGGCGCCAAAACGAGTCGTTTTTTCATTCCGAACGCGTTTATCCGGGAGTACATTGCTTTGTTGGCCAACCATAAAAAGTTCCATTTGGTGATGCTGGGAGTTATTTTCCTGTGGTCACTAGTGAACTTTGTGGTCGGCAATGACTTACAAATATTCTAAGTGATTACCATAATTCTTTTCGGGCATAAAACTTAACAAGCGGAGAAATGTTTGATACAATATAAATTGTAATCAATGACCTCCCAAAATTTGTTGATTACTCTAAAAACAACTATGCTTCAAGCCCAGTGACCCCTTAAACTTAGTCGCTGGGCTTTTTTGTGCACTAAAATAACCAGGTTCAAAGGCCTGGTTACTTTGGAAAACGACCAGTGTGTGGTCTGATTATTGTGCAGCTCGTGTTTGTTCTTTTAGCTCATTCAAATATTTGGCTGCGAGTTTGTCATAACCGCGTTTGGCATTAATTTCTGCTAGTAAAGCGGTGTTGTGGGTCGATGAATGACCCGTTAACAGCTGCTTTTGTTCCAGGTCGACATAGGGGAAGCCTCGGTCACGGCCTTTTTGCAGTTCAATGTTTAAGTCGTAGGCGGCGCGGCGGAAATCGACTTTAGCGAGCCCAGTGTCATTGACTGTCAGCAAAAGGTAGCTGGCAGCCCGATTTTGCAGCAACTTGGCTCGGGTGTTCCAGGGACGACCAACGGCGCCGGGATTCAAAATAATTTGGCCCTGATCACTGTAACGCCAGAGGGGACTATGGATATGAGCGTAGATGGCCACATCGATGGCCGAGTCGAGCGCTAGCTGGTCAAAATTAGCCTGAGGCTGGGTGGGGTAAAGGCTATGCCCATGGTTTTGCCCTGGCAGGTTATGGCTCAATGAAAAGAGCAGGTCGCCAACTTGCTTACGGCCAGACATTGGCAGGTGGACTAGTTGTTGCCGGTGTTTGGCGCTCAAATGTTCATTTTCATACTTGACAAGCACAGTGAAGTAGACATTAGTCGGATCACTAAGATCCCAGTTAGGCTGAGTCATTTCCTGGTTGAAGTCGCTTTCCCAGTTACCCATTAAAACTTGAGTTAAATTAACTTGGTCTAACAGCTGGAGACATTCTTCGGAGGTCGCTCCACCAAAGGCAATATCGCCAAGGGTCCAAAATTCGCTGGCCCCCTGGGCAGTAGCATCGTCGATGGCTGCTTGCAGAGCAGTTGAGTTTCCATGACTATCGGAGAGCACTGCAATTTTTTGTTCCATATCAGTAAAACCTCCAATTAATAACAGAGCGGAGCAAAGCGGTTAACTCCCGAGCACTATCGGAGAATGGCCTTTGATGCACTTTTGGCATTGAAGGCTATTCTTGGATAGACGGAAGGAGTTGCTTTACGGAGCTCGACTAAAATAACAGAGCGGAGCAAAGTGGTCAGTTCTGTTTAATTCACCAGACTATATTTAAGTTCTTTAATATCAAGCATAATTAACTAGCTAGTAAAAGTCAAAAGCTCTGCCTGGTAGATAATTTTTTACGTAAATTGTTTCAAAGAATGGCTTTAATTGATAAATTCGTCTCTTAGTTTGCACGATCCAGTTGCTGTACACGTTAATCCGGAAAAGTTATGTCTACAGCAGCATCTGTACACGTTAATCGGGGAAAGTTATGTGTACAGCAGCATCTGTACACGTTAATCCGGGAAAGTTATGTCTACAAACACAATAGAAAATTACTCAACAAAAAAGGAACCCTACCTTGCGATAGAGTTCCTTGGAAAATACTAATTTTAGTATTCTCCCCAGTTTTTGTTCATTGATTGTAAACCAATCCCAGGGTTGAAACTGTTAGTTGGGTCGTTCTTCTTGTAATGGTCAACCAAAGCTGGAGCTGCCAAGTATAAGTGACCAACGTTGTGTTCTGCTGGGTAAACAGCATGGCGTTCGTCCAAAAGCTTCAACATTTCCATCTTGAGTTCATGAGCATCAACGCCAGGCTTCAAGATGTAATCTTGATGCATAACGTGATCAAGCAAATGACCATAATAGATCTTGTATTCGATCTTGTCGTCGATTTCCTTTGGTAGATGTTCGAACCAGTGGTAATCGTTGCTTGCTAAAGCAATATCCAATGGCAAAATGTCAATGCTATCTTGCTTTAATTCTTGATAACGAATAGCGACACCGGCTGTTACATAACGGTGAGTTGCAGCCTTGCTTGTTTCGTCAGCAGTGGCTTCGAAGTAGTTACCGCTAGCCTTTGAGAAGTATTCTTTCAGGTATTGGCGTGCTTCTTCGATTCCTTCACCAGCCATCTTCAATTGTAGATAATGATCATACTTAACATAGTAGTTATCTAGTCTTGTCGGCATTTGGTTAGGGAACAAGTGACCTGCTGTTTGCAATAAACGATCTGGGAAGTAGTTCTTGAAGAATGGAATGTGCTTCAAGAAGCGTTCGCCCCAAGCTTTAAGTGCAAACATTTCTGGTAGATGTGCTGTCCCGATCTTTTCAATGACGATCAATGAATCTTTACCATACTTCTTGGCCAAACGGTAAGCATCTTTATGCATGTATTCACCAGAAACAGGTAAGTTCTTGAAGTTCTTCATGATGTAACGACGGACATCTTCCAATTCGTCAGGGTTGTTAGTCCCAATGTAAAACATTTGTGTTTTTTCATCCATTGGGAATGTATCCAAACGAACAGCAAGTGCGGCCACGTGACCAGCTGAACCAGCAACCTCATATAATTCTTTAGGATTGGCGTTGTAACGGATTGGTTGATCAGAGTCAACATCACGGACAACTTCTTCATGGTCATACATTGAGCCATGGCGTTCACTGGCTGGAACATTATTCAAATCAAAGTTCCGGTTTTCCAAGTTAGTAATGATTTCTTCAGGTGTGTCACCCAAGTCAATGCCCAAATGGTTAACCAAGTGCATTTCGTTGTTTTCGTCGATCCAAACATACAGTGAAAGTTCTGTGTAAGCTGGTCCACGACGAATCAAGGCACCACCAGAATTGTTGTTGATCCCACCAATGACTGATGCACCTAAGTTAGATGAACCGATCACTGAATGTGGTTCGCGTTTGAGCGGTTTTAATTCATTTTCAAGTTGGAACAAGGTTGTCCCAGGGAATGCTAGTGCTTGTTCCCCATGGTTAAGTAGTTGAAGGTCTTTAATTTTTGAGCCACTAACCACAACTGCCTGGCGGTCATAACCAGGAGCTGGAATTGAGCCTTCTGTCAAAGAAGTGTTGGATGCTTGCATAATAATGATGATGTCGTTGTCATGCAAAACATTCAAAACACGCCACATTTCCATCAAAGTAGTAGGGAAGACAACAGCGACTGCATCGCCTTCACCTGAACGATACCCTTTCCGGAAACGTAAAGATTTTGCTTTGTCGGTAATGACATTCTTATTACCGACGATTGAGACTAGTTCGTTAACTAAGTCCATGTTAATTTCTCCTCTCTGTAACACTTAAAGTAAGCGTTTAAATCCCTGCACTATCAATCGTACTCTTTTTGTAAGTTAGTTAGTAAATATGTAGTACAACAGTCAATTGTACTTAACTTTTGCACTAACGTCAAGGGTTGAAACGCTTTCTTTGTTAAGAATGTTTGATTTTTGTTATTTAATATGGTAGCTTTGTGATTCAGAAATTCGTGTTTAGACCGCGCAATGTAAGACATTGAGAGTTGAGAGTTTGAGTAAATAATGTTAAAATACTTTTAATATAAAAACTGGTTGGAGCTCCGGCTTTCAAGAATTTGTCCTCGTTTGGGTTGCTAGGACAGCTTGAAGTCGGGCTTTTTTTGTAGTTTGCAAGGGAGAGTTTAAATTAAAATGGCAGAGATTGGAACATTAGCGTTAATTTTGTTAGCAACGGCGGTAGCGGGGCATTTCAGTGCTCGGCTTAATTTTCCACCGGTGATTGGTCAACTATTGGTGGGGGTCGTTTTAGGCCCGGCCATGTTAAATTGGGTCAAGCCCGGGTCACTGGTAGAAATCTTTTCAGAACTTGGAGTGGTGATCTTAATGTTTATTGGCGGACTGGAAAGTGATTTGCGTCTGCTTAAAAAATATTTAAAACCCAGCTTATTAGTTGCGGTGGCAGGTATGATTTTTCCGATTGTCGGAGCCTATTTAGTGGGGCAGTCTTTTGGCTTGAACCATTTGGAAAATATGTTTTTAGGTGTGATCTTTGCGGCGACTTCAGTCTCGATCTCGGTCGAGGTCTTAAAGAATATGCGCCAGCTAGATACGCCAGAAGGTACCACGATTTTAGGTGCTGCAGTGGTCGATGATGTGTTGTCGATCATTGTCTTGAGTGTCTTGGTCAGTTTTGCTGGCAATAAGATTGCGGCTGGCAATGCCCGGCCGTTATGGATGAGTTTATTATTACAGGTTGCTTTTTTTATCGTCTTATTTGTAGTTAGCCGCTGGGGTGTACCACATTTAATGCGGTTGGGTGAACGGTGGCTGATTCCAGTTGCTGAAACAGTGATGGCACTAATTTTGTGCCTGGGTGCCGCTTATTTGGCAGAATCCGTGGGATTAAGCAGCGCGATCGGTGCATTTTTTGCTGGACTTGCCGTGGGTCAAACTGACTTTCGGCAAAAAGTTGATCGTGAGATCGAGCCTGTCGGTTACGCCATCTTTATCCCAGTCTTCTTTGTAAGTGTTGGTTTAAACATGACCATGACGGGTCTAGTGGAGGACTTTGGTTTATTTGCCGTGCTGACAATTGTCGGGACGTTGACTAAATGGGGCGGATCCGCGCTGGGAGCTGGTGTTGCTAAGTTTAACTTGAACAGTTCGAGCATGATTGGCGCCGGAATGATCTCGCGGGGAGAAATGGCGTTGATCATTGCACAAATGGGATTCAACGCGCATTTGTTATCGACCGATAATTATTCAGCGGTGATCGGCGCAATAGTGGTCACCACGTTGATGGCACCATTTATTTTGCGGGCTGAGATCAAACATTTGGCAAAAAATAACCAAAATTCCAATTAATTGCGTATCTTCTAGTAGGAGGTACACATAACATAATGAGAAAAGAAGCTTTAGAAACTCAATATTTACAGGTTCTGCAGGAACGAGTCCAATTAACGACGACGGAACAAGCAAAATTTCAGCGGGCCCAAGCTGGTTACCAAGGAGAGTGCACCTTTGATCGCTGGAGTGCTGAGTTGCTTACTGATTGTTTGGATGATGTGAACTTAAGCTATCAAGGAAGTCGCTGTCAAATGGACAAATTGTTCGTGCACGGTTCGGACCTGTATGTGATTGATGTCAAAAATTATAACGGGGCGTACAGTTACCAGGCAGGTTGCTGGTATTACAATGGCCGGGTCTTGGCACACAATATTTTTGAACAGCTCACGCGCGCCCAAGATTTGCTGGCCCGTTGTTTGAGTGACCAGCATGTTAAGCTGCAGGTCAAGAGTGTTTTGGTATTTATGGATCCGCGGGTTCAGCTGGATTTGACGGATCCGCCGGCGCACATTGAAATTAAGTCAGCGGCGGACGCTTATGCTTGGCTAGTGTCACTGAACCAGGAGAAGTTTGCGATGGTGACACCTCCATGGAAGCAAGCAGTGCGCCATTATGAGGTGCCCGGCTATCGACCACGGCAAGATTTAGGGGACACGCCGCGACGCCACTACCGCCATGGAATTCGGTGCGTTCACTGCGGCCAATTTGCCATGAGCCAGGGGCGGTATGCGGTGACGTGTCAACATTGCGGCACGAGTGAAGCGAAGGAACACGCCTATGTTCGGACAATTTGTGACTATGGTGTGCTGTTTTTCAAGCGAGACCTTCGCCGGCGGGACTTATGCGAGTTTTTCGGGGAAGGATATAGCGAGCGGTATTTAACATTCGTATTAAGTAAGCACTTTGTTTCAAAGGGAAAAAGAAGAGCAAGAAATTTTGCTTATATCAACAAAGGTATTAGATTCCAATACTGGTTTGCAGATAAATCTGATTATTTTCGCAAAATTCAACAGCGAATTAACTGGGAACGGCAATGATTTTGTTGAGACATACTTCTGTAGACATAAGAATACGAAAGTAACGTTTACAGCAACTTCTGTAGACATAAGATTGGAAAAGTAACGTGTACAGCAACTTCTGTAGACATAAGAATGCGAAAGTAACGTGTACAGCAGCTTCTGTAGACATAAGATTGGAAAAGTAACGTGTACAGCAGTTTCTGTAGACATAAGTCCGGTAAAGTAACGTGTACAGTGCTAAGTTGAATGTAATTTCTCGCTATTTCACTAAAAAAGCGCCTCCCACCAGTGGCCCCATCCAGTAATTTTGGAGAAGGGTCCGCCAGCGGGGGGCGCTTTTACTATTTATTTTGGAAAACGTTTGGCAACGTCGACTTCATCCAGATGCAAAGCCGTGTCTACCGTGCAAACGACTGCTGCGAGAGCGTCTATGTCGTCTGGGGCAGCTTTCCCGGCGAGCACTGTCGAGTGGTTGGCGACCATATTTGACAGGTCAGTCAAGTTGTCGAGCGCCGTTTCCGAGGCATTACCATTAATCCGTAACTGGTATTCGGGATGCTGGTCGAGCTCCTTGTGCAAAACGTCGATGAATTGCGGCTGCTGAGCCTCGCCTTGATCGAGCGTCAAAGCGACGCGCTCACGAAACGTACCCAGATATTTGCGTTGTTCGTCCGGCTTGACTTTGGGTGTGCCATACAGGCTTTCAGTCAAACGGTCATTTAAATCGTCTCCGGCCATTTACTGGTCCTCCTTTAATTTCATGCTTACTTTTACCATACCATAGTTGGTGAAAAAGATTAATGATTTCAGGCTAAATGGGTGCAGTTTGGTCCTCGTTGCGGAAATTTCTTTACTAATCAAACAGATGTTCGTATAATGAGAGCAGAGGTGGTAAAAATGCAGACAGCGCACCAACAGGTGGATGTGATGGAACAACGGATCAACCAACACTTCAAACCCCATATCAGGGCTCGCTATCAGATCCAGATCGTGAATGATAAGTTTGACCGCCATTTTAACTTCTTTTTTCTCTACAAACGTGGGCAAGAAAACACGCATTCGGTCCCGATCCGTGTGATTCAAGAGTATGACTGGGTTTATTTTGAAGAAATCGTGACGGAGCTTCACCGGCGAGTCAACTTTACGTTGCGGTTTACCGGCTTTCAAGGGGAGATCTGGCAGTCTAATGGTCGGGATATTCCAGCTTATTGGTAGGCTCAGTGAGCATTTAAATGGTGTTTTAGTTAGCCAGCAATTATAATAATGGTGCTGACGTATAGCAAATCTAATTTGAAGGAGTGTTGGATAATGAGCAACTTTGATGATAAATTGGATCAGGCAAAAAGCAAGGGTAAAGAAGCCCTAGGTAAGGTTACAGGTGACAAGAAGACTGAGGCTGAAGGTAAAACTGAAGGCGCAGTAAACGCAGCTAAAGAGAAACTCGATGACGCTAAGGATACGGCGAAAGGTGCCGTTGAAGGTTTGAAAAAAGGCACCGACAAAGACGAAGACTAAGTAATGTAACTGGCTGGTCTCACAGATTTGGCAATAACTGTCAAATTAGTGAGGCCAGTTTTTTTACGTAAATAAAAAATTAAACTTAATGGTTGACAGCTATTTGTTTTAGTTGCATAATAACTACATTAAATTTAAATGAAAAATAAACGAGAAGATGAGTAACTCAGCGGAGATCTCAAGAGAGTTGTCAATCATGGTGGAAGACAACGATGGAAACTGGGTGAAGATGGTCTTTATGATTCGTTGCAACACTGAGCTCAGGCTAGGTGTTGCCGGGGACGCCCGCTACAGCGTTAAGGTATGCACACATAAGTAAGTACTGATTTTAAGCACAGCTTTAGTTTGTCGTACCCGATGAGGAGTGTTCCGTGAGGGGCAGTCAAACTAAGGTGGTAACACGAAAAGCATTTTCGTCCTGGTCTAGAAATAGATGGGGATGGGAATGCTTTTTTGTGTTTCATTACAATTTAGTTAGAAAGGAGTGACTTTAAATGAGTGAAAAAGCAGCACGATATGAACTGTTAAAACAACAGGCGCAAGCATTATTGAAAAATGAATCTGATCTGGTTGCGAACATGAGTAATCTGGTGTCATTGGTGTTTAATGAGTTGCCACGACTAAACGGGACGACCTTTTATCGCCTGATAGATGGCGAACTGCTACTGGGTCCGTTTCAAGGCAAGCCAGCTTGCATGCATATTGCGGTGGGCAAAGGCGTCTGCGGAACGGTTGCAGCTACTAAAAAAGCAGAAATTGTCTCAAATGTTCATGAGTTTCAAGGACATATCGCCTGTGATAGCGCATCTAAGTCTGAAGTGGTGGTGCCAATCTTTAAAAATCAGCAGTTCTGGGGAGTGCTTGATTTAGACAGCCCAGAATACAACACTTTTGACAAAGTGGATGCCAAATATTTGGCAGAAATTGGCCCGCTGATCTTCGGTGAAAAAGCAGAGATTGGGGAGTGAAACTGAATGGTAGCAGAGACTAGCAACGTGATTGATTTACAAAATGTCAGGGTCACATTCAAAAATAGCGGGCAGGAGCTTAGAGCAGTAGACGATGTGAATTTGCAAATTAAGCAAGGTGATATCTACGGGATAATTGGCTACTCAGGAGCTGGAAAAAGTACCTTGGTCCGGGTGATCAATCTCTTGCAACAACCCAGCGCAGGGCAAGTGTTCGTGGGTGGTCAGGATTTACGGACTTTAACAGCACCTCAGCTGCGGCACGCTCGTCAGCAAATTGGGATGATCTTCCAGCATTTTAATTTAATGAAATCGCGCACCGTGTTGGGTAACGTTGAATATCCGCTCTTGGGCAAGAAAATTAGTCAACAAGACAGGCGAAAACGAGCTTTCAGCCTGTTACAACGGGTCGGACTAGAAGAATACGCAAATACTTTTCCAGAAAGACTGTCAGGTGGGTAAAAGCAGCGAGTCGCAATTGCCAGAGCCTTAGCGACTGAACCGGAAGTTTTGATTTCTGACGAAGCTACTAGTGCTTTGGATCCTAAAACTACTCAGTCAATTTTAGAACTGCTAAAAAAGCTCAACGAAGAGTTGGGATTAACGATCGTTTTGATCACGCATGAAATGCAGGTGATCAAGTCAATTTGCCATAATGTGGCGGTGATGGATGAGGGACGGGTGATCGAACGCGGACCAGTTAGTCAAATTTTCACTGCGCCGCAAGAAAAATTGACGACTGATTTTGTGGAGACTTCCACGAATGTTAAGGCGGCCATTGAGAGAGTGACTAAAACGGTCAAGCTGGATGAATTGCCAGCAAATCAAGAATTGGTTTACTTTAATTTCATTGGAAATGCAACTAAACAAAGCATTCTCTCGGAATTGTCGCAGACTTACCACGTGTCTGAAAATATCTTGTTTGCCAATATTGATGAAATTGACGGAGAAAGTGTTGGCTATATGATCGCAATCATAGCAGGAGATTTGCCGCCGTTTAACCAGGCACTTGAAGATTTACGCTCGCAAGGAGTTAAGACCCAGATACTAAGTGGAAGAACAGTCAGAGAGGGGGAAGCATCATGCTAGAAAAGTTGCTGCCAAATGTTTTCCAAATGAAGGGACAGTTTATCCAAGCCACCTGGGAGACTTTGTATATGACCTTTGGGTCGGCAGTGATCTCAGCGTTTTTGGGGCTCTTTTTAGGAATTTTTCTGGTAATCACCCAACCAGGCGGGATCTTAGAAGACCGGGTCACATATTCACTCCTAGACAAGGTGACTAATCTCTTACGGTCGATTCCATTTATTATTTTGTTAGCGGTCATCTCGCCGTTAACTCAGTATTTAATTGGCACGACTGTTGGAACTACGGCTTCTTTAGTTCCGTTGATCTGTGGGATTTTTCCGTTCTATGCGCGCCAGGTGCAAAACGCGTTGTTGGATGTAGACGATGGTGTGATTGAAGCGGCTCAGGCGATGGGTTCTAGTCCAGCTGCGATAATTTTTCGGATTTATTTGCGGGAAGGATTGGCCGACATTGTCCGCGTTTCGATCGTAACAATCATTAGCTTGATTGGCTTAACTACCATGGCTGGCGCGATCGGCTCTGGCGGCTTAGGTGACATTGCAATCAGTATTGGCTATGCCCGCTTTCAAAACGATGTGATCTTGGTGGCGATGCTGATTATCTTGATCTTGGTGTTCGCCGTTCAAATTATTGGTGACTGGTGCGTGGGTCTCATTGAACACCGACCATTAGGCAGAACAACAAATCCAGCTCGGACAGAAAAAAGCGGAAAGGGGGTGAAGCAGAGTTTCTGGTGGTTAGCAGGTTCTTTGGCGGTAGTCAGTCTCATTTTTGTCGGAATCCATACGATGACTACTCAGGCTGCTCAAGCAGATCAAACTAAGACGATCACCATTGGGTCACAGGGGACCGATTACGAAACATGGAAATATATCGCTAAGTCGCAGTCAGCTAAAGACCTCGGCTTGAAAATTAAGGTCAAGCAAATTACCGATGGTGTCCAGCTGAATCAAGCCACCTCGCAGGGCAACGTGGATGTGAATGCCTTCCAATCTTTATCTTATGTCCAAGCTTATAATCAACAAAATAAGGGTAATAAACTAGCAGTTTTAGGAACGACTTACTTAGAACCAATGGGAATCTATTCCAAAAAATACAAAAATATTGTGGATCTTCCTACTGGAGCAACAGTCGCGATTGCAAATAATCCTTCTCAAGCAACTCGTGGCTTACTGTTGCTGCAAAAGGCGGGCTTGATTACCTTGAAAAAGGGCTTCGGTAACTTAGGGATGGTTAATGATATTGTTGCTAATCCTAAAAAATTACAGTTTAAAAAAATTGATGATACCACGGGCCCGCGGGTGATCAACAATGTTGATGCAGTGTTAATTTCTAACACGGTTGCTTTGGAAGGTGATTTGAACGTTTTGAAGGACTCGATTTTCCATGAAAAAGTGGATCAGAGTACGAAGGCTAACGTCAATATTTTGGTAACGGCGGCGAAGAATAAAGACAACCAGGAATACAAAAAAATTGGTCAAATTGTATCATCAAAAAGAGATTCAAAAGTACATTCAGAAAAAATACTATGGAACCAAAATTGAAGTTAAAAAAGGAGATTATTAATCATGGCTAAAGTTGAAAGTTTTACATTGGATCACACACAAGTTAAGGCACCCTACGTTCGTTTGATCACGGAGGTGCAAGGAGAAAAAGGCGATTCTATCAGCAACTACGATTTACGCTTAGTGCAACCAAATGAAAATGCGATTCCTACGGCCGGTTTGCACACGATTGAACACCTCTTAGCTGGTCTGTTACGTGATCGGCTCGATGGTGTCATTGATTGTTCACCATTTGGCTGTCGGACTGGCTTTCATCTGATCACTTGGGGTGAACATTCTACAACAGAAGTCGCCGAGGCTTTAAAAGGTTCTCTAACAGAAATCGCTGAGCAAGTGACTTGGGAAGATGTGCAAGGAACTGATATTTATAGTTGTGGCAATTACCGGGATCACTCCTTGTTTTCAGCTAAGCAGTGGTCACGAGATATTTTGGACGCAGGAATCAGTGATGACCCATTTGAACGCCACGTAATTTAAGCAATTTTATTAGAGAGGGGAAAAGATATGAGTAAACTTGCGATTGTTACAGGAGCTGGTCAGGGAATTGGCGAGGGAATTGCTCGTCGTTTGGTCAAAGATGATTACGCCATTGCGGTGGCAGATATTAATGATGAGACTGCGCAAAAGGTGGCTGCAGATTTGACCGCTCAAGGCTATCAAGCTCGAGCTTATCATGTTGATGTTGCACAGCGGCAAGAAGTTTTTGACCTTGTGCAAAAAGCAGTGACTGATTTGGGCGAGTTGGCATTATTCGTTAACAATGCCGGAATTGCGTTTATTGATAGTTTCGTAGATTCTGCACCAGATGATGTCGAGCGTTTGTTAGATGTGAACCTCAAAGGAACATACTGGGGAATCCAAGCTGCTGCGACACAGTTTAAAAAGCAGGGTCATGGTGGACGAATCGTCAACGCTGCTTCCTTGGCAGGCTACGAGGCTTCGGCTTTGCAGAGCGCTTATTCTGCTTCCAAATTTGGGATTCGTGGTTTGACTCAGTCAGCCGCTAAGGAACTAGCAGCAGACCAAATCACGGTTAACGCTTATAATCCGGGCATCGTTCGGACTAAGATGCGGGATGCGATCGATGCAAAGACCGCGGCGATTAAAGGCAAAACAGTTCCTGCACAACAAGCAAGTTGTTTAGCAGAAATTCCACTTGGTCGTGAGGGGACACCCGCTGATGTTGCTGAGGTAGTCGCATGGTTTGCATCTGATGCTGCCAAATACGTCACTGGACAGTCACTGCAGGTCGATGGCGGAATGAGATTCCACTAAAACTTTAATTTGATCAAAATAAGGGCAGCCCGAAACTTCTGGGGTTAGAGAGTTTCGGACTGCCTTTTTTGCTGTGAATGATTTTTAAAAGTTAATTCTTTTTTGCCAGAATGAAGTTACCTAGCAAAAAGAACGCTGAAGCGGTTAAGACGATGATCAGTTCAGTAGTTTGTCCGGTAGTGGTGGTTAAAAAGGAGCCGATTGTTCCTGGCAAACGCTGCGCGATTCCCAGAACGCCTAAAATTAGCAAGAAAAAGACGAGTGGCAGCCAAGTCTTTTTATCCTGTTGCTTGACGAACAAAATTGTGCCAATTACAAACCAAAAGACAATAATGGTAATTCCTAATCTATTACCAATTGTAATTTGAAAGGGAGTTGTGATAAAAAATTGAATTAAAAATATTGGAACGATAAGGAGAATTCCTAGTAGAGTCGGCTTGATGTTTTTCTGCCAGTTAGTCGCTTTTTTAGATGCAGCTTCATAAATAGTATTACTTAGGAACCTAAAGATCAAAAAGATCGCCAAGACTAGGTAGAAGCCGTTTAGGATGCCAGTTCCTATATCAAGGGCTGAATGAGGTGAAGCCATGCTGGGCAGAGCAATAAAGAATAGGTAGATCCCCAAAATAAAAAGGATGTCCTTGAAAAATTTTGTAAGACTTCTGGGGAACTGAGTAAGCAATTCGTCGGCGACTTGTTTGGCATTTCGCCCAAAATATTGTTCAGCTGAGACATTGTCTGACTGGGCATCAAGGAGATCTTGTAAGATCTCTAGGAGTTTAGATTCAATGTCTTCTTGGTCTTGAATAAAGCTGCGGGTCCGGACGTATAAAAGTAGATTGCTGTAGAATTCTTCATTTTCTGAAGTTAATTTTTGGCGTAATTGGTTGTTTTCTGCAACAAAAGTTTGTTCTTTAGTCATGGGATTCCTCCTTGATCAGGGTATTAACCGATTTTTGAAGTTGAGACCACTCTTGAATGAATCTGTCTTTTTCTTGCTTTCCTGTTGCGGTAATGTAGTAATATTTTCGTGTGGGTCCAAGAGTTGAAGCCTTTCGTTTGCCTGTTATGAAGCCGCGTTTTTCCATCGCCGTTAGTAGTGGATAAATGGTTCCCTTAGGCACACTGCTTAGTCCATAACGATTCATTTCTTGACTGAGTCCGTACCCATATTCGGCTTTTTTGTTTAAGATCATTAAAATGACTCCTTGTAAGATACCTTTTAAAACTTGGCTTGATATATCTTGTGCCATAGTGTTGTCTCCCTGCTAATATGTTTAACATACTAGTAGGATAACAAAAAATGACTAGTTTGTAAAGCAAACTAGTCTAGTGGATTTTTTTAGTATAAATGTGAATGGTTGTGGCTCTTTTGGAAATGTTTTAACTAACGGTTGATACTAGACATCAAGCGTTAGTCTGCATAGAATAGCAGTAAAGAGAGGTGTTTCAAGATGGAAAAAGTGCTCTTAAAGGAATTAATGGTGGTCAGGTTGTTTTTTCAGGTGAGATGCAAGAGCAGGTTGATGAACTTGTGAGTCAAACAACTGAAAATTTGGTGAAGTTCAATCAGGCAGTTACAAAAGAAGAGCAACAAAAAGCGCTGGAAAAGATCCTACGTTATCCTTTTCCGCCAACGCTTAGAATTAATCCACCCTTTCAAGTTGATTTTGGGGCCCATACTTTTATTGGTAAGAATGTCTTTATTAACCGCGACTGTTTATTCATGGATCTCGAGGGAATCTATTTGGAAGATAATGTATTGCTGGGGCCGAGAGCAGCTCTGTTATCAATTAATCAGGATGAAGAACCAGAGCAACGCCAGAATTTGATTTTAAAAGAAGTCCGCATAAAAAAAAGGGGCATGGATCGGTGCGGGGGCTACTGTTCTTCCTGGTGTTACGGTCGGTGAACATTCGATCGTGGGTGCTGGTGCAGTAGTTACCAAAGATGTTGCTGCAAACACGATCGTTGCTGGGGTACCAGCACGTTTTGTTAGAAGGATAAAAAACGTGAAGAATAAGCGTGACAACCGTCTTTAGTTTTAGCTAACCTAGTTTAAAAAGGTTCCACTTTTGAGGCGAACTGGCTTTGGATGGTGCGGCTTAGAAGTTAGTCAATTTTTAATAAATGATAGGCATCATTAAGGCAGATAGACGCCCCTCTTGAATTGCGGCAGGCATCAATATTGTCATTTTCTTTGTGCGTAATTAAATGAATCTGAAAGTGCGGGAGCGATTGTCCAGAAGATGGTGTAAGCTTTCAGGGTCACAATCCTGAAGATTGCTGCTGTACTTTTTAGGAATTGCTAACATATGGTAGTTAACAGCTGCAGTTTGGTCTAAAAAACACAGGAATAAGCGTCCTCATAGATCCGTTCTGCTAGGGAGCTAGTTAGACTTATCATACAAAAAGGACATTTTTCCATGTAATTCATGCTCCTTTCATTTGGGTGAATGGTGTGGTAGAAATTTACTATTTTTTCGCAAATCTATTAAAATCTGTTGAATGATTTCTTTTTGAGTCAAATCTTCGGCAAGCTGGTGTTCGCTGGAAACGGCTAAAAAGTCTTTGTCTAACCACCATTTTTCCAGTAGTTCCTTACTAAAACGATGGTCAGCAGCGTGCTGGTCGTTACGTTTAAGTGTCTCCGAAAAAGAGATGTCAAAGTAGTAGACTAGGGTGTTATTGTCAAAAAATTCCAGAAGGTCAGAAAGCATCGTTTGGTATTTTTCCCGGTCTAAAATTCCTTCTAAGATGACGTAATCGGACCTATTTTTCCCAAATTTACAAATTTGTGAAATAAGCTGAACACTGGGATTCTCTGGAAAGTCCTTAACGTTTAGGATTTCTAGACGGATAAGATCTTGAGAAACCAGCATTGTGGTTTTAGGTGCTAGAGCTTGCCGCAGTAGGCGGGCAGTCGTAGTTTTGCCACTGCCCGAATTACCACGTAAAATAATTAACTTAGTCAATATGAAAACCGCCTTTCCTAACGCTTAACTACCAGAATTTAGCTGCCGTTATAAGGGGGAGGCCATTACCAAATTAGCTTGCTTTAGCAACTATTCTTTGACAGCTTGAACAATTGAAGTGCTCATCCAAGGGCCTGTCCACCAACCGTTGAAGCCAGCCTTAGCTGTGTGAATGTTGGTAAAGTGTTCTTCTTTTAAGAGCCGCCGATATTCTTTTAGGTTATTGCCAGTGTCAACGATGACCAATGTCCCCTCGGCTTTCAAAACGCGACAGGCTTCCCGGAGAGCTTGTTCTCGTTTTTGCTGCGGTTTGATATTGTGAAACGCTAAGCTAGAAACAACAAGATCGAAACTGTTGTCGGTTAGAGGCAGGTTACTCATATCAGCGGTCAGTAATTCCGTTTTGTTAGTTAGACCTAATAATGCAAGATTTTTCTTGGTCTCATTTTCGCTATTATGGGATTGATCTGAACTGTGCCATAAGTCAACGCCGGTTACCCTACCTGGAGCGATAATTTTTTGCGCAAATTTAATTAGAACAGCACCATGCCCGCAACCTAGATCTAAAATGTGGGCATCTTGTGGGATAGTTAAACTAGCTATGATCTTATCCCAAATCAGATATTTTCCCCGCAGTGAAGTATGTAAAAAAATAATTCCACCGCCAATCATGGATAGACCGTACACGACTGTCATCCAAGCAAAGGGGTAAGGGCGATTATAAAAATAGATCAACAGGCTTAAAAAGCCCACTACAAGGTAACTAAGTGGTACTAAGGGAGCATCGATACCACCTTTAATTTTCTTTTTCATGATAATAACCGTCACTTTCAAAAGGGCTGCAGGTAGATAGACAACTGTATTAATGTGTTTAATCTGCGTCATACTTATTCCAAAGAATGTAGTACTGGATATTTGGAATAAAGAAAGCTAAACTTAACCAGCCAATAGACCAGAAAATTTTAGTTGTAAGAGAAAAATGTGTAATCAAAGAAAAAATAAGCAAAATAAAAGCAAGCATAATAAGGTTAGTGAGAGTTGCTAGTATCGCACTGTGAACTTTTAAAGCAATTTGTTGGTCTCGTTCATCTTTGGCAAAATAAAGTACATCAGATGCTTTGGTTGGTGTTACGTGGTATTTTTTTGACATAAATGTAGTTTCAAAAAAGATAATGGCAACTGATAGTAAAATAATAATTAGAGCCCAAGCATACCATTTTTCAACTACAAAGACTACAGTTAAAAGAAGTCCTGCTTGCCATAAGACATTCATCCAAAAGCTAAAACGAACTATTTTTTAGTAACACTCATTTTAAATCCTCCTCATTTTCTTGATAGTCAAATAAAGCGTTAACGGTCGTGTGGAGCTGGTGCGCAAGTTTAAAAGCTAAAATCAAAGAAGGATCATACTTATCATTCTCAATCGCATTGATTGTTTGCCGAGTGACTTTGGTTAGTTGGGCTAACTCTTCTTGAGAAAGCTTTAGTACCTTTCTTCTTCGCTTAATGCTGTTTTTCATATTCTATACCTCACATAATAAGTAAAATATGTTTTACATATAAAGTAAAACACTTAAGACATTAAGTGTCAATAACATTTGACGTCTTAAGTGTTTGTAACTATTTAGAGTTTTTCTAATTTATGATTATGATTGTTGTCTGAAAGATCTTTGACCATCATTTTGTCAAGTTTATCTTGCATTTTTTTCTTGTGTTATCAATCAAGCACTACTTCGGAAACGATTGTTACATTTTTTCTACTTCGCCTTGGACGTGATAATGTCCGTTTTCATCTTGCCGGTAGTAAACACCTTGAATTTCAGGAATGAAGCCGGCAAATTTTTCCATGGCACCGACAAGGACTTGGAAATATTGTTGGTCGATCCTTTGCCATTTTTCGCCAGGTGCAACAATGAAGACACCTGGTGGGTAAGGTAAAGCACCTTCTAAAGCAATTTTACCAACGATTTGATTTAAATCACAGAGTTCGTTTTGATTGCGTTTGAATTTTAAGTCTGCCTGCCAAGGAGTTTCAGTGTAATCTTGTAAACCTTTCTTGGCAAATAAAGCTTTTTGTAAATGGAAAGTGTCATTTTTTCGATAATAGTCATGCATTTCTTGGCAAAGTTGCCGTAAAGTATAGCCGTGATAACGCTGGCTGTATTTTTGATAGAGCGCTGGCAGAGCTACTTGCAAAGAGACGTCCGCCAGATAATCGGCTTCGAATTCCAATAAAGCATCCAGTAGGGTGTTTAAGTCTTCTACTGAATCGCCTGGTGTTAGTAAGAACAACAATGAATTTAAATCATCTTTTCCGCGGATAATGCGTTTCTCCATTAAGAATTCCGCAACAACGGCTCCTGGAATACCACTTTCTAAGTAACGCTCATTAGCGATGTCGATCCCAGGTGTGACAATAGTTAGTTTAAACGGGTCGAGGACTGCTTCACCAACTGCAGTGTGATTGAAACCATGCCAGTGAGCGTTTGGATCAAGCTGCCAATACTTTGGCTGGCTAGCTAATTGTTCTGTCGGTAGCTCTTGCCAAGGGGTACCTTCATAGGTTAAAGGAACCAGTGGTTTGAATAATTTCGAGTGTTGAAGCAGTTCCTTACGAAATTCAATACTAAGTACTAACAGGTCCTTCCACCACTTAGTGACACCAGGGCTGGCTGCTAAATAAGCATTGGCGGTTAATGAAGCATAGACAGGA
This sequence comes from Ligilactobacillus pabuli, assembly GCF_022836475.1. Taxonomy (GTDB): domain Bacteria; phylum Bacillota; class Bacilli; order Lactobacillales; family Lactobacillaceae; genus Ligilactobacillus; species Ligilactobacillus pabuli. Next base: position 65,947 of record NZ_BQXH01000005.1, on the reverse strand, counting down.
TAAGAATAACTAGAGGTTACGTATTTCAAATAAGCATTGTTAAAGTGTTTGTGGTCAACGTAACGGGCTTGGCCTTTTAAATGGCTGTCTTTTTTCAAAATTTGCGAAGTTTGACCCATCCCAGCTTGTTGCTTATGAATGGACTGTGTGACTAAGATCCCAGGATCATCTGAGCCGTAGGTGTGACTGAGTGGTGATAAGTCATTTAACAACGGACTAAATTGTTCATAACCGCCCCAGGCACAATCGAAAAGGAGATAGTCACAGAGCGGACCGATCTTATCAATGATCCATTGTGCACTATAAAAAACGCCATCGTAGGTTTCAGATTGAACGACGGCTAACCGGAAGGGACGTTTAGCATCTGCTTTTTCAGGAGCCACTTTTCTGATTTGTTCTCTTAAGTTTTCTTCAGTTAAATCTGCAGGATCCATCGCTCCAATTAAACCTAATGGATTACGGTCAGTCCGGATGTAGACTGGGACAGCACCGCTTGTGACTAGGGCACTATTATATAAAGACTTATGATTGTTCCGGTCAAATAAAACCAAGTCTCCCGGTGTTAGGAGGGCACTAGCGCAAATGGTATTGGCACTGGTTGTTCCATTAGTACAGAAGTAAACTTTATCAGCATGATAAGCTTTGGCAGCGACCTGTTGTGCGGTGAGCGGGGTACCAGTATGCGTCATGGTATCACCTAGTTCAGCGACCGTATCGCTAGTGTCAGCGGTTAACATGTTTTCACCAAAGAAACGGTTGAAAACCACACCGGCTGGATGTTTTTCATAATACTGGCCGTTATGATGACCGGGAGTTGTGAAACTTAACGGTTTTTCTTCAGCAAATGCAACTAGATCACTCAAAAAGCCCGGGACAGTTTGTTGTTCGTACTGTTGGGCAGCGGCAGTTACTTGAGATTGAATGGCCTTAGCGTTGTAAGGTGCGCTCACTTGAATAATTGGAAAATTTAAACCTGAGTTTTGCTGTAAGTCTTGCAAAATGCGTTGGGTAAGATCGTCGTGTTCAAAGGTCACCGCTGCCGCTAATTCGGCTGGATTTAAATCTTGGCTCGACTCTTTCCCACTGGGAAGGTAGGCAGTTGCTTAGGGTTTTAGGAGCAGCAATTTTTAAAATTTTCATTTTTGCACATTCTTTCAATATTTTTAAGAATTTCTGTAAAAAATAGTTAGCAAGGTTTATAATATTATGATTGCTATCTACTAATTTTTAGCACGATAGTAGGTCCTTAATCAAGTTTTATTCTACATATTTGAAAAGAAGTAGTCGTAAGCAAGAGTGTACTGTTGCTGTTGCCTGAGCAAATTTGTTTTCAGGCAACCTGAATTATTTCAAAGTGTGAGCCAAACTACATATCAAACGAGGAAAAATAATGTCTTTTCTTAGCACTGTTCATAAGCTGCCGAATATTTGGTGATCATTAACCGATAACAACCAAATAATTAAGGAGCAAATTATCAATTATGAACGAATTACAACCGAATAAACACTATATGAATTGGATGGTTATTGCGCTATTAGACTTTGTCACAATCATTAGTTTTGAAAACATTTTCTATCCTTTTCAAAATCAAGGACTTTCCGTCGTCATCTCGTGGATTTTTCTTTTATTTGCCTATGTCATTCCCTATGAAATGATCGCTAGTCAAATGAGCTTGACTTTTGATAACCAAGACGGCGGTTTAGCCTCTTGGGTCTGCCGGAGCACTAACGATACCTTAGGTTACGTGACCTCATGGATGTATTGGGTCCAAAGCGTCCCTTATATTGTGGATGTTTCCAACTCAGTGATCGTTTCGTTTAGCTGGATGATCTTGGGGGATAGCTCTTTAGGGCAAAGAATGTCTCCATTTTGGTTTGGACTATTAACTTTTGGCCTGATTTTACTGTTCATTTTACTGGAAAATGCGATTAAAAATTCTCTGGAAATCTTGTCGCTGATTGGTGGCGGAGCAATGTTTGTGATGTCCGCCTTGTTTGTCCTTTTGGCAGGATATGCGCTAACTCACGGAGTTCATATTGCAACTCAACCTTTTAACTGGCACTCATTTATGCCTAATTTTTCGTTAAAATACTTTTCAACGACTGGTTTATTAATTTTTGCTATGTCTGGTGCAGAATTGGCGGCTCCCTATGTCGTGCGGATGCGTGATCCAAAGCATGAATTTCCGAAGGCGATGTGGTTGTTAGCTATTATGACAGCATTTTTGACGATTTTTGGAACCTTATCATTAGCTGTCTTCTTTAATGCTAACAAAATTCCACACGACTTTAAGATGAACGGTCCTTATTACGCGTTCTCATTACTCGGTGCACAACTTGGCTGGGGCAAAATTTTGATGTACATTTTTGCAGTGGTACAGGCTATTTTCATGATGGCACAATTAGCGGTCCTGTTGGACGCAACTAGTCGAGTTTTTGCCGGGGATGTTGCCGATAACTTTATGCCTAAGTGGGTCACTAAGAAAAATAAAAATGGCCGGCCAGTTAATTCATACTTAATGACCACTGGACTGAGTTTGTTTTTATTACTTTTAACGGGAACTTTGCCAGATATTAACACGATTTATAATTGGCTGTTGAATATTAATGGAATCGTCTCCCCTTATAAGACATGTTGGGTCTTTTTTGCCTTCGTTGCAGTGCGCTGGCAGGATAAAAAATTCCATTCGGACTATGTTTTCATTAAAAATAAACTCGGCGCACTTTTGGTAGGTGGTTGGTGTTTGGCGTTCACATTTGTTTGTGCGACGCTTGGATTCATTCCCCAAGAAGTTAAGTTTGGAACGCACGCCTTTACGCACCAACTAATTTTGAATGTCATTACGATTTTTGTTTTATTTGGATTAGGATTTGTAATGCCATGGCTACGCAGACGTGAACTGCGTAAAGAAGATTTAGAGAATAACGGTACAGGAGTAAAATAGTTAAACTAGCGAAATAGCAGTTTAATGAAACTTTACAGTTAAAATAACTAAAAATAAATAACGTCATAATGAGGACTGAACGTGCACATTATGACGTTATTTTTGGTCTAATTAGATCATAAAAATTTAATGCATCGTGTTTTAGAGTTAAAGACGGTTAGCTTACCGTCCGTAGCATACAAATAACTTTTTATAAATCGTTACAAAATTCAAAAGCATTACTTCTGAAACGTATTTGTTATCTTGATGATTTGTGTTATTTCTAGGGCCATGCATAACATAGACAAAATTGAGCACCTGCTTAATTCATTGATAAAATAGCTGTTTTTAGTAAGTAGAGAAAAATCTGGGTGAGAATGGAGAGGGTTGGCTTTGCTATCGAGGATAAAAATGATAATGTGGAATTATTAACACGTATTAACTGAGAAAGGTGTATTGATAGTGCTAGGATTCAAATTTTAAAAGAAAGGATGATAGTTTGTTATTTAACGGCTACAGCATATGGTGTTAGAGTTACTTTTTATCAATTAGCTTCTTTTGTTTTGGAAAGCTGGTAATTGCAAGAGGAAACTGCAGGATAAATTGTGGCAAGCATATTACTTTAGTCGCTGCGGACATTCAAGCAGCTTTTGACTGAGTTAGTGAGTTGGGTGTTTAGCTTGTGGACAGATTAAGATCCTGCCCTACTTGGAACATGGAATTAAGGTTTTTAATCTTTTATGGAGCTAATAAGAAAATTTACGGAGTTTGTCAGATTATTAAGAAATAAAGACCTTTTTGAACATTAGTGGATGTAACTGTGAGGAGGATTTTGATTTTGAAGAAATGGTTGAAAAATGTACAAATTGAGACAGGTTATAAGCAGCAGGGGGACTTTGTTTCAGGAACTAAAACTGAAAATGTTGACATTTTAATTGAGGATGGTCGTGTTACCAAGATTCGCCCGCATGGTCATGATTTTAATGGGCTGGTTGTTGAGAATGGCCACGGAAAACTGATTATTCCAGCAATTAGAGAAATGCACTGTCATTTTGATAAAAGTAAGCTTGGGTTAGCTTGGCAGCCAACTACTCCTGCGACTTCGATCGTTGAGCGTTTTGAGAATGAAATTCCTCAGCTTGATCAGGCACCACTTACTTTATCTGAAAGAATGCAGAACCTAATCGAACTTGAACGCCAGCATGGAGTGACTTTCTTTCGGTCGCACATCGATGTTCATCCTAAGGTCGGTCAAAGATATCTACAACAAACTTTGGCAACTCTACAGGAGTATCAAGGCGAGTTTGGCTATGAGCTAGTTGCCTTCCCACAGCATGGTCTTTTATGTTCGCAGGCATACCAGGATGTTAAGACAGCTTTAGAAAATGGTGCTAGTTTAGTTGGGGGTGTTGATCCGAATGCCTTGGACGGTGATGCAGTTAAGTCCTTACAACAAACTTTTGAATTGGCAACGACCCATAATGCGCGGATCGACCTCCATTTACATGAGAGAGGAACTCAAGGTAAGCAAACTTTTTATGAGATCCTTAAAGAAACTAAGAATAATCACTGGCAAGGAAAAGTAACAATTAGCCACGCCTTTGGGTTAAATGATTTTTCTGGTCAAGAACGGCAAGAATTTTTCCAACAATTGTCAGAAAACAAAATCGCTGTTTTCTCAAGTGTTCCTTTAGACGGAGCTATCCCACCGCTGGAGGAGTTACGTCATGCTGGGGTGCGAGTGGCTCTAGGGTGTGATAATGTTTATGATTCCTGGTCATCTCTAGGGAACGGGAATGTCTTGGAGAAGTTGAACCGGTATATTGAAATTTTTGGGATCCAAACACAAGATGGTTTGACAGACAGTCTAGCACTAGTGACTGGGCAAAAGCCAATTGTCGCAGATGGTCTTTGGTTAAAACCAGGGATGGATGCTAGTTTTACTTTAGTTGACAGCTCATGCAGTGCAGAATTTGTTGCACGCCAGGGTAAGGTTTGTGCTAGTTATTATAAAGGAAAAAGCTTTGCATAAAACCAAAAGACGTTAATCAAAGCCTGTTTTTTAGAAATAAAAGGTGCCTCACAATTGAGTTCATACGTACTGAGGATTGGACTGGAATTTCATTAAGCAGTGTAACTTGAATAAAAACACAATTCGAAATTTCAAGCTAAAAAATTCGAATTGTGTTTTTGTGTTTAAAAGTAGGAAGAAACACAGCAAAATGAATTCAGAAATTTGAATATTGCTAGTGTTTAAGAATTACATGATGGATTGCTCATAAAAGTGTAAGACTGTTGAGATAGGTTATAATTAATTGTGATATTGCTAATTTTTTGCACTTTTTTACTTTTTATCCTAGCAAGTTACGAGGTTAAAGTTGCTAGGACTGTAATCGTAGTCGAGCTGTTCAAACCAACTTTTTCCGCTTATTTAAGCTAAAACTAACCTTCAATGCCAGTGTGCATTAAAGGTTAGTTTCTGATAATGCTCAAAAGTTCCTGGTTTGCTCTGCTCCGTTATTTTGAGAAAGAAGGGATCTTATGGATGATCTTGCAACACAAAACAAAAAGAAAATGACCTGGTCGACCTTAGCCTTGATGGCCTTTTCTACTGTGTGGGGCTTTGGCAACGTCGTTAATGGCTACATGTACTTTGGTGGTATCAAAGTTGTCTTCTCTTGGGTCTTAATGTTTGCTCTGTACTTTGTTCCTTACGCTTTGATCGTTGGGGAGTTGGGCTCGACTTTTAAAGACGCCGGTGGTGGTGTCAGTTCCTGGGTCAACGAAACAATGGGAGCGAAGTAGGCCTATTACGCCGGTTGGACGTATTGGGCGTGTCACGTCGCTTATATCGCTGGGAAAGGAACTGGTGGCTTGCGGGCGATGACCTGGGCAATTTTTCAAAATGTCACTAAATTTGACCAGACGAGTACTTTCGTGATTCAACTAGTGACATTTTTCTTGTTCGTTTTCTTCTGTTGGTTGGCAGCTCACGGACTGACTGTGCTCGAAACGTTAGCAACACTAGCTGGTAGTGCGACCTTTGTGATGTCGCTTTTGTACATCTTGATGATGTTTGCTGCCCCTGCAATTAATCCGGCCGTGAGTTTTCATTCGATTGACCTGAGTTGGAAAAATCTCGTGCCAAACTTTAATGTGAACTACTTTACCTCGCTGTCGATCCTGGTTTTTGCGGTCGGCGGGTGTGAGAAGATTTCACCTTATGTTAATAAGTTGAAGCATCCATCCAAAAACTTCCCGAAAGCGATGATCGCGTTGGCAATCATGGTGATGGTTTCCGCTATTTTGGGAACGATCGCGATGGCAATGATGTTCGATCCGAACGATGTTAAGAATAATTTTGATAGCTATATCGCGAACGGTGATTACTGGGCCTTCCAAAAGTTGGGCAACTATTATCACCTGGGAAATACTTTATTGGTGATCTATGCCATTACTAATGTGATCGGCCAATTTTCAACCTTGTGCCTAAGTATTGACGCACCATTGCGAATCTTATTAGGCAGTAAGGAAGCCAAAGAATTTATCCCGGCAGGTCTGTTGAAGAAGAACAAGTACGGTGCTTATGTGAACGGAATTAAGATGGTTGGAATTTTGTCGGGTGCGATCATCTTGTCACAGTCATTGGTACCAGGTGCAGCCAAAGTCATGTCGCAGTTGATCAAACTCAATTCGACCATGATGCCATTGCGTTATCTTTGGGTGTTTGCGGCGTACATTGCTTTGCGCAAGGCACACGATAAGTATCAGTCCGACTATGTTTTTGCTAAGCACCAGGGAATCGCCTATTTCTTTGGCACTTGGTGTTTCCTCATCACGGCAGCCTGCTGCTTGCTGGGAATTTACTCGACTGACCCGTTTGCGCTGACCTTAAACATTGTGACTCCACTAGTCTTAGTAGCATTGGGTGTTATTTTACCAATGGTGAAGAAATATCAGGATCAAAAAAATAACAAAGCGGAGTGAAACGGGTAGAAAGTGAGCATTATCGGAACGCAGGGTCTAATGCGCTTTTGGCATTGGACCCTGCGTTTGGATAAGCGGAACTTTTTGTTTCACGGAGCTCGACTAAAAAGGCTAGTAATTGCTAGCCTTTTTTTGTTGCAAAAAACTCTTGAAAAATGGAGGGGCAGACTGCTCGTTTGACCCAAATTTGAACTAGTAAGTGGAAGATTTTGACCGTTTTAACAAAAATTGCGTCATGTAAGTGCTCTAAAAACACCTAAAATCAAAAAATATGGCATAAATTGAAACTTTTTGACTGATTGTGATTGATTTTTGAAGAATGATTTGTTAAGATAATTGCGGGAGGTGATGGAAGTGCTTGCAGAGCAAAGACAACAACTGATTCTTGAGATGTTAGCGCAACGGCAAGTCGTGAAATTAAAAGACATTTGCCGGCAAACAGGTTGTTCTGCTTCTTCAGCCAGACGCGATTTGCAGATTTTAGAAGAGCAGGGATCACTCGTTCGAATCCACGGCGGAGCCAAGGCCAAACATGATCTGCAGCGTGAACTGGATATGACTGGTAAGGCGACACAAAATGTTTCCGCTAAGGAACGAATCGCACAGGTGGCAGCGGCCAAGATTGCACGTGAAGATGTGATTTTTCTGGATGCTGGAACTTCGACTTTGGCGCTGGTGCATTATTTGCAGCCTAGCCAACATTTGACGGTTGTGACAAACAGTGTCATGCATGCGGCACAGTTGGCTGACCAGGCAATCCGCACGATTTTAGTCGGCGGGATGCTAAAGAACACAACTAAGGCAATCATTGGGACGAAGACAGTGCACGATATTCAGCACTACCGTTTCAACAAGGTTTTCTTGGGCATCAATGGTGTGCATGATGAGTACGGTTTGACAACTCCTGATCCAGAGGAAGCCGCTGTCAAACAAGCAGCACTCGCTCAGGCAGAAGAAACATTCGTTTTAGCCGACGCTACCAAATTTGATGCTGTTTCTTTTGTGAAAGTTGCTGATTTGGAGCAAGTCACGATCATCACTACTGAACTATCGCGTGCTGTTTTCGACAAATACAGTGGGCAGACTAATATATTGGAGGTCTAGATGTCATGATTTATACAGTGACTGTCAATCCAGCAATTGATTACATTGTTCAGCTCAAAGAATTAACGCTGGGCGAGGTCAATCGAATGGATTATGACAATAAACTACCGGGGGGCAAGGGTATCAATGTGTCCCGCATCTTAAAGGAACTGGGGCATGAAAATACAGCGCTTGGTTTCTTAGGCGGCTTTACCGGCGAATTTGTTGATGATGCTTTACAGCAGTTGGGACTACAAACTAAATTTACCCGGATCAACGACCAAACCCGGATCAACGTCAAAATTAAGGCGCAGACCGAAACTGAGATCAATGGTCAGGGACCAAAAATTACGGCCGCAGAAGTGGCAGAATTTTCCCAACAATTTGAGCAACTGACACCGGCTGATACGGTCATTTTTGCCGGCAGCCTCGTACCTAGTTTAAGCAATGATTTTTATTTAGATTTGATTAAGATTATTCGTGCCCATGGTGCCCAGTTTGTCATTGATACGACCGGGGAAAGTCTACTAAAGACTTTGCCAGAACAACCGTTAGTTGTTAAGCCTAATAACCATGAGTTAGCTGAATTATTTGGAGTAGAACTCAACAGCATCGCAGATATTGTCAAATACGCACGTAAATTATTAGAGCTTGGTGCTCAGCACGTCTTAGTCTCGATGGCAGCCGATGGTGGTTTGATGGTCACAAAAGACCACGTTTATCGCTCTAAAGCGCCAAAAGGGACAGTCATCAACTCAGTTGGTGCCGGTGATTCAATGATTGCTGGTTTTACTGGAACTTTCGCTGATACTAATGATCCACAGGAAGCCTTTAAATACGGTTTAGCGTGTGGTTCAGCCACGACCTTCTCAGAAGACCTAGCAACACGTACGAAAATCGATGAATTATTACCACAAATTGAAATCACTGAATGGAAAGAATAAAAGGAGGTTTAAATCAATGGATATTCGTGAGTTATTATTAACTGATATTATGATCATGGACCTGAAAGCCGACACTAAAGCCGGTGTTTTAGATGAAATGGTGCATAATTATTTCGTAAAAGGAATCATTGATGACGAAGAACTCTATAAGAAAGATATTTTGGCCCGGGAAGCAGAGAACTCCACTGGGATGGGTGATGGGATCGCTATTCCTCACGCTCATGACGCCGCTGTTAAGAAACCAGCCGTCATGTTTGCTCGCAGTGTCAAAGGGGTCGATTATGACTCGCTCGATGGTCAGCCGGCGCATTTGTTCTTTATGATCGCCGCTCCAGAAGGCGGAGACAACACCCATTTGCAAGCTCTCGCTGCTTTGTCGCAAGTTTTGCTTGATCCAGCCGTAGTCTCAGCTTTGAATGACGCTGATACTCCCGACAAAGTTCAAGCAATTTTTGCCGATGCAGTTGGTAAAAAGCAAGCCGAAAATGAGGCGCAAGAAAAGGCAGAAGCCCAGCAGGACCAAGCTGCCGTTGAGAGTGACAAACCGTATATCGTTGCGGTCACTGCCTGTCCAAACGGAATTGCCCACACTTATATGGCTGAAGATAATTTGAAAAAAGCTGCTGCCAAATTAGGCGTCAACATTAAAGTTGAAACTAACGGTTCTGAAGGGACCAAGCACAAATTAAGTGCCGCTGAAATTGACCGCGCTGCCGGGGTTGTCATTGCCGCCGACAAGAAGGTTTCAATGGGGCGTTTTGATGGCAAAAAGCTGACTAGCAAAGCTGTTACTGCCGCAATCAAGGATCCAGAAGCATTGATCAACTCCATTTTAAACGACGAAGTTGGGACTTACCATGCTTCAAACAGCGATGGTGAAGAAGCTTCCGTTGACACCGGCGATACTGGCTGGAGTGGAATTTACCGCCAGTTGATGAACGGTGTGTCTCACATGTTGCCATTCGTTATCGGTGGTGGGATCTTGATGGCAATTTCCTTTATCGTAGAAAACTACGCTGGTGGGGATAAATCATTAGCCTTTATTTTCTTGAACAATGCCGGAAACATGGCATTTGCCTTTATGGTTCCTGTTTTGGCTGCTTATATTGCCGAAGCTATTGCTGATCAACCAGCGCTGATGCCTGGGTTTGCCGGGGGCTTTATGGCAACTGTTTATACTGGTGCCTATGGTGGTGCTTACACCGCGAACGTCATGACTGATGCTAAATCAGCTGGTGGTTTCTTGGGTGGTTTGGCCGCTGGGTTCATTGCTGGTTACTTCATGAAGTGGCTGGAGAAGAGCTGTGAGAAGTTGCCACAGTCAGTTGCTGGGATGAAGTCAATGTTGATTTACCCAATTGTTGGTTTATTAGTGGTTGCCTTGATCATGTTCTTCGTGGTTAACCCAATCTTCTCAACCATCAATGTTTGGATCACAAAATTCTTGAACAACTTGGGAACTGGTAACTCAGTGATCTTGTGCTTGTTGCTCGCTGGGATGATGTCAATTGATATGGGTGGTCCTTTCAATAAGGCTGCTTATGTCTTTGCCGCTGGTGCATTTGCGAACGACCCTAACTCACATGAAGCCGCAATGTTGATGGCCTCCGTGATGGTTGGTGGGATGGTTCCACCATTTGCCACAGCGATTGCAACACTCGGCTGGAAGAACAAGTTTACGAAGGCTGAACGTCAAGCTGGTGTAACTAACTGGGTCCTTGGATTCTCCTTCATTACCGAAGGGGCAATTCCATTTGCTACATCTGATCCAGGTCATGTGATTCCATCAAGTGTGATTGGTTCCGCAGTTGCCGGAGCAATCGTTGGTGCTCTGAAGGTCGGCGTACCTGCACCGCACGGTGGTTTCTGGGTAGCACCATTAGCAACAAACATCTGGGGTTACTTCTTGGCTGTGATCGTTGGTGCGGTCGTTGCCGGTGTGATCTTGGGTCTCTGGAAAAAGAATCTTGAATCTGCTGAATAACTGAAAAATACCCCCTAACTGTTAAGTTAAATAGTTAGGGGGTATTTTTTAGGTTATTTTTTTAAATGAGGTCAGTGTGTGGATAGCCGGTCCCATTTTGGAAAAGTAGGACCATGAATCAAGATAGCTGGTCCTGTTTTGGGAAAGTAAGACCATGAATCGAGATAGCTGGTCCTGTTTTGGAAAAGTAGGACCATGAATCGAGCTAGCCGGTCTTGTTTTGGGAAAGTAAGGCCATGAATCGAGATAGCTGGTCCTGTTTTGGAAAAATGAGACCATGAATGGCAGATGCTAACGTTGTTTCGCCTAAACAACGTCCGCAACTGGGGATTCAAACGTTCTTTTACCAAAACAACGTTCGCAAACAAAAAATGCTCCCATTGTTTTAGAAAAACAACGGAAGCAAATTAGACACTTATGACTGGAAAAACTGTTTCAAGCAAATTAGGAACTGCTTTTACTAATTACTTGAAGAGTAAGGCGATTCCCATCGCTAAATTACCCAGGATAATCACTGCATCGATCAAGCTGTTATTTCCAGCAGCTGGTTGGCGGGCAACGGATTTTTTGAGTAATAAAGTTCCGATGATTGCACCAACAATCGCACTGCCAGCAAGGACTCCAGCTAACGGCCAGTCAACAGTTCCGACACCTGCTCGCATCAAGAAACCGACTAAAGAAATCCCGGCCAATACGAAAACAGAAGTTCCGACTGTTTGCATCGTTGTACAGCCTAATAAGGTGAGACCCGCGATGATGGCGGTGGTCCCACTCGTCCCGACTAACCCTGAGAGCAGTCCACTGATAATACCAAAGAAACTGGCCTGTAGAAACTTTTTGCTTTTACTTGCGTCTGCTTGGCTGTTTGGATCAGCTGGCTTTCTTTTTTTAATGATCATTAAGACAGTCAGGACAATGATAACTAGGCCAATCAACGTGTTATAATGAGCATCTGGAATGTCTTTAGAAAAATATGAACCGACCAAAGCACCAATCGTTCCCCAACCTAACATGGTCCAACCAATTTTAAAGTTAACGTTGGAAAGACGAGCGTGCAAGTAGGTACTGACCGAGGCAGTTGGAAACATCGTTGCTAGTGAAGTGGCGGTGGCAACTGCGGGTGAAATATTGAAGAAAATCGTTAAGACACTGACGTAGATAGCACCGGCCCCCCCGCCAGTAATGACGGTTGCAATTCCCATGACTAATCCAACCACGGCTAAAATAATAAATTGCATATTTATTGACTCCTTTGTTGAAATATTAGTATAGTTGCTGTCAAAAGTTTGCAGCTCAAGACCGCAAACTGTTCTGGTGATTAAAAATTATACTGATTTTGACGGGAACGACAACCAACAATTCAAGTGCTTTTGTCGGGTAATGATACTAGAGAGGAACTGATGTAAAATTGCCGCAATTCAGAAACAATACTAAAACTAAACAGAAAATGTTGCGTGCTTTTTGGCAGCTGTACCAAGAAAAAGCGTTTAATCAAATTACTGTACGCGAAATCATTGGACTTGCTGATTGTAATCGGAGTACTTTTTATGCTTATTTCGCTGATATGTATGATTTGTTAGACCAATTTGAGGAGTTGTTGTTACCGGACTTAACTCAACCCGCAATCCAAAAAATCATTGCCGAGGAAGATATTTCTTTGTCAGTCCAACACTGTATGGCCTTATATCAAGAATATCAGGATTACTACCGGGTGCTGTTGGGCAAGAACGGTGATCCAGCGTTTAAGGATAAATTAACAAAAATTTTGGATCAAATGATTAAAGCACATCTCGGTCAAAACGAGGGCCAAAGTAGCTTTGAAGTGGATTTCTTGGTGGAAACCACGGCTGCAATCTTGTTGACGACCTTAATTTTTTACTTTAAGCGAACTGATCGTCCGCAGGCCGCAGAGATTATTATTTTACTGACCAAAGTATTGAATCAAGGAGTTGCGCAACAGTTGGGTTGGCATCTTTCATGTAAAGGTGAAACGTGGAATGAATTAACTAATTAAATAGAGAAGAAAAATCAGGATTTTCTCAGTAATTTTGAAAGGAGAAGTTTGATGAAGTTTGTGATCGCTCCAGATTCATTTAAAGGAAGTTTAACCGCTAAGGAAGTTAGTCTTGCTATCAAAAAGGGAATCATGAAAATTTATCCGGCAGCAAAAATGGAGTTAGTACCGATGGCTGATGGCGGAGAAGGAACTGTTCAAGCATTGACTGAGGCAACTAAGGGTAAGTTTGTGCAAGAACAGGTCACTGATCCACTTGGGAAACAAGTCACGGCAAGCTATGGCCTGTTGGGAAATAGTCAGACTGCCGTGATTGAAATGTCCGCTGCGAGTGGGCTGCAATTTGTTGATGAAAACACCCATGACCCGTTGAAAACTACAACTTACGGGATGGGCCAACTAATTTTAAGTGCTCTGAACTATGGCGTTAACAAAATAATTCTTGGACTTGGTGGGTCCGCGACTAACGATGGTGGGGCTGGAATGGCGCAGGCTCTCGGGGCTAAATTATTGGATGTCCAGGGTGCTGAGTTGCCTTTTGGTGGGGGTGCTTTAGACCAATTGGATAAAATCGATGTTCGAGAACTTGATCCGCGCATTAAGGACGTGGAGATTCTAATTGCATCTGATGTTACAAATCCTTTAACTGGGGAAAACGGTGCTAGTGCGATTTTCGGTCCGCAAAAGGGGGCGACCCCAGCAATGATCACGCAGTTAGATCGTAATTTGACCCACTACGCCGAGATTATTGCTAGAGATTTGGGTATCACGATCAAGGATGTGCCTGGTGGTGGTGCGGCTGGTGGTTTGGGTGCTGGTTTATTGGCCTTCACCAACGCTAAAATGGAGCGCGGAATCGATCTCGTGGTCGAATATAGCGAGTTAAAAAAACGAGCTCAGGATGCTGATTTTGTGTTTACAGGTGAAGGTAGTATTGATCATCAAACTAAGTTTGGCAAAACACCATATGGAGTTGCCCTAGCGACTAAGTCCGTTGCTCCAACAGCGCCCGTAATTGTTTTAGCTGGGAATGTTGGCGATCAGATTGAGTCTTTGTATCACGTTGATTCAATCGACGCAGTTTTTTCAACGCCTAGTGGTGCTAAACCTCTCAAACGGGCTATTGCAGATAGTGCACACGATATTGAACAAGTGGCGGAAAATATTGCGCGTTTGATCAAGGTAATTTAAATAATAGTGAGTGGAGATGAAGAGAAAGCTTCATCTCTATTTTTTTGTCGGTAATTAAAAATGGTGCTGATAGCAATCACCGCTATCAGCACCATAATTTAATTTTTTTCGTCAGCACCTTTGTACTTAGCATTTTTGACCTTGACAATTAGTTCACGCAAATCAACCATTTCTTTCGTTAACGGTGGGTGGTCCCAGACGATTTGGTAGTTTTTGAAAGTGGGGTCGAAATTGTTGGTCAAATAAATATCGGTCCGAGGGTTAACAAATTTGTCAATTTGGATATTTAGCAGAGCCATTTCCAACAGCTTTTTCTTGATGTAGTCGGTATACTTGATTCCCTGAGAGAAATCAACGGCGATGCGAACTTGATCGGAAAAGGCTGTGGTGGGAATCTCAGAGAAAATGGTGAATAGGTAAGAATAATAGAGCTGAGTAGCTTCGTTTTCTCCCATTGGTCGGACAGACTTAAAGTTAGCGCGACATTGTAAGAGTTGCTTGGCTAATCGGGCAATCGACAAGTAGGAATCTTCATAAAAATCCCAATTCTTCATGTCGTTATAAGAAGTATCCAGGTAAAACGGGACTAACATTTTTGCGTTAACCTTTAATAATTTATCGGTCAAAGAAAGTAAATTGAGTTGGGCGAAATTTTCACCTAATACTTGTTCAATCAGCGCAATTTGTCGCTGGGTCAGTTCATTGACTAAGTCATAATCTTGTAGGCTTTGCAGCATATTAACGTTTAGTTCTTCAATTGATATCAAAAAAGTTAGGACAGAATTTGAGATCCTAACGGCACCAATTTCAGAATTTGCCCAGAATTTATTTAAGTGATTCAAGCATTTTCTAATAGGTGGTGTCTTTTTAAAAGTAATAAAAAATTTTTCGTCGTTGGCTGACATTTTATGGCCATTTTTGCTACGCCAGTAATTAACGACCACGAAATAAAGGTGTTGTTTCCGTTGTAAATTTGTCGGGCTGAGTTTGAGAGTCATGATGATGTAATTGATACTTGCAGTTAGTTCTTTTTTTTCAAAACTATCACCAACAAAGTCGAGATAAGAAAAATAGTAGATAACATTGTAGATGTAATAGCGAGTGTATGCTTCGCTACGAGTGATATTATCTTTGATTTCCGCACTAATTTCATTTAGTAATAAGCTTTTAATGCGAAAGTAAGTTGCACGGCTGATACCATGCTGTTGTTGAAATTCAGCATCTGAATATTCTTTCGGGTGTAAGGCGATATGAATAAAAATCTTGAAGCGTAAGGAATGATGTGCTTCGTACAAAATAATTTTTTTAAGTTTAAGGGAGTCTAGTCCAGTTAGGGTCAGCTCTTTAGCGGACGTTTGTTCCAGATTGAGGCCGGTAACTTGCTGACAGATATTTTGTGCAGTTGAAATTACCTGTTGGAGTTTATAAGAACTGACTGCCAGTTTATTTTGTAGTTCAGAAAAGGAAACAGTATTTTCTTTCGTGCCTTGATGGAAAAAATCTCAAACACACGTACAGTGAGGTATCGTTCTTTGTCTAAAAAAGGAATAAATGATTTTAACATTCTGCTTACCCCCAAGATATAGTTGCAGTAAACTTGCACGGGTTCATTCTACTAAACTCTGGGTCAATTAAGCAATTCAAAATTCTAGAAGTATCATTTATTTTGTAAGTAATTAAAAAAATAAGACTTCTTTACGGGATTTTTTGGGACTGTAAAAAATCAGTGAATAAAAAATTAAATCTGCGCTAATGCTTGATATCTCAACAGTGAGCACCCTTTAACGGGCTTACTGTTTTTGTTTGAAAATAAATTGTCTCATTTTTTTACATAAAAATAAAAAAATGATATCGTCTCAACTTTGTCTCAGAAAACTTGTGCAAAGTCGAGGTGATATTCATCTTGCGTTCGGAGTTTGAAACAAAGGTCATGAATTTAGCTTCGAGAATAATTGACCTAGTTCACGAAGTAAGCTGCTCCAAACAAAATAAGAAAAGTGCGATCTATACCGCGTATAAAACTTGAAGGTGTAGATGTTGCTTAATGAAGAACTTTCATATTTTACTAAACCTAAAATTAAGCAGCATTAATTAATAGTCGCTTTCTTTTTTCTTAAGTTTATTGTTTTTAACGCGAACAATAAGTTTTCGTAAATGCATTAGTTCGGCAGTTTGTGGCGGGCGTTCCCAGATGACCTGTTCGTTTTTGAAAGTTTGGTCGAAGTTATTTGTAATATAGATATCTGTTTGCGGATTGACAAAATTGTCAATTTGAATGTTTAAAAAAGAAAATTCAATTAGCTTCTTTTTAACATAGTCCGTATATGTTACTCCCGGAGAAAAGTCTACTGCGATATGGATTCTATCTGAAAAAGAAGAGATGGGAATCTCAGCCATTATAGTAAATAAATAAGAATAGTAAAGTTGTGTATATTCGTCAGAGCCTAGTGGACGACTTTTTTTGTAAGCATTACGAACATTCAACAACTTTTTGGTTAGTTGATCAGCATCTAAGTAAGAATTCTCATAGAAAAAACAAGTCTTAGGGTTAGTATATGATGTATTTAAAAAAACAGGGATTAGTATTTTAACATTAGTTTTAAGTAGTTTGTTAGTTAATGAATTAATATTTAGTGTTGAATTGCCAGCAAAATGTTTACGAATAATGGTTAATTGTTGTTGAGTTAAGTCATTTACTAGGTCGTAGCCATGAAGAAATGGAAGTTTCTCGGCACTAATTTCTTCATAAGTTAATAGAAAGGTTGTAAAGAAACGCACACACCGTAATGCGCGAGTTTTCTTCATATTCCATGAATTGATGAAATATTGAGTAAAATTGATTATTTCAGGAGTGTTTTTAACCGCTACAAAAAATCTATTGTCAGCTTTTGTAAGTCTGTGACCGTTCTTACTTCGCCAGTAACTAACGGCACCAAAATAAAGATGTTGTTTACGTTGAGTATTGGTAGGACTTAGCTTAAGCAAAAGAGTTATTTGGTTGATGCTGTCAATTAACTGCTTTTTTGAATCAGTATCATCGAAAAAATCAAGATAAGAAAAGTAGAGTATAACACTGTAGATATAGTAACGGATGCAGCTTTCGTTGGTATGTGACGATTGGATTAACTTGTTGTCAAGGTCACTGATCAGATTACTTTTAAATCTGAAATAAGTTGCTCGACTAATACCATTTTTTTTTTGAAATTTAGAGTCGGAGTAACTTTTGGGCTTTAAGGAAATATGAATGAAAATTTTGAAGCGCAACGAGGCGTGTGCTTCTTGAAGGATTATTTTTTTAAGTTGTAGTGTGCCTAATCCTGTTAGACGGATTCGTTTATCTTTTACTGGAGAGAGATGGAGTTCAGGAATTTTGGCACAGATATCCTGCGCAGTTGTGATTATTTCTCGTAAACGATAAGAACTAACCGCTAATTCGTTTTGAATTTCGATCAAAGAAATAGTGTGATCATCGGAGTTCTTATTTAGGAAAAATTCGAAAAAACGAACTAGAAGATATCGTTCTTTATCTAAAAAAGGAACAAAAGCTTTTAAAATTTTCATCATCCCCTTGAAAAAGCAAAAGAAAGTCTTGCAATAATTATACTAAAACCTCAAATAAAAAAGTGAATTATTATTTCAAAAAATGTATCAATTTTTTATAGAAATGATGAAAAATTAAGACTTTGAAAAACATGCTGATTTGCGTTAAGTACAGAAGTTGCCCTTTTGTATTGTCTTTATATTAAAAAAATGATTTAAAAGCCTTCGCGACTAGGATTTTCTCTCTAATAAAGTTAAGCATTGAGATGACATCAGCATTAATTAAAGGATGAAAAAATGATTGTTAGACGTTGTAATTATTGATTCTTTGAAGAGAAATTCTGTGGGATATTCAAAAAATTGAACTAGGTTGGTTGATTTTGCGGTATCATTTTTTAAAAATGATAATAAAAACATGATACTAATATTTAAATTTTACAAAAAAAAACGAGTTACTAATTGTTATACTTCTTAAGTAAACATTACATCTCTTGGCTAATTTATAAAAGAATTAACTTAATTTGAAAATTTGTTTTATTTCGAAATAAGCATAATTTTAAATGTAAGCCTACAAACAGTTAAAAGTTAAGTAAAGGAGGAAGAAAAATTGATTTCTAGTTTTAATGTCAAACGAATTTTAACTTTATGTACTTTGGTACTGCTCGTTTTTTTAGGCGGAGTTAGTGCTCATGCTGATAATACAAAGAGTGGTCTAACACCTAGCTATACTGATGAAAATGGTACATATCCTAAAAATTATTGGCAACCAAGCAATCAAAAGAATGTCAGGAATCATCAAGGCGGAACGAGTACAGGAGTTGATAACAATAATAACTGGGATGGAGATCCAAGTAATACAAAAGACTCATATTTAAAGTTTGGAACTGATAGTAGTGATCCTGAATATGCAATTAGAAAATATGCTAAGGAAACCAACACGCCTGGTTTGTATGATGTTTATCTAAATGTTAAAGGTAACTCTCAAAAGGATATTAAACCAGTTGACATTGTTTTAGTGGTAGATATGTCTGGTTCAATGGACCCAAATAATAATCCACTTCACGCTGATCGAGCGCAGGCTGTTCGTGATGGTGTGAAGCAGTTCTTACAGTTAATTGAAGATGCAGGAATTGGTGATTATGTTAATGTCGGTTTGGTTGGTTATTCTAGTCCTGGTAGAGGCTATAGAAAGGAACTTGTTGGTTTAGGAAGTGTATCAAATGGACAACACCGAAAAGAAATTAACGACGCTTTAAATGGGGAATTCAATGGAGGAACCTTCACCCAATTAGGAATCCGACAAGGAACTGAGATGTTGACTAATGATTCATCTGATAATAAGAAAATGATGATTCTATTAACTGACGGAGTACCAACCTCCTCATATAAAGTTGTAAATTCCACCAAAGATAGTGATGGAACGATTTATGGTACTAAATTCAACAGTAGGATAGATAATCCTGGCAACACATCAAGGCTTAAGGGACTTTTAGGTCTGCCAGAAGAATATACTGATAGTTCAGGTAATCTTATTAAAGATACATGGGCGGCGACATTAGGTGAAGCAAAAATTTCACAGGAGCGTGTCACAGAACTTCATGCTTTAGGTATTCAGTTAAGTAATGATGCAAACTATTTGGATGAACAACAAGTTCGTGAACGGATGGAAAAAATCGCTTCTCCGGGAATGTATCAAGATGCTGATTCTGCCGCGGCAGTGACTGATTATTTAAATCAGCAGGCCAAGGATGTTGTTTCCGGCTTTAACACCATAGTTAACGGTTCAATCAGTGATCCGCTGGGAGCGCAGTTTAACTATGCTTCAGAAATAAGCCCAACAGTTAAGAGTGTGGGTGCTCAGCAGGTCACTAAGTTGCCAGATGTTCAGTTAAGTAGCAATCAGTTAAACGTTGCTAATTTGAACTTAGGTAAAGATCAGGAAATTCAAGTTCATTATCAGGTTCACATGAATACTGAGGACAAAGGTTTTCAACCTGAGCACTGGTATCAAATGAACGGTACAACGACCTTAACGCCGCGTGCAGATCAGTCTAATACCAAAGTTGAGTTTGGTGTTCCGTCGGCTAAGGCACCTGGAGTCACACTCAATATTAATAAAATTTGGCATAACTTGCCAGGTGTTAAAGAGCCAAATAGTGTTAACTTCACAGTTTCACGGCAGAATGTTGGTGACCCAAATTCCTGGCAAAATGCCAGTGGAAGTTTAACGGCTAATGATGGTTGGAAAAAAGAGTTTAAACAACTGAAGGTAGACTCACAGCAAGTGTACTTGCCAAAATTTAACAATAATGGGCAAGACTTTAAGTATGAACTGACTAAAGAGGATGCCGTTGACGGCTACATTCCGTCATTTAGTAATGATTCTGATAAGTTGACCATCACGAATACTGCTTTAGGCTTCCAAGTACAGAAATATGCAGCTGACAGCAGTCAAAAATTAACGGGTGCAACTTATAAGTTAATTAAGTACACTGATCAGTGGCAAATGCCGGATACAAATACTAAAGAGCAGGAGTTCAAAGCTAACGAAGACTTGTCAGCTATTAAGCCGGGATACTACTCAATTGAAGAAGTTAGTGCACCGCAAGGATATCAGTTAAATAGTACGCAGGTTAAATTTCGCATAACAGATGATGGTAAATTTCTTGACCAAAGTGGTCAGCAGATCAGTCAGAATAGTCTGCCAAGTACAAATGGTTTCTATCTTGATAGTAGTAAGGAAGCTGCAGTGTTGACTTATGCCCAGTATGATAAGTTAAAAGACTTCGAGTTGGTTGTAACTAAAGTTGACCAAGACAATCAGAATAAAAAGTTAGCAAATGCCAGTTTTAATTTAACTGGTAATGGTGTCAATCAAGAACTGGCTACTGATTCAAACGGACTTGTTAAATTTGTGGGGTTAAAACCAGGCAGTTATTCTTTGAAAGAAACTAAAGCGCCCAAGGGCTATTCGCTGTTACAGCAGGAAATTAAATTCACCATCAACAAGGATGGAGCAGTTAAATTACCTGAAGATGTTAGTGGTTCCTCTAATCTGACGATGGGGACAGCTAATAACACAATTAGAGTCACGATTAAAGATCATGCCCAAGGCGTTTTACCGAAGACTGGTGGTCATGGAATAAGTGGGTATCTCTTAGTAGGACTAACGATTATTGTAGTCTCTCTAGGTGGAATAGTTGTCTTTCTTCGGACTAAAAGTCAGGAGGTGTAGAGATGAGTAAAAAAGGTTTTTGGCGCTTGAGTTTACTCACCTTAGTCGCCGTGCTAGGGATTTTCCTGCAGTTTACATCGACTAGTACTAGTCATGCGCAGTCTGTACGAGTACCAACCAAGCTGATTTTACATCATGGAAAGTTAACTCCGACGGGTGAAACCACTGGTATAAATTCGTATTTTTCAGTTTATGACTTAAGTCGACCTTTTGAAGAAGTGGGGCATTCTGCTATGCAGCAGGAGAAACTGCTTGAAAAGTTAGCTGCTAAAGATCCACAAGCAATCCAACAATATATCAGAGATAACAAGTTAACGAAACTCACTGATTTAAAAACAGACAGAAGCGGAAAAACTGGACCCTTTACAGTTAATGCAGAAATTCAAGCTGTATTAATTGTACAAGTTGGTAAGTCGTTCAACACGTCCGGGCAAGAGCTTACCGCACAGCCACTGATCTTGAGTTTCCCAATTACTGATTCAAACGGGAACCTTAAAAATGAAGTAGATGTTTATACTAAGTCGGCTTTGGGTTCGACTCCGGGGTCACCTAAACCTGAGAATCCCGAAAATCCAGGTCAGCCAGTTTCTCCGACTACACCTGGTGAACCAACGCAACCGACACCAAGTCGACCAAATAATGCCAATCCGTCGCGGCCGACACCAAGTCGACCAAATGAGATCAAGCCGACCTTACCTACAACAGGTGTCATCAAGAAACAAGCTTTTTGGCTTGGTCTAACTTTAGTCATAATCAGTCTGGTAACAATTGCTATTTTAAAAAGAAGAAAAGGGGAAGATTTAGATGAAGAAAAGTAGTAGATTTTACCACTTAATTGCTAGCATTTTGCTAGTTGTTCCGTTGTTGTTTCAAGGATTGACTGGAGTTCAAATAGTTAAAGCTGACACGGTTGCAAGCACCGTAAATGTGACTTTACACAAACGTGCTTTTGATAAAATACCGGCTAGTAAGCAAAATACAGAGGACGTTATGAGTGATTTTGGCGGTGAAGGTTTGAACGGAGTTACTTTTGCTGCTTATGATGTTACTGATCATTTTCTGAGTTTACGGAACAACGGTCAATCTGCTGAAGATGCTGTAGCAGCAATTCAAAAGGACGCAGCCGACCAAGCTCCTTCATATGCAACTAAAACTAATGAAGAAAAGACTGCTACTAAAGATGGCGAAGACGGAATTGCAGCCTTTGCTAACTTACCTTTAAAAGATTCAAAGGGTAATTACAAAACATATCTTTTTGTTGAAACTAACTCACCAACAAGTGTTACCCAAAAAGCAGCTCCAATTGTATTGAACATGCCAATTTTTAAGACGGGTTCAACGACAGATATCAATACCAACGTTCAGGTATACCCAAAGAACGAAAAAGTTGATGATAATCAGGTTATCACTAAGGATCTTGATGATGCTTCTAAGAAAAAATTAACGGTTACTGACGGACAGAACACATATAATAACGCACAATATGGTGATAAGTTCGGATACGACATCACTGTTACAGTACCATGGAACATTAAAGATAAAGATACATTTAATGTCGTTGATACACCAACTAATGGTTTGAAGGTCGATGTGGACTCACTCAAAGTTACCGGTTTAACTAAAGGTACTGATTATATGGTCACAGCCGCTGGTAATGGGTACAAGTTAGAATTCAAGCAGACTGCCGCAGTTCAATCATTTGCTGGTAAAGAAATTAAGGTTCATTACGAAGCAACACTGACTAAAGATGCTGTTCCTGATAAAGTGTCAGACAACGAGGCTGAACTTACTATCGGAAATGGCCCGGATACTACAACAACACCTGCTGAGAAGACTCCTAAGATTTACACTGGTGGTGCTAAGTTCGTGAAGGAGGATCAAGACAAAGCAAGTGACAAATTGGCTAACGCAGAATTTAATTTAGTTAAGTTAGATAAAGACGGCAATACTGTTGCTTATGCTCAAATGGATGCCAATGGCAAGCTGTTAGGCTGGTCAGACAAAGCTGCTGATGCAACAACAGTTAAATCTGATGCCACTGGTTTGTTCCAAGTTCAAGGTTTGGAATATTCCGCTAAGTTAAATGCTGGTGAAAGCTATGCGATGGTCGAAACTAAAGCTCCAGAAGGTTATGCTAAGTTAATTTCCCCAGTTAAATTTAGCGTTTCTAATGGTTCATATGCAGATGCACAAAAAGTTACGGTTAAGAATATCCATAAAGGTATTTTGCCATCAACTGGTGGTCACGGAATTTACCTTTACTTGTTAGCTGGGGTTCTGATCGTGAGTGTGGCAGCTGCTGGCTTCTACTTCTCAAGACGTCGTGAAGAAGTTTAATAGAAATAGCGTTAATAAATAAACTGATTAGGAAAGGCTGTCGATCATCATTCGGCGGCCTTTTGTAGCAACACAAATGAATGATTTGAAGGTAACGAAAGGCTAGAAGAATGCAGAAGAAGAAATCAACTGGACGGGCAAATCAGGTGTGGCAGATCTTAATGCTGCTCTTATTTTTAATTGGCTGTGGCATCGCACTGTACCCATTTTATGTCGGCGCAGCTAATAACTTTATTGACCAGTTCCGGATCCAACATTTGGGGCGAATCAATAATCAGACTGCTCAGAAAATGAAAAACGAAAATGAAAATCTATCTAAAGCGGGAATCCATATTGCTTCCGACCCGTTTAAAGGTAGCTCAAAACAGGAACGTATCACTTTACAAAAACATATGATTGGGACTGTTTCGGTACCGAAAATCAAAGTGCACGTGCCTTTGTTTGATAAAACTTCTGATACCCTACTGGAATACGGGGTTACAGTCGTACAAGGAACTTCTTATCCGATTGGTGGGAAAGGCACTCACACTGTGATCGCAGGTCACCGGGGCTTGGCTAGGCGGAAGTTATTTACTGATTTGAACCATGTGAAGAAGGGAAATGTGTTTGTCATTAAGGTTGGTCATAAAAACCGAGCCTATAAAGTTAATAAAATAAAGGTCGTGAAACCTAATAACACTGAAGTTTTGAAAATTGAACCGCATAAAGATCTGGCGACTCTATTGACTTGCACGCCTTACATGATTAATTCACATCGGCTGTTGCTGACTGGTTACCGCGTCCCTTACACTAAGAAAATCGCTCAAGAGGCTAAGAGAGCTACCAATGAGAACAACATGCAGCAGTTGTTAATTTTAATTGGTAGCGTGACTTTATTTATAATATTGATCGTAGGAATCATGCGCTTGATGCACAATTTTATGTTGAGAAAACATGTCTTTGACTTCTGTTTTACGTTGGTTAATGAGAACGGTACAGCAGTTAGCGGTGTTAAGGTTCAGTTATTAGCAAAGAATGGGAAAAAGAAAATTTTTCGTGCAGGGCAGGGGTACTCTGCTATTTCCGATGAAAATGGTCGGGTATCTTTTACAGAGCTACCAGGAGATTTATACGCAATTAAAGTCGGTGAACCGTCGGCTAAGAAACTAGTCTTTGGTTTGAAAAAATTAAAGCAGAAAGAAGCAACGTTCTTTCCTAAACGTCATGAAGAACGAGTTTTCAAAGATGATGGCTGGAAAGTGAGCGTATAAATTTCTTAAATAGATCGGAAGAAAAGGATTCTTAAAATCGATATTTAAAGATCAAGTAAAAAGGAAGTATGGGCTATGGATGCATATGATGAGCGAATTAAATTTTATTATCAACTATTAAATGGGACTTATACAGAAGCGGTTGAATCTCTGAGAAAAAAATATGGAGAGGCAAAAGATGATTTTTTTAGAGAAAACTCTTATAATAAATTTCTAAATCACGAAATTAAAAAGATAACTAAGGGAAAATACTCTAGAACGTCTGATGGTTTATATTGTCATCACGTTGGCGAAATTAATAATTTAAATCTTAACAATGAAGACTACATTTTTACTAATAGATATCATTTTAAGCTACAAACAAAGAAAGAGTTGATTTATTGTGATTTAATCGAACATTTAATTTTGCATACTTTAATTTCAAAAGAAACAAACCGAAAGTTTGGGTACCCTGGATATAGAGTGTTCTTGTACCCTCAGGTTGTTAGCTGGTATGTAGACAAACAAATACCTAAGCCTAAATGGATGCAAAATTGCTATGAAACAAGCTTTTTAGAGAAAAAAGATGCTCAAAAAATTTTGGATAAAACAGAAGAAGTCATTTTTCAGGCTTCTAAAAAAGAGAAATAAATTTATATCCCCTTCGAAAAACAAGATGATTTATGCATGAAAACATAGAACTATGTTTAACATAATTTATTTTAAAGGTAACGATAATGTTACTCTATACTAATTAGTCGTCCCACTATAACTGGTTACAGTGATAGTAGGACGACTTTTTATTTATTCTGGCCACTGTTATTAGAAATAACTAACATTGCTTTTTCAAGATAGCACAAGTAAGTTACTTTGTCCTTTTAGCTATTCTTGAAAATTCCTCAACCTCACAGTTAATCAGTCACGTTCAAACTAACTTCACCCAAGCTACTGTTAAATTCCGCACGCCATTCACCGGCAGTTAGTGGTTCAGGCAACAAAAATGTCCCACTGGAAACACGCTGTCCGACTGCTAAGGATTTTCCTTGACTCGCTAGTTTTTCCACCAGCCAATGGAGTGAAGTGAGCGGGTTACCAAGAACCTCGGTCGCCTGACCGTCTTTCAAATGGGTACCATCATGGAATAATTGACAAGTGACCTGAGCGACTTCGTCTGGCGAAGAGAAGACAACATTCGCCGGTTGTTCGCGGCCATACACGATATAACCGCCCACCGCAGCGTCTGCGAGTACGAGCCGTTTTGCTAGAGCTGGAAACCATGCACTAAAACGGGAGTCGGGGACTTCGATGGCCGGTGCAACTAGTGTTTTCGCTAACAACTCAGCAGGAGAATCGTCTACGCTTAGTTCTTCTTGGACTGTGAATAATAGCTCAACTTCCGCCAACGGTTCCAGCAAGTCGCGCGCTGCAAAAGCGTGTGGCGCAGCTAAAACGTGACTCGCTACTTGGGCACCATACAAAGGACTATCTGCCTGAAATAGTGCCTGCGTTTCAGGACTAGTCAAAGAAATTTTGTAGCCGCCGACAGCTTCTTGTTTGAGAGCTGTCAAAGCGTCTTGAACCCGATAAGCACTCTCATCGTCGGGCAAGAGCTGTGCTTGCTCAAAATCGGCTGCTTGTAAGGGTTCATGGTTAGCAGCTGCTGCAAAAAGAGTTTGAGCTAGTTGTTGTTCATGCGCTGTTTGTTCTGTCATTGTATCCAACCTCCAAAATGTTTTCCGTTTGTAATTTGCTAAAAATTGTCAAAAAAAGCGCCCTAAAACGACTAGTCATTACTAGTCGTTAAGGGCGCTTGTGCGCGGTACCACCTTAGTTTATCTTGATTTGAACGAGACACAAATCAAAGATCTCCAGACACACCAAATTAAGTGGTGTGTTGTCACAATAATGGGTGACTTGCCAGCACAGACTATTGAGTGGTTAATGAAGCAACAACCGTTCATTTGTGCAGCTAGGAGATGATCATTTGCCTTGTAATGGATCGCCTTGCACCAGCCGGCGACTCTCTGACCACGCCCAAAGATAAAATTCTCCTGACAGCCTTTAACTTAAATTTAATGTACTCACAATCTAACACCCGCTCTCTTAACTGTCAACTGTTAATTTTTTCTTGGTGCTAGAATAGGGATAACCGAACATTTATCCAAAATGTATCTACGAATTTTTTTCTCAAAAGAATTAAAAAAGGTATTGACAAGCTCCATTCAATCGGTTAAATTAGTAATCAATTAAATTATGATGAAAACGCAAAGACGAGGATCGTTCGTCCGCAGTTGTCTTCAGAGAGACCCTGGTGGTGCAAAGGGCTGACAAGCGGAATGAACCTCTCACCTCAGACGCGGCCGGAGTGAACCCAAGTAGCCCTGGCTGGTTTGCCACCGTTATTAGGCAACTGTAAAACACAGGGTGGAACAACCCGCTTAGAAGACGAGCATTAACAAATTTTCAGGTATAATGCGTTTTTGGCATTGTGGCTGGAAATAGGTTAAGCGCAATCTTCTGGGTTGAGTAACCCGACTAAAGTGTGTTTTGCAGTTAAGCGCAAGTGCGATTTGGATCCAATCGTAGTTGTGGACCAATAGGTGGTACCGCGGAAACGCCCTATTCAAGCTAACATTAGGCTTGAGTAGGGCGTTTTTTTGTAGTCGAGTTAATTTAATATCAAATCAATCAAAAACAAAAGGAGTTGTGTGAGTATGAAAGAAGCAGTTATGGCCAAACAAGATTCACAGCAGGCAGCAATGCCGAATGCAACCGAAGAACAGATGACAGTCAAAGACTATGTCTATGCAGTTTCAGCCGGGGTGTCTAACGCCGTTTTAGTCATGTTAGGGGTTGGCTTGCTGATTCAGTCGCTCGCAAACTTTATTCACTGGGACGCGCTGTTCCAAGTGGGCGCGATTGCCCAGTGGATGTTGGCGCCGGCCTTTGGAGCCGTGATCGCCACTCAATTAAAAACAAATTCGCTCGTCATGTTTTCAGCAATGATTTCCGCCACCGTGGGGGCTAATGCCGTCTACTTTACCCAAGCAGGGGTCAATGGCGTCACCGCGACTGGTAACACAATGGCTCAAGCAGCCTCAGCCGGAATCTTCACTTCCGGTCAGCCAATTAGTGCCGTGGCAGCGGGCTTGATCGCAGCCTTGGTTGGTAAGTATTTGACCGGCAAAACACCGCTTGATATGATGCTGGTTCCACTGGGAGCTACGTTAGTTGGTGCGATTTCCGGTCTGGGTTTGGCGAGCGTTACGACGCCGGCTTTGAACTGGTTGAGTGAGTTTATCGCCCAGTCAATGAAGCTTAACCCATTGGTGGGATCGATGTGTGTGGCATTGGCCTGGTCGTTGTTCTTGATGACACCTGCGTCTTCTGCAGCGCTGGCAGTAGCGGTCATGTTAGATCCGCTGTCATCAGGAGCGGCTTTGTTGGGAACGACAGCTCAGTTTGTCGGTTTCTTGGTGATTTCTTGGCGCCAAAATAATCTGGGGGCTAACATCGCGCAGGGTTTCTTGACACCAAAGATTCAGTTCCCGAACTTGTTGATCAATCCATATTTGGCAGTGCCATCCTTTGTCTCGGCTCTGATTGCAGCACCAATTGCAGCTGTGTTCTTCAAGTTTAAGGTCAGTTATACGATTGCTGGCTTGGGGTTGAACTCGCTGATTGCGCCGATCAACCTGGCGTCGACGAATCCGCGCTTGTTGATGGTTTACTTATTAATGGGAATTGTGGTCCCAGCAGTGGTTTCACTGGTAGTATATAAACTGATGTTGAAAGTGAAATTAGTCGAGGATGGTCAGTTGCACGTGGAAGTCGTTTAAAGCTCTGAAAAACTGGCAGATAGTGGGAAAATTTTTCTCACTGATCTGCCAGTTTTTGTTGCGTTGGTGGAGCATCTGCACGGGCTTCAGTGTTAAAACCGTAGTTTGTGTACCCGGTTTTGAGATAGTTGGGTACACAAATTGATGTTACGTACTAAAGTCTGTAAAAGTTTAGTACACAAATTGGCTGTAGACATAACTATCGGAAAGTAACGTGTACAGAACAGGCTGTAGACACAACTATCGGAAAGTAACGTGTACAGAACAGGCTGTAGACGTAACTATTGGAAAGTAACGTGTACAGAACTTGTTGTAGACTCAGCTTTACAATAGGATGCTTTAGTTTTGTAAAAAGTGCTTTAATGCTAATTTTTTCTTTCTAAAAGCTTCCTAAAATTCCCTTTTCTAGTCCCCAAAATCACCCGGGCTCTGTTACAATAGAAACTAGATTAAATCAGGAAAGGTGGGCAGCAATGCAGAAGAAAAGAACATGGAAAAATAAGCTATTATTGTTAGTTTGCTTGCTAATCGCACTTCTCGCGGTAGGGGATTTAGCCTATCAACAAAATTGGCTCAATTTTCAGGGCACAGTCTTACGCTACCACCAAAAAGTCGCTTATGAACGAGCAAAACGGACGGCGAAAATGTCTTTGGCTAAGCGCCAGCAAGTTAGAGAGCAGTTAATGCGTCAGACGCAAAAAAGTCAGGGGTTAACTAAGCAAGGATTTGTGAGTGTCCCTAAGGTTGGCATTTTACAACCGGTTTTTAATGATGCTTATTCGAAAAAAGGATTAGCGGCCGGCGCGAATTACGCTAATCGTTCGCAAGCTGATCCAGCTGGTAAACGTGTGCCACGAATGGGTCAAAGTAATTACGGCTTAGCCAGTCATAATTTTTACGACGGGAAAACCGG
The DNA here is from genome assembly GCF_022836475.1 of Ligilactobacillus pabuli. GTDB lineage: Bacteria > Bacillota > Bacilli > Lactobacillales > Lactobacillaceae > Ligilactobacillus > Ligilactobacillus pabuli. The sequence continues at coordinate 36,727 of NZ_BQXH01000005.1, read as the reverse complement.
TTTTAGTCCCCTCCAACAAAATTTGAAGCAAGATGATCCATACATAGTCGATGGTAAACGGCAAACGAATCACTGGCTAGACGGAGATAAAATTTATTTGGCTGACCAGGAAGGAATTTACGCTTACCGGATCACTGGGCAAACTGTAGTGCAAGCAACGGACATTGGTGTGTTAAATCCCACGGCTAACCCACAGGTAACCATTATTACCTGCTTATATCCAAGCACTCAGTACCGGATCATCACTCGAGGCAAATTGGTGCAGCATTATCAGTGGGAAAAAGCTCCAGCACATGTCGTCAGCTATTTTGACTTAACTAAGCAAAAAACTAATGCGCGCGTTAATTGGTATAACCCAGGCACAGAGGAAGGTGCTAATGGGGATGCTGGGGGTACAAAATAGTTTAGAAATTGGTAATAAATAAGAGAGAGGTAATATTTTGACAAAGAAAACAGTGATGAAAGTTCTGGGTGGAGTTGGTCTATGTTTAGTGGTGACTGTCGTATTAGCGATGATTTCAGATCACATCGAAAAACCACACGCACAGAAAACACCTGCCAAAGTGACTCAAACAAAAAAGAAGCCCGCTAAGGCTAAGAAGGCAGCAAAAAAAAATAACATGCGGACACCAATTGACTGGCGGAAATCGTCAGAGACAGTGGCGTATCCAGATTTGGACCAAGCCCAAGATTTTTGGATCCATGTTTCGACCAAAAAGTCGCGGGTTTATTTGATGGATGGCAAGCGCAAATTATACACCATGTATGCGTCGACCGGTGCTGGCGGTGATCAGGCAACACCAAAGGGTACTTGGTACATTGAACCAGAACGGGGCGATTTCTTCTATAATGGTGAGTCTGGCGAAGGTGCGAAGTACTGGATCTCGTTCAAGGATCACGGGGTATATCTCTTCCATTCAGTACCAACTGACCAAAATGGAAACTTTATTGAGGATGAGGCCAAGGACTTGGGTAAGAAGGCTCGTTCTCATGGCTGTGTACGTTTATCGGTTGCGGATGCTAAATGGATGTATGAGAACCTGGAGACGAATACTAAAGTAGTGATCGACTAAAAAACACAGAGCGGAGTGAAACGTTTAGAAAGTGAGCACCATCGGAAGCCAGGAGTTAATGCGTTTTAGACATTGACCCTGAGTTTAGATAGGCGGAACTTTCTGTTTCACAAAACTCGACTAAAAACACAGAGCGGAGCAACTCGGTAGAAGACGAGCACTATCCTGGCCTGACACTAGGGCGCGTTTTTGGCGCCGTAGTGTTGGGACGAGATAGGCGGAATCTTCTGAGTTGAGTAGCTCGACTAACACCACATAATTCGACCAGAACAAGAAACGGGGGGAACCATTTGTGGGAAAACTAGGAATTTTAGGTGACGCCAGCAATGAGAAACGTAACCAGCGGATCATGAAGCTACGCAATGCTTTTAACGATGAACAAGTTAATACGCTCCAAGAAGCAGCTCAGTTAACGGGCTACACGGTTAATACAGTCGCTAAGTGGGCTCGCGATGGCGATATTCCATTAGTGGATGAACAAACGAATCAGCCAGTTGTAACGCTGACAGCGGCCAATCAGAGACGAATCAACGAACAACGACAAATTGAGCATTTAAATTACCTTAGTATGATTTTCAATAAACAAGAAGCTATTACTATTGCAGCCTGTGCCCAAAAGATGGGTTACCCAGAACAAACGATTATTTCCTGGGCCAAGGAAGGCGACGTCCCGTTGTTGCTTGGTGCTGGGTATGGTAATCAGACCGTGGTGCCGTTAAATGATACTAATACCCCGGCATGGGCGTAAGTAATATTAGAAATTAATGATGCTTGAAGAAAAGTGAAAAGAAAACTAGAACAAATGTAGTTTATCTGCTAGAAACATTAGGAGTTTCAATTACTAAAATCAAAAAAGAACTAAAAAACAAGAAAGAAGCAAGGAGACTAGTCGTACGATGGAAAAAAGTATCGCAATTATTGGGTTTAACATTTTTTCTGCAGGTGGGACAACTCGAAGTAATTTGAATAATATTCATGATTTTTTAGCTGCTGGATACCAAGTTCATTACTATAACTTTCGTGAGTTTAAAAAAATAGATGTTGTTAAGCTAATTCGGGAAAATAGTTTTTTAGAAGGTGCATATTTTCATGAAGTTAAGGATATTCAAGATGATTTAGAGGGGGATACGGTTTTCATTACACGTGAGGGCTTCTTTCCACTAGCTAAATATATCCGTTATAATTATCCTGACAAAGTTGTGATTGGTGAAATGCATGCGGCATTGCCGATGGACGATAAAATGGATCTTGAGCCTAATTTCCCGTACTTCCATTATGTTCGTGTGGCTACTAAATCCATCCAAGATTTTATTCGTAATGAGTATCATTTTGATCGCACCTATGTACAAACTGTTAGTTTGAGCCATTTGAGCACTAAAGAAAATCCTAATTTTAAAACCTCTCGACGTGATGCGTATGGAAATGCTAATTTTTTAGTTAATTCTCGTTTTGATCCACAAAAAGACATTCCATATGCAATCAAACTAATGGACTGTTTAGTCAATAAGATGGGCCACCGAGATTTTCGTTTCTTTGTTAATGGTTATGGGCCAAGTCAGACGATGATTAAAAAATTGATTGAACATTATAATTTGACAGACTATGTCTTTATGAATGAAAGCCAACCAGACAATTATATGTATCTATCAACGGCTAAAGTTGAAACCTTGGGTTATTCGATTGCTGAAGAGTTTGCAAAAGGCCATGCGATTGTTGTGTATGCGGGTGATGATGGAGTTGTTCGCGAAAACTACGAAAATTTCCATAATTGTTTATGGATTACTAAGGATATTGCAGACGACTCGCAAAAAGTCTTACAATTTGCTGACCAGGAAAATTCGCTAGAAGGCTATCGTGCAAATCTAAATTATTTAGCACCACTTACTGATAGCTATGTTAAATATTTCGAAGAAAATACTGCGCTGGCTAAGGAGACACAAAAGCCTGATAAAGTAATTAGCTTAGACGAGTTATTAGATAAGATTGAGACAACATCTTTAGCGGATGAGTTAACGAAATATCGAAAAATTTATTATAAGATTAAGAAATGGCCAATTATTGGATCAATTATTTCCAATGAAAAATTAAAGACGGCTGCAAGGAAAGTTCTGTCGCGTTAGTAGAGGGAAGCTAAAGATGACTAAAGAGCAATTATATTCCAATCAATATCAATTTACTCCTGCTGAAAATCGGCGCTTTACCCGGGCTAATTTGACTAAATTAGTGTATACGAATGCACGTTTTGAAGGTGTGAAGCTGACTCTAGCACAAACGCAAACGGTTCTGGATGGAGTCAGTGTAGCAGGAGTGCCTGTCTCTGATATATTAACGCTTGTTAATTTGAAACGAGCCTGGTTGGTTGCTCTGGACCAGAAGGGACCGCTAACGTTGGAGTTGGAAAAGCAACTGAACAAACTGGTCGCGGCGGAAGATACGGCTTTTGCTGGCGAACTGCGTCAACGACAAGGTGGGGTCAGCTTAGGTGGTGGAGAAATTTTTGCACAACCACTGATTGACAAACAACAGGAAGCACTATTTTTACAACAAATCTTAACAAACTAGTATACCACGACAATGGACCAAGCATTGACGATGATGTGTCATAACATCCGCCAACAAATTTTTGGGGACGGTAACAAACGGACAGCGATGATCGGTGCCAATAAAATCATGATCGATGGCGGAGCAGGTTTGCTCAATGTTCCATTGAATCAGTGGGAGCACTGGAATAATTTGATGATTGATTATTACCGGACAAATGATATGACTAGGGTCAAACAGTGGACATATGAATATGCGATTCAAGGTGTGGAAGTACGGCAGGCCTAGTGTTACAATATGAGTGTTACTAAACGATAGCAGTAGTGAAACTTAATCCATCAGCCGCTAAAGCAAAGATGGATTATTTTTTTGCTGATTTTTGATCAGCTCAACAACTAATGTAATCAGACTAATGATCAAAAGACCAAAAGTCAGCATCAGCTGTATGGCGTCTGCAACAGGCACCGCGCTACTCCTTTCATTAGAATTTTGAACGAATCCTTTGATGTGTATTACACCATCGGCATCACTCTCCTTCGAAAAGGCTAGCTACCATCTCAACTTCCCTATTAAGTTTTATTATCCGATTGGAATTTGAAAAATCTTAGCAGACAAATAGATAGAAAAGGGCCCTGCAAGAATGTTAGATTACATTCTTAGCAGGACCTTTTCTTATGAAACAAGCAGGTTAGTCGTCGATCTCACTGGTTTCTTTGGAAAGAAATTTTCCGCTTTGAGCGTCGATGTTAACCTCGACCTTTTTATCAGCCTGTTTAAAGTTAACTTCCCAGTAGGTAATCCCGAGCGACTGGTCAAGAGAAACCTCAGTCACTGTCCCTGATTTGACCTTCTTTTGCGCAGCCTTAACTGCTTGTTTAACGGTTAAGAGTTTCTTGGTCTGGATCTTTTTTTCGGTACGTTTAACACCCTTTTGTTCCACGGGGTCTAAGGTGTCGGTATCAGTGTTGATGATTTTTTTCGAATTAGCATCAATTTTAAGTTCGTGTTCTTTTTTATCGCCGACTCCCTCAACTTCATAATAATATTTATCATGCTTTTTCTCGAGAGAAAGAGACTTCACGTCAGTCTCAGCATATTTATCCGTGAAGACTTTGATTGCCTGGTTAGCCGTGACTTTAACTTTGGTAATGGCTTGAGTTTTGTTGACGGTTTTGGCAGCAACAGTTGGAATGACGTTTAATTGGCTGTCTGCTGGCTGGGTGGAGAAGTTGAAGAATAAAGCGCCACTGCAAGCAGCTAACAAGATTAAATTAGTTGACTTGTAGATTTTCAAAGTTAACATCCTTTCGTATGACAACGTGACAAACTAACAATTACGGTTTAGGCGGTTCTGGAGCATCATCTGGCTCTGGAGCTTCTGGTTTTGGCTCCGGTGCTGGTGGAGTTGGACGGTCAGCTAGTTTGGCTTGAATAGCTGCCAAATTTTCGTTGACTTCCACTAGCAAATCATGTTCATCTTGGGCTTGTTTTTCACGTTGCTCGGCCAAAAAATGAACAGGACCGGCTGGTTCATGATGAGGATGACAATGGCCGCGATGGTGCAAGTTATGCTTCCCCTTGGCGCCTAAACGAAGGGCGATGAGCGGTAAAGCGATGGCGGCATGAATTGCAGTGGCAAAAACAACACCACTGACAAAACCAACAACTTGAGCATGTTCAACTTTAGCTTGCGAATCTTTCATAGCTGATTCCTCCTTGGACATCTTGCATGACTGCCTTACTAACGTTAACTGTCAGTGAATTCTTGTTACATGTCTATCATAACAAGAAATTGGGGCGGTTAAAAGAAAAGGGAATTGGAGAATTTTTGATAGATAAAAGGAGTATGATTGTTAAGATAACATTCTAAATAAAGCTCGAGTGAGAAATATTGACTTTAATATGGTATGATTAACTTCGATATATACTCATAAAAAAGTATTGTATTACACAAAAAAATTAAGGACTGCTATCTTATGTATAAAATTTTTGCGGCACTTTTTGCAACGATGATTATTTCAGCAATCTTGGTTCCTTTTGTTCGAAAATTTGCTATTAAGGTCGGAGCTGTTGATAAGCCAAATGCAAGACGGGTTAACTCAAGACCGATGCCGACTCTAGGTGGATTGGCAATTTTTATTGCTTTTAATTTAACTAATTTTCTTTTTTTAAGAACACAATATCCACAACGACAGTTGTTTGCGTTGTTTTTGGCAGAATGTATTATTATTTTAACCGGTGTTATTGATGATATTTATGAATTAAAGCCGAAGCAAAAATTATTAGGGATTGTTGTTGCAGCGTTGGTAGTTTATTATATTGCTGGGATTAAAATGACCACTTTTTCGATCCCCTTCATAGGACTTTTTCAGCTAAAGTGGCTTAGTATGCCAGTCACGCTGATTTGGATCGTGGCGATTACTAATGCGATTAATCTATTAGATGGCCTAGACGGTTTAGCGACAGGGGTCTCAATTATTGCCTTAACTACCAGTGCGATTACTAGTTTTTTCTTTCTTAATAATGTGGGTGTCTTTGTGTCAATTATGATGTTGACATTAGTCGCGGCAATGGTTGGCTTCTTGCCCTATAATTTTAATCCAGCACGAATTTTCTTAGGCGATACTGGGGCACTTTTTATTGGCTTTATGATTTCTATTTTTTCTTTATATGGCCTAAAAAACGCTACATTCATTAGTTTAATTATCCCAATTATTATTCTGGGCGTTCCCATTACTGATACAGTGTATGCTATTTTGCGTCGGATACTCAATAAGAAGCCAATTTTCGAAGCAGATAAACATCACTTACATCATCGCTTAATGCAAATGGGATTAACACATCGGCAAACTGTGCTAGTTATTTATGGAATTGCATTAATTTTTTCCTTTATCTCGCTACTATTCCCGTTATCTAGTTTCTGGGGTTCAGTAGCGCTGATCATTGCAACCTTATTAGGCTTAGAGCTGTTTGTGGAGGCAATTGGGCTAGTAGGTAGTGGTCGTCAACCGCTATTACATTTAATAAAGAGGATGGTTATCAGTTCTTCAGATACTAAGGAATTATACAAATCTCATCATAAAAATAATAGACGATAAGAAAATGGCGTCATCTTCCATGATACTTAGGAGATGACGTCATAATTTATATCTTTCTTTCCGTAAAAACAAACCAGCGGCTAACGAGATAATTAACAATACCGACAACAGTATTGTCAAAGAGTTTAACTAGAAAAGAATTGTAATTCAGTACTTTAATTCCAAGCCAAATAATAATTAAGTCTAAACCTAGTGCAAGTAATCGAACGACTAAAAAAGACCCTAATTCTTGTAATAATTGAACCATACCATGATATTGAGTTGAAAATACTAGAAATTTATTTGAAAAGTAGGTCACAAGTACTGCTAACAGCCAAGCAATAACATTTCCGGTTTGATAATGCCACCCAATTTTGATGCAAAACATAAAGGTACCAATGTTGACTAGTGTGGCTACTCCACCCCAAAAAAAATAAATTAGAAATGTTTGATGTTTTTTAAAAAATTCACTGAACATGTTGAAAGGTTCCTTTCAATTAGTTATTAATGCTTGAAATAACTTTGTAGACATAGTTATTATAATACTGTATTATACCGTATCTGCAGATTGATGAATGTTAAAGATTGACTAAAATGTTTTAGTATTTAAATTGGGTATCAACCTAATGTTAACTTTAAATATCAAATACTAAGTCGTGATACATAAATTTTAGGGGGATTTTAGGACAAGCAATAAGTAAAGTATTATAATGTAAAAACGATACTAGTACAAGTTTCGGTGTTATTTTGAAAAATAAATTAGGTTAACTAAGGAGTAACGCTAATGTCTCACAGGTTAAAAAAATCCAGTTTAAAAATAATTTTCTGGTAGTCATTTTGTTCTTCGTTGTTGCAATGATGAGTGTATATCCTTTATATCATACAGGATATATTACAGGGGTTGCTTCAGATGCAGCTTTTCATTTTTCTAGGGTTGAACAAATCTTTGATAATTTAAAAAGAGGGAGTTTATCAACATTTATTGCGACGGATACATTTCACCATACTGGTGTGGGTTCGTTTTTATTCTATCCAACTATATTTTTATATCCTTGGGCATTTTTAAGATTCTTTTTAAATCCAGTAGCTGCTTTTTATAGCTGGTATGGTTTGCTTGTATTTGTTTCTTTATTGATCAGCTATTTTTCAATGAAAAGTTTTTCTAAAAATAATTTGCGAAGTTTGATGTTTGCATTTCTGTATACTTTTGCGATGTATAAATTACGTTTGGGAATGCTGTACTTTGTTTTAGGAGAGTTTATAGCAAGTACTTTTTTACCGTTGGCTTTTTTAGGGTTCTACCATGTTTTTTGGGGGGATTCTAGAAAATGGCCTGAACTGGTTATTGGAATTACCTTGGTTGGGTATAGTCATTTTTTGAGTTTGTTTTTAACAGTAATAATTTTTTCAATTCTTTTAATTTGTAAACTAGCTATGGTTCGAAGAATTGAGATAAAAAGATTGTTTGCTCTGCTGAAAAGTGTTGGCTTAACAATTTTAACATTGGGATTTATAGTTTGGCCGTTTTTAACAGATTATATCGGTAAAAACTTAAAGTCACCGCCTCGTGGAGCCTGGTATGTTGCTTCAATTAGTGACTTGGTTAACAGGTCATTAACTAACAATATTTTTACTGCCTATAATATTGGATTCTTTCTTATAGTAGGGGTATTAATTGGATGGTATTTTGTAAAAAAAGATTTGAAAGAGCTATACATTTATTTGGTTGGTTTGGCGCTATTGTTAGTTAGCACTACATTTTTTCCATGGGAGAGTGTAAAAAACGGAATTTTAGGCACTATTCAATTTCCATATCGACTACACATATTTGCGTCACTTATGTTAGCAATATCTGCTTCATTTATGTTAGAAAAAATGTTGACAAGAAAAAATAATAAGGAAAAGTCATTTTTAATCATGTGTTTGTTAGTGTTATTTGCCATAAATTATGTGTCTATTGTTAACACAGTAGTCAATCCAGCACGAGTAGAATCTGCTGAATACTTACAACCCAATAAGTCTGAAATTATCCGTGCTCTAGATCCACATAAACTGATAAAAGTTGATCAAAATAATTTTGCTAATATTTTTCAATATGGGGCCACATTCGGTGAAAGTGATTATTATCCCCAGTCCGCAATAAATAGTGAGGGTGTTCCGGGATATATGGGTAAGCAAGAAAAAATAATGCAGAATATAATGTATATTAATGATAAACCCAAAAAGGTGCATCCAATTGTAGAATCTAATAAGTTAAAATATGTTGTTAAAGTTAAAAATCAAACTATGCTAAACTTGCCAGTAGTTGCTTATTCAGACACTACTGTAACAATAAATGGAGTGCAGTCTAAGTTTGTGACTAGCAAGCGTGGAACAGTTGCTGTAAAAATTAACTCTGGGGTTAACAAAATTACAGTTGGATATCGGCCTCAAACATTTTTTTATGTGTTATTGACCATTGCAATAATTATTTGGATCTTTCTAATATATTCGGTTAGTTTGATTCACATCAAAGGAGAAGAAGAATGTCTAAATTAATTTCTTTAGTTGTACCTTGTTTTAATGAAGAAGAAACTATTCCGTTATTTTTTAAAACTGTTGAAGAGGTCAAACCAAGTTTAAGAGGTTATAAAATAGAGTATTTATTTGTAAATGATGGGTCAAAAGATCAAACGTTAACCGTTTTACGTCAGTTGCATGCAAAATATGAACAGTCAGTACACTATGTTTCTTTTTCACGTAATTTTGGTAAGGAGGCTGCCTTATATGCCGGGCTTCAGGCAGCAAAAGGCGATTATGTGGCAGTAATGGACGCTGACTTACAGGATCCACCAGAACAGTTAGTGGAAATGTTAGCGGGAATTGAAGACGAGGGTTATGATATTGTTGGAACAAGACGTGTTGACCGTAAAGGTGAGCCGGTTATTCGCTCCTTTTTTTCAAACATGTTTTATAACGTCATTAACAAAATGTCTGATACTCAATTTTTAAATGGTGTTAGAGATTTTCGGTTAATGACAAGACAAGTTGTTGATGCAATTTTACAAATGTCTGAATATAATCGTTTTTCAAAGGGACTTTTTAGTTGGGTTGGTTTTAACACTAAATATTTGGAATATTCTAATGTTGATCGGGTAGCGGGTGAAACATCTTGGTCTTTTTGGGGGTTATTCAAATATTCTCTAGAAGGAATTATCAATTTTTCGGAGACACCGTTAGCGTTGGCTTCATATACGGGATTGTTTTCATGCCTAGGTTCAATCATTGCAATTATTTTTATTGTATTTAGAAAATTGATTTATGGTGGTAGTGTAAATGGTTGGGCATCGTTAATTTCTATTGTATTGTTTATCGGAGGACTACAGTTATTTTGTTTAGGAATTGTAGGGAGATATATTGGTAATATATATTTGGAAGTTAAGAACCGTCCATTATATATTATTCAAGAGAAAAAATAATTTTAAGGAAATACTGGGCCTGGAAGAGATTTATATGGTGAAAATGGAATCATTTTATTAAAAAAAGAAGATTGCATAATATTAAAATTACTGGAATTAATGTTAGTGAAATGTATTAGTTGAGCCTGTTTAAAGACATTGAAAACAAAAAATCATTGGGAGCTTTGTCAGAAATTTATTTGTCTACAGGGAAACATCGAATTGCTTTGAGTTTAATTTTATTAATGCATAACCAGTTAGAGATTTAGAAAAGTTAGGAACATATTATGAAGTTACTTAATTTGGAAAATGTAATCAATTATGTCGTTATACCGTTGATCTAAGGAAGGTATATCAAACTGTACTTCCAAATAGTGATATAATGCATATATACCTAGATTCATTGCATAAACTCTTTCCAATTGATAAAGAAGAAGGATTTAGTTGGGATATTCGTAATGCAATGATACAAAAAAGTTTTAGTCTAGAAAAAAATTGTCAAAAAATTATGGAAAATTTATCGGATTAAAGGGAGTTCATATGAAAAATATACTTGTAATAGTTCCTCATTTAAAAGAGGGAGGAGGCTTAACAGAATTTGTTAGACATTTGTACACTGGGTTAGTAAACAACAAAAGTTATCATGTTGTCATTATTACTGAGGCTACATTGCCAGAAACAAGAATACCTAAGTTTTCTGATAAAATAAAAATAATAAAAGCCCCTGCTGTAACTAAGATTAAAGACTATGTTAATTTTTGGAATAGAGTAGCACATAATTCGAATAAATATGACTATGTACATTTTCATACAGATAGTCTAACGAAGTTTTATCCATACTTTGTAATGAGAAATAAAGAAAATGTTATAGTTCATTCACATAGCTCAACAAATGAAAGAATTACAAAAAATGTAATAAAAAGAATGTTACACAAGATTGGGAAAAGAATAGTTCATAAGGGTAAATTTAAAAAATTTGCTTGCTCAAATTTTGCGGCAAAGTGGCTGTTTAATGATGATAGTTATATACAAGTTAATAATGCAATTGATCTAGAAAAATTTAAATTTGATAAAAATCAGAGAAAAAAAATTGAAGAAGAATTCAATTTAAAAGGAAAGACAGTTTACGGACATGTAGGGCGGTTCTTACCAGTTAAAAATCAATCTCGGGTTGTAGAAATATTTGCAAAAATTTATTCATTGGATCGTGATTCAGTGTTATTTTTTTTTGGTGAAGGTGGAGAAAGAACGCAAGTTGAATATCTAGTAAAAAGCCTTGGACTAGAAGATGTAGTCTATTTTATGGGGTTTAGACAGGATGTTAATCGATTTTTAAATGTTCTCGATTGGATCATCTTTCCATCACTATATGAGGGACTACCAATTACTCTAATTGAGGCTCAAGCAAACGGAGTTAACGTTTTATTCTCAGATACTATTACAACGCAAGTTAAACTATTAGAAACATCAAAATCATTTTCACTGAGCGAGGATAATAGTGTAGTAGCAGACAGAATGCTACATGTTAAATTAGAAACTAACAAACGAATACTAGCATGTTCATTTTTAAAAGAAAAGGGTTATGATTTAAATGATCTAGTTCAAGATATGCACGAATTTTATTCAACTTATGATCATGCTGGATGGAATAGAAAAACCATCTATGAAGTAAAAGAAAATTAGACGTGATTTGCTAAATAAATTACCTCGTATTATAATAACTTCTGTTTAAAAAGACTGAAGTAAAATAAGGTTAGGCGTCGCATTTTGAAGCCTAAATGAATTAAGGAGAATCTTAATGGAACAAGAAAACGCCCCAGCCCACTTAAGTGGCGGATATTTATTTGTAAAACGCGTTTTTGACATCTTAATAGCATTGGTTGCGCTAATCTGTTTAATTCCTGTTTTTTTAATTTTATGGTTTTTCTATCAGAGCGGTGACAATAAAGGGCCAATGTTTTTTAAACAAGAAAGAATTGGTAAGAATGGCAAAGTCTTTTTCATTTACAAGTTACGTTCAATGGTTGTTAATGCTGATCAAAAATTGAAAAATAATACCGAATTGTATAATTTGTATGTCAAAAGCAGTTATAAGCTGCCACCAGAGAAGGATCCCAGAATTACTAGGTTTGGTAGATTCTTACGAAAGACCTCCTTTGATGAATTACCACAATTTCTGAACATTTTAAAAGGTGAGATGTCATTAATTGGACCTCGTCCGGTAGTGAAAGAAGAGCTAAAAGAATACGGTTCTAGACAACAGAAGTTTTTATCTGTAACACCAGGCGCAATGGGATATTGGCAGGCATCTGGGAGAAGTAATATTACTTACCCTAAAAGATGTGAAATTGAGTTGTACTATGTGGATCATGCGTCTTTGATGTTTGATTGTAAGATTTTATTCAAAAATATCGTTAGCATTTTTAAAGCAGATGGTGCATATTAGCTAATTAGGAGAAATTTTAGATGAAAACTGAATTGTATGTAGTAAGTCATAAGAGAGCACGAATGCCCCAGGAAAAAATTTATTTGCCGTTGCAAGTTGGTCCGGCAAGTGAAAATTTTCCTGGCTTTTTGAGAGACAACACGGAAATCAATATTGCTAGTAAAAATGGTAGTTATTGTGAATTAACCGCACAGTATTGGGCTGCTAAGAATCGAAAGGCTGATATAAAGGGGCTTGTTCATTATCGGCGTTTCTTTTCGAATGGAAGTTCACATTTTTTTTCGACTGTTAATCAAAAATTTTCCAATGTTTTATCTGGTCATAAGCTAGATAAAATTATGAGTGAATATGATATGATTTTACCAAAGAAAAGAAACTATTATATTGAAACTTCATGGTCTCATTATGAACATGTTCACCATATTGAAGATTTGCAAATAACTCGCGATGTTTTAGTGGAACTCTATCCAGAGTATGTGCCTTTTTTTGATCAAACCGTTAATCGTAAATCTGCGCACATGTTTAATATGTTGATTGCTAAAGCTAATATTTTTAATGAATATACAGATTGGTTGATTAAAGTTTTGTCTGAAGTTGAGAAACGGACTAACATTACTGACTATACCCCCTACGAGAAAAGATTGTATGGTTTTTTGGGCGAGTTACTGCTTGATGTGTGGGTAGAAAAGAATCAAATAAAATATACGGAATTACCAGTAATGTTTATGGGTAAGCAACATTGGATCAAAAAAATTGCTAGTTTTTTGTGGCGTAAATTTCGGGGGAATCCAAATGACCGTTAACTTAGATGATCGTAAAATCTTACAACATGCAGAAAAAGAGTTAGTGATTGTTTTTGCTGATTTTTGTCAACAGCATGATTTACAATATTTTATTATGGGTGGAACTTTATTAGGTGCAGTTCGGCACCAAGGTTTTATTCCTTGGGATGATGACATTGATGTTGGGATGCCACGTCCTGATTATGAAAAATTTCAAGAGTTACTTGCGAAACGTGAAAATAAGTTAGCAGATTTCCCGTTTAGAACATTTAAGAACTCCGATACAACCGAATATGTTGCACGCCTGGAGAATCCTCATACTAAGATTGTTGATCGCTCTGCGGTTGTAGCAGAGCAAAGAAATTCATGGATGGATATTTTCCCCTTAGATGGAATGCCTAAAAGTAAGTTGTTACGTAAAATTCACGGGCTAAATTTACTGCGGTTGCGTTTGTTGTTAAAGTATTCTGAATTTGATCGAGTTAGTGTTAATATGACGGAACGGCCGTTAATTGAAAAAGTATTTATTAAATTAGGACAATTTATTCAGCCAGAAAAAAGACTAGACACAAAGCAATGTTTAGTTAATTTAGACCATGCTTTACAACGTTTTCCGTACGGGAGGGCAACTTATGTCGTTAATTTTATGGGTGCGTATAAACTTAACGAGATGTTTCCTAAACAGTTTTATTTGAAAGGTCAAGTGTACGCCTTTGACGATCTCCAATTATACGGAACAAGTTATTCAGATGAAATTCTATCGCAAATGTATGGTTCAAATTATATGGAACCACCATCTGAACAAGTTAAAAATAAACATTTTACAGAAATAGTGAAATAAAATTATAAGGGAGCGAAACTAAACCATGCTTTTTAAAATCATTGTCTAGTTTCGCTTTAGTGTACATTTAGAATTAATTGACAGAAAGTGATGATATTATGACAAAAGTGATTTTATCTTCGATTATCTCAAAAGATAATAAAGATGCTGGTCCAAAAGCAAAAAATGATATTGAAGAATTTTTGACAGAAAAAGGCTATGAAAAAATTAATTTAGAAATTTCTCGTAACAAGCTAGCCAAACTAATGTTTTCTTTCTATGGAATTAACAAGTTATTTAAGGGAAAAGACTATGAGGAGATTGTATTTCAGTATCCAATTTATTCTATTTTCTTAACCCAAAGATTTATTAAAGCAATTAGAAAGTATACAAAGGCCAAGTTAATCTTTGTAATTCATGATGTTGAGGCAATTAGAGGATACCTTGATGATCAGAAGTTTTATAAAAATGAACTGGATATTTTTAATAGTACAGATGGGTTAATTGTACATAATGAAAAAATGCAAAAGTGGTTACTGGATAATGGTGTTAAAGTGCCCATGGTACAATTAGGAATCTTTGACTATATTAATCCTAACCCAATTGTAAAAAGTACTAAATTTGATAGATCACTATGCTTTGCGGGAAATTTAATTCACGAAAAAGCTGGTTTTATGGATAAACTAACTTGGAAGCATACTAAGTTAGATGCGTTCGGGCCTAACCCATCGGAGAAATATCCGCAATGTGTTAATTATCAGGGGGTTTATCCTTCAGAAGAATTACCTGCTCATATGAATGAAAATTTTGGCCTAATTTGGGATGGACAATCGGTTGATGCCTGTACCGGAACTTATGGCGAGTATTCGAAGTATAATGCACCACACAAAACTTCTTTATATTTAAGTTCTGGTATGCCAGTCATAGTTTGGGAGCAAGCGGCTGTTGCTGGCTTTGTCGAAAAATTTCAGGTTGGAATCACGGTTAACAGCTTAACAGAGCTTGATAATATTTTGGCAGATATGACAGATGATGATTATGCTAAGCTTAAAAGCAACGCTGAAAAGATTTCAAAAAAAGTTCGTTCTGGTAATTTTATCTATCAGGCAATGCAAGAAATGGAAAGTATTTTGGGTTAACAGTCACTTAGATTAAATTTTAAAAAAATTTAATCTAGGTGATTGTTTAAAAAATATAGTGCAATAAAACACGAAATAGCTAACTTTTTTGTTTTTTCCACAGAAAAGTACCAGAAGGTAAATAAGCTTATAAATAGCGTTAAAGACTGAACTCGACTATTTATAGCTTATTTTATGCTATAATCTAACAAGTATAGACAGCTTTTTCGCTGTTTTAATAGTAGGAGGAATAGTTTAGATGACAAAATATTTAGTAGTAGGTGCCGGTTTGTTTGGTGCCACATTTGCCTATGAAGCAGCAAAAAGAGGTAATGAAGTTAAAGTAATTGAAAAAAGAGACCATGTAGCGGGAAATATCTACACTGAAGAAATTGATGGGATTCAAGTTCATAAGTTTGGTGCGCACATTTTCCATACTAATAAAAAAGAAATCTGGGACTATGTTCACCAATTTGCAGATTTTAACCGCTATACTAATAGTCCAGTTGCGAACTATCATGGTGAAATTTATAACATGCCGTTTAACATGAATACCTTTAATAAGATGTGGGGTGTAATCACGCCTGCCGAAGCCCAAGCTAAAATTGAAGAACAGCGTGCAGTTTTAAAGGGTAAAAAGCCTGAAAATTTAGAGGAACAAGGTATTTCTTTAGTGGGAACTGATTTATATCAGAAATTGGTTAAAGGTTATACTGAAAAGCAATGGGGTAAGAAGGCAGAAGATTTACCTGCTTTTATTATTCGTCGAATTCCAGTTCGTTTTACGTATGATAACAACTACTTTAATGATCCTTATCAAGGAATTCCAATTGGTGGGTATACGCAAATTGTTGAAAAAATGCTTGCTAGTGATTTAATTACCGTTGAAACAGGCACTGATTTCTTTGATCACAAAGATGAGTATTTACAAAATTATGATCGAGTTTTGTTCACTGGGATGATTGATGAGTTCTTTGATTATAAGCTAGGAGAGCTAGAATATCGCTCTTTGAAGTTTGAAACTCAAGAATTAGATGTTAATAATTATCAAGGAAATGCAGTCGTCAACTACACTGACGCTGAAACACCCTATACTAGAATCATTGAGCACAAACACTTTGAATTTGGTAAAGGAGATAAAAATAAAACGATTATTACTCGTGAATATCCGAAGACATGGAAACGCGGTGACGAACCTTATTATCCAGTTAACGATCGTAAGAATGATTCTTTGTATAAGAAGTATAGGGAACTAGCTGAAAATGAGGGTGGAAATGTAATTTTTGGTGGTCGCTTAGGAATGTATCGCTATTACAACATGGATCAGGTAATTATGGCCTCCTTAGTGGCTGTTAGAAAAGAATTCGAGGGATAAGACCGTGAAGGTTATTCGAAACTATTTGTATAATGCGGGTTATCAGATTTTAGCGATGATTTTGCCACTAATTACCGCACCGTATGTTAGTCGGGTTTTAACTCCGCATGGTTATGGGTTGAATTCATTTACCAACTCAATTGTTTTTTATTTTGTATTATTTGGTAGTTTAGGTACACAGTTATATGGAAATCGTGAAATTGCTTATCAACGGAATGACCGTGAGAAAATGGCACGTTCCTTTTGGGAAATCCAAATTATAAAAACAGTTGGTATCCTTGTTGCATTAGGATTATATTTTGTTTTTCTAGGGTTTTATCGAGATAATCGTGTATTAATGATTTTTCAATCGATTAATATTATTGCTGCTGCATTTGACATATCTTGGTTTTTTATGGGAATTGAGGATTTTAAGCGGACAGTCGTTCGAAACACGCTAGTCAAAGTTGTTTCGTTGATTCTAATTTTCGTATTTATCAAAAATCCGTCAGATTTACCATTATATATCTTAATATTAGGCCTTTCAGTCTTAGTTGGAAATTTTACGTTGTGGGCCCCTCTAAAAAGGATTTTGGTTAAAGTTAGTTATAAAGACCTGCACCCATTACGACATGTTCGTCCAACAATTGCATTGTTCATCCCAACAGTGGCAATACAAATATATGTTGTTTTGAACAAAACGATGTTAGGTTTTTTGGCTGGAACGGATGCATCAGGGTTTTATATGTCGGCGGATAACTTAGTAAAAGTAGTCTTAGCAATTGTGACGGCAACTGGAACTGTGATGTTACCACATGTGGCAAATGCATTTGCTAGTGGAAAAGACAAAGAGGTTAATAACTATTTATACTCCTCGTTTGATTTTGTATCATTTATTGCAGTTCCGATGGCCTTTGGGTTAGCTGGGATTGGTCGCCATTTTGGACCATATTTTTATGGCCGTGGATATGCTCCTGTAGGCTTGGCTATTATGATTGAAGCAATTGTAATTGTTTTGATTGGTTGGAGTAATGCCGTTGGACAGCAGTTCTTGCTACCAACGAAGCAAGTTAAGCCGTATACCCGTTCTGTTCTACTTGGGGCAATTGTTAACATTGTTATTAACATCCCATTAGTTTCTACCTGGGGACTATATGGTGCAATGTTGGCAACAGTGCTTTCTGAGGCAACCGTAACAGGTTATCAGTTATGGTATATTAAAGACACTGTTGAGTTAAAAAAATTATTCGTTAATTTTCCAAAATATTTGATTGCTGGAATATTGATGTTTATTCCGGTTTATCTGCTAAATGTTAAGTTGTGGACTAGTGTTTCTTCCTTGATCTTAGAAGTATTACTTGGTATTGTGATATATTTTGTTGTGATTTGGGTATTGAAGCCAACAATTTTACAAACTGCAAAAAAATTCTTGAAAAAATGAAAAAGTACGGGGGAAGGCTAGTTTATGGATTACCAAATAGTAAACGAAAAGCTTTTATTTATACGAAAAAAATGGCAGTTTATCGGTGAAAATTTTTATTTATTAGCCTTAATCGTATATATATTATCGCAATTTCTACCAGGAACTATGTTCCCTAGTTTATTACCAAGTGACTTATTGTATAGAATTACCCAAGTATCTGGATTTTTGGTGATTCTAAAAATGGGACTCTTTGATTTTGAGATCAAAGATGGTAAATGGAAAAACTGGTTAATTTATATCTTATTAGGATTAATTTTGTGGAAAAGCTGTGCAGATGCTTATCAATACAATCTATACTATTATTACCTGTTTGTTCTGGGTGCACAAAATATTGACTATAAGAAACTTCTAAAAATTTTTTTAATTACCATGTCATTATTAGTTGTCGTGACTATTATTGCTGCTAAGTTGCATATTATTCCGGGTTTAACCATGGGGAGATTTGGAACACCGACAATTCGATATGCTTTGGGAATGATTTACCCTTCAGATTTAGCGGCACGCGCATTTTATCTAATGTTAGCGTACTGTGTTTTTAAACGTTTTAGTTTTAATGTTGCAGAATATGTAGGTTGTTTTGCTTGGACACTATTTATCTACTTTATAACTGATACTAAACTGGACTTGATCCTGATGTTGTTAGTGATTTTGGCAGTAATGATTTATCCTTATTTAATAACCGTATTTGAGTTTCTTGGAGCGAAAATAGTTGTTGCAGGTACCCTATTTGTTACAGGTGTGTCTGTCTTAATGGCTTATTTCTATAATTCTGCAAATCCTATTTTTAATCTCCTAGATCGAATTTTGTCAGGTAGATTAAAGTATGGTCATGCGGCTTTTGAAAAATATAATGTTACTGTTTATGGTCAGTTTATTCGTCAAAATGGTAATGGTGGGATCCATAGCCCAATTTTAGACTATTTTTTTATTGACTCATCGTATGTTAAACATTTAATGATGAATGGTTTAATTGCCTTTACGGTGATAATGGTAATAATTTGTGTTTTGATTTTGAGAAACATGCAAGTGAAAGCGTATAGTTTGGTTTTATACACTCTATTCATGGTGATTAGTTCAATCATTGATCAACATATGTTGGAAATTTCATTTAATTTTGTTTTTATTGCTCTTTTAGCAGACACAAGTTATTTTGTTAACAATTTACCAAGAAAATCTAAGTTAAATGGTGAAGAAATAAAATAGATATTTAGAGAGGAAATTAAAAATTGAATCCTTTATTATCAATAGTTCTGCCTCTTTTTAACAGTGAGGAATATATTGAACGGACGATTAATAGTGTCGCTAGTTCAATTGAAAATCAGGAAGACACTGTAGAGGTTTTGTTAGTGGACGACGGATCAACTGATAGTACCGTTGAAATCGTCAAAAACGTTATAGCACTTAAACCTTGCTTTCGGTTATTATTAACAGAACATAGTGGTGTTAGTGGTACGCGGAATCGTGGATTATCTGAGGCAAAAGGAGAATATATAACTTTCTTTGACAGTGATGATCTGTTCAAGAATGGATATGTTAAATTGTTAAAGCAGGTACTTGATTCTAACGATAAACCAGATTTGATCATCACGGATATTAATCAAGATAAACTTGAAAAAGTATTACTTGAGAGTGATTCTGATAGGATGCCATTGTTAGAGTCATTAGTAGATATTGGCAAAGTGCGGTGTTCGTCAGGTATTCACAGTAAATTTTACAAAAAACAATTTCTTGTTGATCATAAGATTCAGTTTAATGATAATCTAGTTATGGCGGAAGACCTTCTTTTTAACTTTGATGTTGTTAAAAAAGCAAAGAATGTTTTGCTAACTCAATTTGATTTTTATTACCAACTTGAAAATCATACAATGCACAAATTTAGGGAATACAATCTCCAAAATGAAAAACTTTTTAATCAATTATTGGAGGAGTATTTTAAAGACTATCAGATTTCTGGAAAATTGAAGCCGTTAATTAAATTACGGCTAACAGGTTATATGTTCTTGTTAAATTGGTATTTTGCTGATTTACTGGCGACTAATAAGCTTAGCCTGAATGATTGTAGCGAGCAAATCAAACAAATTGCAGAGTCTGGTCATTATATTGAAGCTTTTAAAGATGATGAATTTGATGGTATTATTGGTCGGAAGCATGCAATTTTTAGAAAACTTTTGTTGCGTGGACATTATAAGCTGGTTTTAGTATTAAATTCGTGGCTTTGGAAAGTAAAACATTAGAAAATGATATAGGAGGAATTTATTATGAAAAGAGTAATTACTTACGGAACTTTTGATTTATTGCATTATGGTCATATTAATTTGTTAAAACGGGCTAAGGCGTTGGGCGATTATTTAGTAGTTGCAATCTCAACTGATGAATTTAATTGGGAAAAAAAACAGAAGAAAACTTATTTTACATATGAGCAGCGGAAACAGCTAGTTGAAGCGATTCGTTATGTTGACTTAGTTATTCCTGAAGAGAATTGGGAACAAAAACGTAGTGATGTTCATAAATATGATATTGATACTTTTGCTATTGGCGACGACTGGAAAGGAAAATTCGACTTTCTGAAAGAAGAAGGGGTCGACGTTGAGTATTTAGCACGGACACCAGAAATAAGTACTACACAAATCAAGAAGGATTTGAATAAAAAATAATTAAATGTAGGTGATGAGAAAGTATTATGTTCATCACCTTTTGTTGTAATTAATGCCTTTTTATTGAGTAAGGGCGGTGGAATGTATGGTAAATTTTCAGCCAAACAATGATACTTTGTATCGTTCACGTAGGTTAAAAGAATGGTCAAAAAAATTTTATTTTTTTGCATTAGTCTTGTTTTTGAGCGCACTTTTTTTTAAATCGACGTTATTTATTCCGGAATGGTTTAGTTATAGTATAGTGTATAAGGTAATTCAGTTTGCGACAGTCTTAGTATTGTTTAGAATTTTTGTTTTAGAACAATCTACGATTTATGTTAAAGGATTGATTTTTGCTTTTGCAGGTGCGTTATTTGCTTTAGGATATGCATCTAAAAACTATGATATTTTTTATTATAGTTTGTTTATCATTGGTGCGAATAATATCAACTATCAAAAGATCTTAAAAGTCTTTTTGCAAACTAATGGTGTCCTTATTTTAATGACAATTCTTGCAGCAGGTTTTAGAGTAATTCCTAATCAACTTCAAGGAAGAATTGGACACCCGGAAATTATTCGCTATTCAATGGGCTTTTTGACCCCAACGGATTTTGGTGCGCGGATTTTTTATTTCATCTTGGCATATTTTGTATATAAAGAGTTTAAGTTGCGTTGGCAAACATATTGTTGTGTACTGGCTTGTACTGCTCTTTTGTTCTATATAACCAATGCCAGGTTAGACACCTTACTGATAATTTTTCTAACTTTAGTTGCATATTTCTATCCAACAATAAAAAAAGTGTGCTTACACGTCGATTATTTAGGATACTTTGGATTGGGGATTTTGTATATTGGAATTAATCTTGCAATAGCATATTTCTATTCACCTAGTAATCGTGTTTTAACAGCGATAGATCGGTTACTCTCTGGTCGGTTGCGTTACGGATATCAAGCTTTACATGAACATGGGATTAGTATTTTTGGACAATTTATACAGGAACATGGTAATGGTAGTCTGGGTCAGGAGGCAAAAACTTTTAAGTATTTTTACGTAGATTCCTCCTTTATACGACTAATAGTGATGCAAGGAATAGTTGTTTTTATTATGTATTTACTGGTATTGATGATCTTGTTTCGTAAGTTTACTGAACAAGAATTATTTTTTATGGTTGTTTACATTTTGTTAGTTTTATTGAGTTCAGCAATTGATCAACATTTATTAGATGCTTCGTATAATGTTGTTTTGCTCGCGTTGTTTGCGGATTTTAAACGGAAAAATTTAGGGCTTCAGGGGGGAGTAAAAAGTACTTAAACTTTAAACTATTTGATGCATAGCTGCTACGTATTGTTGGTTGTTGCATACTTTTCTAGATGTGTAACAGAGACTTAAAGGGAGATTTAAAAATCAAGTAAGTTCTCCTAAAATACACTGAATACTTCAAAAATAAATTCTTCACGATCAATAATTTTTTTGTTAAGAAGATTATAAAGTATTAAAAATGTCCTTGAGGTTTGGTATGTTATTTGGTTTACTGGATTCTAAGGTGAAATTTTTACGAAGGAATGAATTAATTGGAAAAGAAACAGCATGCAGAATTTTTAAAAAAAATTAATTGGCGGCTTAAAGGAAAAAATACACTAATTATCCTAAGAACAATTGGTTTAATGTTATTTGAATCTATGGTTATTGTTGCAGTTACTCAAGCATTACAATTAAATAATGTTGACGCCGGATTAATTTGGGCAATCGGACATAAACGAATTTTTGTCATTGTATCGCTCGGGTTAACTCTGCTTGGAATCGCATTGTGCGCTTTTATTGGTCGATTTTGGACCGCAAACACAATATTAGTTATTTTTGGAACTGCATTCGCTTTTATAAATCAACAGAAACATGTTGCTCGTAGTGAACCATTACTTCCAAGTGATTTGATTTTTATCAAAGAGCCGCGTGAAATGTTGAAAATGGCTAACCAGAACATATTGTTAAAAATTATAGCTGGTATTGTAGTTTTAATTTTACTAACAATTTTATTCGAAAGGTTTTTTCCGGTTAAATGGCAAAATTCAAGACTTTTTTTGGCAATAAGGGTTCTCATTGTTGGTATAACTGTGATTGGCTTCTCAGGTCTTAATAAGATTAATATTGAAAACTCTGCCATGAATAATCTTAGTAATTGGATGGGAAATGACATTTATTTCTGGGATTCAAACTCTGCTGCTAATAAAAATGGGCCATGGTTGAATTTTATAAACTTTCTAGGTAGTAAGACGATGGAGAAGCCCTCTAACTATTCTAAGCAGACTATGCGAAAGATTGCTAATAAGTATACAAGCGAGGCTAAACAAATTAATCAAACCCGTAAAAACAAGGATATAAATCAACAGACCTTGATTTATGTTTTAAGTGAAAGCTATTCAGACCCTAAGCGAGTACCTAATATGAAAGTTAATCAAAATCCAGTACCTGAAATCGATGAAATCAAGAAGAATAATACCTCTGGTTTAATGCTAAGTTCTGGGTATGGTGGTGGAACAGCTAATATTGAATATGGGGTTGAAACAAGTTGGAATCTTCAAATGTTTGATTCAAGTATGACTACTCCTTTTACTCAGATTGTAATGAAATCCGACTATAATCCTAGTGTTGTTGATCTTTTCAAGAGAAAAAATGCAATTCATCCATTCTTGGGTACTTTTTATCAAAGAAGAGAAGCTTACCAGAGATTTGGTTTTCAAACTTTTAGAACATTAGATGGTAAAAGTGTCGATGAGAAGTTAAGGTACCGGAAAAATATTCAAAACAGTGACCTAGTTGGAGATGATGAGGCATATAAAGATGTTTTATGGCAACTAAAACGAGAACGAAGAGGCCAATTTATTAGCTTAGCAACCATGCAGAATCATCTTCCATTTACTGACAAGTATGATGAGTACCCATTTGAAGCTAGTGGGCAGGCTGTGGCTAACCCTGAACGTAAAGAACAAGTTAAGCATTATATGCAAGGAATCGCCTTAACTTCTAAATTTACTAAAGAATTTATTGAACAATTAGATCATTATCAGCGACCGATTACGGTTGTTTGGTATGGTGATCATTTACCAGGAATTTATGATGGTAATAATATGAATGAGTACTATGTTCCTCTACATGAGACGGATTATTTTATCTACAGTAATAAATATGCTCGTGAACATGGTGATAGTATTGGAAAACAGACCAGTCATGTTCAAGTAATCAGTCCAAACTTTTTCACTGCTTTGGCATTAAAGCAAATGAATCAAAAAGTTAATCCTTTTTATGCCATGATGACAAAAGTGGTGGAAGATTTACCTGCGCAGTCACGAGGAAATAATGATACTTCGGATGGATTATTGGTCGATGATAAGAACCGACTTGTTCAAGAAAAGGATTTAACTCAGAAACAAAAGATTTTGATGCGTGATTATCGTTTAGTTCAGTACGATAATACAGCAGGAAAAAAATATCTAAAGAAAATGAACTTCATGAAATAATAAGAGAGAGTTCTTTATGATTAATAATGATCATAGAGAACTTTTTTTGCACAAAAAAACTCCGCACCTCATAGGCACGGAGCTAAAAAGGAATGGTACGAACTATATGTCGTAGGGGACAATATATAGTTACAAACTTTACTTACATATAGGGGGAGTAAGTTAATTAGTTTATAGTGTTTACTATACAGCTAAGTTCTAAAGATTTGCTTAACAAATTCACACAATTTTATTAAGATTCCATGGAGAATTCATGATGAGACGACTTCTTCTGATGTTGGTGGTTTTGACTATGCCGTGCACGTAAGGCCCACAGGATCGAAACGGTGTCGACGACTTCTTGTAAGAGCGCGCCAACTAGGGTCGGCAAGACACCAACACTGGCAATGAGCATTAGAGCGGTACAAATGGCAATACCCAGCCAAACTGATTGTTTAGCGACTTTCATAGTGTCTTTGGAGATCTCCACTGCCTGAGCGACGCGGGATAGGTCGTCTTTTAAGATCACCGCAGAGGCTGTTTCACTGGCGGCCGTTGCCCCATGGGCTCCCATAGCGATACCGACATCTGCTTCTGCCAAAGCAGGGGCATCGTTGACCCCGTCACCAATCATAACGACTGGTCGTTGTTCTTGGTCACAGTTTTGCAGCAACTTGATTTTTTCCTCTGGTAATAGTTCAGCGTGGATCTGCGTGATTCCTGCGGCTTTGGCAATTGTAGCGGCCGTTTCTTGTTGATCACCAGTCAACATCATGACTTGAGCCTGATCGCGCTGAGTCAAGGTTTGAATGGTCTTTTTAGCTTCGGATCGAATTTGGTCGGTAAAAGTGATCGACCCGGCATATTGGCCTGCAATACTGATGAAAACTGCCGTTTGGTCAGCATCCTGCACTGTGTCTTGTTCAGTTACAAAGTTACTTTTACCGACTTTAATAAGCTGTCCGTTAACTTCGGCTTGAATCCCTTGAGCAGTGATTTCCTTCACAGCGGTCGTGTTTTCAAGTGATAGACCTTGTTCTTTAGCGTAATTGACCAGTGAACGGCCAAGAATATGGTTAGAGTTATTTTCAACACTGGCGGCTAAGCTGATCAAACGCCCAGTCTCGACTCCTTTTTCAGGATGAACGTGCTCCACACTGAGTGTCCCTTTAGTCAGTGTCCCAGTTTTGTCAAAGGCAAAGGTCCGAGCTGTGGACAGCTTTTCCAGAACATCTCCGGTTTTAACCACGATCCCAGAGCGAGAGGCGCGACTCATTCCGGCCACTAAAGCCACGGGTGCTGCTAAAATCAGCGGACAAGGAGAAGCCACGACAAGCACTTGTGCAAAGCGTACTGGATCCTTAGACAATGCCCAAGCCACCCCTGCGATAACATAAGCGATTAAGGTGAATGGTACGGCATAACGGTCAGCCAAACGGACGAAATGAGCTGGTTTGGCTTCAGACTCGCGTACTAGGGCAATTAAGCGTTGGTACTGACTGTCAGCACTCTTTTTATCCGCTTGGAGCACAACGGCTGTATCACCGTTTAATGAGCCAGACATTACATCGTCGCCAGGGGTCTTTTCAATCGGACGTGATTCACCAGTTAGTGAGGATTCATCAAATAAACCAGTCCCCTGTAATAAATGCCCGTCAGCTGGTACGATTTCATGAGACTTAACTAGCAACCGATCACCGACTTGTAAGTCCTCAACCTTGATATCTGTCGTTTGGTCGGTGTCTTGTTCCAAACGGTGAGCAATCTGCGGTGAATTTTCAAGCAGCGCCTTTAATTCCGAGTTGGCTTTATGCCCGGCATAGTCTTCTAAGGTGTCGCCACCGACTAACATCAATAAAATGATCATGGCAGCCCAGTACTGGCTGACGGCCAAAGTGGCGATGATGGCAGTGATCGCCAACAAGTCAACGCCGTATTTGCCTGAACGCAAAGTTTTGATCATTTCTACTAACATTGACAGGGCTAAGTAAGCACCAGCTAATGTGACTACGCCTTGGGCCCAGAGTGGCTGATGGAAACCAAACTCTAAAACTAAAGCAGTCAACGCTACGACAAAAATTGCGATTAATTTTTGAAAATGCTTCATGATAAATTCCTCCCTTGTCTTTCCACTTATAGACTAACACAATTCCACTAAATGTAAACTAGAAAAATTCTAAATGAGAAACATTTTCAATTATGAAAATAAAAAGCTGATTTAACAACGATTTTAATTGAAAAAATTTTTGAAAAAGATATTTTATTTGAGAAAGCTTTTCAATTAGAAAAAAGGCGACTAAATTTTTGGGCAAAGAAAAACACCCTTTCGTGAAAGTAAAAGAGTGTTAGTCGATTAGAAATTTGGTAATGGCTTTTCTGAAAGTGTAATGACACCGATGGCCTTTAAACCAGTGTGGGTCATGATGATTGGGCTAGTTAATTCAGCAATGTAAGGTACGTTATCCTGGTCGCCAATCAAGAGTTCCTTGACCTTGGTCAACATGGACTCGTCTGCCGCAACATTGGAAAGGGACAGTGCTTGGATCCGATTGTGATTGTCGTCATGAGCTTGTTTCTTTTTGGTGACAAATTTAAGCAAACTCTTGGAACTCCGGCCTTTGGACACAACATCTAATGATGAGTCATGGAGTTCAACGACAACCTTGATATTAGCTAGTTTAGTTAAAAGACCAGTCATCTTGCTGACACGGCCCCCAGCTACTAAGCAGTCAAGGCTATCGATCAAGACATCGATCGAAGTTCTAGAATAAATATCTCGACAATGGTCCACGATTTCTGTCACAGATTTGCCAGCTTGGGCATCTTGTGCAGCTGCGAGGACTTGGAAGGCTTCACCACGATCAGTCGACTTACTGTTAATGACAGTTACGTTTGCTGTAGACATTTCTGCTGCTTTAGTCGCAGAAGCATAAGCACCGCTTAAAACGTCGGATAAGATGATGGCAATGACACTGCTGCCATCTGCACCTAACCGGTCAAAGGCTTCAATGAAGTTTCCCAGAGCTGGTTGGCTAGTTTTAGGGATGAAGCCTTGTTTTAAGGCCTCAACTAATTGAGGACGAGTGATATCGACCTCATCAACATAATTTTTACCGTTAACTTCGACGGATAAGGGAATGACGGTAATGTCATTATCTTTAATTTCATCTGCAGTTAAAAGAACCGACGAATCGGTCACAATTTTAATTGAGTCTGACATATAAAAATCTCCTCGAATAAGAGTTTGAGTAGTAATACTGGATATTGGAATACCTCCTTTAGTATAGCTTAAAAACCGCCAGTCGTAAATTGGAAAACGTTGTCTTTTGGACAAAATGGAGTTTAAATGTAGACGATCAACCCGAGACTACTATTTTTACAAATATCCGCTACAATAGGGGTTAAGAGAATTTAACTGAGGAGGCAGCCTAGAAATGGAATCGTATTTGATCACAGGCGGCGCTGGTTTTATTGGCAGTAATTTTATTCACTACTTATTGGCACAACGGCCCAATTGTCGAATCGTGAACTTAGACCTACTGACCTACGCGGGAAACTTGGCCAATTTGGCAGACATTGCCCAAGATCCGCGTTATCAGTTTGTGCAAGGAAACATCAATAACCAGAACTTGGTGCAACAGCTGCTTCGTCACTATCGAGTTGACTACCTGGTTAATTTTGCCGCGGAAAGCCATGTTGACCGGTCGCTAAAAAACCCAGGAGTCTTTTTACAAACGAATACTCAGGGGACACTAGCTTTATTGGAAAGTGCCCGCCAGGTTGGCATTCAAAAATTTGTACAAATTTCAACGGACGAGGTCTATGGTTCGTTAGAATTAGATAGTTCGGCGAAGTTTACTGAACAAGCAGTTTTAGCGCCTAGTTCACCGTATTCAGCCAGCAAAGCAGCCGCTGAAATGTTTGTGCATTCCTATTATCAGACCTATGGCATGGATGTTAATATTACCCGCAGTTCCAATAATTATGGTCCCTATCAGTATCCAGAAAAGCTGATTCCGCTTTTGCTGACGCATGGTTTGCAAGGACAAGAGCTACCCATCTATGGAACTGGGGAAAATATCCGCGATTGGTTATACGTTGAGGATAATTGCCGGGCAATCGATTTGGTCCTTCATCACGGACAGGCAGGAGAAATTTATAATATTGGCGGACACGCTGAACGTTCTAACAATGAAATTGCCAATTTACTGGTGGATCAATTGAACTTATCCGGCAATCAAATTAGCTATGTTGCTGACCGCTTGGGGCATGATCAACGTTATGCTTTAGATACAAGTAAAATTGAACGTGAACTAGGCTGGCAGCCGCAGTGGAGCTTTGAAGAGGGCTTGAAGCACACAGTTAATTGGTATCTGAAGCATAAAGACTGGTTTTACAGCTTGAGAAAGTAAGATAGAATGTATGGTTAAATCTTCCGCAGGCTTGACAGATGAATTAACTAGGTGATGTTGTTTAATAATATAAACCTTTGTGATATGAAGTAGATTTGTTATAAAAATTTGTTTTAATTGTAATAGTTGAGGTGACTAATAATATGCGAAAATTCATGCCCCCCGAATTAAAATCAAAAGATGGATATACTGTACAAGATATTATTGTATTGAATTTTTTAAGAGATTTTCCAACACAAGTTAAAAACCCTATGAGAAAAATTACTGGAGGATCGCACGAATATGAAATTTCAGTTAACTTTATTTCTTATGAAGAGGTATTGTCAAAACTTCTTGCAAAGGATTTGATACGTGTTAGCAATCCTGATGAAATGATGGAACATCTTACAAATACTGAATTACGTGAAGTTTTAAAAAAGCTAAGTCAAAAAAGTAGTGGTGCTAAGAGTGCTTTAATAGAAAGAATTAAGAATGTTTCTTATGACAAGGAAATTTTAAAATTTGACAACAAAAAATTTTTCGTAGTAACGGAAAAAGGAATGGATATCTTAAAAAAGTATAGAAATGTTGTTTGGATACATAAACACAAAAAATATATTTTTGTACTCTTAATTGACTTTGAGAGTAGTCCACATCTTAAATTTGATGAATATTACTTTATGAATCATTTGAACGAAAATCCTTCCAAAACTATTATTGATTACTATGAATCAAGGGATAGTGGAATCGTAGCGCGTACTTATATGGTTAATAATGATTCAAAAAATGCGTTTTATTATGGGTTAAGGGAACTTGGAAATAATTTTGATGAATATATAAATTCCTTTAAAACTTCGTATTCTTATAATTTTCAGAATTTTCTCAATCACCTTACAATTTACGATGAATGTCTAATTAATCTGTGTAGATCATTGAATTTACAGAAAGATAATTTAGAAAAGATTATTGATTATATATATGAATTTTCAATAAAAAATAAATCATTAGTTTCTAAAAATGATTTTCGCAGGATAATCATATTATTCTTCGAAGATAAAAAGAATAATTATGAAACCCTAAAAGAAGTTTATGATACAGTTTTCGAAAAAATTAGAATAAATTTTCCTCAACCGAAAGATTCAGAGATAATGAATATCGTCCCCACTATAACTGATTCAGAAAAAGAGAAAGAAGTAGAAATAGAAAGTTGCGTTGAATTTTTTAATTTTTATTTAGAATCATATGATTATGACTTTTTTACACAAGTAGTTGATAGATTATCAGAAGATAGTATCGAGATGTTAGAGGAAATTTTTAATCAACACATTTCTAATTTATAGAACAACTTTTTAGTTATCTAGGTCTTTTTTCGGCGTGGAACAGATGCCATTCAAATTTTGCTACTAATTAAATAAAGCAGCAATGGTAACTCAGACAAAAACACTATCAGAGATCATAATTTATCTTGCAAACCCCGAGAAAAGTATATTGCAGAATTTTTTAAACGAAAGGCTTGTTGTGGAACCCGTCCCATAAGTTATAGTAAAGAAAAGCAAGTGATACTGATGAAGGGGTGGGAAAAATGAATGTTTATGTTGAAATAATTTACCAAACACACAAGTTTCATCAACTCGCAAAGGTTAAAATCGATGAGGATAGTTTACACTTGATATTTCCGCGCGCTGCTAAGATTCAGCGACATATAGAAATTCCTTTGGCACAAATCAGCGGTTTTTCTAAAGTGGAATACTTTGGTACGACTCAACTCTGCTTTTACCAGGGGGACCAGGAGTATATTTTATTTGAAACCGGTCGAGGTGCCGTTGAATATTTAGAGGATAAATTAGCAGTTAGGTAGTTAGTGGATCGAGCCTGCCTGATTATTGCGGCAAAATGACTTCCACATCAGGAAATAGCATACTAATGGAAAAAATAACCATCAGCTTCCTAGAGCAGAGATGGTTATTTTTTTGGTATGCTACAACTATTTTGTCAAAACAGAGGAAGTTTTTAATTTGCTGGTCGTACTTTACTAATCTTGGGGGAGCTTTTCAATTTTTGTACCCAACTGTGACGGATTTAGGTACAGAACACTAAAGAGCAAGGGAAATTTGAAAAATATGAGTAGCTGAAGCTTTTATCCATTAGTTAGCCATGTTATAATGTGGGTAGAAAAAAGGAAGCCATGCGCGAACATGACTTCCTTGTAGAGCCGCGTAAGGCGGTAGCAGTTAGTGGAAAATAACCATCAGCTTGCCACAGCTAAGACGGTTATTTTTTTTTGCTAATTAATTTAATTAGCTCAACAACTAACCCGAGCAAAACAACGATCAAGGTCTCAGTCGCTAACATTAGTTGTAAGGTCTCAAAAACTGACACCTTGTTGGCTACTCCTTTCGTATGGAATGTGCGTGTTGCTGTTATAGTTGTTACACCATAAGCAACCACCTCCTACTAAAAGAACTAGCTACCGCCCTAACTTCTCTACCTAAAATATTATACGCTTAAAGCGCTTACTTGTCTTGGACATTTTATCTAAATTAACTGAAGAAATTAACATTGAGTATTACTGGGAGTTAGGCAGTCAAGCATCAAATGATTTGCCCAATATTCTTAACTATCAAGAAACTCCGTTAGAATCAAAGAATCTCTCTAACTGTGAATGTAGTATTCACAGTTAGAGAGATTCTTTTGCATCTTATTCTTCTTGCATTCGCCGATAAACGGCACCAATCATCCCGGCATCATTGCCAAGTTGGGCAGGGACGATGTCAGGTAAGGTTAAATCACGGACGCTGCTGTGTTCAGCTTGCAGTTCGGTGTAGGCCTGTTGCAAACCAGTCCGGAAAGCGGGATTGACGCTGATTCCGCCACCCACAATGACTTGAGCTGGGTCAAAACAAACCACTAAGTTTAAAATTCCTTGTGCCAAACGGCGGAAGTAGGTTGCTAGAACGTGTTGAGCAATCAGCTCGCCATCAGCGGCTCTGGTAAAGATTTCCCGGGCATCAGTTAGATTAGTCTGGGCTTTCAAGTTGTAGACCCGTAAGAGTCCAATCACGGTTGCACCCTGGAAGTTTAGACTGCCGTCTTCCAGTTCGTCGTGCTGTTCGTCCAGCAGCATCCAGCCAAATTCACCTGAGCGGGCATGAGCACCACGGTAAATCTGGTCGTTGATAACTAGAGCACCACCCACGCCAGTCCCTAAAACGAGACTTAAATAATTATGGACACCTTGGGCTGCTCCTAACCACTGTTCAGCGATGGCCGCAGCGTTGGCGTCGTTTTCGATAGTAGTTGCCACGCCGGTTCGTTCCTCTAACTCATTCTGCAAATTGACTCCGGTCAGACATTTAACCGCGCCAGCAGTGGTCAACATACCGTTCGCTTCAACTACGCCCGGCATTGAGACACCCACACCCGCCAATTCATGACCGCTATCTTGGAAGTCAGTGACAATTTGTGCCAAATTAGTTAAGACTTCCTCTTGTTTTGTTGCAGTTGGCAAACTAGCCTGACTTAAAATTTCACCAGTGGCACTCACCAGACCATACTTGATCGAAGTCCCGCCAATATCAATCCCAACATAATTTTTCAAGTTAACTCCACTCCTTTATCATAGCTAGCAAAACGGCAGATTGCTGCTTTAAAAGTGCACGCGAGCCAGTCTGCCGTAAATTTATTATTAGGCGCACACTACTGGCTAAAGTTCAGCTCCGTTAGTGGCAATTACATTTTTGAACCAGTAAAACGAATCCTTACGGTAGCGGTTAAGCGAGCCATTTCCATGGTCATCTTCATCGACATAGATCATGCCATAACGTTTGGACATTTCACCTGTTCCGGCTGACACGAGGTCAATACAGCCCCACGGCGTATAACCCATCAAATCAACACCATCATCCAAGACAGCTTTCTTCATTTGCGTAATGTGGTCGTGCATGTATTTAATCCGGTAATCGTCATGGACTTTATGGTCTTCAGTTAATTGATCGACCGCACCTAGACCATTTTCAACGACAAACAATGGCAAATGATAGCGGTCAGTGAACCAATTTAACGCATAGCGTAAACCAACAGGGTCAATTTGCCAGCCCCATTCACTGGCTTTGACGTATGGGTTTTCCACGAGGTCGTATTCTTCGTTAAAGTCTTCGTGTCCAGCATACTTAGTTGTGAAGGACATATAGTAACTAAAGCCGATATAATCGACTGTGCCCACCTGGAGCGCTGCCAAATCAGCCGTGGTGATGTCCATGTCAAAGTGCTTTTTCTCAAAGAACTTCAACAGCCATTCTGGATAAAAACCGTTCGCGTGCACGTCTGAGAACCAGTAGCGTGTTTGCATCGCACGTTGGGTAAATAAAATATCCTCAGGCTTGGAAGTCAGTGGGTAAATTGGGCACATCGCAATCATACTACCGATTTGTAAGTCAGGGTCAATATCATGACCAAGTGTGACTGCTTGGGCTGACGCAACCAATTCGTAATGAGCAGCTTGGTACATTAATTTTTCACGGTTTTCACCTGCAGTCGGGATAATGCCCGAGTTGGTGTAAAGATGACCCGCAGTTTCAAAGTTAGTCTGGTTGTTGATTTCATTGAAAGTCATCCAGTACTTTACTTTGTGATGGTAGCGTTTGAAGCAGACTTCAGCTAGCCGTAAGAAAAATTCAATCATCCGTCGGTCACGCCAGCCACCATATTCTTGCACCAGGTGGAGCGGAATTTCGAAGTGAGAAAGAGTGACAACGGGTTCGATGCCATATTTCAAACATTCGTCAAATAAGTCATCGTAAAACTTTAAACCAGCTTCATTGGGTTCAGTTTCATCGCCATTTGGGAAGATTCGAGACCAAGCAATCGAAGTCCGGAAACACTTAAAGCCCATTTCCGCCAAAAGCTTGATGTCTTCTGGATAATGATGATAAAAGTCGATCGCCTGATGGTTCGGGTAATAGTACTTGTCATCTTCAATCGTGCTGGTAATTTTCCGTGGTTGGTCTTTACTACCAAGGGTAAAGAGGTCGGCGATACTTAAACCTTTACCACCTTCCTGGTAAGCACCTTCTAATTGGTGTGCTGCGACTGCTCCGCCCCATAAAAAATTGGGGGGGAATTCTCTAATATCTTCTGCCATTTTTGTTTCCTCCTGGTGTTAGTGTTTTTTTGCGGGTGATGTCAAATGTGTCAGTGGGGGGAGTAGTTAGAAATTCTAACTGCTGGATGCCACCGTGATTAATTTGTAAGTTCTTAGTAATTTATTTCTTCCTGTTTATCCAAACTTAACCTCTAATGCCGGTTGCATTAAAGGCTAGGGTTTGGAAGTGTTAGGCTAGATCAATTGTTACTAGTCCAGTTCCACAAGCCAGAAGATTTCGCTTAACCTACTTCCCGCCAAAATGCTTAAACCGCATTATGGCAGAAAGCTTGTTAATGCTCGTCTTCTAACCGGCTTGTTTCACCTTGTGTTATTAGTCCGGTTCCGTGAAACAGAAAGTTCCGCTTATCTAAACCCAGGAACTAATGCCAAAAACGCATTAGTTCCTAGGTTCTGATAGTGCTCGCTTTCTAAGCGTTTCACTCCACCCTGTTATTAGTCGAGCTCCACAAAACAGGACTTTCCGCTTATCCAAGACTAACCTTCAATGCCAAGAACGCATTGAAGGTTAGTCTCCGATAGTGCTCGAGTCCTCCCGCTTTGCTCCACTCTGTTATTCTTCTAGTTGTCCTTCTCTTTCTGCGACCTTATTAGCTGCTAAGACAAATGGCATGTATGTGAAGACCGAAATTGTTAAGCAGACAAAGCCAATAATTAATGCGAGCCAGTTACCACCGGTTCCCAAGAATGGCATCAGTGGCCCAGGGGTCGTCCACGTCATTCCTAGCGCTGGCGTTGGAATCCACTTCAAAATATTGGTGACCAAGTAGCCAACCCAGATATTGATGACTGGTGTCAGGACAAATGGAATTGCCAAAATTGGGTTCAAGACGATGGGGAGACCAAACATCAAAGGTTCGTTAATGTTAAATAAACCTGGAACGATCGCTAATTTGGCCACCGCACGGTAGTCTTTTCGTTTTGATACGATGAAAATCGCAATGATCAAACCAAGTGTCATCCCACTACCGCCCATGTTAGCGAAGGTATCATTCATATTACCCCAAGTTGCAGGATATGGAATGTCCCAGATACTGCCATGGTTGTTGATAAATTGTTGGTTACCGAGGTCAGCTTCAGTAAAGATCACTGAGCGTAGGGCGTTTAAAGTATTCGGCCCATGGATCCCGACTAACCAGAGTAGGTTTTGGACGATGGCCAAGAGAGTCACACTCCAAATGTTGACCCCAATGTTACGGAGTGGAGTTTGAATCGTGTCGTAAATGATTTGGTTAATACCTTGTGGAGCTATCAGAGAGATCAAGTGATTTATAATCGCAGTTACCATGATCACGATGATAATTGGAATCAAACCATTAAATGATCGTGAAACTGCAGGCGGCACCATTTCTGGCATCTTGATCTGGATTTTTTTGATGGCGAACAGTTTGGGCAAGAATTCCCCAACTAACATCCCGATAAACATAGCCACGAATAAACCCTGAGCTCCTAAGAAAGTTTTTGGCAAATAGTTGATACCGTCTTTGACGATGGCTGGGGTGTACATGATCATGAAGACCGCGATCGAGGTCATCCCGGTTAACATCTGGTCCGCTTTGAAATGGCGGGCTAATTCTGCGGCAACCATATAGGCGATGAAAATCGACAAAATATCCATGGTCCCGTTAGTGACAGAGTTTAACCAGCCCTGCATATCTTCCAAATGAGGGAAAATCTTGTTTAAGAATAAGATTTTCGCTAAAAAACCATCCTTAGAAAATAGCAAACTGTTGATCAAAATTACTAGTGACGCTGACATTGTGATGGGGAAAGAATACATGAAAGCATCCCGAACTGCGGCAATATGACGTTGTTCATTCAATTTAGCGGCGGCGGGCACAATGTGTTTTTCCATAAAGGCATTGTACGAATCCATTTTGGACATGTAAAATCACTCCTAAAAATTTAAAATAATTTCTAATACACCTCCATCATAATAAAGCGCTTTCTAAGAAACAAGGGCTAGCCCACCGGTTGAAGTAGTGTTCCTAAACTTAGTTGAATTTTCCCGACTTGGAACACTATGTACCAAATGAGCGTAAAAAAGTTTAAATCAAGTGGTCACCAGCTTGGACAGCTAAGCGACGAGCCGTCGAAATCAGCTGTTCGGTTAAATAGAGCGCTGGAACTTGGGTCGTTAAATCATAGTACTTAGCGATCCGCTGTTGTGGCACGGAATAACCCAGAACGTAGCGAGACATCAACGCGACTTGACTGCTAGGTTCAGCGGTGATCGCCACGAGAGTCACATCTTCATTGTTAATGAAGTTATTGAGTAATTCGAGTAACTCGATTGTTTTCCCAGAGACTGAGAGTGCAATTAGGAGATTATCACTAGTGTTTTTAAGCTGGTTGACGAGTGGGTAAAAGGGATCCTTCACGCAAATGGCGTTGAACCCCACTGCGGCAGCTTGGCGTGCGGCGTATTCTGCCAGCGCACCAGACGAGCCCATTGCACAAAAAATCACTTGATCTGCTTGTTGCATTCGGTCCGCCACAAGTTCGATCTTTTCATAAATGTCAGTCGGAAAGTTTTGGTCGGTGACGAAGTTGATCTGGTGGTTAGTTGGGTGGGCTTGTTGTTGTTCAGCCCGAAAAGAAACTTTAAATTCTGGAAAACTATCGTAACCTAACTTATGAATGAAGCGCATGACAGATGAATTGGAGACATGTGCTTCACGGGCAATGTCACGCACGCGTAAATAGGGAACTTTGTCAACGTTCGCGGTAAAAAAACGGTAAATATTCAGGTCGACTTCTGACAAGCGGTCGAAGTCTTTGAAGCCAAAAAAAGCCATGAAAGAACCTCCTCGTATTATTAAAATTAAACATTATCTTTTAAATCAAGTTTTAGTGATTATTATTACTTTCTTTGTTGGACACTACATGATAACCTCTAATTGTCATTGGCTTTGG
>NZ_BQXH01000004.1 GCF_022836475.1 Ligilactobacillus pabuli | reverse complement strand
AACTAAATCTTCCATTTTTGTACCATTCACAAAATCTTGAATTAAATTATCTGAGGCCCAGTACGCTATTGGGCTACTCGGAATATTAACGAATTTTGCTTGATTTGAACGATTATACCTATTGCCAGGAATTGGTAAACTTTGTGGTATTTTACCAACAGCATCTTTAGTTTTAACTTGATGGTATGTTCCATCAAAGTTCGCAATGTGCATATTCCTAAAGATTGTTACAGCTGTACCGAACGCGATACCCATTACATTATTTTCCATATGCATTAAATTGGAAATCGTATATTTATTGAGTTGATTGATTCTCATTTTTTCAAAACTCGATAGGAACATCCAGGATTGCATCGTTACCATTGAGTTATACCCACCAGGCAACATTTTTTTGTTCCATCTCTCAATAAACATCGCGAATAAGTCAGATTTGGAATTTGGATAATTCTTCTTAGCAAAGTCAGCCAAAGACTTATTCATTCTTGACGACCCCATGTATGGTGGGTTTGCAATAATAACATTATATTTCTGTTTCAAAATTAGACATACGCGTAATTTAGTCTGAATTTGATTTCTTAATTCAAGTAAGTTAAAAGATAATTGTTGATCTTGTTGATTATCTATCATATCTAAAGATTCTTGAATTAAATCTAAATTTAGCGAACCTGTATCTAATAATGATCCAAGTTCTGCTCCATTTTCAAATAATTTAAACATTTCAGTTATGGAAGCCAAGTGTTTTGAGTCCAAATTATCTGGTAATATTCCCGAATTTTCAAGTTCAGTTACACTGTTAGTAGAAATATAAAACAAATTAGTACTTTGAAGTCGTTTAAAAGCACGTCTATAGTTACCGCGATACTTCATAATGACCGCGAAATATGCTAACTGGAAGGCCCGACTATCTATATCTAATCCAAATAAATTATTCTCGATTATACTGACAGCACTATCATTTGAAGTATAACCTTCAGATTTATATAACTGCATTAGTAAATCGAAAGCATATACTAAGATGTGTCCAGATCCCATTGCTGGATCAATAACTTTAATACTTTTTAATGTGATATCTGCTAGATTTTGATCTACAGATTTTACTTCTATTTGGACATCTTCTTTTTGTGTAGCATCAGTCATGTAATATTTCCAACCAAATTCACTTGCGATTTTTTCTTCCGTACGTTCATCACCGGATACTAAAAGATGCTTGATCCAATATTTACCTAGTGAATTTTGAACCATATATTTTACAATCCAATCAGGAGTGAAAATTTGCGTTGCGCTGGCTATTTGTGTATCACGATATTTTGCAGATTTCGGTAGACTGATTACTTTAGCCTTGGGTTCTTCATTGTAGTACTGGTACAACCACCCAATGATTTCGACTTGGCCTTCTTTTTCAACGTCGAAATATTCTTCGGGGACGTCGGTGACTAGGTCTTTGATGACACCTGAATTATACTTGGGTGTGAACGATATTTTGAATTTCAGAATTTTTATCGATTGTGATTTATGGTAAAGTAGAATAGATATGAAACTAAGGGGAGTGAACGAAGTGGCAGTAAATGTAGGTACAGTAATAACTAGGCTTAACCAAGAATTTGAAAGTCAAAAAGTGATTTTTTGGTATGATGATAATGCTGAATTTAATGAGAGCATTCCTGAAATTGAAAGTAATATTGATGCCACTGTTTGGCAGTTACATAAAAGTGAACAATTTAAAACTAAGTTGTTTTTAGAAGAACATCGGGATACTAAATATTTGATTTATGCGCCATTTGCTAAACCAGCCATTGAACAGAATCTCTTAACCGATATTGAAAAGTATTCTGGATCATTCACAGCTGATATTTATCAGTTAACGTTACACGATGCTGGTTTACCGATTGAACAGTTACAATTTGTGAAGGAGCACTTTAAGTTCTTTAAAAGTCAAGAACGCATTAAAGCTTTTCAAAAATATCGTGATGCACGGGTTAACCAGACCCCAGAGTTTGGAGTCATTGCCACAATTTTAAAGCTCAATCGATTACAGCTAAACGAAATTTTATTTAAACTGTTTAATGGTGGACTAGATGGTAATAAATATTTGTCAGAGTTCCAAAAATATGGAGTCAGCGAATTCTTTTGGAAGTTAATGAACCGAGAATTTGGGTATGTAACTGAAGAAAATAGTTTAGTACATTTATTGACTGCTTTGTTCTTGAATTATACCTATGCGGAAATGGAAGTTGACTTTCCCAAGGAATTAGAAAACTTTAAAATGGAACAAATCTCCAATGTTGTTGCGTTCATGTCAGATTTTTCTGATTCTTATGGGGCGCATGAAGATTTTGAAAAGTATGCTGCTGAAATTTGGGACAAAGCTAATTTACAAAAGCATTTGCGGAAAGTTTCTCAAGAAGCGTTGCAAAAGATCAATTTCTTTGCTGGAGTTGATCAGATGATCTTAACGACTATTATTGAGCGAATTCAAGCTAATGATCTGAATGCCAGATTGGGTGGTAAAGAATTAGGAGAAATTTGTGCTCAAAGAGGGGAAAAGTCTAAACATCGTAATGCTGAGTATCAGTTACTAGAAATTGGACTTAAAGTGTTACAGGCTAATTTTGTTCCGTATGATTCAATGGAAAATGCCATTGCTAGATATATTACTAGTGAATATCAAGTTGATACATTATACCGTCAGTTTGTTTCGTTATACGTTAAGGTGGGTGATACTGATACTTATCAAGCAGTCAAGGTCTTAGTTGAACGACAATATATTAACCAGCACTTAAATCCTTCAATCCAGTCTTGGAATGATTGCTTTGATTATGATTTAATTCCTCGTTCTAAACGACAATTGAATTTTTATCGCCATCAAGTTGCACCTGAGACTAATCGAGTAGTGGTTATTATTTCTGATGCTCTACGCTTTGAACTAGCGAAGGACTTACAAGATAGACTTGAACAAAATGATCGCATCTCCACTTCAATGGATTATTTGTTAACCAATTTGCCATCGGTAACTTATATGGGGATGCCATCGTTATTACCACATCGTCAGGTAGAGCTGATGGAAGACAAGAAAATCTTGTTAGTTAATGGTCAGCCAGCTGATAATCGGGAAAAGAGAGAAAAAATCCTGCAAGAGCACAATGAAGATAGTGTGGCTTATCAGTTAGATGACTTGAAGAAATTAAGTAGTACACAATTGAAACAAAAGTTTGCTAATCAAAAAGTTGTCTATGTTTATCATAACCAAGTAGATGCCGTTGGCGATAACGCTAAAAATGAGGACGAGGTTTTTAAGGCCAGTGCTGAGGCAATTAGTGAAATTGATAAACTAATTGAATCCTTGAGAACAATTAACGTTGCACATGTCATTGTCACTGCTGATCATGGCTATATTTATCGCGAAGAAAAATTATCTGAAACGGATAAAATTGATTTAGAAAGTACTCAACCAGTCATGAAGTCCTTGCGTTATGCAATTACTGCCGAAAAAATTGACGAAATTGGTGTTGGCTGCGTGCCATTAAGCACTGTTTTAGGGAATGACGATCCAAGATATGTGTACTATCCTAAATCAGCTAATGTGTTTAAAGCGAGTGGTTCTAACAACTATGTCCATGGTGGTTCATCGTTACAAGAAATGGTGGTCCCTGTCTTGGATGTGAAAACTTCTTCGAATAAGTCGCAAGCAGAGTATGTCGAACTTAAACTAGGTAACTCTAGCAAGCGAGTCACGGGGCTGACAGTGCCAATTCCGTTGATTCAAACTGCACCTATTAGTGATAAGGTGTTGCCAGCAGATTACCGAATCTACTTTATTGATGACCAGGGAAACTTAATTTCTAACCAAAAAACGGTCAAGGTTAATTCCACTGCAAATGATGTTGGAAAACAGCAACAACAGATTCAGTTAACTCTTCGGAGTCAAACTTATGACCGGAGTAAAGCCTACCAATTAGTCATCGAAAATACTGATTCAGGGGAAAAGACTTTTGAAAAATTCGCCTTTGATATTACGATTAGTAATGATTTTGGCTTTGACTTTTAGAAAGAGTGATTAAATGTCTGAAATTGATGCAACATTATTAAAAAAATTAGAAGAAAATTTTGCTGGTCGGTTTGTCCGAAAAGACTTAACTGCTCGAATTAAAGAAGGGGCCAATGTTCCCACCTATGTGTTGGAATATTTGTTGGGGATGTTTGCGAATAGTACTGATGATGAGGTGATCGAGCAAGGTGTTCAACGAGTCAGAGCAACATTAGCTAATAACTATGTGAGGCCAGATGAAGCTGAGAAGGTTAAGGCAAAAATTCGTGAACGTGGTTCCTATACGGTGATCGACAAGGTAACAGTTCACTTAAATACCACTAGAGACCGTTATGAAGCCTCGTTTAGTAATTTAGGAATCAGGGAAGTTGTTACTGATTCTAAGTACCCAGAAGAATATGAACGCCTTTTATCTGGTGGTATATGGTGTATTGTTCGACTAAGTTACTTTTTTGAAGAAGAGAGTGGCAATTCACCATTTATTTTGGAAAAACTTGACCCAATTCAAATTGCTGGTTTGGATATGCAAGAAATTTATGATGGTCGGAAAAACTTTACGACTCAGGAATGGATGGCAGTGATTTTAAGAACAATTGGGTTAGAACCGCTAGAGTTTACCGAGCGTGAACAACTCTTGTTGATTTTACGCCTGGTCCCGTTTGTAGAGAACAATTATAACCTGGTTGAACTTGGTCCGCGTGGAACAGGTAAATCACATGGCTATAAAGAGTTATCTCCAAATTCGATTCTAGTTTCTGGTGGTCAAACAACTGTTGCTAATTTGTTTTATAATATGGCTCGCCGCCAAGTTGGCTTAGTCGGAATGTGGGATCTAGTAGCCTTTGATGAAGTTGCTGGAATTAACTTCAAGGATAAAGATGGCGTGCAAATTATGAAAGACTATATGGCTTCAGGATCATTTGCACGCGGCAAGGATCAAATTCAAGCACGAGCATCGATGGTCTTTGTGGGTAATATTAATCAGAGTGTGGATGTGATCTTAAAGTCATCTAACCTGTTTGAACCATTTCCTGATGCAATGTCTGGAGACTCGGCTTTCTTTGATCGAATTCATGCATATTTACCAGGGTGGGAAATTCCTAAGTATAAACCAGCTTTTTTTGCAAAAGATTATGGGTTTATTACTGACTATTTTGCAGAGGTAATGCGAGAACTACGGAAGCAATCGTATAGTGATGCCTTTGACAAATACTTTAATTTGGGAGACCAACTTAATCAGAGGGATACAATTGCAGTTAGGAAGACTGTTTCTGGGATGGTCAAGCTGCTTTTTCCAGATGGTATTTATACAAAAGAAGATCTGGAAAAGATATTGTCTTTTGCCCTGGAAATGAGACGCCGAGTTAAAGAACAGTTGAAAAAAATTGGTGGCATGGAGTTCTTTGATGTTGAATTGTCATATAAAGACAAGGAAAGCTTATTAGAAACGATTGTGCCAGTGCCAGAACAAAGCAGTAATACGTTAATTCCCAATGGTCGTCCTAAGGCTGGTCAGATTTATACTGTGGCTTTAGATAGCCAAGCCCGTCGCTGTGCATATTCGATTGAAAGTCAGATGACTGGTGGCAATGGGAAGTTTGCTAAGACCGGAATCAGTGGACATAATGACGCTAAAGAAGCGATGGATAACGCTTATCGGTATCTGAAAAAGAACAGTGGCGAGATTAATGCTAATCTGCACTTGGATCAGCAGGACTTAGTTGTTAATGTTTCTAACATGAATAACTTAGACATGACTAAGGAACTAACTATACCAACCTATATCGCGTTAGTGTCAATTGCACTGAATCGTCCAGCTATTGAAAGTTTAGTAGTTTTGGGTGACTTCACTTTAAATGGGTCAGTTAAAAAAGTTGATAGCTTGGCTGATACAATTCAAGTTGCTTTTGATAGTGGTGCCAAACAAATCTTGCTTCCGTCACAATCATTAAGTGAACTGTCAACTATTCCAGATAATATGCAGAATCAGTTGACTTTCATTCCGTATGATACGGTGGAAACAGCTGCCATTCGAGCATTAGGGTTTAAATAATGTAAAACTCGCAGATCAGTAAATGGTCTGCGAGTTTTTGCGTTATTTACTATGTTCTTTCATGAACTTCTGTAGTCTCTCAATGATATCCGTAGGTAAGACCACATAAGCATCTTCGCTTAGCTCATCGGCGATGGCGCTGTGGGTGTAAACGGCAGCGGCTAGGGCAGATTGCGGATCATCGTGGGCAAACTGTGCCATGAAAGCAGCGATGATGCCAGTTAAGGTATCACCCATGCCGCCGGTGGCCATGTAAGGACCGCCGATAGGAAGACGCATGGTTGGAGTTTGTGGGGCATAAATTTTCGTGTGGTGTTTCTTTAAGACGACAGTTGCTTGATATTCTTCTTGCTTTTGGCGGTTGTTTTCTTCCGTCTGGTCGGCAATCTTGATGCCTGACAATCGTTGCCATTCCATTTCATGGGGAGTAAAGATCAGTTGCCCGTGGGGAGCCATTATATGGAGCTGGTCTTTGACATCTGCTAACATGGTAATGGCGGAGCCATCGATAATTAAGTATTGGTCATCAGTGACCCGGTTCAAGACGATTTGTAAGATATCTGCGGCAAAGTCCTCTGTCCCTAAGCCAGGACCAATCACAATCACAGTGGCACTTTGGATGACGTCGACTAGTGTCGAGTAGTCATGGGAAGAGACAAACATTGCTTCTGGAACAAAGGTGTGGAGAGCACTCAGGTTTTCTGGCGCCGTCACACAGGTCACTAAGCCAGCACCGGCATGGACTGCGGCGGATGTCGACATTAAAATCGCACCACCATACTGCTTGTTTCCCCCAATTGTTACGACTCTGCCGTAAGTGCCCTTATGACTTTGAGTCGGGCGTTTTTTGATTACGGTTAAAATTTCTGCGGTTAAATCTTGCACAAAAAGACCTCCAATCAGTTAGTTAGAAAATCAGACACTTTGGTAATTATTTCTGCATGAATTTGGTTGCGATCCACCCCTGGTGCATCTTGGTACCAGAAACGATCTGCTGGCGCAAAGTTCTTGCTGACAGGTAAAAAGATAAAGTGATCCACGTTGTCTGGCAGTTCATGGTATTGTGCCTGGGGCAAGAAGCGGTGGTAGTTCCGGCCGTTTTCGTCAATTGGCGCGATTTTGTCACCTGCTGCTGCAATGATCAGAACTGGAACATCAACATTGTTAGTTTGCTGTATCGAGCCTAG
The DNA here is from genome assembly GCF_022836475.1 of Ligilactobacillus pabuli. Classification (GTDB taxonomy): domain Bacteria; phylum Bacillota; class Bacilli; order Lactobacillales; family Lactobacillaceae; genus Ligilactobacillus; species Ligilactobacillus pabuli. Next base: position 137,652 of record NZ_BQXH01000004.1, on the reverse strand, counting down.
ACCGGTTCCTAAGGCGGGGGCGAGGGCGACGATCTTACTGAAACGTTCATCTTTTAAGTCAGTCGGGACTTCGGCTGGGTCAGCTGCGACAACTTGTTTAGTTAGTTGGCCTAATTCAGGAGCGTCGGCGGTTGCCTTGGTCGAGAGGGTCGCTTCACCATTGGCAATCACTAAGCGCTGGTCAATTTTGACTCCAGCTAGTGCTAAAACAGAGTAGCCACCTAAGGAGAAACCAACTGCTGAGATCTGAGTTTGATCAATTAAATTACCGTACTTTAGGAGCAATTGAGACAAGAGATAGGATAAATCTCTGGGACGTTCCCAGTAGCGTTTAAATTGCTCCGGCAATGGGTTATTAAAGGTATTCCCATAATGGTCGGGTGAGGCGACAATAAAGCCTTGTTCGGCTAGGGGACGTGCTAACCAGGCTAAACTGATCCGGTTGCTGCCTGAACCGTGTGACAGTAAAATTAGCGGGTGTTTTGGCCCATGGTAGGCTTGAGAATCTTTTAAATTCAGTTCATCGCGGTACCAGATCGTGGTTTTAATGGGGCGCTCGTTACGAGTATGGTCAATAAAATTAAAGGTCCGTGCAGTGACATTTGACATGCTAAAAATTCTCCCTTTCTGACAGTTCGTTAGTGTTAGTATAGCAAAAATCCCGCTAGCAGACACACAAAACAAACTGACAGAGTCGTAAGTGGTTAATCCTGACTTGTACTAAAGTTTTAGTGTTGGACGGACTTTAGGGAGAAAGTTCATAAAAGTTCTTTTATTTTAGCTGAATTTATTGTATGATAGTTAAGTACTAATTCTTAGTGCATGCCACTGTGGCGGAATTGGCAGACGCGCAGCGTTCAGGTCGCTGTTTGGGTTATCCAAGTACAGGTTCGACTCCTGCCAGTGGCATAAATTTACTCAACTTACATTTTATATCTTTTTTAGAAGCCTATTGAATTAACGTTTAGCAGGCTTTTTTATTATCATTATAAATTTATTTTAATGGATGTTGTGCTATATAAGACTTGAAATAGCACATTAATTTCTTTGTGTGGTGATACTTTTACAACGTGTTTAGAATGTCTTCGAATTGGTCATCTGATTTTTCTTTGCCATTGATTAATACACACGAATTGTGTATACTATAATCAGATAGCAAAGAGGTGGATGCTTATGCCGATGAAACCTAGGCAGATGGTAAAATTGCTTAAAAAGTATGGCTTCGAGGAGAAATCGCAAAACGGATCATCACATCTTAAAATGTATAATCCTGATACAAACAAGACTGTTATGATCCCTATCCATGCAAAAGAATTTGGTAAAGGCATAGAACATGCAATCCTAAAAGAAGCTGGCATAAGGAAATAATACGTTTCTGGATATTAAAGTTGACTTGAAAATAATGGAGGTAATCATATGGATAAAGGAACAGTAGTCTATCCTGTTATACTAAAGCCGGATGACAAGTATGTGTTTGTACGTGTGCCGGATTTAGCAGGTGGTTATACCCAAGGAAATGATTCATTAGATGCAATCGCTATGGCACAAGATTTAATTGGTAATTTGTTAGAGGACTGTGAAAATTATCCCAGGCCATCTGAACCTCAACAAATAAAGTTAGCCGACGATGAAACATTAGTCTATGTTTCAACGGACATAGCGGCATTTCGGCAAAAATATTCTAAAAAAGTAAGAAGAAATATTTCAATTCCTGAGTATTTAAACAATATCGCTAAAGAAAAGGGTACAAACGTTTCTGAAGTTACTACTGAAGCATTAAAGGCAAAATATGGATTTTAGTTTCCAAAGCCGAGAGGCAATCGTAATTATGCGGTTGCCTTTTGGCTTATAAAAAGAAAGAAGGTAAATGGTTTATATAACGAAAAAGAGCCAAGTAGCAACAGCCACTTGACCCTTTAATCGATAACCCAAATATTGATACCATCTCATTGAGCGAACGGTCGAACCGTCCTTTCCTTGAATAAATAATATCAGTTACGTACCTGATAGTCAATGATGTTGCGAAAAATTTCTACGATGTCGGTTAAACCTGTTTATTGATATTTTTGGCGAAATACCCCTGACTTTAGTCGGGGGATGGATAGCTGTAGCGTACATTGTACGCTACTTAAAACTATACATTGCTTTAACTATGTAAAGTGCTATGCTAAAGAAAAGGTGGTGAGATCAATGAATTCGATAGCTTTTAAAGTTCGATTATATCCCAATCAAAAACAAGTTAACCGGATAAACCGAACATTTGGTTCAACGCGTTTTGTGTGGAATCAAATGTTAGCCATGCAAAATGAGCGCTATGAAAACAATCCTCAAGCTAAGTATCAAAACAACTATGCGATGAATTTAATGCTAAAACCTTTAAAAGCAGAATACCCGTGGTTAAAGGACGTTGACTCAACTGCCTTGCAAGCAACGAATGATCATCTGCACGATGCTTTTCAGCGTTTCTTTGATCCGGAGCTCGAGAACGGCCATCCAAAGTTTAAAAGTAAGAAAGACTATGCCCAGAGTTATACAACTAAAGCAGTCAATCAGAATATCAAAGTCATTGATAATCACCACCTAAAACTGCCCAAGCTCGGTCAAGTCTATTTTCGGGCTGGCCGAATACTAAATGGCAAAATCAAACGTGCAACTGTTCGGATCAATGCTCAAGGTCAATATTACGCGACTATCTTACTTGAAAGCGAAAAACAAGCTTTCAAACCCTTGCCTAAAACTAAGCGAGTGGTAGGAATTGACCTGGGACTAGATAACTTGCTGATTTTGTCGAATGGTCAAAAAGTTAATATGATGCATTTTGACCTTGAAGCCAAATACCAAGTCAGAATCTGGGAACGTAAAATGGCTCGACGTAGACGAAATGCCCAAAAAGAAATGGCTTTTGATAAGCACGAAAAGCTCTTGTTGCCACGGACTAGTCTAAAACAGTTTCTGCACTACCAACAGGCCCGTCGTACAGCTGCTAAACTCAAACGCCAAGTCAGTGACCGTCGTTATGACCGACTGCAGAAACTAACGACACAGTTAGTGCAAACTTATGATGTGATCGTGGTAGAAAAGCTCAACACACAAGGAATGCTGAAAAATCATCATTTGGCTCGTGCAATATCCAACGCTGGTTGGGGAAAGTTAGTCACTATGCTGAAGTACAAGTGTGACTGGTATGGAAAACAACTAATTTTTGTTGACCCCCAAAACACAAGTCGCATTTGCCATCAGTGTGGGCAAAAGAATCATCAATTTGACAGTTTAAATCAGCATGAGTGGTTAGCTGTCCGGGAGTGGGATTGCCCAACCTGTGGGACGCACTTAAACCGTGATATTAATGCTAGTCAAAACATTCTGCATCGTGGACTAGCCCAAATTGAAAAAGAAAAAGTCCTCGTTTAGGCGAGTTTTGAAATTAAGGTATGGAACATACCGTGGTAAATAGCAGTGACCGCTGTCTATTTAGTTAGAGTGATCTAACCGATAAGTTTGCTGTGTTCCCAGAATCCAGCCTTTTTAAAGGATGGTAGTTCAAATTATGCACAATTTCAATTGAATGATCACCAACAGTATGAAGTGACTTTTCCAGACTTTGGCTATGAGGTTGCTACATACGGTAATAATATGGCAGAGGCTTTGCAAGCTGCACATGAGTCGTTAACTGTTCTCTTGTTAGATAAAGAAGATTATGGAGAAAGCACACCAAAATCAAGCACTGTGGATGAAATCGCTCAAGTGAATAATGGGTTACTGATTCCAATTGAAGTTGATACAACGATTGAACGGGAAAGAGAAGAAGACAACTAGGTTATCACATCGTGAAAAGGGGTTAATTCAGATGGTTTATAAATACTATGGAACTTTAGCTCATAATACAGAAGATAATGTGTGGGAAGTTTCATTCGAAAACTTTCCAGAAGCAGTCACGTTTGGTGAAACACCCGCTGATGCGTATGAACAGGGAAAAGATGTTTTAATGTTGGCACTAGATGGTCGAACAGACTTTCCTGAACCAGCAACGCTAAAGGAACATATTAAAGTTGATTCAAGACATTACGATCAAGCATTTCAATTACCATTTGAAGTTTCAAAGTCGGAAATAATAAGCTCTGTAAGACATTAAACGGCTCAGAAAATACAACTATTCTAATTCGAGATTAAAGCGCTGGCCTCACAGTCACCGCTTTTTTATTTGAAAATCGATGGCGGAACTAACGCTTTATAATTGATGAGAACAAAAAAGGCAATCACAAGTGACTGTCTTTTTTTAATAGGATTAACGATATTTTTTCTCTAAGGCTAATGCTTTAGCGGTGTAGTTGGTAAAGTAACTATCAACACCTAAGTCGATTGCTTTTTTGATTTCAGAGTCACTATCCAAAGCCCAAGCGTTGAATTGCTTATGCTGCTCGTGTGCGCGCTGCACGTTTTCTGGATTCATCAGATTAACGTTGGCTCCGACAATGTCGACTGCAGGGGACTTTAATGCTTGATCAAAATTATCTTGAGTACCGACTAAAGCTAATTTTGGCATCTTGGGGAAGACCTCGTCTAGTTCTTTGAGGGCATTCAGATCGCCAGCTTGAACAATGACATTTTTTTGCATGTGGTATTTTTGGATGATGTTTTCAAATTTTTGGACTTGTTCAGCGTTTTGTTTGAGTTCAATTACGTAGGTCGTCTTTTTTTGATACTTTTGAAAAGCTGAGTGGTTTTCAGAAGATTTTTAAATTAGTGCAGTTTTCTTTGCAACTAAAAAGTAGTTCAAACCAGCAAATTTTGCACGGCTGTGTAAACTCAGCTTAACAAGCCACATTCTAGTATACACCAAACGGGGCTGTCTCAACGGTTTTTTCATGTTAGTCCTAGGGAAAGTTCCGTGAAATAGGTTTTGCAAAAGATATTAGGTCTTTCCAAGAAAATGCGTTCAATGAATGGTAAATTTCAAATATCAGAGAAAATTTATGAAACAATTCTCAAACTGTTTCCTAAAAATATTAAACTAACATCATAGTGGTAGATTCCAGTAATTTCGGGGAATTAGCTAAATGTTTTGTTTTACTTTCACAAAGTTACTTGTTATAATTATAAGTAATTTCTATATATTTATTTTGATATTGTGAATTAAAAACCTTAAATCATGTTGACCAGTGAGGGCGGGCAACACTCAGTAGTTTAAGTTAGAGCAGCTGAGGTGCACGTTGACAAGGAGCAAGCAAAAATAGACCAGTCGTTAAAGTTGCCAAGTGCCACTAAATGATGTACTATTTTGAAAACGTAAACATATAGAGGGAGAAAGGAAGTTACGACTATGACAGAAAATAATCAGGAGTATTTGATCAACCGAGCTAAAATTTATCGCGATGAAGCGCAGCGCGGCATCGGACTCGAATCACAAGGAGACGTCCAACGTGCAACATTACTCTGGAAGAGCTTGAAACGAGCTTGCGGAGCCGAATTAGCTAGTTATGAAGGAACAGACCGTGCGTACGCTAAATTTCTACATACCATCGTAGAATACTTAGAAACTAATAGTGACGTCATGGCAGGATTAGAATTAGTCCGTGTGAGCAGTCGTGACTACCTCAAAGTGACTGGCGACAAATTATAGGACAGTAAATTGAATTAATGTTATACTTTAGTTAGCAAGTGGAGCATTAAAACACTAATTTTTATTAAAGGGAGTGGCAACTGTGGCAGAACAAGAATATAAGACGATCCTTGTACCAGTTGATGGTTCTGAGGCAGCAGAAAAAGCTTTAGCAAAGGCTGTGGAAGTTGCAAAACGAAACCATGCACACTTAGACATTTTGAATGTGATCGACCTGAAACAATTTTCAGTGAGCTTTGCCGGAATGTTAAATGCCAGTGGAGATGTTGTCTATAAAACTTTCGAAGATGTAGATAAATACCTAGCTGAATTACAAACACGGGTTAAAAAACAGGGCTTAGAAGACGTTGATGTCCATGCTCGTTTTGGTTCACCACGGACGGTCATCGCAAAGGATTTCCCAGAAGATCATCAAGTTGACTTGATCATTATGGGGCCGACAGGTTTGAATGCGGTTGAACGGGTCTTTGTCGGTGCAGTGACTGACTATGTGATCCGCGCAGCAGCGTGTGACGTGATCATCGCTCGTTAATTTGAGCGTGAATAGGGAAGGAGAAAAACTTGAAAGTAACTCTTGGCGCAGTCGTTGTTTATCTCGCCTTGTTTCTTCTCACGATTTATAATATTCGGCGCAACTATCGCTTGGTGAAGTTACGGACAAATGCCCAGATCAGAGAGCCAGAAAAACTCTCAGAACCTGAGCAAGGACAACTCCAGCGTTTTGCACAAACTAAACGTAAATGGTCCATTTTAGGGCAAGTGATGTTTTTCATCTCGTTATTCTTATTCTTTAAGGGAACGATCGTTGAGTTAGCTTTCTTCATGGATCTCTATACAATTTCCATGATCATGGTTAACAATAGCGAGATTGAGATCATCAAACTTTTGGGTCAGCCCGCTGGCTCACATTAAAACGACAAATAAAGAGGCTTTTTCATCATTGAGTGGTGAGAAAGCCTCTTTTCTTAGTTATTCTTCAATAATTTGCAGGTCGGGCCATTCAGTGAGCCAACGCTTGTTTTTGACTCGTTGTTCAAAGCGCGTATGCAGCGGGCTGCCTGGCAGATAATTGGCTGTGGGACGAATCTTTAATTCAAAGAGATCGTCGAGACCATGGGGTGCAATAATTTCATAGGTACCATCAGCTAAACATTGAACGCCCACGCTAGTACAGGTTTCTGGAAAATCAGCCAGGGTTTCTTCCATAGTGGAATGGAAATGCAATTCAGAGCCGTGCCGTGGTGGGAGGGCAATGTTTTGCAGATTCCATAAGTACTGGGATTCTGCTTGTTTAAAAGTGGCCTGGGTCACCTGAAAATCTTCGTAAGATTCACTAGGGTCACGGTAGTACACATCTAGCTCGGATAACATTAAGGGAACGTGACGGTTAGTTTGTGCATTCCACACTAAGCTGCGAATCGTTCCAGCACACAAGGTTGCTTGGGGCAAATGATGGTGACGTAAAATTTTGAAAATGTGGGCAATTTCTGGTTTTTGTTGTAAAAGTGTTTGTAATTTTGAGTTGTACACAATTAATTCCTCCTGCTAAAAAAGGTGCCTAATCCCTATTGTAATGCGTTTTACGGCGCGAAGATATTAATTTTTCACAAAATTCCCCCTTGTGAAAATTTGAAAGCGTTGTATAATTTTAAAGTAATGCTTTACTTAGAGAAATTTTAGAGGAGATATTTTATTATGGAAATTTTAGCCGTAAACTCAGGGAGCTCAAGTTTTAAATTTAAGCTCTACAACATGCCAGAAGAAACTGTGATCAGTTCTGGCCAAATCGAACGGATCGGTTTGGAAGACTCAATCATCACGATCAAGCATCATGATGGTGAAAAGTACGAAAGTACAGAAAAAATTGCTGACCATAAAGCTGCTGTCCAGAAATTGATGGACATGCTGCTTGATTTGAACATCATCGAAGATTATTCAGAAATCGAAGGTGTTGGTCACCGTGTTGTTGCCGGGGGCGAAGTTTTCGACCATTCCGTTGTTGTTGATGACAAAGTGATCGAACAAATCAACGATATCGCTGAAATGGCACCATTGCACAACCCAGCTAACTTGATCGGAATCAAAGCATTCAAGAAGATCTTGCCTGAAGCTACTTCAGTGGTTGTCTTCGATACTGCTTTCCACCAAACAATGCCAGAAGAAAACTATATTTACAGTGTCCCTTACGAATGGTACGAAAAATATGGTGTCAGAAGATATGGTGCCCATGGCACAAGTCACCGTTACGTTTCAGCCGAAGCTGCTAAGTTAATGGGTCGTCCTTTGGAAGACTTAAAGATCGTTAGTTGCCACGTTGGTGCTGGTGCTTCAATTTGTGCCATCAAGAATGGTAAATCATTTGATATCTCAATGGGCTTCACTCCATTAACAGGAATCACAATGGCTACTCGTTCTGGTGACATCGATGTTTCCTTGGTTTCATTCATGATGAACAAGTTGCACATCGATTCTATCCAAGAAATGGTTGACAAGTTGAACCATGAATCAGGCTTGTTGGGAATTTCTGGTATTTCTCCAGATAGCCGTGACATCTTGGCCGTTGAAGATACAAACCACCGTGCTAAATTAGCCATGGATATCATGAATAAAGATATCGTGAAATACATTGGCCAATATGCCTTCGAAATGGGCGGCTTAGACGGTATTATCTTCACTGCTGGTGTGGGTGAAAACTCGCAAGAAACTCGTGAAGACGTGATGAAACGCTTGGCCTTTGCCGGTGTAACAATCAACGAAGAAGAAAACGCCAAACGCGGCGATGTTGCTAACATCGTTTCCGGTCCAGATTCTAAAGTGACTGTAATGCGCATCCCAACGGACGAAGAAGTAATGATTGCCCGCGATGTTTTAGCATTAAGCAAGAAATAATTCAGAATTGATTAAAAGCCTGTTAGTCCCCGTATTGAAGGGGCTGACAGGCTTTTTGATTTGTAACGAATTTGTAACAAAAAACTGTTAACAACGCCCTCAAAAAGTGGTAAATTATTCTGGTTAAGAAATTACAATTTACATTTTTGGGAGGCTTTGTCATGGGCAACAAACTTGATATTTTACGCGACTATCAAGTAGCAGAGGAGGAAGCTGTCAGTTTGGACAGTGTGTGTGAACAATTCAGTCATTCTGAATTAACACGCGATCTTCTGAAGGTTTATGATGAAAAACGTAAGAGCATACAAAACGAATGTCGTAACTTGCAAAGTATTTTAGAGGCAATGGAAGCGGCAGAAGATTAAAACACAGAGCGCAGTGAAACGGGATAAGCGGAATCTCTTGTCACACGGAGCTCGACTACAAAAAGAACATGAAAAACGAGACTGTCTTTTTGCCTAAGTTGGCAAGGCCAGTCTCGTTTTTGGTAGTTCAATAAATTTGTGGACCAAAGTTTCCGAAAGTATGGTCCAGAAACGAATTTGTGGACCAAAGTTTCTCGAAGTATGGTCCAGAAGTAGTTTGGTTGAGACCAGTTTACCTCCAACTCCTTTTTAAATAAAAAAGCAATCTTCCATCAAACGGGAGGATTGCTTTTAATTTGGTCTTAGTTGTGTGCACGTTTTTGTTGCAGTGCAGCAAATTCAGCGGGAGTTAGTTTACCTAATTCCACTAATTTACTTTCGATTTGGTCTAAGACCTGCGCACGATCGGCAAGATTTTCGACAAAGTCATATTTATTGCCATCGATCATCAAGAAGGGTGAGATGTCGTATGATTCTGCCCATTGATGATAGTAATCCAGCAAGTTATGGTAGTAGCTCACTAGAGATGGGTCAGCTTCGATCTGTTCGAATTCGCGACCACGTTTTTTGATCCGTTTGATCATCGTTTCGTAAGAGACGTTGATCATGACCATTAAATCTTCGGTTGGTTCGTCACTGACATATTGCAGTTCCGACAACATATTAGCCAACAATTCTTGATAGATCTTGTATTCAATTTCTGTCGCGTTTCCCATAGCAGTGTTCATTTTCATAAACATTGCGTCTTCATAGATCGAACGGTCTAAAATGTTATTGCTGCCTTTTTTGGCAAGCTTGATCATTTTAAAACGACGATTTAAAAAGAAAGTTTGCAGTAAGTAAGCGTAGGGGTTGGAAACATTTTGTTCCCCGGCTGCGCGGCGTTTAGCGGCGATCTCATTGCCCTGGTAAAAAAGGGGCAAGACTGGATTATCTTCGACTGGTTCGTAGAATGGTTTAGTACCAAGTTCATCCGCTAAAATTTCAGTCAGGCTGGATTTGCCTGACCCGATGATTCCGGCTAAAGTGATCAAGCTGGGACACTCCTTTGTATTTGACGAAAAACAATGGCCAGCTGTACTTTGACCTGGCTGATAAGTTGTTCTTCTGTGTGGTAAGATTATTGATTTGCCTAATCTATTCTACATTGACCGGGCGGGCTTTTCAATCGTCAGATTTTTCAGTCAGGCCGTTTGAAAACGATGCCGGTAATTTTTTTAGCTGAAATTTGCAAGAAAAACTGGTACGATTAGGTGGTAAACTGTATAATTACTCTAGTAAACCTTAACGAAAAACAATAATTAACCGTGATAAAGGAGAAAAAAGCGAATGATTTCAAGATATACACGTCCAGAAATGGCGGCCATCTGGAATGACCAAACTAAATATGATTGCTGGCTAGCAGTTGAAGTGGCAGCTGATGAGGGCTGGTCTAAACTCGGGATGATCCCAGCAGAAGATATTAAAAAGATTCAGGACAATGCTAGTTTTGATGTTGACCGCATTGCTGAGATCGAAGCACAGACTCACCATGATGTGATCGCCTTTACTCGTTGCGTCTCCGAATCACTTGGAGACGAAAAAAAGTGGGTCCACTATGGTTTGACCAGTACTGACGTCGTGGATACGGCTTATGGCTACCAAATGAAGAAAGCCAACGATGTTTTGCGGGCTGATTTGCAAAACTTTAAGCAAATTATAGCCGACAAGGCGCAGGAATATAAATATACGGTCATGATGGGCCGGACTCATGGGGTTCACGCCGAACCAACAACTTTTGGTTTGAAATTAGCTCGCTGGTATTCTGAAATCAACCGTGACATCGAACGCTTTGACCATGCTGCGGCGGGCGTTGAAGCTGGCAAGATCAGTGGGGCAGTTGGTAGTTTTGCAAACATTGACCCCTTCATTGAAAAATATGTCTGTGACAAACTCGGCTTACGTGCCCAAGAAATTTCTAGTCAAGTTCTGCCGCGTGACTTACATGCTGAATATGTTTCAGTGATGGGCTTGATCGCGACGAGTTTGGAAGAATTTGCCACTGAAATTCGCGGTTTGCAAAAGACGGAAACTCGTGAAGTCGAAGAACACTTCAGCAAGGGTCAAAAAGGCTCTTCAGCGATGCCGCATAAACGTAACCCAATTGGTTCAGAAAACATTTGTGGACTAGCACGGGTCGTTCGCGGACATGTGATGACTGCTTACGAAGATGTTTCCTTGTGGCATGAACGTGATATTTCTCATTCATCTGCTGAACGGATCATTTTACCAGACACGACTATTTTGTTAGATTACATGTTAAATCGTTTTGGCAAGATCTTAAAGAATTTGACAGTCTTCCCTGAAAACATGAAGAAAAACATGGACAAGACGTTTGGCTTGATTTATTCCGGCCGAGTTTTGTTGAAGTTGATCGATGCTGGAATGAGCCGTGAAGCTGCTTATGATTTGATTCAGCCTAAAACTTCACGTGCTTGGGATGAAGAACTACCATTTAGACAGTTGCTAGAAGAGGATCCTGCCATTACGGAACGCTTAGATCAAGCAACTTTAGACGACGCCTTTGATTACCACTGGCACTTGCGTCGAGTTGATGAGATCTTTGCCCGGGTCGGTTTAAAATAAGTTAATTAAGAGTACACCCCAAAAAAGCTGGACGGCTCTGCAAGTTAGTTGTAGAGTTATAGTTTGACTAGTCCACTAAAAGGGTGTACTTTAATTTTTGATGTGAAAGGAGCAACTCGAGATGACAGAATTTGCCTATCAAGCATTTAGTGAGGTTGCTCGCCAGAAAACCTTTGTGGCAGCAGCAAAAACCTTAAATGTGACTCCTTCGGCGATCAGTCATTCGATTGCGAGCCTGGAGGACGAACTGGATTTTCCACTCTTTATTAGAAACCGGACGGGAGTTAGTTTGACGCCCGATGGGGAAACAGTTTTACCGATCGTGCAAGAAATTTTGAATACTGAGATCAAATTACGCGAAGAAGCTGATCGAATTAAAGGCCTGAATTCTGGCCGAATTCGGATTGGGGCCTTCAGTAGTGTGTGCATTAATTGGTTACCGGAGATCATTCGGACGTTTAAACAAGACCATCCGCACATTGATATTAGTATTGAACAGGGTAATTTTAACCGGGTCACTGAACAAGTTCGGTTAGGACGGCTAGATATCGGTTTTTCAGCTTTACCGATCACTGAAAACTTGAATGTAGTACCTTTATATGAAGATGAAATTTTTTGTATTGCACCAAGTGATTTTATCCCGCAAAATGGGGCAACGATCACGAAAAAAGATGCGAAAAATGAACGTTTTATTTTACAACAGATCGATTATGACCGCGAAACCAAGCAGACCCTTGATGCCTACAACGTTTCGGGAAATTCAATCCAGTTTAGTATTGACGATGCGTCGATCATTGCGATGGTTGAAAGTGGGTTAGGACTTGGAGTTCTACCGGAACTGGCCTTGCAAAATTTAACTGGCAACGTGAAAGTTTATCCATTTTCACAGCCTTTTAAACGAACGATTGCGGTGGTGACGCAAAGTGAAGAGAAACAAACACCATCGACACACGCTTTTTTGCAGTTAGTGCAAGAGTGGGTCGAGCAGCATTATGGTCACGCTGGTAGCGTGAACTAAAAATGACCGCCTTGATCTGATTGGGCGGAAAAGTAATGTATTGTAGGTGAAGTGAGCGTTTATAGCTGGCTTCACCTTGTTATTAGGAGGACTGGGTTAACTAGTCCGGTATTAGTCGAGCTCCACAAAGCAACTCCTTTGCGCCTATCCCAGCCCAGTCTTCAATGCTAAAACCGCATTCAAGGCTAAGCTCAGATAGTGCGCGGGAGTTAACCGCTTTGCTTTGCTCTGTGATTTTAGTCGAGCTCCACAAGCCAAGCCTTTCCGCTTAACCAACATTCAGGCCATAATGCTGAGAAACATATTATAGTCTGAACGTCCGTTAATGCTTGAGGTTTAAACGGCTTGTTTTGCTCTGTTATTCAAAAGGGGGAATTTATCGTGAAAGAATTGACCAAAGGCAGTCCACTGAAATTAATTTTAACGTTCGCTGTCCCACTTTTAATTGGTAATCTTTTTCAACAACTTTATAGTTTGTCAGACACCATTATTGTGGGTCAAACTCTTGGTGTGAATGCCTTGGCCGCCGTCGGTTCAACTGGTAGTATTCAGTTTCTGATTATTGGTTTTGCTCAAGGGATGACTGCTGGTTTGTCTATCATGACTGCCCAGTTTTTTGGGGCGCATGATTATCGGAAAGTGAAAGAAAGTTTTGCGACTAGTATTGTGATCAGTTTACTGGTGACGCTGGTGCTAACTTTCTTGAGTGTGTATTTTATTCATGACATCTTGATGCTGATGAACACACCAGCCGAAATTGAAAAGAATGCGCAAACTTTTAGTACAATTATCTTTGGCGGGATCGGGATCCAGATGGCTTACAACTTGTTGGCCAACATTATTCGAAGTTTAGGAGATAGCCGGACACCGCTCTATTTCTTGATTATTGCTGCCATTGTTAATATTTTATTGGAACTGCTCTTTATTATCGTCTTTAAGTGGGGCGTTGCCGGGGCAGGCTATGCGACTTTGCTTGCTCAGCTATTTTCTGTGGTTTTGTGTGTGATCTATATCATGAAGAAGATCCCGTTGCTGCAAATTCATTTCAGTGACTTTAAGAAGATCACCATGAAATTTATTGGGAATCATTTAAACGTGGGTATTCCGATGGCTTTCCAGTCTTCGATTATTGCGATTGGTTCAATTATGATCCAGTCTGCCTTGAATTCCTTAGGGACAAATGCGGTGGCTGCTACGACAGCTTCCAGTAAAATTGACCAAATCGCCACTTTGCCAATGATGTCATTTGGGGTGGCGATGGCGACTTATACTGCGCAAAACTATGGGGCAGCAGAGTATGGTCGAATCTTAAAGGGTGTCAAGTCGGCATTACTGATGTCAGTTTCCTTTAGTATCGCAGCCGGCTTATTAATGATCTTTTTTGGTCAACCAATGGTGATGGTCTTTGTAGGTCACGTTAACAAAGAAGTCCTGTCATTGTCACAAATTTACTTTAATGTGAATGCATCCTTTTATCCGTTGTTAGCGATCTTGTTTATTTTCCGGAATACCCTGCAGGGACTCGGAAAAAGTATTGTCCCGACGGTTGCTGGTTTGGCAGAACTAGCGATGCGGATCGGCGCAGCTTTATTCTTAGCGACGACCTTTGGTTATGCCGGGGCATGTTTCGCTAGTCCGTTAGCTTGGATCGGTTCTTGTTTAGTTTTGATCACCTCTTATGTGAAGTCAGTCAAAATGCTGAAAAGACGTCAACAAGAAAAAGATGCTAGTGAATTAGCAACAAATAGTTAAAATCACTTGCTTTTTTGGTCTAGGTTTGATACTATGCAGTTCGTGTTTACCAGTGCTTAGTCGTGCAAATTAAATTGCGATAAGTTAAAAGTAACGATAAAACGAGGGGTGAGAGAATGGAAACTAACTTAAAAATTGGGGATCAAGTTGCTTGCAAAAAATTTGGTTCAATGAAACATGATTTTGTCGGAACAATCGAAAAAATTTATGAAAATTCAGCCATGGTTTCAATCGATAAGAATGATGAAGAAGATAATATTACTGTGACAGATTTTCATAGCCGAGCAATCGTGCGTTTGTCTAAGATGAAAAAAGTTTCTAAATAAGATAGTGACAAGTTGGGATTTAAGTGCTATACTAGTTTTTGTTGTTGCGGGTATAGTTTAGTGGTAAAATCCCAGCTTCCCAAGCTGATGTCGCGAGTTCGATTCTCGTTACCCGCTTGACTATAACATCTTCAGCCTGAAGGTGTTTTTTTTATGGCTCGTTTTAAAAATTGAAGATAGATTGCGAAACTGATTTCGGTGAGAAGATTAGTAACTTAGGGTAGCAGTAAGCGAGTTCGGGGTGGTGGAAGCCGGATTGTGGAACTAAGTGAATCGTGCCTTTGAGAAAGCAGTCCGCAAATTTTGAGTGGATCATTATCAATTAGAGTGGTACCGCGGGTCATCTCGTCTCTTGCAAGTTTATTTGCAGGGGACTTTTTTTATAGCCAGAGCGAAGTCACCTTCTGGGTGAAGCAACTTGACTAAGAACCACAGGGCGAAGTGAAACGAAAGAAAGCGAGGACTATCGGAGCCAGGGTCTTTAATGCGTTTTTGGCATTGAAGGTCGGGCTTGGATGGACGGAACTTTCTGTTTCACGGAGCTTGACTAAACCAATGAATTTTAGCGTATTTTTTGGTATGATGTAACAGAAAACCAGCCTTAAAATAGCTAACTAACATAAAAAATAACTGATGAGGAGAATTCTGATGGAACAAAAACAATTAGTAGCACAAGCCATTGTTGCTGCCACGGACGGCCAACTTTCTTTGGAAGACGTTGTGGCAAAAATTGAAGTACCAAAGTCTTATGATTTAGGGGACTATGCTTTTCCAGCCTTTGCCTTAGCTAAAATTTACCATAAAGCACCACAACAGATCGCACCTGAATTGGTTGAAAAGATCTCGTTAGATGGCTTTGACAAGGTTGAAGCAGTTGGACCTTACGTCAACTTTTTCTTAGACAAAAAAGCCTTTAGTTTAGAAGTCTTACAAGAAGTGATCGACCAACAAGCTAACTATGGTGACCAAGACTTGGGTCATGCTGGCAATGTGCCGATCGATATGTCATCTCCTAACATTGCTAAACCAATGTCCATGGGTCATTTGCGGTCAACTGTCATTGGAAATTCTTTAGCTGAATTGCTCAAGAAGGCCAACTACAATCCAATCAAGATCAACCATTTAGGCGACTGGGGAACTCAATTCGGTAAACTGATCGAAGCCTACAAGTTATGGGGTAGTGAAGAAGAGGTTAAAAAGGACCCAATCAATACTTTGCTGAAGTATTATGTTCACTTCCACCAAGTAGACCAAGAA
Source organism: Ligilactobacillus pabuli (assembly GCF_022836475.1). Classification (GTDB taxonomy): domain Bacteria; phylum Bacillota; class Bacilli; order Lactobacillales; family Lactobacillaceae; genus Ligilactobacillus; species Ligilactobacillus pabuli. The sequence continues at coordinate 121,800 of NZ_BQXH01000004.1, read as the reverse complement.
CAGCCAGAATTAGACGATGAAGCACGTGCCTGGTTCAAGAAGCTAGAAGACGGCGATGAAGAAGCCATCAACTTGTGGACTTGGTTTAGAGAAGAATCACTGAAATTCTTTAAGGGAATCTATGCTAAATTAGGGATCGACTTTGATTCTTACAATGGTGAATCTTTCTACAACGACAAGATGGATGAAATCGTGGAGATCTTGCAAGACAAGGGCCTGTTACAAGAAAGCCGCGGAGCTGAAATTGTTGATTTGGAAAAATATAACTTAAACCCAGCCTTGATCAAGAAAACTGATGGAACGACCTTGTACATTACTCGTGATCTAGCAGCTGCTTTATACCGTTTCCGGACTTATAATTTCGTTCAGTCCTTGTACGTGGTTGGTAACGAACAGACCAATCACTTTAACCAGTTAAAAGCTGTGTTAAAGGAAATGGGTTATGACTGGTCTGATGAGATCCACCATATTCCATTCGGCTTGATCACTTCTGGCGGTAAGAAACTGTCAACTCGTCGCGGTAACGTGATCTTGTTGGAAGAAGTTTTAAATGACGCCGTTGAATTGGCACAAAAACAAATCGCTGAAAAGAACCCAGACTTGCCTAATAAAGACGAGGTTGCGGAAGAAGTCGGCGTGGGCGCGGTTATTTTCCATGACTTGAAGAATGATCGTTTGAACAACTTTGACTTTAACTTGGAAGAAGTTGTTCGTTTTGAAGGCGAGACAGGTCCATACGTTCAATATTCGCATGCTCGTGCGATGAGTATCCTGCGCAAGGCTGGAGATGTTTCTTTCGACCAGCTCGTGGGCTTAAACGATGAAGAATCATGGGAAGTTATCCGTCAATTGTCCAATTTCCCAGCAATGATCAAACGTGCAGTGGAAGAATATGAACCATCAGTGATTGCCAAGTATGCGATCCATTTGTCAAAATCCTTCAACAAGTACTATGCACACACGAAGGTCTTGACTGATGACGAACAAAAGAATACTCGTTTGGCCATGGTTGCTAGTGTAGCAACTGTGCTCAAAGAATCACTACGGTTGTTAGGTGTTAAGGCACCAGACGAAATGTAAGCGACTCAAATTTTACAGTAAAAGCTCCACATTAACTCTAGTTAGGGTTGGTGTGGAGCTTTTTTTTACGGAAATAGCGGTAATTGCCTGACTTATCAAGATAGGTCACGTACAATTAATGAAGGTTTGCACAAACCATTGTTACAATGATATAATATATTATAATATATTAATTAAGCGGTGCACATGTATTGCTATAAAGTATAGATAATATAAGTATAAAAGCTAAGGGGGACAGTCAATTTTATGCCGATTTATCCGACTAAATTGATTAAAACACAGCCATGGAAAATAATCGTTATCAACAATCTGTCGATGAACAAAACAATATTTTAGCTCGGGTCCATGAGTTTAATGACCAGCAAAGAAGAGTTCTGTCTAAGGAGGGCACCTTACTGAGGTTTGAAAATGGCAAACACTTTAATTTGCCAGTGAATTCCACGCGGCCAACGTTGTTTTGGGTCATTCAAGGTGCGGTTTTGTTAGAAAGAAATCTTGCGGATGGGAAAGCAATGTTTTCAATTCTAAAAGAGTCGATGGCTTTTCCAGCGTCAGTGGGTCCCAAAGATGAACAGGGCGGGGTCATGGTTAGTTATGCAGTTGGGCCAGTAACTTTACTGGCGATCCCTTTTGCTACCTTCCAACGCTTGTGCCAGACTGACGGAAACTTTGCTTGGACAGTGATCAGCAGTTTACATCAGGAGAACTGTTTACAAAGTGATTTGCTCAAATTAAGTATGGCAGGTGCGATCCCGGAGCGAATCAAAAATATTTTGATTTATTTTGGACATGAGTGCGGGCAAATTCAAGCAACAGGAGGGGTTGCCTTACCGCGGGTGTTAACTTACCGAGTGATTGCCTATTTCGCTAAAACTACCGCACAAACGGTGGCAAAAACGATTAAGAATTTACGAACAATTGGTTTATTGCTGCCGCTAAATCATAAATTAGTGTTTTCTGCTGCCGCTTTAGACAAGCTTTAAAGCAAATTGGTCTGCCGTTCACAACTAATTCTGTTATAATATTTGTTTGAAAGGTCAGTTAAATTGACTGACTTCTTAGTGCTCAGAACAGTCTGACACAAGAAATTAGACGTGAGGAAGATCAAAATGAGAAAAATAGAGAGACAACAAAAGATTATTGAACTGATCAGGCAGCAGCGGATCCCTAATCAAGAGGCAATGATCCAACTTTTAGCCGAAGAGGGGATCAAAGCGACGCAGGCAACAGTTTCTCGTGATATTCGCCAAATCAGGGCGATCAAAGAGATGAATCCAGATGGTTCCCAGTACTATGTTTTATTACATGAAGATCCAGTAGACCCGGCAATTAAAATCACTGAAACAATTGGCGAAATCGTACTTAATGTCAATAATGTTCATTTTATTAACATTATTAAAACCACGCCGCGGGATGCGAACGTTTTAGCAGCTTTGATCGATGAGAATGGGTTAGACGGAGTCGTTGGTACTCTGGCAGGCTATGATACGGTAGTATTGTTTAGCCCTGATGATGAAACAGCGCTCAAAGTAAAGGATTACTTTATTGAATATATGAGTAATTAATTCTTACTCTGACTATAATTAATGGCAGCTTGAACGGCCTCAACCACTAAACCTTTGTTAAGAAGAAGCTGGTTAGCCGTGAAAGCAAGTGAAGTATGATAACATATACAGATGGATTAACATTAACCATAAAATTATATAAGAGGAAAATTAGTTATGAATGATTCATCATTATGGAATAGATTTAAGGCTGGCTGGCGAAAGCTTTTTGGTGCTAGTTGGCAGTGGTTTAAAGCCAAGTGGAGTAGATTTCAAATCTGGCGCTGGTTGATCATAGCTGCACTCAGCGTGTTTTTAGCAGCGAGTGTGTATTTAGTCTATGTTGCGAAAAAAACAGATGTGTCCGGCTTACGCTCGGCTTTACAGCAATCAACCGAGGTTTATGATGACCGTAATCAAAAGGCAGGCTTCTTGTATTCGCAAAAAGGGACCTGGGTCGCAGAAGATGCAGTCTCTAAGAATATGACTGATGCCGTTTTGTCTAGTGAGGACCGTAATTTTTATCATGAATATGGTTTCTCAATTAAGGGATTGGGACGCGCTGCTTACTTGCTGGTTAAAAATAAGGTCACTGGCCGGAATTATATCAGTGGTGGTGGGAGTACCTTGACCCAGCAGCTGGTCAAAAATGCTTTTCTGTCGCAAGAACAGACTTTTAGTCGTAAGGCCAAAGAGATCTTTATTGCGATGCAAGTTGAAAATGAGTATTCAAAGGGCGATATTTTAACGATGTACCTCAACAATGCCTATTTTGGCAATGGGGTCTGGGGCGTGGAAGATGCGGCGCAGAAATACTTCGGTGTCCATGCGAGTCAGTTAACTGTTCCACAGGCAGCGACGTTGACAGGAATGTTATCGAACCCAGCTCAGTTTAACCCAATCGACAATCCGCAAAATTCACGCCAAAAGCGGAATGTTGTGTTGCAAACGATGGTGGCTAATAAGAAAATTAGTCAAAGCCAGGCCGACGACTATAAGGAAAGCGGCATGGTCTTAAACGATACCTATGAGTATAAATCTGGGTATAAGTACCCGTATTACTTCGACGCAGTGATCGATGAGGCAATTAACGACTATGGTTTGACAGAAACTGAAATCATGAATAAGGGTTATAAGATCTATACGTCTTTGGACCAAAATCAGCAAGCTCAAATGCAAGCTGCTTTTGCAAATCCAAACCTGTTTCCACAAGACGCTAGTGACGGAACGACTTCTCAGGCTGGCTCAATTGCGATCGACCCGAAAACTGGGGGAGTTAATGCCGTAGTTGGCGGTCGGTCGGGCACGCATGTCTTTCGTGGCTACAACCGCGGGACTAGTTTGATCCGGTCACCGGGTTCGACGATCAAGCCGTTAGCGGTCTATGCTCCAGCCATCGAAAGCGGCTATCATTATGACTCGAAAGTCGAAGATGAACTGAAACCCTACGGTAAAAATAACTACGAACCGCATAACTGGGATGACCAGTACGCTGGTGAATTGCGGATGTACCAAGCGTTAGCACTCAGTAAAAATACTTCCGCTGTCTGGTTGTTAAATAAAATTGGGGTACAAAAGGGTTACCGTTCTGTGAAAAGATTTGGGATCCCGCTGGATAAGTCAGACGATAACTTAAGTTTGGCGTTAGGCGGTTTGAAAAAGGGTGTTTCTCCTTACCAAATGGCCAGTGCCTACACGGCTTTCGCTAACGATGGAATCCGCAAGGACCCGCATTTTATTACGAAAATCGTTGATTCAGAGGGACGCACGATCGTTTCTAACAGTCATATCAAGTCTAAACGAGTGATTTCGAAGAGAGTTGCTACGCAAATGACCAGTATGATGATGGATGTTTACAACAATGGGACCGGTCAGGCGGCTAAGCCAGCGGGCTATAACATTGCCGGGAAGACGGGGTCAACTGAAAGTACCACGGCTGAAAACGGTAATGATGACGATAACGATAAGTGGTTTATTGGATATACACCTGATGTCGTCGTGGCCACTTGGATCGGCTTTGACTCGTCGAAGTATTCGATTGCAAACGTCGGGACCAACGCAGGCGGCAGCTTGTTCAAGACAGAAATGGAAGGTATTTTGCCATATACAGCGCAAAACACCTTTGATATTAAGTCAGCATCAACTCGTTATAACGAAAGTATTGCGGGCCAAGCTGATCAAGCAGGGAGTTCATGGGAAAAAGCTGGCCGTGACCTCCGGCAAAAAATCACCGACGGGACTTCAGGAATACGGCAAAAAGCCAATGAAGCAGCTGAAAAAGGAAAACATTTCCTAGAAAGTATTTTCGGCAGATAAAGACAGGGATTGTAGGCGAGCTGCGTGAGGCAAGAGATTCCGCTTATCCAACTAAGAAGTACATCACTGAGAATCGTGATCTTCTGTCTTAGCCCGATAATGCTCGTCTCTTGGGCGCCTCACTCCGCTCTGTGATTGTAGTCGAGTTGCACAAGCCAAGACTTTCCGCCTATCTCAGCTCAGCCTTCAATGCCCAAAACGCATTAAAGACTGGGCTATGATAGTGCTCGAGTCTTAATCGGCTTGCTCCGCTCTGTGATTTTTAGTTGGTGAAGTTAGCAATAAATGTTACAATGTTTATTAGTTACAAACAAGGAGGATACTCACGTGATCAATATTTATGATTCAGCAAACAAGCTCGAACAAGATTTACGTCAAACTCAAGAATACCTTGACCTTTTGGCAGCTATGACTCAATTAAAGGCAGAACCAGAAGCATATGATTGCTTCAAACGTGTTCAAGACGCTCAAAAGAAATTGCAAATGAAACAAATGCAAGGTGATTTGAGTGAAGATGACGTTAACGAAATCAAACAATTAGCTGAAGAATCACAAAGCTACGAAAGTTTAGCTAAATTAATGGAAAAAGAACAAGCTTTAAATGCTGTTTTTGAAGAAGTTAATAAGATTATCTTTAAGCCAGTTAGCGAAATTTACAAATTCTAAGAAGTAATTAAAGGAACTGCGAATTTTTTCCAGTTCCTTTTTTCAATTAATGAAAAAGACTGGTAAAATAGAAGCAGACAATAATTTTCATTACCGCTAATTTATGTAGTTGTGTAGTGGAAAATGGGAGGCATATTTTGGAAACAAAAAAGATTTTTGACTATCAAGTTGATGATAACATGGCATTGTTTGTTTTGATCAAGGGTGCCGATGTTAGGATCGCAAAAAATGGCAAAAAGTTTATTGCTTTTACCTTTGCGGATCGTTCAGGAGAAATTAGTGCAAAATTCTGGGATGCGTCTGAGCGAGATATCGAACAATTTCAAGCTGGGCGCGTTGTTGCCTTGCAAGGAAAACGGGAGAATTACCAGCAGAACCCCCAAATTAAAATTTTTAAACTGCGCTTAACGAATGAAGGGGAACCGTCAGAACCGCAACTGTATCTTCAAAGTGCACCGGAATCGACCCAAGACATGGAAAAAGAAATCGATGAGATCATTTTTGAAATCACTAATCCAACTTGGAATCGGATCGTACGCTATTTGTTGAAGAAGTTTCACTCACAGTTCTTTAGTTTTCCAGCAGCCAAAAAGAATCACCATGATTTTGCGGGCGGCCTAGCTTTCCATACGCTTTCTATTTTGCGCTTGGCACATGCCGTAGTGAAAGAATATCCAGACATTAATGCGTCGTTGTTATATGCCGGTGCAATTTTGCATGACCTAGGCAAATCATTAGAACTTTCAGGACCGGTGGCGACTGTTTACACAGTTCCGGGTAACTTGTTAGGCCATATCGTGTTGGTGGATGAAGAAATCGCGAAGGCCTGCGAAAAGCTCCAGATCGATCCAATGAGTGAAGATGCAGTCTTATTGCGGCACATGATCGTGGCTCACCACGGTTTGATGGAATATGGTTCACCAGTCCGGCCACATTTATTAGAAGCAGAAGTCTTACATCATTTAGATGATTTGGATGCTTCCATTCAAATGATGCGGAAAGCTCTGGGACATACCGAACCAGGGGAATACACGGAACGGATCTTTGGGATGGATAACCGGAATTTCTACCGTCCACAAGGTAATAATACCAAACAATAAATTCAAACAAACAAGGCTAGCTGAGGTAATTTCCCGGCTAGCCTTTTTGTAACTTTTTAAACTTGCAATGGGAGGTAAAAGGGGAAGACCAGCAATAATCGCCAAAGTCAGCCTAAAAGTCTCTTAAATGAGAACAGATCAGCTATTTACAGCCAAAAAAAGAACCCTACCGGTGAGATAGAGTTCTTTTTGACTAACTTATTTTTTAGCACTGGCATCAGTGTCGATGTAATCAGCCAAGATATCTTTTAAGTCGTTATCTTTGATATTGACTTTACCATTCTTCAATTCTTTAGAAATGATTTTTTGCATATAGGCTTGGTCTTGCATCTTGCTGTTCAAGATTTGTTCCTTTAATTCAGCCTTGTGGTCAGACATTTTGCCTTTACCAGGGTTCTTAACGGAATAGATCACATGGTAGCCATAGTCAGTCTTAACAGGTTCTGTGGTGAATTTACCTTGGGCAACTTTGAAGGCAGCGTTTTTGAATGAGCCAACTAAGCTAGTATCTGTGTTGTCAAAGGCTGGCAACTTACCACCATTGTTCTTAGTCTGTTCGTCAGTTGAGTACTTCTTAGCTAAAGCCTTGAAGTTCTTGTAACTGCCGTCTTTTTTCAAACTATCAATGACAGTTTGTGCTTGCTTTTTACCGTTAGCATCATCTTTTAGTAAGATATGTGCAACAGTAACTTTTGGTTCATAAGCTTTCCACTGCTTGTTTAAAGCTTTTTTGTCGATCTTAGTGTTAGCTTTGACAGCTTCTTGTAACAACATGGAAGAACGGAGTTGTTCTTTATATGATGCTTTGGTGAAGTTGCTTTGCTGTAAGACAGCGTCGAAAGATTTACCGTATTGTTTCTTAGCAGCGTTAAACTGCTTGTTGACTTTCTTGTCGGAAACCTTCTTACCGTAATTACCTTCCAAGACCTTGTTTAAGATCATTTGTTGTAATTGTTGCTTACCAGCATCGGTTTTCTTCATGCTGTCAAAATATTCGCCTTCAGTGATCTTACCGCCTGAAGTAGTTGCGATAGTTTTCGAACATGCTGCCAAACTAAAGCTCATCATGATCGCGGCTAAACCAGTTAACCATTTTTTCATTCCGTGAACACATCCGTTTCTTTAAAATTTACGCCTAATAATACAAAGGCAACGTCTCCTACTATAACATAATTTGCCTTTTGTTAGTATCAACTGGATTAAATTTAAACTAATTTAATTAGTTGGAGGTCAGTATTATTTTTGGAACTTGGCTAGACTCTTGGTGAGTTTCTGAACCTTGGGGTCAATTTCGACCATAAAGTCATTGATCTCAGTTGTGATCTCATCGATAGTCCCCATGCTGCTTTGTAATTCAGTTGCTAGGTTTTTAGCGGAAACGGTCGTCTTTTTAACGGCTGTGGCTAAATTTTGCTTTGGAGCTGATTCAAAGACAGGTGCTTGTTGTTTTTTTTGCCGACGGTACATTAAAGCACCAAGTAGGGCGCTGCCGCCGAGAATTGTGAAAATTTGACTTTTTTTCATTGGGTTACTCCTTGATCTGACCGGCAATTTGGTCGGCGATTTTTTGTAAGTCTGCTGGTTGGTATTTAGCAGAGTTGTCGTTAAATTTCAGTCCGAAGTCGTCGTCTGTAGTGTAGCGTGGTACTAAGTGGATATGTGAATGGAAGACTGACTGATAGGCAACTTCACCATTATTATTTAAAATATTCATGCCCTTGATGTCGGGGTTAGAATCGCGGATCGCCCGGGCAATTTTTGGCAAACGAGCAAAGACGGCACTGGCAAGGTCAGCGTCATAGGCAAAGATATCTTTGACGTGCTTGTTTGGAACAACTAGGGTGTGTCCTGGGGTAGTTTGAGTCAGGTCTAAAAAGGCTGTAACTACCTCATCGTGATAAACTTGGGTGCTAGGAATTTCTCCTGCAATAATTTTGCAAAAAATACAATCGTCCATATTAGTGGAACCTTCTTTCTTCAAAAATTGTTGTTAATAATAGTATACACTAGATAGGACCAAATTTTCAGCCGTTGGAGCTTTGAACAACAAATGTTATAATTTTCTAGAATGGTTACTTGCCTGTTAAACAAGCAGTGTGCAGTTGTGTACCTCAGTTTGTACGCCTTAACAGAGATGTACCAGATATTGAAACGAGAGGAAGTAAAAGATGACCTTAAAAGTTGAACACTTAGTCGGCGGTTATTCATCGATCCCAGTCTTAAAAGATATTTCTTTTGAAGTTCCTAGTCATTCCCTAGTTGGTTTAATTGGGTTAAATGGGGCAGGGAAGTCCACTACGATCAACCACGTAATCGGTTTGTTACGACCAATGAAAGGCACGATCGAATTAAACGGGCTTTCCTTACAAGAAGATGCTGCAGCCTATAAAAATAAAATTGCTTATATTCCAGAAATTCCGGTCTTATATGAAGAGTTAACTTTAAAAGAACATTTGGAACTAACAATGATGGCTTATCAGTTGGATCCTAAAGAGGCTTGGCAAAAGGCAAACCGCTATTTAAAAATTTTCCGCCTAGATAATAAACTCGACTGGTTTCCCATTAACTTTTCAAAGGGAATGAAGCAAAAGGTCATGATCGTTTGTGCTTTATTACCAAAAGTCGAGCTATTACTAGTTGACGAACCGTTTCTGGGCTTAGATCCATTAGCGACCCACGATCTGTTAATGTTATTAGACGAAGAAAAACAGGCGGGGACCGCAATTTTAATGTCGACGCACGTGTTAAGCACGGCAGAAGAGGTTTGTGATAGTTTTGTGATGATCGATGACGGACAATTACTGGCCGCAGGCACGTTAGCTGACTTACAAGAACAAAGTGGACAGTCTGATGCGTCCTTATCTAAGATCTACTTAGATATGACTGAAAAGTGAGGCGGTAATTATGGATGAGATTTGGAAAAATAGAAGAGCAACTTATCAAAAGATGCTGCTAAAGTACTTGCGGTATGTTTTTAATGATCATTTTGTAATTGCCTTACTGTTTTTGTTTGGAGCATTCGGGCTAACCTATTCTAATTTTTTGAAATCTTTACAAGGTGATCAAAATTTGTGGTGGGCTAAACCAACAGCATTGCTAATTTTGTTGCTGAGTTTACACTTGAACCATTTGGCAACTTTGCTCAAAGAACCGGACCGGGTCTTCTTATTACCGCAAGAAGCGGCGATGCCGGCCTATATTAAAAAGTCTTTAACTCACAGTCAAACGGTGATGTTTATCGTTCAAGCGGTGATTTACCTGTTGCTGACACCATTTTTATTGTTCGCGGCGAAGTTAAGCGTAGTCAACGTTGGCTGCTTGTTAGTTGTCCAATTGTTGTTAGTCTTGGTCCTTAGCAATCACCAGGCGGTGAGCTTATTTGTTCCAGCATACCGTCAAGCTGGCTACCGCGGCTTGGTAGTCTGGCTGATGCCGGCTGTGATACTGGCGCTGGGAGTTTATTTGCCCGCTTATTTGGCAGTGATCCTGGCAGTGGCGGCTGTGATTTGGCAAAATCAGCATGACAAAGTTTCGATGAAGGGCCGCTTGTTTGACTGGCGTTTTGCCTTAGACCATGAACAAAGCAGAACCACACGGCTGTTTCGGTTCTTTAATTTGTTTACCGATGTCAAGTCAGTCACACCTAAGCCTAAACGTCGGCGCTATTTGGACCGCTTTTTGCCAAAAGCTTCCCAAAAACCAGCCGGTATTTTTACCTACATGTACTGGCGGGCTTTTATTCGCAGCGGACAGTATAGCAGCTTGTACTTGAGACTTACCGCTTTAGGGATGCTAATACTGTTTTTTATTCCTAATTTCTGGTTAGCGCTGATCATTGCAGCACTCTTTTTGTACATGTTAGGCTTTCAATTATTGCCGCTGTTTGTGGTGTATGATGAAGTGGTATTTATGCACACTTATCCGATCGACAGTCAAAAAAAGTTTTTAGCATTTGCTAAAGTCTTGTTTTCTCTGCTTTTGTTAAGCGCACTGTTGTTCGTCATTCCCCTGGCAATTCAGCTCCATGACCCGCTGAAAGTCATGGCAGCAGGGGCTTTGTTGCTGCTTGAAAGTGGATTTCTTGCAAGAATATACAGTAAAGGCCGACTCAAGAAAATCTCTTGACAGCATCGAAGTGAGTTTGTAGACTTGATGTAGTAATTAATTCTGTGAGTTACAGAATTGATAATCTCGAACTGAAAAAGGAGCGTTGCCAAGATGGATCTCGACTTGGAGAATGGCTGGCAAGTGCTCCCAATCGGCAGCGAGACTGGGACAGCATATATAGGGATCAAGCAAAAAGAGAAAGTCTTTTTGAAACGGAACCCTTCACCATTTATTGCGGCACTTTCACTAGAAGAGATCACTCCGAAGCTAATTTGGTCCAAACGGATGCATACTGGCGATACATTGACTGCACAGCAGTGGATGAATGGGCGTTGCTTAGAACGCAGCGAGATGAGTTCTGAGCTCGTTTTAGATTTGTTACGACGGGTGCACAGCTCTGATCTTCTGAAAAAGATGCTGGCAAAAGTGGGCGGACTACATTATCAACCAGAAGATTTTTTGACCCTTTATTATCGTGGTATTTCCACCGAACTAATGTCGCACCCGCTGTTAGCACGGTGTGCGAAGTTTTTGGAAAGCCACTTACCGACGTATGCGGTGAAGGACTATGAAGTGTCACATGGTGATTTGAACCGGCAGAACTTTTTGTTGTCGGATTCGGGCCAACTTTATTTGGTTGACTGGGAATCAGTGATGTTTGCTGACCCAGCTAAGGATCTTAGTATGTTAATGTGCCGCTATGTCCCACGCGCAGATTGGAAGCAATGGCTAGAAAGCTATTTTGGAAAACAATTACCAGAGGCAATGGAGTTTCGTATTCAATGGTATGCATTGATGAATCTCCTTTTGGACGTCAAGTATAACTATCAGCGTGGTCGTTTCCATGAAATGAACCAAGACATAATTAAAATACAACAGACATTCGAATTTTTTGAAAAACTTTATTTTTAGATTTTGGCATTTTATCAAGATTGTGCGGGTACAATTTAAAAAATGTGCTCGTTAAGCAATGTTTTCGCGTTAAAATCCCTTAGGGCCATACCCCGAGGGATTTTTTTGCGGTATAATGAGACAGATAAATTAGGTCTGGCAAAATCTAGACCCATTCCCAGTTGTGAGTCGCAGCTGGAGGAGCATTTGGAGGAAAAAATGAGATTAAAAAACAAACCATGGGCATTACCGCTCATTGAAGCAAATCCACAGTACGTGGTGACAGAACCCCAACAATATCGTGGTAAGTGGCAAGAACGTTTTAGCCAGGACCAACCATTACTGATTGAGATCGGGATGGGGAAGGGCCGCTTTATTACGGAAATGGCGCGTCGTGACCCAGAACATAATTATATCGGGATCGAAGTGCAGTCGACAGCGACTGGGATCGCGCTGAAAAAACAATTAGAAGCTCAATTACCCAATTTGCAGCTGGTATGCGGCGATGGCGGCGATTTGACCGAAATGTTTGCGCCCGGCGAAGTTGCTGGGATCTTCTTAAACTTTTCAGATCCATGGCCGAAAAAGCGCCATGCTAAACGCCGTTTGACTTACAAGACATTTTTAAAACAGTATCAAACAGTGATTGCTGAAACTGGTCACTTAGAATTTAAGACTGATAACCGCGGTTTATTTGAGTACTCATTGGCTTCAATGAATAACTACGGGATGGTCTTTGACCAGGTTTGGCTGGACCTGCACGACTCAGAAGAAGCTGTTGACAACGTTATGACTGAGTACGAAGAAAAGTTTAGTAAAAAGGGCCAACCAATTTATAAAGTGACAGCGCATTTTGCTAAGTAAAAAACGATTTGTGGTCAGAAACATTAGAATATGCAAGAGACCAGAAATATACTATAATTAAATTATTACGCAAATTTAGCAGAAAACCTGCTAAGATATCAGGTCGTGAAACGAGAATGAACAACCAAAATTCGTTAGAAAACGACCGAATGAGGAGGACTTTACCATGGAAATGTTACCTAAAATGAATTTAGCAGAACTTGAAGAAAAATTAGCACAGGGCGATTATGTTTTATTCTTTACCGCTGACTGGTGCCCAGATTGCCGTTTTATTAAACCTGCAATGCCAGAAATCGAAGCCAACTTTGCTGACTTGACCTTTATTCAAGTTGATCGTGACGAAAATATTGACCTGTGCCAGGAAATGATGGTCATGGGGATCCCAAGTTTTATTGTTTATCGTGGTGGTAAAGAAGTCAGCCGCTTTGTTAACAAAGACCGGAAAACTCAAAAAGAAGTTGAAGATTTCTTAACTGCTGCTAAATAATTTCAAGAAGTAAGGGAGATAAAAGTTCAATTATGTTGATCGCAAACTATAATTTTGCACAAGCAGGCGATGTTTTGTTGGTGACTTTACGACAAGATAGCGCTAGTGAATTACACGAAAAGAAAAATGATATCGTACGGATCTATGACGAAAAGTCAGGGGAAACTATCGGGTATAACTTCTTTAAAGCTGCCAGTTATTTGGGTGAATTACAACCGGCTGGTAAAATTGATTTAACCGCAGCTCAGGTTGAAGTGCTCAATGAACAATTAAGTGCTGCTGGTTTTCCAGCTGAACTAGTTGTCGATGACCAGCCATACTTTGTTGTCGGTCATGTGGCAGAAATCAGTGAACATCCAGATTCTGACCATTTGCACGTGCTCAAAGTGGAAGTTGATAAGGGCGAAGAACTAAAAATCGTTTGTGGTGCACCCAATATTGCGGCCGACCAAACCGTCGTGATTGCTAAAGTTGGTGCCATGATGCCAAGCGGTGCAATTATTTGGCCTGGCAAATTGCGCGGACAAGAAAGCTTTGGGATGGTCTGCTCAGCACGTGAGTTGGCCTTGCCAAATGCACCACAAAAGCGGGGCATCCTTGAATTGCCAGCTGCTGATTATCAAACGGGAGAACCATTTGATTTTCAGAAAGCTGCAACAATGTTTGCTGCAGAATAGTAATTAAATAGCCGGGTGGTAAACGATGATCGTCATTGTCAAACTGCCCGATTTTTTCATTGATTGGATGATAGTCTTATGAAACATTATGATGGGCCGGCTTTTTACCGTTTACATCCGGTACCAAAGCCTAAACGACCCGTACAGAAAAAAGTAAATAAAATCAAGCAGACTAGTGTTCATCATGCCGCTCAGCCCCGTCAAAGGGTTACTAGTAGTTCTGCAGCACCATTAATTGGCGGGGCGGGGACTTCGCGTCCGTTTCATCCGTCACATATTCCGCCGTCAATTTGGAATTTGACCCAGTCGCAGCCGGACACGGCGACGACTTTGTCATATGAACGGTTGTATCAAGAGTTGCACAAGAAGTCTTCAACTGACTTTTTGGTTAGTTGGGACCAGCCAGAAGAAGACTATGAAGAATTTGATTTGACACTTCCAGTGGCAAATGAGCCTTTGGATGAAGCAGTTGATGAGCAGCCTATTTTGGCAACGTCTGTTGAACCAGAAACAGTAGTTAGTGAGCCGGAAACAAGTGGTGCAGTAACCACTGAAACTGACACAACTGTGACAGGACCTATTGAGGAAGCTCCAGCTGAACCTGAGCCTGACCTGGAGCAGCCAGTCGTGGACTTGCCAACGGAAATCTTCTTGCCGCCAGTTGCGAGTGACGACCAACAAGAAACTGCTCAGGGTGCAGCGTCTGTCGCTGAAGTTCAACTGACAGAAACACCTAACCAGGCGATAGATGCAACAGCAACGGTACAGTTGACTAGTGACGCGCCGGCAGACCTGACACCAACTGACATGACTCAAGCAGCACCTAGTGCGGTAAAAGCACCTGCTGAGGCAGCTCAGAGTGAGCAAGCTTCAGCTGACGAGCCAACTACTGACAGCCAAATGCTGTTTACACCGGTAGATTCAGTTACGACTGATGTTGCAGAGCAGGGAACAGAACAGTCTGCTTCTGCTGCTAAGGAAACCAGCGCGGTTGAATCCAGCACTGAGTTAGCTCACCGCCAGTCGACTGATTTGACGGAACAAGAAGGGCCGCGTCAGCTGATGGATGTGACTGAGACTGATCATCAGGTTCAGCCAGCGCCAATGCTAGCAGACGAGCCTGTTGCCGAAACTGAAATTGAATCTGACGCTGAGGATAAACAACCAGTTATCACGGCCGACCAAGGTGTAACGCCGCGGCCAAAACAGAAAGAACGGGCTTTAAACCGTTCTTTGACAGATATTTTAGACTTTGAACAGAATTCGCAACGTGACTTAGCTTTGTTTAAGGAACAAAAAGATACTAGTCAGCCAAACTCAGTTGATGAGGAAGCTAATTATCAGTTCCCTGATTTGTCCTTACTGCCTGAACCAGTTATTGTGGATGATCCGCAGATGGATGAATGGGTCTTACAGGAAGCTGATGTCTTAAATGAGACCTTACAGGCTTTCCACGTTGATGGAACAGTTAAGGATTGGACCATTGGACCAACTGTCACTCAGTTTGAAATTACGCTGGGACGTGGGGTCAAGGTTAACAAGGTCACTAATTTGACCGATGACTTGAAGCTGGCCTTAGCTGCCAAGGATATTCGAATTGAAGCTCCAATTCCGGGTAAGAGCAGTATTGGGATCGAAATTCCGAACCAAAAGTCGCGTCCAGTCATGTTACGCGAAGTCTTGCAGTCGCAAAGCTTCCAGACGGCGCGTTCACCGCTGACAGTTGCTTTAGGGGTCGATCTATTTGGTAAACCACAAGTCACTAATTTAAAGAAGATGCCGCATGGCTTGATTGCCGGGGCAACTGGCTCTGGGAAGTCAGTCTTTATCAACAGTTTGCTGGTCTCCTTGTTGTACAAGGCTAAGCCATCAGAAGTTAAACTGCTATTGATCGATCCCAAGGCCGTTGAAATGGCACCTTACCAAAAGATCCCGCACCTATTGGCACCAGTGATCTCTGATCCGAAGTCAGCCGCTGAAGCGTTGAAGTGGGTCGTCAAGGAAATGGATGAGCGGTATGAACGTTTGGCCGCGAGTGGGGCCCGAAATATTGACAGCTTTAATGAAAAAGTGGCCGCTTCAGGCGAGTATGGCTTGAAGATGCCATATATTGTAATCGTGATCGATGAATTAGCCGACCTGATGATGGTCGCTGCTTCAGAGGTCCAAGATTATATTGCCCGGATCACCGCTAAAGCACGGGCTGCTGGGATCCATTTGTTAATTGCGACCCAGCGTCCAAGTGTTGACGTTGTAACAGGGACGATCAAAAATAATATTCCGACTCGAGTGGCCTTTATGGTTGCCAGTCAAGTTGACTCACGCACCATTTTGGATTCTGCTGGAGCCGAACGCCTGCTAGGGAAGGGCGATATGTTATACCTGGGAAATGGTGCTAGTCAGACTATTCGTTTGCAAGGGACCTTTATCGATGAAGAAGTTGATCGTATCACTGATTTTGTCAGGACCCAGGGTAAACCACATTTTGCCTTTGACCCGGACGGTTTGAAAAAAGAAGCTTTACAATCAGAAAATGAAGATGAACTAATGCCTGAGGTACTGGATTATATCGTGGATGAGCAGGCCGTTTCGACTTCGAAATTGCAACGCGTCTTTTCCGTCGGTTATAATCGGGCCGCAAGCATTATTGATGATTTGGAAAATAAACGCTATATTTCTGGCGCTAAAGGCTCAAAACCACGGGATGTTTTCTTAACTCCTGAAGGTTTGGCCAAATTGCGGGGAAATTAAGCTGCTTAGCACAGAAATTCCGGCTACCGTGCTGTAGATATGGTAGACTAATGTGAGTGGAAAATAGAAAAGAGGATGTTTGTAATGAATCTGGATACTACCTATTTTTTCGTGGGTATTAAAGGAACTGGAATGAGTGCTTTAGCCTTGATCTTACATGATAAGGGCTGCCAAGTACTTGGTTCAGATATTGAAAAATACACGTTTACCCAACGAGGACTTGAAAACGAAGGCATCAAGATCTTGCCTTTTGCTAGTGAAAATATTAAAGCTGGTATGACGATCGTCGCCGGTAACGCATTTGATGACGATCAAGTTGAAATTGCTCAAGCCAAAAAAATGGGCTTAACAGTTTTGACATACCCTGAAGTAGTTGAAATGCTTGTGACTGAAACGACGGGGATCGCTGTGGCAGGTGCGCATGGTAAAACTTCAACCACCGGCTTATTGTCACATGTTTTGAGCAGTGTTGCACCAACAAGTTACCTAATTGGTGACGGTACGGGTAAAGGCACACCGAATGCGCGCTTCTTTGTTTTTGAAGCAGATGAATACCGCAGACATTTCGTGGCTTATCACCCAGATTATACGATCATGACCAATATTGATTTTGATCATCCTGATTACTTTACTGGCTTGGATGATGTTTGTGCTGCTTTCCAAACTTTAGCTGACCAAACTAACAAGGCAATCTTTGCTTGGGGTGGGGACGCTAACTTACGTAAGATAAAATCTGATTTACCAGTTTATTACTACGGGACTGAAGATGGCAATGATTTTCAGGCTAAAAATATTAAACGTTCAACGAGCGGTTCAACTTTTGAAGTCTTTTTCCGTGAAAAGTCACTGGGAACTTACGAGATCCACCTCTTTGGCGAACATAATATTTTAAATAGTTTAGCAGTCATTGCCGTGGCCTACATTGAAAAGATGGACCAAGTAGAAGTTCAAAAACACCTGTTAACTTTTGCTGGGGTCAAGCGTCGTTTTACTGAGAAAAAAGTAGAAGATATGATCATTATTGACGATTACGCTCATCATCCTCATGAAATTAAGGCAACGATCGATGCTGCGCGGCAACAATATCCTGACAAGAAGATTATTGCGGTTTTCCAACCACATACCTTTAGTCGGACGATCGCGTTGATGGATGAATTTGCTGAAAGCTTAAACTTAGCTGATCAAGTCTATTTGACGGAGATCTTTAGTTCGATCCGTGAAACTAACGGGAGTGTTTCCGCTGCTGACTTAGGTGAAAAAATTACTAAGGGCGGCGAAATTTTGAGTGTCGATAATATGTCACCACTCTTAGATTTCCATGATGATGTGGTAGTCTTTATGGGTGCCGGAGACATTCAAAAATACGAAATTGCTTATGAACGACTATTAAGCGAAGTTAAATTACGTAAAAATTAAAATTTAGAACAAAGCAAAAGCAATTAAAGCAAGCCTGATCGAAGCCTGTTATTTGCGAAGTTCAACTAAAGCGAGGAACAAACATCGATTTTGCTGGCAGGCAAGGCGGTTTTTGTTGCTCGTTTTTTAGCAAAAGACGAACAATTTAACTCTATGGGGCATCAAAATTGCTTACGACTTATTCCTATGTTATGATAGCATCATTAAGGACAATTAAGCGATTTCTTAATGTCTAACTAAATATGAAAGGACGATCTGATGAATAATTCTAATCAATCTTATGCAGCTGGACAGGGCGGAGTCAATGGTTTCTTCGCTAAAATGTATGGATATATGGCGGGGGCAGTTGCCTTTTCCGCACTGATTGCTTATCTATGTGCGACAGTTTTTCAAGCGCAAGTCATTAACTTTTTGGTGATGCACAAATATGCTTTCTTTATGTTATTTGCTGTTCAACTGTTAATGGTTTTTGGAGCTTCTTTTAAGCCAGGCCGTTCGGCAACCTTTAGTACAGTCATGCTGTTTTCATTTGCGGGAATTGAAGGACTATTTTTAAGCACGATCTTAATGGTTTATGATATTTCGCACGTTACGATGGCGTTTGTGGCTGCCTCTGCTGACTTTATTGTCTTAGCGATTTTTGGTGCTACTACTAAAAAGGACCTCTCAAAAATTGGGAACCAAGCAATGGCAGCTTTGATTGCCTTGGTGGTTGTCTCAGTGATCAACATCTTTTTACAAAGTCCGATGATCTCCTACGTGTTCTCCTTTGTTGGAGTTGTGATCTTCACAATTTTGACTGCCTGGGACTCACAGAAATTTAAAATGATGTATCTACAGTTTGGTGACCAGATGAACACGACTGGTTTAGCAGTTGCAGGTGCCTTACAGTTGTACCTCGACTTCATTAACTTGTTCTTACAATTATTGACAATTTTCTCAGGTGGAAATAGCCGAGATTAATGACTAAGCTTTACTACAAGAGTTCGGGTTAAACCGAGCTCTTTTTTTGAGCGGTTTGACCAAGTAATTTGAATTTAAAAACGTTGTTATATCAATGATAATGTACAATGCTAGGTAAGTCTGATAAAATAGATTGAATACTAATTTTAAGGAGAAAATGATGACTAAACAAGAAAAAACACTTTTATTAGTTGATGGGAACAGTGTGGCCTTCCGGGCATTTTTTGCGTTACAAAACGTCAGCAGTTTTACTAATCATGCTGGTTTGCATACCAATGCAGTTTATGTTTTCAAAAAGATCCTGGATAACATTCTGAAAAAATATTCTCCTGCCAATGTTTTAGTAGCATTTGATGCTGGTAAAACTACTTTCAGAACTAAAAAATTTACTGATTATAAGGGCGGGCGTTCGAAGACTCCTGGCGAATTAAGCGAACAGTTTCCATACATCAAACAACTCTTAGTTGCGTATGGCATTCAAAATTATGAACTAACAGACTATGAAGCAGATGACATTATTGGGACTTTATCTCGGCAAGGCGAAAAAGCCGGCTACCAAGTGGTGGTCGTGACCGGTGACCGGGATTTAACGCAGTTAGCGACTGAACAGACGACTGTGGCGATCACTCAAAAAGGCTTTAGCGAGATCGAAGAATATACTCCAGCCCATGTCCAAGAAAAATATGGTTTGGTTCCCAAGCAAATTATTGATATGAAGGGGCTAGCTGGGGATAACTCTGATAACTATCCTGGTGTCACCAAAGTGGGTGAAAAGACGGCCATTAAGTTATTAAAGCAGTATGATAGTGTTGAAGGCGTGTACGAACACATCGACGAAATGAAAAAGTCTAAGATGAAAGAGCATTTGATTGAAGACCGAGAAACGGCATTTTTGTGTAAAGATTTAGCGACAATTAAGACCGATGCACCGTTGACAATTGGCCTAGACGATACCAAACGCCAAGAGGCTGACACTGAAAAACTGCGGACTTTTTATGAAGAATTAGATTTAAATTCTTTCTTGCAGGAATTGACTGGTGAAGATCCTACTGCACAACAGGATTTCACCGCTCTCGACGTAACTGCCTTGACTAGTGAAAACTTAGCTGACGTTCCTGTTCCTGCCAATCAAACGGTGACTTTTTATTTAGAAATGGACGGTAAAAATTACCACAAAGCACCTTTTGTTGGATTTGTCTTTGAAATTAACGGCGAGTATTTTGCCAGTCGAGACGTGGAATTATTACAGTCTAAGCCATTAGTTGAGTTCTTGACTCAGCCAGAGATCAAGGTTGATGTTTTTGACAGTAAGCGAACGATTGCTGGCTTAAATCGGCTGGGGATCACATTGACAGGCATTGACTTTGATTTATTACTAGTATCATATTTATTGAATAATACTGAAAATAGTGATGATTTGGGCGAATTGGCTGTTGTTCACGGCTACCGCCAAGTTAAAAGTGATGAACAGTTTTATGGTAAAGGTGCTAAAAGAGCGATCCCAACTGACGATGACCAACTTTTTGCACATTTGACCCATAAAGTTGCGGCCATCGCTGCTTTAAAAACGGAACTGTTTCAGGAATTAGCTGACAACGAACAAGAAGACCTGTACTGGAAGATGGAATTACCATTGGCCCAGGTCTTAGCTAAAATGGAAATTGCTGGGATCACCGTTGATACTGACCGTTTGGAACAAATGAAAAGTGAATTTAAAGAACGCTTAGCGCAAATTGAACAGGAGATCTTTAACGAAGCTGGCGAAGAATTTAACATTAATTCACCCAAACAATTAGGCCACATTCTGTTTGAAAAATTAGAATTGCCGGTCATTAAAAAGACTAAGACGGGGTATTCAACGGCTGTGAGTGTCTTAGAAAAGCTGCGCGGCATGTCACCAATTATCGACAATATTTTGGCTTACCGTCAACTCGCGAAGTTGCAGTCGACCTATATTGAAGGCCTACTGAAAGTGGTCTTTGATACAGATCAAAAAGTGCATACTCGTTATACCCAGACCCTAACAGCGACTGGTCGCTTGTCTTCGGTGGATCCTAACCTGCAAAATATTCCGGTCCGTTTAGAAGAAGGACGTAAAATCCGCCAAGCCTTTGTGCCGAGTCATCCAGGCTGGCAAATCTTTTCTGCGGATTATTCGCAGATCGAATTGCGAGTCTTAGCCCATATTTCTGGTGACGAACACATGCAAGCTGCCTTTCGAGAGGACCGCGAC
Source organism: Ligilactobacillus pabuli (assembly GCF_022836475.1). Lineage (GTDB taxonomy): Bacteria > Bacillota > Bacilli > Lactobacillales > Lactobacillaceae > Ligilactobacillus > Ligilactobacillus pabuli. The sequence goes on along the minus strand of NZ_BQXH01000004.1, from coordinate 100,705 downwards.
ATTCATGCTAATACCGCCATGCAGATCTTTGGCTTAGACAGTGAAGACGAAGTGACACCGAATATTAGACGGCAAGCTAAGGCTGTTAACTTTGGGATCGTCTATGGCATTAGTGATTATGGGCTGTCACAAAATATTGGGATCACTCGTAAACAAGCTAAACAGTTTATCGAGACCTATTTTGAAAAATTCCCTGGTGTTAAAAAATATATGGATGAGATTGTCCAACATGCACGGGAACAAGGCTTTGTTGAAACGATTTTCCACCGGCGCCGTTATTTGCCAGATATTAACCATAAGAACTTTAATTTACGGTCCTTTGCTGAACGAACAGCCATGAATAGTCCAATTCAAGGCAGTGCCGCCGACATTATTAAAGTGGCGATGATCAACATGGATCGTCAATTAACTGAAAAGCAGATGCAAAGTCGGATGCTGTTACAAGTCCATGATGAACTGATCTTTGAAGTTCCCAATGAAGAAATGGCTGATTTCCAAAAATTAGTCAACCAAGTCATGGATTCAGCGGTAGAGTTAGCAGTACCGTTAAAAGTGGAATGCGCCCATGGTAAAACATGGTTTAACGCTAAATAAGTTAGAAATTAATTTGTAGTAACTTGAACCGTAAAAGCAAGATAGTTACCTTGCTTTTACGGCTTTTAAATCACAAAAGATGAAGTTAAAGTAAGTGGGGGAAAAAGATGCCAGAATTACCAGAAGTTGAAACAGTTCGGCGCGGTTTAAGCGCACTGATCATTGATAAAAAAATTACGGGGGTTCAGTTGATCTATCCGAAAATTATTCAGGGTGATCCAACAGAATTTCAAACGGCGATGACCGGCCGCCGCTTTTTAAAAATCGACCGGCGCGGCAAATACTTGTTATTCCGTTTATCTGAGGGGTTAACCATGGTGTCTCATTTGCGGATGGAAGGCAAGTATTCAGTTAAAAGTCAGACCGAAGACTTAGATAAGCACACGCACGTGGTTTTTGACCTAGACGATGGTCGGCAGTTACGTTACAACGATGTTCGTAAATTTGGCCGGATGCAATTGGTAAAGACAGGGACAGAAGATCAACTGCCTTCTTTGAAGAAACTGGGACCAGAACCAACTCCTGAAACTTTTGACGCCAAAGAATTTTATCAAACTTTGCAGCAAAAGAAAAAGGTGATCAAGACTGCATTACTAGACCAGACGATCGTAGCTGGTTTAGGAAATATTTATGTCGATGAGACCTTGTGGATGACTAAGATCCACCCAGAAACTAAGTGTAACCAGATCACGATGGAACAGGCTCAAGAACTCCATGATAATATCATCAAGGAATTAAACCGGGCCATTGAAGCCCACGGAACAACGGTCTTTACCTTCGCAGCAGTGAATGATGCCATTGGTTCGTTCCAAAATGAATTACAAGTCTATGGGCACAAAGGTGAACCTTGCAGCAGGTGCCAAACGCCAATTGAAAAAATTGTCGTCGGTCAGCGGGGGACACATTTTTGTCCAAACTGTCAAAAACCAGTGACTGCAGAATAAGCTTGAGAGACCGTTTATCAAATTGAGCTGTTAGTAGCATGGTGCAAATGGTGGTAAGCCTAGGCTGGCGTTACGGAAAAGTTTTTTTGCGCTAGTATTTATGGTAAAATCATTGTGAATGATGGACTAAAAAAACGTAATTAAAATTTTGGAATTTAATTGTAATTGAGGTGGAATTTATGATGTGTCCACAGTGTCATCATAACAGTTCGCGTGTTGTTGACAGTCGGCCAGCCGACAACGGTCACGCTATTCGACGGCGCCGAGAATGTGAAAATTGCGGCTACCGGTTTACGACCTTTGAACGGGTTGAAGCCACGCCGCTGTTAGTGATCAAAAAGAATGGAACTAGAGAAGAGTTTGACCGCGAGAAGATCTTGCGCGGCATCATGCGTTCAGCCGAAAAACGACCGGTCGGCATGGATAAGATCACGAGCATTGTTGATAATATCGAAAGTAAGGTGCGCGCTTTAGGCGGGACCGAAGTCTCCACACAGTTGATCGGTAAATATGTGATGGATGAATTAGTTAACGTGGATGATGTGGCATATATTCGTTTTGCCAGTGTCTACCGGGAGTTTAAGGATATGGGTTCATTTGTCAATGAATTAAACGAACTAATGGGTCGCAGTAAAGACGAAGAAGACTCCGGGTCACAAACAACTAAGACTAAAAAATAAGTAAGCGAGAGGGGAAAAGATGACAACTGATAATTTAAGAAACATTTCCCCGAAGGATGGTTTTGTAGTAGTTCAAGCCGCAGCTTTGAGTGGTGAACAAATTTCTGGCTTAGTAGACCTATACCTACCGATCATGGGCGCAAAAGCCTATGGTTTGTATATGTTGCTGAGTCGGTATGGTAAGCCGCGCCCAAATTTGGTCAAACGTTCGATGAATAAAGAACTTTTATCGGGGTTATCGCTTGGGATGCGTGATTTGATAGAGTCCCGGGAAAAGCTAGAGGCTTTAGGACTATTACGGACCTTTGAAAAAACGGATCGCCTGGGTAATTTGGCAATTTATGCGCTGCAAAGTCCCTTGGTCGGCGATGCTTTTTTTAACGATGACCTGTTAAGTACGATTTTGTTGGAAACGATCGGACAGGGAGCCTACCGGAAGGTTCAGGAAAAATACTGTCCGCCACAGTTTGAGTTGGACCCAAAATTAGAAGTTACCAAGACTTTCTTGGAAGTTTTTCAGGTTCAACAGGGCACGTTATTACAGCATGCGTCTACTAAGAAACAGACTAGTCCAACCAAAGAGCCAGAGCAGTTAATCAAACAAAACGAGACTGACCTTGACCTCAAATTTTTCCGGCAATTATTACAAAAATCCTTTGTGCCAGAAGACGAGGCTTTCAAGAATCTTGATGCAATCAATACGATCCATTTGTTATATGGGTTGGATGAGTTACAACTGGTGCACTTGTTAGAAGAAGCCATTGATATCAATACCAACCATTTAAACGCAAAATACTTTAAAAAGTTGGCACATGAGTCGTTTGACTACTTAAATCAGCAGCAAAAACCGCAAACGCAGTCACAACCAGCCTCGGCTAAACCAGACCAGCAGCCAGCTAATTCAGCGCCTGGTGGGGGTTCGGGACAAGACGAGGCCTTGCTTGCGGCTTGTCGAGCCATGTTGCCGTTAGAATTTTTGCAGGAAATTAAGGAGCAAAATAACTCCTACATGACCAACGCTGAGCGGTATATGGTGATGAATTTGGTGTCGAAACAAGTTTTGCCGAATGAAGTGATCAACGTTTTAATTCATTTCTATCTTGGTGACCGCGGTTATGCAACGATGAAGCAAGAGTATTTTGAAGATACAGCGGCTAGATGGGCTAAAGATGGTGTCAAAACCGCAGAAGAAGCGATGGCTGAAGCGCGGCAGTCGGTGCAAAATGGCAAAGCCAAGCGAGAAAATCAAGCGAAAAAAACCAACTACCGGCGTCAACGTCCAGTGGTTCAAAAAGAGCAGTTGCCGGACTGGGCACAAAAAGATTATCAACAGCCGGTCGCAACCAAAGAAGAATTGGATAAAAAAGCTGCTTTACAGGCGGAAATCAAGCGTCGTTTGGCGGAAATTAAAAGTGATGATCACAAGAATTCAAAATAAAGTGACTAGTTTAACAGCACTAACAATGGGGTGAGAAGATGGAAAGTTTAAGCGAGATACTTTCAGCACAACTTAAAGATAATAGGTGGGGTGACCGGTATCAAAAATTAATTGCTGCAGCGGAACAAGACCCAGATGTTGTTGCATTTTTACAAAAGCACCGCACTGAATTGACGAAAGAAGATATTATTCGCAGTGCCAGCAAGCTGTATGAGTTTGTTAACTTCAAACGCAAGTTAGCGACCGGGGAAAAGACTTTTATGCCGGGATATTATCCTTATTTGACATTAAGTAACCACCATATTGAGGTGACCTATACGCCAACCAAGGAATTTGTAGCTCATCAAAAGCAAAAAGAAGTGCAACAGCGGGTTCGGATCATTAGTTTACCGAAGTCGATCCGTGACGCAAAACTAGAAGATTACGACCCAGAAGGACGGGAAGAGATTTTAGATGCGGCTCTGCGTTTTTACCAAGAGTTTCAGACTGATCCCCATGTTTTTCATAAGGGAATATATTTGGAAGGCAACTTTGGAGTGGGGAAAACCTACCTGTTAGGTGCGCTGGCCAATTCCTTGGCGGAAAAAGGGTTTAGCACGACTTTAGTTCACTTTCCATCATTTGCGGTGAAAATGAAAAGCTCAATTGGTAATAACTCGACCGGTCAAATGATCGACTCCATTAAAAAAGCACAGATTTTAATGTTAGATGACATTGGAGCAGATCAGATGAGCAGCTGGTTTAGGGATGATGTTTTAGGCGTGATCTTACAATACCGGATGCAAGAAGAATTGCCCACATTTTTTAGTTCAAACTTGTCGTTGGAACAATTAGAAGCGGAATATTTAACTATCAATAGTCGAGGAGAAGCTGAACCATTAAAGGCGCAACGTATTATGGAACGAATTCGTTTCTTGGCAGACGACTACCATGTTTTAGGCAGAAACCGCCGGAATAAAAAAATTTAGTTGGCTCTTGCTATCGATGAAGTTTAGTGTTTTAATAGAATTAAATTATGTGAAAGACATGAACCTAATTTTCAGGGAGAGAAGTCGTGACTGAAAACTTCTCAAGATAATGGTTTACCACTTTCATGAAAAGCCTAATGCAAAGTTAGGCCGGTTCGTTACCGTTAACAACTTTGAAGAGGAAATTGAACCCCCAATGGTTTAGTTTCGAATTTGGGTGGAACCACGTAAAAAACGTCCCTGTCGCTTGTTTAGCGATGGGGATTTTTTTTACCAAAAATATAGGAGGAACTTTTATGTCACAGATCAACCTTACATTTCCAGATGGCACTGTCAAACAATTCGATAGTGGTATCTCTGTTCAAGAAATTGCAAACTCCATTAGTATCAGCTTAGGTAAAAAAGCTGTTGCTGGGAAGTTTAACGACCAAGCTGTTGATTTACGCCAAGCATTAGTTGCTGATGGTGCGATCGAAATTATTACTAAAGATTCAGAAGAAGGACTCAATGTCTTGTGGCAAACAGCCGCCTTCATTTTGAATGAAGTTTTGGCAGACAAATATCCTGAAATGAACTTTGGGGAAGCTCATGCTGATGAACACGGCTTCTACTTAGACACAGAAAAGCCTGGTCAAGCACAATTAGCTGTGACAGACTTTGATGATGTTTCAGCCGCTATGCAACAGGTGATCTTAGCTAACGAACCAATTGAATTTGCTAGTCTAAGCCAAGCTGATGCTTTGAAATTGGCTGGTAACGATCCTTATCAAAAAGAATTAGTTGAAGAACTAACAGTTGACGGGCAGGTAGCTGTTTACCAGCATGGCGACTTTACTTCCTTGGCTTATGCACCAGTTTTGGCTGCAACAGGAAAAGTGAAGATCTTTAAACTCTTGTCTGTTGCTGGTGCTTACTGGAAGGGTGCTTCAAGCAATCCAATGTTACAACGGATCTATGGGACAGCTTTCTACAAGCAAAAAGAATTAGATGCAGAATTGGCTAGAAGACAAGAAGCCCACGAACGTGACCACCGTGTGATCGGGAATCAGTTGGACATCTTCTTTGTTGATCCTAAGGTCGGTGCAGGTTTGCCATACTGGATGCCAAATGGTGCCACGATTCGTCGGACTTTGGAACGTTACATCATTGACAAGGAATTAGCTGCTGGCTACGAACATGTTTATACTCCAGTTTTGGCTAACGTTGACTTATACAAACAATCAGGTCACTGGGACCACTACCGTGAAGATATGTTCCCACCAATGGATATGGGCGACGGTGAATTCTTGGAATTACGTCCAATGAACTGTCCTTCACATATCCAAGTCTATAACCATCACAAACGTTCATACCGTGAACTTCCTTTGCGTATCGCAGAATTAGGAATGATGCACCGTTATGAAAAATCCGGGGCGTTGACAGGTTTGTCACGTGTTCGTGAAATGACTTTAAATGATGGTCATACTTTCGTTTCTCCAGATCAAATTGAAGATGAATTCAAGAAGATCTTGGACTTGATGATCGATGTTTACAATGACTTTGATATTCATGATTATCGTTTCCGTTTGAGCTACCGTGATCCTGCTAACAAGGAAAAGTACTTTGACGATGATGAAATGTGGAACAAGTCGCAAAAGATGTTGAAGTCAGCTATGGATGACATGGGCTTGGATTACTTTGAAGCAGAGGGCGAAGCCGCATTCTACGGTCCAAAACTTGATGTTCAGACGAAGACAGCTCTTGGCGGCGAAGAAACATTATCAACCATTCAATTGGACTTCTTGTTGCCAGAACGTTTTGACTTGAAGTACATTGGTACCGATGGTGAAGACCACCGTCCAGTGATGATCCACCGTGGTGTGATCTCAACAATGGAACGCTTTACAGCCTACTTAACTGAAATGTACAAGGGTGCTTTCCCAACATGGCTTTCTCCAAAACAAGTTGACATCATTCCAGTTAAGAATGACTTACACTTGGCTCACGCTAAAGACTTGCAAAGCCGTTTGATGGCTCACCAGATCCGGGTAGAAATTGATGACAGAAATGAAAAGATGGGTTACAAGATCCGTCAGGCTCAAGTCAACAAGATCCCTTACTCATTGGTAATTGGTGATCAAGAAGTTGCTGATAACACCGTCACTGTTAGAAAATATGGTGAAAAAGAAACTGAAACAATGGCCTTTGATGACTTTGTCACACTGCTAAATCATGATATTGAAACATATAGCCGAAAAAACTAATTGACAAAGCTGCAAATAGTTGGTAGACTATTGTAGTTGAGAAAAAAGCAGAAGCACCCGCTTCTCGCCTAGGGGATTTGAGTCCTCGGGCAGAATTACGTAATAGCCTCACTGTAACGTGGGGCCTGGTGGGTGTTGAAAAAACACCCACTTTTTTTCTGCTTACTCTTCTGAATATTTTTGGAGGTGAAATATCATAGCAGTAGACAAGATTGTAAATGATGGTATCCGCGCACGCGAAGTTCGTTTGATCGGTCATGATGGAACACAGCTTGGAGTTAAGTCTAAGAAAGATGCTTTAGCATTAGCTGAGCAAAACAGTTTAGACTTGGTCTTAGTTGCACCGAAGGCTAAGCCACCAGTTGCCAAAATCATGGATTATGGTAAGTACCGTTTTGAATTACAAAAGAAACAACGTGAAGCTCGCAAAAAGCAAAGAGTCATTAACGTTAAAGAAGTTCGTTTAAGTCCAACGATCGACACGAACGACTTTAACACCAAGGTCAAAAATGCGCGTAAGTTCTTGAGTAAGGGCGATAAGGTCAAGGTATCGATTCGCTTTAGAGGACGTGCGATCACACATAAAGATATTGGCCGGGAAGTCTTGAATAATTTTGCAACGGAGACACAAGATGTTGCTTCCGTTGAATCAAAACCAAAAATGGATGGTCGCAGCATGTTCTTAATGCTTGCACCATTAGCCGAAAAATAGGCTAATAACTTAGGAGGAAAATGCATTATGCCAAAACAAAAAACACATCGCGCATCTGCAAAGCGCTTTAAGAAAACTGCCAATGGTGGTTTGAAACGATCACATGCTTACACATCACACCGTTTCCACGGCAAGACCAAGAAACAACGCCGTCAATTAGCTAAAGCAGGCATGGTAGACTCAACAGATATGAGCCGGATCAAGCAAATGCTTTCACAAATGAAATAATCATTTGTAACGATCGATTAAATCTGTACTTAATTAAGTACAACCTGAAAAGTTTTTGAGTCCCTCAAAAGTAGAGGGCTGATCCAAGTATGACTTGGATGATTATTAAGGAGGAATTTACATGTCACGTGTTAAAGGCGGCACAGTTACGCGTCAGCGTCGTAAGAGAATGTTAAAATTAGCTAAAGGTTACCGTGGATCAAAACATATCCAATTTAAGGTAGCTAAGCAACAAGTTATGAAGGGCCAACAATATGCCTTTCGTGATCGTCGGAAGAACAAATCAAACTTCCGTAAGTTATGGATTGCCCGCATCAATGCAGCAGCTCGTTCAAATGACATTAGCTATAGCAAATTAATGCATGGCTTGAAGCTTGCTGAAATCGATGTAAACCGTAAGATGCTTGCTGACTTGGCCATTAACGATGCTGCAAGCTTTACAGCAATCGTTGAAGAAGCTAAAAAAGCTTTAGCAAAATAATCTATTTAGATATCATGAGCTGAGACAAAACTTTGTTTTGCTTCAGCTTTTTTGCATATTAGACGAACAAAATCAGCTCCTAAAATTGGCTACTGAAAATTCAAGCAGTCTAATTTTTGCTAAAATTCATGAAAATCATCTATAATAAGAGATATTAACGAAAATAGAGGAGTTAGGATATGCTTGCACATTTTAGACCAACATGGATGTTGGAATCAATCTATAATTTAACCCCTGCAGACGTTCGGGCACACAACATTCGGGTGATTTTGACCGACATGGATAATACTTTAATTGCCTGGAACAACCCCAATGGGACACCTCAGTTGCGAGAATGGCTCAAAACCATGAGTGCAGCTGGAATTCCTGTGGTGGTAGTGTCTAACAACAGTTCTAAGCGGGTCGCTCGAGCTTTGACCGATTTAAAATTACCGTTTATTTCCCGGGCGTTGAAACCATTGACCCGTGGAATTAATATTGCTAAAAAGCAGTACCGGGTTAAATCTTCAGAAATTGTCTTGGTCGGTGACCAGCTCTTAACTGATGTTGCAGCGGCTAATAATGCGCACATCAAGAGTATTTTGGTCAAGCCATTGATCGAAACTGACGCTTGGAACACGCAAATTAACCGGGCGATGGAAAAACGTTTGACAAAACGACTGTTAAAAAAGGGCTATTTAAAACGAACATGGGGGCATTCATTGAATGACTGAAAATAACGAAGAATTATATTGTATTGGCTGTGGGGCAAAGATCCAATCTGATGACCCAGAGAAGCTGGGATATACTCCGGCTTCAGCCATTAAAAAAGGTCTAGAAAATGATGAACTATATTGTCAACGTTGTTTTAGATTACGTCATTACAATGAAGTCAGTGACGTTTCTTTAACCGACGATGATTTCTTGGCATTACTGAACCAAATCGGCAGTGCTGACGCATTGATCGTGAATGTGATCGACGTCTTTGACTTTAATGGTTCATTAATTCCTGGGATCCACCGTTTCGTAGGGGATAACCCAGTTTTGATGGTCGGTAATAAGGAAGACTTATTACCCCGCTCATTAAAGCGGCCAAAGCTCAAAGATTGGGTCCGTCAACGAGCAAATGCGGAAGGGATTCATCCGGTCGATGTTTTGCTGACTAGTGCAACTCGTGGTCACTCGCTCGATAAATTATTGGCTGCCATTGAAAAGTACCGCAAAGGGCGCGATGTCTACGTCGTTGGGGTCACTAATGTCGGTAAATCAACTTTGATCAACCAAATTATCAAACAAAGTACCGGGATGCAAGATTTGATCACCACTTCCCGCTTCCCAGGAACGACTTTGGATAAAATTGAAATTCCGCTGGATGATGGCAGTGTTTTAGTTGATACCCCCGGGATCATTCATAAAGACCAAATGGCACATTATTTGTCAGCCAAGGAATTACGCATTGCCACTCCGCAAAAAGAAATTCGGCCTAAAGTTTATCAATTAGCTGGCGGACAGACCTTATTTTTCGGCGGTTTAGCACGCTTGGATCTGATTGCTGGTCCAAAAGAGCGGAATGGTGTGGTAGTTTATATGGAAAACAACCTGCAGATCCACCGGACTAAGCTAGAAAAAGCTGATGACTTCTTTGTTAAGCATCAGGGTGGTTTATTACAGCCGCCAACAGCCGATGAATTGGGCAACTTCCCGCAGTTAGCTCGCTTTGAATTTAAAGTGAAAGAAAAAAGCGACTTGGTTTTTGAAGGCTTGGGTTGGGTCACAGTTCCTAGCGGTGCAGTTGTTGCTGGGTACGCGCCTGCTGGAGTCGGTGTTTTATTAAGAAAAGCCATGGTTTAAACGGCAAAATTATGAATATTATTTAGTAAGGAGTGAAAAAATGAAATTACGTGGTAAACAAAAACGCTTTTTGCGTAGTCAAGCTCATAGTATGCGACCATTGATCCAAATTGGTAAAGATGGTTTAAGTGAGAATTGGCTTGAAAACGTGCAAGCAGCCATTGAAAAACGAGAATTATTGAAAGTATCTATTTTACAAAATTCAATGGTTGAAGAAGACGAAGTGGTTGAATTTATTGAAAAAAATAGTTCAATTCAGGTCGTACAAAAAATCGGCCATATTCTTGTCTTATACAAAAAGGCTTCCGACAAAGATAATCGTAGACTTTCAACGGAAGTCGAAGCTATTTAGTGTTGGAGGGCAGTAGGTTGCAAACAAGTACTGTTGATGTTCCTAAGATTCAAGTGATGTCAGAGTTGATGTTTGGTGCTCCCAAAAAACGAGTTGGCCTGATGGGCGGCACTTTTAATCCAGTGCATAACGGACATTTGATCGTGGCAGACCAAGTTGCTAGTCAACTGGGTTTAGATCAGGTAGTTTTTTTACCAGATAACTTACCGCCGCATGTCGATAAAAAAGAAGCCATTGCAGCTAAAGACCGAGTTAAGATGGTCCGAATGGCAATCGCAGGAAATGAAAAATTTACCTTAGATACCTTAGAAGTCGACCGTGGCGGAGTTAGTTACACCTATGATACGATCAAGGAGCTCAAAGCCAGACATCCAGACGTTGACTATTACTTTATTATTGGCGGCGATATGGTTGAGTATCTGCCGAAATGGAATCGAATTGATGAGTTAGTTAAAATGGTGAAATTTGTCGGTGTGAAACGGACTGGAGCCAAGATGAATAGTAAGTATCCAATCTTGTGGGTCGATGTTCCGACGATTGATATTAGCTCAACTTTGATCAGAAATAAAATCAAGCAAGGGTGCTCGATCAGATATTTGGTACCTGACGCTGTTGCAGAGTATTTGAAGGAAGAAGGGTTATACCGTGACTGAAATTGAATATTCAGCAGGTTTTTATGCTGGCAGTCGGCAAGATTTATTGGCGGCAGTCAAAAAGAGTTTAAGTCAGCACCGCTTTGAACATGTCGTTCGGGTTGAACAGGCTGCCGTGAAACTGGCCCAGCTCAATGATGTGTCCGTTGAAAAGGCCAGCATTGCTGCTTTATGTCATGATTATGCCAAAGAACGCAGTGCAGAAGAGTTCAAAGCAGTCATCAAACGGGCCAACTTAGACCCTGATTTGCTAAACTGGGGTAATTTCATTTGGCATGGGGTAGTCGGCGCACAAATCGTGCACGATGAACTTCAGATCACTGATCAAGAAATTTTAAATGCCATTGTGCGTCACACTGTTGGCGCACCAGAAATGACTAAATTAGATCAGATCATCTATGTGGCTGATTTTGTGGAAGACGGCCGTGATTTTCCCGATGCGCAAATTGCGCGCAGCTTAGCTTATGCTGATCTAAAAGCAGCAGTAACGTTTGAAACGAAGCATACCTTAGAGTATTTGCTAAGTTCCAACCGGACAATTTATCCGACTGCCATTTTGACCTATAATGCTTGGGTCGCTGGAAATTAATGTTGAGTAGTGACAGTAAGAATGGACACGTTAAAGGAGACCAAGAATGGATAATAAAGAATTATTAGAAGCAGTTGTCAAAGCTGCTGATAGCAAACGGGCTGAAAATATTGTGGCCTTAGATGTACAACAAGTTAGTTTGTTGGCTGATTATTTTGTGATCATGGAAGCAGGTTCACAACGTCAGGTCAAAGCGATTGCTGACAACATTGAAGAACAAGTTGAAGCAGCTGGTTTTGATGTCCGTGCAGTTGAAGGCAAGAACAATTCAAACTGGATCTTAATGGATTTAGGCGATGTGATCGTACACGTCTTCCAAAAAGAAACACGCGAATTTTACAACCTGGAGAAATTGTGGTCTGATGCACCAACAGTTGACGTCACTGAATGGATCGCTGCTCAATGATCTACACCACTTTTGCGCAGTTATATGACCAGTTGATGGACCCAATTGTTTATGAAGATTGGATCAAGTATTTTCAGCAACAGGTTGCAGTAGACGCTAACGCGAAAGTCTTAGATCTAGGCTGCGGTTCGGGAGCGCTGACTTTGCTGCTGAAACAGGCAGGTTATCAGCTGGAAGGACTGGACCTTTCGGAAGAAATGTTGAGTTTGGCAAGTGCACGTTTTGGCGAGGCTGATGTTTTTATCCCACTGTATCAGGGAGATATGATGGATCTGTCAGAATTAGGTGAATATCAAACGATCTTTAGCAGTTTGGATTCGCTGTGTTATTTGGCTGACCAAACAGAAGTTGGAACTGTTTTTCAGCAGGTCGCGCAACATTTGCCGACAGGCGGACAGTTTTTATTCGACGTGCATAGTACCTACCAAATTGACCAGGTCTTTCCAGATTATATGTATAACTATCAAAATGAAGACCAGGCTTTTTTGTGGCATTCCTATCCGACAGACGTGGAGCATGGCATTGAGCATGAATTAACATTTTTTGTTAAAAATCAGGCAGGAACAGGCTTTGAACGGTTAAGTGAGCACCATTATGAGCGCACTTATCCTGCCAAAGTTTATCTTGAATTACTAAAAAAAGCAGGCTTTACGCAGGTCGACTTAACTGCCGGCCTAGCGGATAGTCCGCTGACAGAACAAACGACACGCTGGTTTTTTAGTTGTCGTAAATAAAAATGAGGGATCAGGTGTATGGCAGGTGTAGTTGGGGTCGTTGCTGAATATAATCCGTTTCATAATGGTCACTTATATCAGCTGCAGCAGATCAAAGAGATGTATCCAGGTGAGACGATCGTGGTCGCCATGAGCGGCAACTTTTTGCAACGGGGCGAGCCTGCTTGTTTAGACAAATGGACCCGGACCCGCCAAGCCATTTCAAATGGGGCCGACTTGGTCATTGAATTGCCAGTTTTGGCCTGCGTACAGCCGGCCGAACGATTTGCTGATGGGGCGGTTTCCTTATTGGCGGCACTTGGAGCCACCCGCCTGGTTTTTGGCGCAGAACACCAGGAATATGACTTTCAGGCGATGGCTCGCCAAGTTCATCATGTCCACGGCCAGTTTCACAAGTACGATGAATCGTATGCCCGTTCTTTTCAGGCGGCGATCACGCGTGAAATCGGCCATCCAGTTGATCAGCCGAATGATCTGTTAGGCTTAGCCTATGCCAAGGCTAACTATCGTTTGGGAGAACCCTTGGAATTGGTTCCGATTCAACGGGTAGAAACCAGCTACCATGATGAAACGCTGCACCAAGGCGCCCAAATTGCCAGTGCCTCGGCCATTCGCAAAAATTTTGCGGATGACCAGCAGGCGACACCAGCAAAAAAAGAACTCTTGGCCCCTTATTTGCCCGCAGACTCGTTAACTGACTTGTTAACGGAGCGTTTTGTGTCGTGGGATGATTTCTTTCCACTCCTACGCTACCGTCTTTTAAGCAGTCAAATCCCTCACTTACACCAAATTTATGGGATGACAGAGGGGATCGAGTATCGGTTGCAAGAACAAACGCAGCGCTTGCCAGGTGACTTAACGTTTGAACAATGGGTCAAAAAAGTAAAGACCAAGCGTTTTACCTATACTCATTTGGCGCGTTTAGCCGTGGCGGTCTTGCTCAATATTTCTGGGGCCGAAGTCAAAGACTACAATCAAGCGCCGTACGTGCGCCTCTTAGGCTTTGACCGGCAGGGACGAGAACAATTAGCCATGGTTAAGAAAACTTGTCCGTTTCCTATCTATTCGCGCGTTTCACAGGATGATAAGAAAAAACAGCTCGCAGTTGATTACCGCGCAGGCAAAATTTACCAGCTGTTTAACGGTTCCGAACAGGATCTAAAGCGGGCACCACTGTATTTTAATTAGGGTGTCAAGGAAAATACATTGACAAAGAAATTCAAGCACGGTATAATCAAACGTGTTGCATTGGAGGAAAATAGCATGAAGTGGTCGTATAAACAACTGCAACAGCTTGGTGATGAACCACTCCAGATCAATGAAACACTAAACTTAGAGAAAGACTTGCGGGTCAGGCGCCCTGATTTGCAAGCAGTCCAACCGGTTCAGGTCACTGGCCTGATCGGGGCTGACCGCTTGGGAGCATATAGCCAGCTGCAAGTTGAGGCAACTCTCACTTTACCTTCGACTCGTTCATTAGAACCTGCCGAAGTTCAGCTTTCCTTCCTAATTAGTGAAAATTACGTTGAGTCGACTCGCACCGATTTTACTGATTTTTCAGCAAAAGACTTGGTGATCGTGCTCGATGATGATGTTCTTGATTTGGAAAAAGTCATAACTGATAACATTTTGTTACAGATTCCCATGCAGGTTTTAACCGCTGCGGAAAAAGATGCTGATAACTCTGCGATTGCAGGGCAAAACTGGCAAGTTTTATCCGAAGAGCAGTTAAGCAAACAACAAGAAGAAGCTAAACCTAAAGTTGATCCACGCTTGGAGAAACTAGCCCATTTTTTTGACGACCCGGAAGAGTAGTTGCAAAAGTAGTGGTGAAAGGTTACAATGCTTTTTGTTGAATATTTTAAATTCAAAAGAAGGAGGTGCTTGTAAAAATGGCAGTACCAAAGAGAAAAACTTCCAAGACTAAGAAGAGACTTCGTCGTACTAATTACAAGCTGCAAGTTCCTGGCATGACAGCATGTCCAAATTGTGGTGAATTAAGACAAGCTCACCATGTATGTTCAAGTTGTGGTTACTACGGTGACAAAGAAGTTGTCAACGTTAAGTAATTTAAATTAACAATTAATCGCGTGGAGGGACCATGGCCCTCGAAGTGATTTACTAAAGCATCCGAGGATCAGATTCGATCCTGGGTGTTTTTTTATTTTAGCGGCTCAAGCTGTCAGCGAAAAACGCGATGAAAAAAGCAGCAAAGAGGCAGTGTCTGGGTTAAATTTCGCAAAGAGTTTATCTTTGGCACTGGCGCAGCCAGACGAGTATGATAGAATTAAAGGTAATTTAGAAAGAGAGGCATATATTTTATGCAGGTTCATAATGTTGATCTGACTATTAGTGCAGTCAGTCCCAGCCAATACCCATCTCAGGGGTATCCAGAAATCGCTTTTGTCGGACGTTCCAACGTGGGTAAGTCATCACTGATCAATGGCTTAATTAACCGTAAAAGTTACGCACGGACATCAAGCCAGCCAGGGAAGACGCAGACCTTAAATTTTTATGATATTGAGTCACAATTATTTTTCGTCGACGTTCCCGGTTATGGCTACGCTAAGGTTTCCCAAAAAGAACGTGATAAGTGGGGGCGTATGATCGAAACTTACTTATCTAGCCGTGAACAATTACGTGGCGTTGTTTCGTTGGTGGATGCTAGACATGCACCGACAAAACTTGACGTGCAAATGATTGAGCTCTTACACTTTTATCATTTACCAGTTTTAGTAGTGGGAACGAAAATCGATAAGGTTAAAAAGAGCAAACGAAATCAGTCTTTTAGTGTCATCAAAAAGACTTTACAACTCCAAGCAGACGATGAGTTGGTGTTGTTTTCAGCTTTAGATAAAACTGGTAAAGATCAAGTTTGGAATTGGATCGAAAAAAAGAGCAAGTCATAGTGTTCAAGCAATGCTGCAATTGAAGTTTAATTTTGATGCATAAAGGATGGGGAATTTGATGGAGTTTAATGAATACCAAGATAAGGCCAACCGCACGCTTTACGGTAATGAGCAAGTCTTAACCAATTGTGCACTAGGTCTAGCAGGCGAGAGCGGTCAGCTGATCGATTTGATCAAGGATTATACTTTTAAGGGTAAAAAACTTGACCAGCAACAAATGATTCATGAAATGGGCGATGTCTTATGGTATCTTTCGCAAATTGCACAGTGGGCTGACATTCCTTTTGATGAAGTTGCTAAGGATAACATCGAAACCCTAAATAAACGCTATCCGCATGGTTTTTCACCAGCAAAATAAACTAAAAAAATGACTTTTCCGGCGGGAAGAGTCATTTTTTTGCAGGTTTTTCAGTTTTTTTCTCTGTTTGTTTGTCCTGGGGTTCAGTGGTCTTTTTAGGTTCTGTTCCAGGGACAACGGCAAATTTACTAAATAGTTCGTCAAGATCTGATTGACGGTTGATTTTTAAACTCATGAGCTTCACTTCCTTCAAGTGACTAGGTACTTTTAATTTCGCCATTAAGCATAGCAGTTTCTGACAGTTTTTTCAAATCATTAACTGGTTTTGGATAACGTTTATCAACAATACTGTATAAAACTCGGTGAGAGCTCCTAGTTAACGCATAAAGGACCCGTAAAATGAATTTTATTTCTTCTTATTGCATAAATAAACGAAATATGTCATAATATTTGTATTAACATTCAAGCAAGACCAAGTTCAGACTTGAAAATGAAGGAGAAACGCCCATGACAGAGTTAGTGCAAATTCAAAATTTAAAAAAGACTTTTGGAAAAAGTGAAGTTTTAAAAGATATTAATGAAGTAGTCAACCAAGGTGAAGTTGTTTGTGTGATTGGACCATCGGGAGCCGGCAAGAGTACTTTTCTACGGTGTCTGAACGTCTTAGAGCATCCTTCAGCGGGTAAAATTATTTTTGAAGGAAAGAATTTGACTGAGATCTCTGAAAAACAATTGAACCAGCTGCGTCAAAAGATGGGGATGGTTTTTCAGAACTTTAATTTATTCCCGAATATGACTGTCCTGGGCAATATTACAGCTGCACCCATTAAGGTGAAGGGCATTAGTCAGGAAGAAGCAGAAAAAAAGGGCCGTGAATTATTGGAGCGGGTAGGTTTGTTAGAAAAAGCAGATCAGTATCCAGCTAGCTTGTCTGGCGGGCAGGCACAACGGGTCGCCATCGTCCGGGCCTTAGCGATGGATCCCGAAGTAATGTTATTTGACGAACCGACCTCAGCCCTTGACCCTGAAATGGTCGGGGAAGTCTTGGAAGTAATGAAAGACTTAGCTCAATCAGGGATGACGATGGTTGTTGTCACCCACGAAATGGGCTTTGCCCGGGAAGTTGCCGACCGGATCTGGCTGATGGCCGATGGTTATATTCAGGAATCCGGGACTCCTGAAGCTGTTTTTGAACATCCAGAAACTAAGCGGGGACAAGAATTTTTATCTAAAGTTCTCTAAAGCAGGGCAAAGAGAGGCGTTTAAGAGCCAAGCATTATCGGAAGCTGACCTTTGATGCGTTTTTGGTATCAGAAGCTAAGCCGAAAATTTCACGAAAAGATCAAAACAAACGAGTGGTAAAAATTAGCGGTGCTTCAGAGCAGCGTAGTTTTTGCCGCTCGTTTTCGTTCGTGCAATTAAAGCTAGATTATATTTTGAAAAATTTATTTGTTCTAACGGCTGAATTGTTATGAATTGGCGCTAGAACGCGTTATAATTAGAGTAATGACATAAAGAAAGGATCGTTTAGATGGCAACTCAACACGTAGAAAATAAATTGAAATTGTTGCCGGATCTGCCAGGTTGTTATCTGATGAAAGATATCAACAGCAAGATCATTTATGTTGGTAAAGCTAAGAATTTAAAGAATCGAGTTCGTTCATATTTTAAAAGTGCTCACGAGGGAAAAACTGCCAAGTTGGTTTCCGAGATCCGCGATTTTGAAACGATCGTGACCTCAACTGACAAGGAAGCTTTTTTATTGGAAATTACCCTGATTCAAAAGCATAAACCCTATTACAACATCAAGTTGAAGCGGGGCACAGGTTATCCCTATATTAAAATTACACATGAAAAAGACCCAACCTTAAAAATCGCCAGTCAGGTCAAAAACGATGGCGGGTCATACTTTGGACCATATCCGAACGTTTATGCTGCGACCGAAACGATGCAGCTCTTACAAAAGGTGTACCCGTTACGACGCTGTAATGGTTACCAGAAACGACCGTGCCTGTACTATCATATGGGACAGTGCTTGGGAGCGTGCTTTAAAGAAGTGCCTCAAAGTGAGTATGACGCCCAGATCAAAAAAATTAAATCGTTTTTGCATGGCAATGTGGCTGGGATCAAACGCAAGTTAACGCAACAGATGAACAAGGCTGCAGAAAAAATGGAATTTGAACGTGCCGCAGAGTTGAGAGACCAGATCCATTATGTCGAGGTGACGGTCGAACGGCAAAAGATTATTTCTAATGATAATACACCCAGAGATTTGTTTGCTTTTTACATGGACAAGGGCTGGTTATCGATCCAAGTCTTCTTTATCCGGCAAGCACGCCTGATGAAACGGGAAAAGCGCCTGTTTCCTTGTATTGATACCCCGGAAAACGAGTTAGCATCTTTCATTTTGCAATTTTATAACCAAAAAAATCGGATCTTACCGAAAGAAATTTTAGTCCCGCAAGGAATGGAGCATGAGATCTTGGCACAAATTTTAGGCGTGCCGGTCCGGACCCCACAGCGGGGGCAAAAGAGAGACTTGCTTGAAATGGCGCAAAAAAATTCACGCTTAGTGTTGGAAGAAAAGTTCCGGCTGTTAGAGCTTGATGACCGTAAGACAGTAGGGGCAATGAACGAGATCACTGATGTCCTCGGGCTGCCTCACGGACACCGGATCGAATCCTTTGACCATTCGCATATTCAGGGGCAAGACCCAGTTTCCGCGATGGTGAGTTTCTTAGACGGTCGTCCTGATAAGACAGAGTATCGGAAATACAAGCTTAAAACCGTGACGAACGCTGATGAGTATGCAAGTACGCAAGAAGTGATCTACCGTCGTTACAGCCGTTTATTAAAAGAGCATGCACCGCTGCCTGATTTAATTTTAATGGATGGCGGGGTCGTGCAGATCAATGCGGCTAAAGAGACGTTGGTCAATCAATTAGGCCTGCAGATCCCCGTGGCTGGGATGGTTAAAAATGAACACCATAAAACGGCAGATCTAATGACGGAAAATGATGAAAAAATTGGGCTAGATCCTAAGAGCGAGGGCTTTTATTTGCTGCAACGGATCCAAGATGAAGTTCACCGTTTTGCGATCACATTCCACCGCCAGGTCCATTCGAAAAATTCTTTATCGTCGCGTTTAGAAACGATTCAGGGAGTTGGCCCCAAGACCCGGGTCAAGTTGCTGAAGAACTTTAAGTCATTGAAAAAAATTAGTGAAGCTTCAGTTGCTGAGTTAGAAGAACTGGGGATTTCACATAAAGTCGCAGAAACGATTAAATTAAGCTTAAAATAGCGGATTTAGTCCGAAGACTTTTTGCTTTTAAAAACAAAAACTGCTATAGTTGGCGAAGATTAAATGCAAATAACACGTACCATCTAAAAAAATAATTCTAGATACCTGAGAAAGGTGATTAAAAACAATGTTTGTTGATCAAGTTAAAATTACAGTTAAAGCCGGAAAAGGCGGCGATGGAATGGTTGCATTCCGTCGCGAAAAATTTATCCCGAATGGTGGACCCGCTGGTGGCGATGGCGGTCACGGCGGCAGTATTATTTTGAAAGTTGATGAAGGTTTACGGACGTTAATGGATTTCCGTTATCACCGGATCTTCAAAGCTAAAAAAGGCCAAAATGGGATGATCAAGGGGATGTATGGTAGAAAAGCCGATAACTTGTATGTCTCAGTCCCAGAAGGCACGACTGTCCATGATTTAGACACAGGAGAAGTTTTAGGAGACCTCGTTGAAAATGGACAAGAATTAGTAGTAGCTGCAGGTGGTCGGGGAGGACGCGGTAATATTAAGTTTGCGTCACCTAAGAACCCTGCACCTGAAATCGCCGAAAATGGCGAACCCGGTGTCGAACGAAACTTACAGTTAGAGTTAAAAGTCTTAGCTGATGTTGGACTGGTTGGTTTCCCTTCAGTCGGAAAATCAACTTTATTATCGGTCTTAACTAGTGCTAAGCCTAAAATTGCGGAATATCATTTTACAACTTTAGTACCTAATCTAGGAATGGTGCAATTAGACGACGGTCGCGACTTTGTCATGGCCGATTTGCCAGGCTTGATCGAAGGTGCTTCAAACGGTGTGGGCTTGGGGATCCAATTCCTTCGTCACGTTGAACGGACCCGTGTTATTGTCCACGTGGTTGACATGTCAGGCTTAGAAGGGCGAGATCCATACACGGACTTTGAAAAGATCAACGCCGAGTTAGCGAAGTATGATCCAGCCTTATTGAAACGGCCGCAAATTGTGGCAGCCAGCAAGATGGATATGCCTGATGCAGAAGAAAACTTGGCAGCCTTTAAAGAAAAGCTCAAAGCTGATACAACTTTAGCTGCCGTGCCAGAAGTAGTCCCAGTTTCTGCAGTGACACATAGTAATTTGCAAGACTTAGTTCATCTAACAGCAGACTTGTTAGCTAAGACACCACAGTTTATTACTGAGGAACAGCCAGCAGACGAAAATGTGGTTTACACTTACGAAGAAGAAGAAAAACCATTTAACTTGGAAGACGGCGGCGAAGGCTACTGGATCTTAAGCGGTGGTAAATTGGAACGCTTATTCCAAATGACCAACTTAGAACATGATGAAAGTGTCATGCGCTTTGCACGTCAGATGCGCTCAATGGGTGTTGATGAAGCATTACGGGCCCATGGTGCCAAGAGCGGCGATATCGTTCAAATTGGGAAATTTAGTTTTGAATTTGTCGAATAAGACAAAGTAGTTGCTTCTTTGGTGAAAGTTAGGGTTAGCTGTAAAATGAGTTTTCAGCTAGAGGTGCACAGGATTTAGACGGACGGGATTTTGATGGGAAAAAGATTAAAGAAAAGCAGATATATTTCAGGTTTTGATGGAGTAAGAACGTTAGCGGTAATTGGTGTCATTTTATATCACCTTTTTCCATATAGAATGACTGGCGGCTTTTTAGGGGTCCCGATCTTCTTTGTTGTTTCAGGCTATTTGATCACCGACCTGCTGATTCAAGAGTATGAGCAAAATCAACAAATCGATATTAAGGCTTTTTATGTCAGGCGAATGAAACGCTTATACCCGGCATTGATGACGATGGTACTCACCACGTCGGCTTTTGTAACTTTGTTTGCCCGCGAATCTATTGATAAGTTACGGGGAGTTATTGTTAGCAACATTTTTTATGTTTATAACTGGTTTCAGGTGTCAAATCATGAGTCCTATTTTGATAAGTTTGGGAATCAATCACCATTTACTCACTTATGGTCGTTATCGATCGAAGGACAATTTTACCTGATTTGGCCACTCGTGATCTTGATCATGTTAAAGCTGATCCGCTCACGACAAACAAATTTTGATATTTTGTTGGTTGCAGCTTTTGTTTCAGCTTTGCTGATGATCATCTTATTCAAACCAGGCCAAGATCCATCGCGGATCTATTATGGCACTGATACGCGAATGTTTTCAATCGTCTTAGGTGCGGCTTTAGCCTTTTTGTGGCCAAGTACGAAACTAAAGGCGAATTTGCAACAGGGACCGCGGCTCTTTTTAGATGGGACTGGACTGGTCTCGTTGTTACTGATCGTGTGGATGTTTTTCAAGATGGATGGGGAAAGTGACCTTGTTTATTTGGGCGGGATGTTTTTCTTCTCCATTCTATCGGCACTCTTAGTTGCGACAATTGTCCATCCAGGGGCAGATATGAACCGTTTAATGACCAACAAGTTCTTTACTTGGTTAGGTAAACGGAGCTATGGGATCTATTTGTACCAGTATCCGATCATGATTTTTTATGAACAAAAGATCGCCAACGTGGCAAATCACCCGTGGCTGCATGCCGTAATTGAAATTGCCCTGATCTTATTAGTCAGTGATTTGTCCTATCGCTTCTTAGAGCGGCCAATGCAGCATTTTGATTACAAACAGACTTTTACAGTCTTAAAGGAAGTCTTTACGAAAGGCTCAGCTGCTGGTCCAAAACGTGTGTGGCTCGGTCTGGCAACAGTCGTGGTCTTAATTGCCGGCTGGGGGGCGCTAGACAAACCGCGTGCCAGTGTTTCTCAACGAGACTCACAAGATTTGCAAAAAGTGATCTCACAGAACAACAAGCAGGCTAAAAAGCAGAATGCAGAACCGCAAAAGAAAAAAACAGTCGCTAAAAAAGCGCCGGACAACAAGCCGGCTAAGTCAACGGAAAAAACCACTGAAACAGCTGAGGGTGAGTTAACAAAAAGCCAAGTTGCCCAGGCAAAAAAGATGCCTGTCACGGCAATCGGTGATTCTGTTTTAGCTGATGCTTCAGCAACAATGCAGGGGATTTTCCCCCAGATGTATGTCGATGCTAAAGTTGGACGACAGGTTCGTGATGCTTTGCCAATTTTAACTTCTTTAGCACAGAATGGTAAAATGTCCGATACAGTTTTGCTTAGTTTGGGAACTAACGGACCCTTTACACCGGATGATTTGAAACAGATCATGCAGGTCTTAGGACCGCAACGCAAGGTTTATTGGGTCAACACAGAGGTCCCGACCCAGCGGTGGCAAGACCAAGTTAACCAAGATTTGGCCAAGGCTGAGAAAAAGTACCATAACTTAACGGTGATCGACTGGCATTCATACAGTCAAAAACACCCAGAATGGTTCTACTCAGACAATGTTCATCCTAACCCGGATGGTTTGCCATATTACGGAAACTTTGTTGCCAAAAGTATGTTAAACAAATCGTAATTAAATAGTGCACGTCACCAACAGTAGGAGAGCCTATTGTGGGCGGCGTGCACTTTTTCTTGTTAATGCAGGTAAAGTTGTTGATCAACGCGGCGAAAGCCAAAGACTGGCTTAGTTTTTCCGTCGTGTTCGATCGTCAGCAGTAAAGCGGGCTGACAAAACTGTAAGCCATAGTCTAATTCTGCTAAAGTCAAGGGCTGCTCTCCGACTGATAAAGAAACAGCACTGTCTGATAAGTGTAAAAAAGAGAGCGGAAGTAATTGCTGGTTGTCCTCTAAAAAGAGTGATAAATTAGACTCTAAATTAAAGGTACAAGCTTGAAAATCAGCTACATGCATTTGTTTTCGCTCCCTTCTAATTTAAGTTAATTATAGCAGATGCTGTCTCTTTTTTTGAATGACGTGAAAAATTTTAAGAAAAAGTGGTTTTTTGAAACTCAAATTAAGATATTTTGCGTATCTTATAGTGAAGGCGGATAAAAATTACTGCAATAAAAATTTAGCTGCCAGGGGTTGAATCTTGGGCTTTTCAAGCCAGGATGCAAAAGTGCAACTAGAATTTTATTTTGTCAAATCACGATAAAATGATAAAATGGACACCGGTTAGTTAATTCAGTTAACTATAATTCAGCGGTTTTTTGTTCACGATTAAAAAGTCTGCCTAACCTTGGCTAAGGTTAGATAAAAATTAAGTTAGATAGGATATTTAAAAGATGGAAATAGAATTTTTAGGAACTGGTGCAGGTTCACCAGGTAAGTTTCGCAATGTTACTGCAACGGCACTAAAGTTACTGCCAGAAATTAATGAAGTCTGGCTCTTTGATTGTGGGGAAGCTACACAGCACCAGATCTTACGGACTTCGATCCGGCCACGAAAAGTTACGAAGATTTTTATTACTCACTTGCATGGGGATCATATTTTTGGTTTACCAGGATTTTTAAGTAGTCGTTCTTTTCAAAATGGCGAAGATCCGACACCGTTGACCATTTACGGGCCAGCAGGGATCGCCGATTTCGTCAAAACAAGTTTGCGTGTTTCTCATACTAAATTAGCCTACAAGTTAAAATTTGTGGAGCTGGGCGAAGAAGGACTGATCTTTAGCAGTCCGAAGTTTAAGGTTAGTTTTAAACACTTGGAACACCGGATCAACTGTGTAGGTTATCGGATCGAAGAAAGCGATTATCCGGGTGAATTACAAGTTGAAAAGCTCAAAGAATTACAAATTCCTTCTGGACCAATTTATGGTCGTTTAAAAGCCGGAGAAGTAGTGACTTTAAGCGATGGTCGCCAAATCAATGGTGCTGACTTTATTGGACCAGCTAAGAAGGGCCGGATCGTCACGATCTTAGGCGATACCCGTTCAACACCAAACATCGCAGAACTGGCTGCCAATGCTGACGTCTTAGTGCATGAAAGTACTTATGGCAAAGGTGACGCTAAATTGGCACATGCTTATTATCATTCGACTTGTGTTCAAGCCGCACAGGTGGCGAAAAAAGTGGGGGTCAAGCACCTCTTGTTAACCCATATTTCGGCTCGTTATGTGGGGTCGATGGTCAAAACGCTGCAACATGACGCTCAAGAAGTTTTCAAAAATACGAAAGTTGTCAAAGATTTTGATGTGATCAATGTTCCTTTCCAAGAAAAATAGGGGTGAAACGATATGCATGGTTATCAAGAACTAAAAAGTTTACGAAATCGCATCGTGGTGGTGACAGGAGCTTCTTCTGGTCTAGGAGAACAGATTGCTTATCAGGCTGCCTTGAAAAAGGCAATCGTCGTCGTTTGTGCGCGTCGCAAGGATAAGCTGGATAAAGTCTCCGAGGTTTGTCGCAAGCTGTCAGGAAGGCTCTCTTTGGCTTATGAGCTAGATGTCTCTGATCCTGCCCAAATCGAACAAGTTGTCAATCAAGTCGAAAATTCGGTGGGTCCCATTGATGTCTTAGTGAATAATGCAGGCTTTGGTTTGATGGAACAGGCACTTGATTTTCCAATGGATGTGGCAGAAAAAATGTTTCGAGTCAATGTTTTGGGCTTAATGTATATGACAAAATATACCGCCTTAAAGATGGCCGCTCGCAAACGCGGTGCCATTATCAATACGGCTTCGATCGCTGCCAAGATCCAAACACCAAAAACAGCTGTTTACGCTGCTAGCAAGGCAGCGGTTTTGGCTTATTCGAATGCTTTGCGATTAGAGTTAAAACCCTTGGGAATCTCGGTTTTAACGGTTAATCCGGGACCAATTCAGACACATTTCTTTGATTATGCGGATCGAACCGGCCATTACCTAGATAACATTAGCCATTTTGTGCTTGATCCAGAAGTTTTAGCCGCACAAATTGTTGCGACGATCGGTTCCAGCAAACGTGAATTGAACCGACCGCGCAGTATGGCAGCCGCACACCATGCGTTACAAGTTTTTCCACGTTTAGGAGATTTTTTGTTGACTAATTTATTTAATAAAAAATAGAAAAGGGGGATCCTCATGAAAAAACAATGGACAATGATCGGTGCAATCATCTTGTTATTAGTAGTCGTCATTTTTTCATGGATGAATTCGCAAGCCGTAACCGTTAACTTTGGTTTCACCAAGGTGACGATGCCATTAGTCGTTATTTTAGTAATTGCACTGCTGATCGGAGCTTTGATCGCAGTCATGATCTCAACGACAACTAGTTTACGCCAGAAAAAAGAAATCAAAGATCTACAAAAGCAACTCGCCGCTAACCAAGCAATGAGGCGCTCGGCTGAAACACAACCAGCTACAAAAGCAGTTAGTGAACCAGTCGCAGACCAACAAGATGAGCCTGCTAAACAAAGCGAGGAGTGATTCTGTGTTTTCAGCTCAAAATCAGTGGAAAGTTGCCCAAAAAATTGATGAAACTAAAGTCGAGGAGCTAGTCCAAGCGACTCAAGCCCCTAAATTAGTGGTGGAAATTTTAATCAGACGTGGATATGAGACGGCAGAAAAAATTACCCAGTTTTTAAAACCGAATCTATCACAGCTAAATGATCCATTCTTATTGCATGATATGCAAAAAGCATGCGAGCGTATTAAAAAGGCGATCACGTCTGAAGAAAAAATTGTAGTTTACGGTGACTATGATGCTGACGGTTTAACTAGTACTTCGATCATGTATGAGGCATTGCTGCAATTAGGAGCCGATGTCCGTTACTATATTCCGGATCGCTTTACCGATGGTTATGGTCCAAACTTGAAAGTTTACCAGCGGTTGATCAGTGAAGGCACTGGATTGATCGTAACCGTGGATAACGGGGTTTCTGGCAATGAAGCAGTGAATTATGCTCAGCAGCATGGTGTCGATGTAGTGATCACAGATCATCATGAGATGCCAGCCGAATTACCGCATGCATATGCAATCGTGCATCCTCGTCACCCAGAAGGTCAGTATCCGTTTGCTGAACTTTCTGGTGCCGGGGTGGCTTTTAAGACCGCTAGTGCTTTGTTAGAAGAGGTCCCGCAAGAAATGCTGGATCTCGCTGCAATCGGCACAGTCGCAGATATTGTTTCACTAACTGGCGAAAATCGCGTGTTGGTCAGCTTTGGTCTCAAGGTATTACAAAACACGGAAAGAGTCGGTTTATTGGCGTTATATCAACAAGCACATGTTGATCAGCAAAAAATTTCGGCTGAGACAATTGGTTTTGCATTAGCACCACGG
This sequence comes from Ligilactobacillus pabuli, assembly GCF_022836475.1. Classification (GTDB taxonomy): domain Bacteria; phylum Bacillota; class Bacilli; order Lactobacillales; family Lactobacillaceae; genus Ligilactobacillus; species Ligilactobacillus pabuli. Next base: position 74,250 of record NZ_BQXH01000004.1, on the reverse strand, counting down.
TTGAATGCCTTAGGTCGGATGGAAAATGGGGCTCCAGGGGTAGAATTGCTAACGACCTTTGATGATCAACGTGCCGCTGAAATTGCCGTGCACGTCCAAGAGTTAAATTCTAAACGGCAAGAACTTGTCAATCAGATCACGACTGAGGCATTGGCACAGGTGCAGGAACAAGCAAACCAGCATCCGGTTAACTTGTTGGTCGGTCAAGGCTGGCATGAAGGTGTGCTAGGAATCGTAGCTAGTCGGGTGGTTGAAGCAACTGGGAAACCAACCTTAGTGTTGAATGCTGACTCTGAAACGGGCCAAGCCAAAGGTTCTGGTCGTTCAGTCGCTGCCTTTGATTTATTTGCAGCCTTAGACGGTCACAGAGACCAGTTAGTTGCTTTTGGCGGTCACCAAATGGCATGCGGTCTAACGATCATGATCGCAAAACAGGAAGCTGTACAGCAAGTTTTGGATCAAGCAGCACAACAGCAGCATTTGGCTGATGCCAAGCAACCAGAATTGCAGTTAGCTGGAACGGTTGATCTGGCAACATTTGCCTTAGCGGACTTGGAACAAATTGAGGTACTTGCACCATTTGGACAAGATAACTCACAGCCATTATTTAACTTTACCGGCTACCAAATTCAAGATGCTAAGCCGATGGGAAAAGAAAATAACCATTTGCGGTTGACCCTAAAAACTACGACGAACCAGCAACTTTCTGCGGTTTATTTTGGCATTGATGCAGATAAGCTGGGCCAGATCATGCAGGCGCCAACTAAAGTGGAGTTCGTTGGTTATGTGGACAAAAATGAATGGCAAAATCAAGTTTCATTACAAATTAAGATTTCTGACCTTAAGCTAGAAGCACCAGTCACTGCGGCCGCGTCTCAAGAGCCGCTGGGAGAGTCACAAATTAAAGAACCGCCAGTAACAACTAGTGTGCCGGTTACGGTGGAAATTTTCGACCAGCGCAGCAAGAAATTAACGGTGAAGATGTTGCAGCAAAAGGGAACATATGCATTTTTCTCAGAAAAAATTAAGCAACAAGTTCAGCGATATTTGCCCGCTAATACACCAGTTGTTTTATTGCCGCAGCAAGCCGGCCAGTTCCAAGCAGCTGATTTATATGTAGTGGATTGTCCAGCAGACTTGCGGGACTTGCAAAAGGTGTTGCAGAATCTGACAGTTCAGCGACTGCACTTGTTGTTATATCAAAAAAATGATTTATTTGAAATTGGTTTACCAAGTCGGCAACAGTTCGGTAATTTATACCGTTTTGTCTTGGCTCATCCGAAGTTAAACTTACGACAAGTGGGAACTCAGATGGCCACGCGCCTCAAATTACCAAAAGAACTAATGATTTTCATGTTACAGGTGTTTTTTGAGGTAGGATTTGTTAAAATAGAGAATGGATTGGTTACAGGCGTCCCCGGAACTAAACAGGTTAACTTGAAGGAGACATCCAGTTATCACTCCCGTAGACTGCAGATCAGAACGCAAGAAATTCTGCTGCATAGTAAGAGCACTGACTTAATTAAATGGGTAAATGAGCAAATCAAACCAGTTTAAAGTCAGCGCATATTAAAGGAGAAGGTTTAATGGCTTTAGACTTAAATAACTATATTGCAAGCATTCCAGATTATCCAACTGAAGGTGTAGTTTTCCGTGATATTTCACCTTTGATGGCCGACGGTGAAGCATACCATCAAGCAACTGATCAGATCGTGCAATTTGCTAAAGACAAAGGTGTACAAATGATCGTTGGACCTGAAGCCCGGGGCTTTATCGTTGGATGTCCGGTTGCCTATGATTTGGGAGTAGGTTTTGCACCTGCTCGTAAGAAGGGAAAACTTCCCCGTAAAACAGTTGAAGCATCTTATTCACTTGAATATGGTACTTCCTCTCTTTATATGCATGAAGATGCGGTTTTGCCTGGCCAAAAAGTCTTGGTCGTTGATGACTTACTAGCAACCGGCGGAACAATTGGTGCAACGATTGACTTAGTTGAACAATTAGGCGGCGAAGTTGTTGGTTGTGCATTCTTGATCGAATTAGCTGACTTAAATGGTCGCGAAAAAATCAAGGATTATGATATTTTAAGCTTAATGAAGTATTAATGAAAGCTTACAGGATTCGTTTGTCTTTAGGACATCCGGGTCCTTTTTTGTTAAAAGGCTTGGAAAAATTAAGGGGGGTAATAGCAGTGAGTTTGGGATTTATTTATGGACCGGCAGGTGCAGACCGGCAAGCAATCGTTTTGGAGCAACTACGAGCTTGGCAACAAGAACAGCCAAACGTAGAAATTTTTTATATTGTACCTGACCATATTAAGTTTGAATCGGAAGTTACAGTACTAGATTATTTGCGACAGCAAACAGGGCAGCCAGAAAAAATGTTTGCTGCTGCTAACGTCCAAACTTTTTCGTTTAGTCGTTTAATGTGGTACTTCTTAAAGGAGCAACCGTCTTTATCCAAAACAAAATTAACAGCGACGGGCTTAGCGATGATCGTGACCCATATTTTGCATGAGCTTGATGAACAGGACTTGCATGTTTTTAACCGTGAAAGAAATAGTCCGGGTTTTAGTAAGAAGCTAGCGGAACAGATCATTGAATTGAAACTAGGCGGATTTATGCCCGATGATTTGGAGCAATATGCACAAAATCTCCAGGAAGCAGCGACCGGTGAGCAGGCTGATCTAAGTGCACGTTTACATGATTTAGTCTTGGTGTACCGAGAATTTGAAAAATATACTGCTGGGCAATACCTGGATACGGCTGACAGCTTAGATGAGTTGATCACTTACTTAGAAAAGTCGAATTTAAGTCAGTCCTATTTTATGTTGGACGGTTTTATGAATTTCAATGCTAAAGAAAAAGAAGTTATTACGGTCTTAATGCAAAAAGCAGCTGAAGTTAGAATGAGTTTGGTGTTGGATCACCCGTATCTGGATGCTAAACCGGAGACTAGTGAATTATTTTATCAAACTGGCAAGATCTACTATGAATTTAGCCAGATGGCCCGTGCTAACCATGTGCATCTGCTAAATGACCAAAGAGCACAGACATCACGAGTGACACCAGACATGTTGAGCCTGGAACAGTTTTGGCAAAATTCACAGTCCTTCGGTCCCCCAAAAACCTATCAGTTAAAGTCTAAGAGTAGTTTATTGTTGACTGAGGTTAGTGACCGGGTTCGTGAAGTCCGGTATGTGGCAGCCAAAATTAGACAGCTGGTTTTTTCTGGTCGCTATCATTACCATGATTTTTTGATCCTAGCACCACAGCAGGATAAATATCAAAATTTATTGGAAAATATCTTCAGTGAATATGAGATCCCAGTCTTTACCGATTTAAACAAGACCATGTTGAATCATCCATTAGTGGAATTTGTTTTGGCATTATTTAGTGTGAAACAAGAAAATTATTCCTACCGGTCAATGATGCGGTTACTGAAGACTGAAATTTATGTACCGGAGCTAAAAGAAGCTCACTGGTCACTAGGAACATTTAGAAATACGCTGGATCTGATGGAAAATTGTATCCTACAAAATGGCTATTACTCGGAATTTGCATGGAAAAACAAAGAAGACTGGATCGTGCAAACTTGTGGGATACAACCTAACGAATCTAAGGAAGAACACGAGCAGCGTCAACGAAATTTACCCAATAATCGCTTGGTCAATCAGCTTAGACGAGAAGTTTACCGACAGTTAAAGACCTTTTTTACTAAAATTGGTCAAGTCAAAAATGGACGAGAATTTGCGGTAGAGTTGATCAACTTTTTGGAAAAGATCGGCGTCCCGCAAACACTTCAGGGCTGGCAGGCGAGTGCGGCGAAAGATCTTGATCTTGAATCTGATCCGACCCGTTTGCTGGGTTCAATTAGTAATGTCTCCCGGCATGAAGAGGTTTGGAATACATTATGTTCTTTACTAGATGAGTACGTGACGGCTTTGGGAGCAGAAGCGTTGAATTTAGATGAATTCATCCAAATTTTATCCAGCGGGTTTGAAAATGCGCAGTATAGCCAGGTCCCGTCAACATTAGATCAAGTGATTTTCTCTGAAAGCGGCGTTGTTCAAATGGCCAATCGTCAAGTATTATTCTTTATCGGCCTGAATGACACAGTTTTACCGCGTAGTTTTGAAAATCATGCCTTATTGTCAGATCACGACCGGCAAGAGTTAACGGATCTAACTGGCGCAGAGCAAACTGCGAAGTATTTAAGCGACACTTCCGCCGTTCAAATGGCAGAGGAACCTTTTGCGGCTTATTTAGCCTTTATGTCCGTTAAAAAACGGATCTTTTTCAGTTATCCTTTAAGTGACAACGATGGACAAGCATTACAGCTTTCTCCATACATTGAACGGATCCAAAAGGCGTTTGACCTAAAAACTAACCGTCTCTTGGAACAGCTAGAGCCAGATGCGGAACAAATCGACGATTTAATTGGGACCAAGCAAACGTCCTTGGGAGAATTGATCACAGTTAGTCGAGATGCTTTCCGTGCTGGGGCAGACTTACATGCAGTTTGGCGCGGATTATACCAATATTTGCGTGTTAACTATCATGATGAGACCCAAAGATTGTTACAGAGCCTAGGCTTCGCTAACGAAATTTTACCGAATGCCAAGCCGGCTGAAGATGGACATAAATACTTAGCTCCTGAAATCGTGGCAGCTTTGTATGGAACGCAGATCAACACTTCAATTTCTAAGTTAGAAACATTTTTTGCAGATCCTTACCAGTACTTCTTACAGTACGGGTTGAAGTTGCGGCCACGGGATGAATTTGTATTGCAGCCTGCTGATACTGGCCAATATTTCCATTCGATCTTAGAATATTTCTTTCAAAATGTGCTGCAAGCGGGGCAAACTTTGGCAAACTTGACCAGTAGTGAGTTTGATCAGCTGATGGCACAAACGATTCAGCAAGTTAACGAAGAAGTCGGCAGTCAAATTTTTTCAAGTACCGCACGTTATCGCTACACCCGTAGACAATTAAATCGGACAGCGAGTCAAGTAGCACACGCGGTGGCTCGACAACGCCAAGACCGCCAAATTTTTACGGTCAAAACGGAAACGATGTTTGGCGACCAGGCTGGTTTGCCGGCGTTAACTTTTAGTGACCCGCAGGATCAACATCAAATGCGGGTCAGAGGCCGGATCGACCGAATCGATATAGTCGCAGCTGCCGATGGTCAACCATATTATAATGTGGTCGACTATAAATCAGGGAATCCGGAAAGTAAGATGGACCATTTCTTGTTACGAACCTTCAACGGCTTGTCCTTGCAGTTGTTAACTTACTTGCGGGCCTTGCAACAGGCTGCGGATAGCGGTGAGTTGGCCAAATTATTGAACTATCCGGCCTTGGCTGGACAATTAAAGACGGCTAATGTGCAACCAGAGTTAGGCAGTGCGTCTTATTTGCACTTGTTTGACCCAGTGCTGAAAAATGGGCAAGATTTGGAAGAAAAATTTGATAAGAGTTTTATGTATAAGGGAATCTTTAGAAAAGGTCAGGATAGCTCAGCGGAAGAAAACGGCTTTTTGTTAGCCTTGGATGCGGATGTTGAAGCAGGTGTTCAAAATGGTGAAAAAGCTAGTTCCCGTAATTATCCGATCAAGTATCAGAAAAGTAAGCATGAACTTAAAGCAGCTTCAACTAAGAGTCTCTTATTGACTTTAGATCAAATTAACCAGCTGTTGGCTTACAATGATTTGAAAATGCAAGAAGCCCGCGCTGGGATCTTCTCTGGACTGATCGATCTGGCACCATATCGACTTGACATGAGTACCGGCTTGGATTATTCAGATTACCAAGAAATCATGATGTTTGATCCGTTGTTAGCGGAAAATAATTACCGGCAAATTCCAAAACTGACTGAAGCTGAGATTTGGAAGAAAATCAATGAACTGCTCAATGAAGGGAGCGTTGACAAGTGAGTACTGAAAAGAAAAGCGGCTTTGAACCGACTCCGGGGCAGTATAAAGCCATCAACCATCGCGGACATGACGTCTTAGTTGCTGCCTCCGCAGGCTCAGGTAAAACTAAGGTTTTAATTGAACGAGTTTTAAAGCAGGTCGTAGAGCAGCATGTTGACCTCTCGTCGATGTTGATCGTGACCTTTACCGAAGCCGCTGCTAAAGAAATGCGTGACCGGTTGGCTAAGCAGCTGCAACAAAAATTAGCTCAGCTGGTTGAAGAAAATCAACCGGAGAGTCAATCAGAAATGAGTTGGCTGCGACAACAATTATTGGCGGTCAATGTAGCAGATATTAGTACGATTCACGCCTTTTGTCTGCATTTGATCCAGAAATATTATTATACTTGTGACATCGAACCCGATTTTCGGCTAGTTTCCGACGATACCGAACGGACTTTGTTGCGGGATGACGCCTGGGATACTGTGCGGGAACGTTATTATCAGCAACTAGAGGATTCTTATCAAACTGATAATTCATTGACTGATCAGCAGCGTGCTGACGCGCAATTATTTGAAAAACTCTTACAAATTTTTGCGAAAGATCGTGATGATGCTAATTTTTCTGAGTTGGTCTTACGAGCGGACGAATTTGCTAGTGCTACCAGTGATCCAACAACTTGGCTCTTACAGCTGAGCCGCTCTTATGCGGTTGAACCAGGACAAGATTTTACGACTAGCGTGATTTGGCAAAGTTCGCTGAAAGAAATGCTTACCGTTCAATTAGACGAGATCGTCACTAACTTAGAGCGCAGAAATGAACTGTATTCCGAGCAGTTGCGGCCAGAAATCGAGGAGTACTGGGAAAATGAAGTCTCCGAAGACCTCACTGGCTATGCCAAGAAGAAAAAGGACCATTTGGCAAACTATGCTGAAAAGGCTCAGATACAAAAGACTGAATTACAAACCCTGCAGGACTTACGTGCACTCATTTTGCACGGCGATAACTATTCGGCCATTAAAGAAATGGTGGGAGGTTTCAAACTTGCTGGGCGGCCAGCCTTGGCTAAGCCTAGAAGTCAAAAAAGTCCGGGGGATTTAAACACTGATCATGCCCGAGCTTTAAATGACCAAATGAAAGCCTATCAGGAAGCAGCTAAAAAGCAATTAGAGCACTTTATTCCGGAAAACTTCGCACTAACGAATGAGCAGTTAGTAGCACTGATGAATGATTCTGAAAAGCTGCTGGTGAAATTTGGCGAGATCGTGGTGGCTTTTCGTGAGGAATACCACCAAGAAAAAGCTAAACGGCACTTGTTAGACTTTAATGATTTGGAACACTATGCTTTACAGATCGTGGCTTCAGAGACTCCTGAAAGTCAACAGATCAGAGGAATTTTACAAGAACGTTATAGTGAGATCATGGTCGATGAATACCAGGATACCAATGGCGTTCAAGAGGCTTTATTAACGACCATCAAGAATCCTGAACAGGGTAATATGTTTATGGTGGGTGACGTTAAACAGTCAATTTATCGTTTCCGGCAGGCTGACCCGGCATTGTTTAACCGTAAATATCATGATTTTGCGGAAGCTGAAACTGGTGAATTGCCAGCGGACCAACCGGGCGAAAAAATTATTTTGGCAGAAAACTTCCGGTCAGTCGAAAACGTGGCTGATTTAACGAACTTGATTTTTAGTCAGGTCATGGATGAAAAAATCGGGGAGATCTCTTATGATGAAAATGCCAGTTTAAAGGCTGGTAATTTAAGTTATCCTGCAGAAACTGCCCATTTATCAACCGATGTCTTGGTATATGAATCTAAGGAAAAAGAAGACACCGATGAAACTGAAAATGAGCTAAGTTTTGAAATTGATAGTAAAGAACAAGGACAGATCTATTTAGTGGCTCATAAGATCAAACAGCTCAAAGAAGAGCACAAACAGATCTTTGACCGCGATTTAGGTCAGATGCGGGACTTAGACTACAAAGATATTGCAATTTTAGCCTCGACTCATGGGGATAGTTTATTGATTGCAGAGGAGTTTAAAAACCTCGAGATCCCGGTCAATGTCGATAATACGAATAATTACTTTAAGACGATCGAAATTCAAATCATGATGGGCTTATTGCAAGTGATCGATAACCCGCACCAAGATATTCCATTGGTGGCTGTTTTACGCTCACCGTTGTATCAGTTTGATGAAAATCAACTGGCACAATTGCGAATCAACCTCAAACACGGTGACTTTTACGCAACTTTGACTGATTATCATTACCAAATTAACCAGAAGAAGGAAAAAGACCAAGAAGTTACTGCCGATGAACAAAGCTTATTTGAAAAAGTGGAACATTTCTTGAATGATTTAACGAGTTTCCGGGTCCGTGGTCGGCGGAATGATTTACCAACTTTAATTTGGTCGATTTATTCACGAACCGGTTTTCTCGATTATGCTGGTGGAATGCCTGGTGGGAAACAACGGCAAGCAAACTTACACGCTCTGTATGAACGGGCAGCCGACTATGAACAAATGAGCTATAAGGGAATTTTTCAGTTTGTCCGTTTCATCAAAAAAATGCAGGAAGAAGACCATGATTTGGCTGAAATGAACGTGCAAGATGGCAATAATGCCGTGTCCTTTATGACGATCCATAAGAGTAAAGGCTTAGAATATCCGGTTGTTTTCTTGATCAATACGCATAAACGATTTAATCTACGTTCTTTGTCTAATGCATACGTCTTAGATGCCCAGCTAGGGATGGGGATCGATTATGTCCAGACAGTGACGGAAGATGGACGGCAGATCCAAGTGAAGACGCCAACTCCGGTCAAAACGGCGATCAAAGAAAAAGCCCAGCAAAAGGCCATTGCCGAAGAAATGCGGAAATTATATGTTGCTTTGACTCGGGCGGAACAAAAGATTTATTTAGTGGGTGAAAGTAAAGACGCCGCGACAGCACTGGAAAATTGGGTCAAGTTAGTAGATGCGGACCGGACGACCTTGAGTGATGCTCAGCGGAAAAAAACGGGCGCTAACTATTTAGATTGGGTCGGAGCATCCTTGCTTCGGTCTCAGGAATTTACTGCGGCCAATATTCATCGCTATTGTTTGGATGAAAAGAATAGTCCATTCACTCAAGAAGGACTAGAATTTTTAGCTGATGATGAAGATAATGATGCGTCAGATTTAGTGGAAACGATCGAGACACTTCAAGCAAGTGCACCGGCTGCTATTAAAAATAGCGCAGCTCAGTTTAAAATTGAGTTTTGGGACCAGGCACGAGTCGAATATGAAATTAAGCCGACCCAAGAACAAGAAACTAAAAAGGCGGCAGAGTGGTTGGAACGGCAAGCACAAGGCGGTCAATTACCTCCGAAATATGCGCAGTTGTTGGAATTTAAGTATCCAAATACGCAGTTAACACTGACAACGGCCTATCAGTCTGTGACGGATATCAAGCGTTTGTTTGAAGACCCTGATAATGATTTAATGGGGCAAATGGACATTGATCAGTTAGACCAGGCTCAACGAGCTAAGAAAGAAGTGCAGCAGGCAACCTACTTGCAGCATGGTTTTGAGCGTCCGTTGTTTATGTTGGAAGAAGAGAATGTGACTCCCGCACAAATTGGGACTGCGACGCATCTGGTCTTCCAAAAATTGCCGTTAGATGCGCCAGTGACCTTAGCTGTTGTTCAAAGTGTGATCGATGATTTGTGCGCCCAAGAGCTATTGAGTCAGTCATTGGCAGACAAAATCAATGTCGCTGGGGTCGTGGGGCTGTATGAGTCAGAACTTGGACAAAAAATTCTCCACAATCGACACCAGTTACACCGGGAAGCACCAGTCGCTATGCTATATCCAGCAGGTAAACTATTTGGATCAACGACGAGCCAAACAGAATATCCAGTCCTGATTCACGGGATCATCGATGGATATTTTACAACTGACGAGCAAACGACAGTCTTATTTGATTATAAAACTGACCATGTTCCCGCCGGGGGTGCCGCCCAGGTAGCAGAAAAGTACCGGGGACAGTTAAATCTCTATGCTTTGGCACTGGAAAGCATCTTAGGACCAGGGACGGAAATTGAGAAGTATATTTACTTAGTCGATACTAGTCAGGTTGTTGCTCTCTAACAGCTGAGACCCGCAAAATAAAAGCTCCAGACGTCTGATTTGATGTCTGAAGCTTTTATTGATTAATGATGGCGGTGCTGCCGGAATTTAGCCTCTAACAGTACAAGCGTAGTAAGTGAAAAGATGGAGATAATAAGTCCCACATAGAAACCGGGCGGAGTAAACTTCATGGTCACGGTGTGAGTCCCATTGGTAATATCGGCACCCACAAAAGTGTTTTGCAGTTTGAAGGTTGGAACTGTTTCTCCGTCGATTTTAACTTTCCATCCTTTGGAATATGGAATGGTCGTGGCAAAGATCTGGTTTGGTCCATTGACATTGATCTTACCTGTTAGATGACGATTATTAACTTTTTTGACTTGCCAGGAATGTTGCTGCAACTGGTGCAGCTTTTGAGTCGCTAATTTCCGGTCTAAGCGATACAAAACGAAATTATCTAAAAAGAGGGAATTCTTCTTAAATCTGGCGGTCAAGGTGACCTCGTTATCTTTAGAATGGTCGGCGACATTTAAAATCACGGTATGTCTAAAGGTCCCATAGTGATATAGAGGATGACTGCCAGTGAACGTTTCTACCTTAGCTTCTTCCATGCCTGGACCAAAAGTCAGGTAGTAGGGGTCGTTCGTTTTTGGTGTGAATTTGAAAATCACTTGTGCCATCGCTTTGGACTTCTTCTTTTTTAACATCGCCCCAGTTAGGTTCACGGTTCGATTGGTATTTTGAAAGACCACTTCATTAAAATTTTGCGCATGAAAATATTTAGTTGTCGACCAGGTGCCAGTCGCATCGTTTAACCAGGTTGTTTGGTAGCCGACCGGATCATTAAAGCCAAATTTACTATTTTTTAAAAGCGAGTTAGCACTGTAACCGACTGTGGTTGCCCAAGGGTTTTGGTAAATGCGCGTTAAGGGTAAATCTTTCCTCAACGGGTCACTTGTCAATTCTGGTTTGATCGTTAACGGTGTTAAGGCCTGGTTTTGTAATTTAGGCTGTAAGATCTCACTACTATCTTTAGGAGACATAAAATACTTCATACCTAGTAAAGAGTCGGTGATCAAAGTCCCGTTGGAATAGGTGACGTAATTATCACCATCAGGATTACCAATTTGCCCATAAAAATCGGGAATTGTTTTTTCTAGTGCAGAACTAAAGTAGGAACCGGTGTTTAAATTGTGCGCCAAGCCGTCATTTTTAGTCCGTGAATAAGTTTGACCAGTCCGATAAAAGCCAGGGTCGATCTGATGGACAGCCTGGCTGTCTTGTGCTAGTGCCGCTGTTGGGTGACTATATTCTTTTTGACTTAAATAAGAAATATTATTTAATGATAAAGCTGCGTTGGTTAACATCTCTGCAGGTACAAGCAGGAACAACAAGGCTAATTTTTGTTTTTGACTGGTTTTGTTAGTCCCAGGATCGATCAACAATAAGACCAAAGTTGCAGCCGTGAAAAGGACTGAGCAAGTCAACGTTTCCTTGGAAATAAAGGTCAATTTCTGCATGTGCTTCCAGGAATAATAAATAATTCCACCTTCAACGGCGGTTAGGAGGACAACTTTGAGAGCAGTTGTACTAAAACCGTGCCGGTAGTTTAGGGCGGCTAGGTAAATCAACCAGAAACAAACAACAAAGGAAAACCGGTAGGGATACCAGACTGGAAATTGCATCCCATGCCAGAATAAGTCTAAGGGTTCAAAGCACAATGATAGGAGCAAGAAAGCAGTGACTATGCCGGCACTGATTCGACTCCGGCGTTTGATTTGACCGTTAAAGAAGTACAGTAAAAAGCCGCATAAAGCTAGTGAACCAACAAAAATATTGGGCAAACCAGACGGCATTTGTTTAAAATTGAACGCCCCTAACAGTAATTTTGTAACCATTTGTAAAGGCGGATATTCAATTTTAGCGTGGATCATGGTTGTAGTGTATTCGCCTTTGCTAGTTTGTAAGCTGGTTAGTGTTGGTAACAAAACGAGGCAAGCTAACCCGGCAGCCAGCAACGACCGGCTGATGAATAACCAGACGTTTTTACCAAACTGTTTAAATGAGGCAAACTGGTCAGTTTCATGCCAAATAAAGAACAGGATTAAAAAGATAGCGATCATGTAACCCATATAATAGTTAGAGATCATGATCAATGCGAGCCAAAAAGAATAGGCTAAGCCGTGTTTCTTTTTGAGTAGGTTTAATAAGCCATTAATGATCAAAGGTAAAAAAACCACTGCATCTAACCAAAGTAAATTGAGCTGATTGGCGATCATCCAGCCCATTAAAGAATAGCTGGTCGCAAAGAGCGGTAAAACTTTGTCAGACAGTATACGCTGTTGGTGTAACAGGCGAGCAAAAGTATAACCAGCTAGGCCGTACTTTAATAAGGTGACTAACATAACTCCAGCAGTGATCGATTTGCCAGGGAAGAAAAGAAAGATTAAGTTAAAGGGACTTAAAAGATAGTAAGAAAATTCCCCTAGCATTTCACCGCCAATTGCTTTATTAAAGGTATAAAAGAAGTTGGTCGGGTCATGGAGTAGGGTTTGGCGCAAGAAAGCAAAAAAATCAACATACTGTTGACCTAGATCAACGGTTAATAAAGTTTCGCCCCCAAAAGGATACATTTTGCGGTAAACAAAATAGCCAAGCATCAGCAAAACTGGCAGCCAGAAGCTGAGGGAGAGGGCAGCGTGCTGTTTTAAGTATGTTTTTAGTTTAATCTTCATTAAAAAACCTTCTAATCTAAAATAATCCGTTTAAAGTCGGTCAAGCAGATCAACGGTAACTAATCCAGAATACCATAGTTGATTTTGAATTTCATTAGCTAGTATTAGGCTTAAAGGTAATCTTAGGCAAACGAACTTCCGGGACATAAAAGAGTCTGCCATCAGGATGGCAGACTCAGGATAACGATAAAATTTTGGGATTTTAAGGGTAGTTTTAGTAACCGATTGCGCAACCGGTTACAAATTGCTAAACTAGAATTTCACGTTCGATAAAGGAGCGATGGTCTTCTTTTTCAGCAGAATCAGTTGTATCATTAATTTTTTGACATTCAAATAAGAGAGTCTTCATGTCTTGCCCAGTCAAGGTATATTCTTCACTAACTGCGGCAACTTCGGGATGATACTTCTTTAAGGCATAGGCCCGATCTTCATCGACATAGACATCAAAATCTCCAAAATCTGCTTGATAATTTAACTTACTCAATACAGTCACTTTCTTTCTTAAAATTATGACTATATTCTACAACATTGATTTAAAATGTAAAGGGTTTCACAAACTTTAAGTTAGATAAATTAGCATGGATAAAGCTCGATGACTAAAATGATGGTCAATCAAAAGATTATTAAGAAAACCTTAAGTTCAGTTTATTGTGCAATAACTATCGTGAAATACTGGCTTTTTCTCAGGTAGGTCAGCATTTTTAGCTAGTAACTTAGCTGTCAAGGAAAAGTACTTAACAAAAAATAAAAAAATACTGGCAATCATAAATAAAAAATGGTATTATATTAACGTTAAAGGCAGGCAACTGTCTTTTGAATACGATCAGTTAGTTTGGAGGGTCAAACAAAATGCGTGTACACATTACTTTAGAATGCACAGAATGTCATGAACGGACATACTTGTCAAGCAAAAACAAACGTAATAATCCAGATCGCTTAGAGCTTAAGAAATATTGCCCACGTGATCACAAAGTTACATTACATCGCGAAACAAAATAACAACAGGAATAGTTCCTGTTGTTTTTTTTCATACAAAAAAGGGGTTTTTTGATGCTTTCTAAGCAAGAAATGCGCCAAAAACAGCTAAAAAAAATATCTGCTTCAACACAGCACTGGACCAAAACTGCCGCAGAGTTAGCTATTACTCAGCAAGTTTTGGACTCAGCTTTATATCGGCAGGCACATACAATTGGACTAACTTTTAGCGAAGCAGTTGAGTTTGACACTAAGCCATTAATTGCCGCCGCACTTGCTTGCAAGAAGACAGTTGTAATTCCACGCTCTTTACCAGGACGCCAACTGGATTTTCGGATGTTTGATCCGGCTACGCCAGTGAAACGTTCCAAGTTTGGCGTATTTGAGCCGACTGAAGCGGCACCGAGCATTTCAGCGGACCAGATTGATCTATTAATTGTACCTGGTTTGGCTTTTAGTGCTAGTGGGGCTCGGCTGGGTTTTGGCGGTGGCTTTTATGACCGTTTCTTAAACCAATATACTGGAGCAGTCTTGAGTTGCGCTGAACCAGCGCGATTTTATTCTGAGCTTTCCTGGGAAACGGAAAAAACAGATCAACAAATTCCAAATATCGTGACAACTACGGGTTGGATCTCGGTTGAAGGCGGTGAGTCAGATGCGTAAGCGACCTACGGCAACCTATATCTTGTTGATCATTAATATTAGTGTCTATTTGTTAATGACGGTTGCGGGAGGCAGCCAAAATACTGGCGTTTTACTTGCTTTTGGGGCCAAAGTTAATTTTTTGATTGCACAAGGCCAGTGGTGGCGCTTATTTAATCCGATGTTTATCCATATTGGCTTGGAACATTTGGTCTTAAATATGGTGACTTTATACTTTATTGGTCTGCAGATCGAAACTTTATTTGGCAAATGGCGCTTCGTGACTTTATATCTATTAAGCGGACTAGGTGGTAATATCGCTAGTTTTGCTTTTAGTCCGGGAATTTCGGCAGGCGCCTCTACATCGATTTTTGGTTTATTTGGTGCTTTTTTAATGTTAGGTGAGTCTTTTCGGGATAATCCGTATATTAGAGCAACTGCGAAACAATTCTTGTTATTAGTAATTTTGAACCTGGGACTAGGGCTGAGAGGAATTGATATAGCTGGACACATTGGCGGTTTATTGGCTGGTTTCTTGGCAGCGTACGTCATTGGTGTTCCTAATATTGGCAGAGTGCCAGTCAATAAAAAAGTACTGGCAGGCTGTGCATTATTAATTATCTTTGGATTACTGACCGTAGTTGGTTTTCAACACTGATAATTTCGGCTATAATAAGGAAGGTGATTCTTTTGAAGACTCTCTATGATGTGCAGCAGTTGCTAAAAAAATTTGGTGTTTTTGTTTATGTGGGCAAACGCTTGTGGGATATTGAACTAATGGCATTAGAAATTGACCATTTACATGAATCAGGCGTGATCGATCAGGCTAGTTTTGCCAAAGCTAAATTAGTTTTAGATCGCGAACATCGAATTGAAGAGCGCCGCGAGCAAGAAAAAAATAATAAGTAGCAGGAGGAACAAGCTGATGGAAAAAAAGTTGATTGGAATCGATTTGGGTGGCACAACTATTAAGTTTGGGATCTTAACTTCTAGTGGTGAAATTCAGCAAAAATGGAGCGTAGAAACTAATATCATGGATGAAGGTTCGCATATCGTTCCAGATATTATTGCGTCGATCAATCACCATCTTGCATTATACAAGATGGATCAAAGTCAGTTTATCGGGATCGGGATGGGAACTCCCGGGACTGTTGATCTTGAAGCCGGAACAGTAGTTGGGGCATACAACTTAAATTGGAAGACCGTTCAAAATATTAAGGACGAAATTCAAGCTGGGACAGGAATCAAATTTGCCGTAGACAATGATGCCAATGTCGCCGCTCTAGGTGAACGGTGGAAGGGCGCTGGTAACAACTCAGACGAAGTGGTCTTTGTGACCCTCGGGACAGGAGTTGGCGGTGGTGTCATTTCCAATGGTGAATTGTTGCATGGTCAAGGTGCTGCGGGGGAAATCGGCCATATTAATGTGCAGCCAAATGGCTATCTTTGTACCTGTGGCGGTCATGGCTGTCTAGAAACTTATACTTCAGCGACTGGAGTAGTACGGATCGCACGTGATTTGGCAGAAGAATTTGCTGGTGAATCCCAGTTGAAAACAGCTTTGGATAACGGCGAAGAAATTAGTTCCAAAGATGTCTTTGACCTGGCTAAAAAAGATGATGTCTTGGCATTGAAGGTCGTTGACGAAGTTTGCTACTACCTAGGTTATGCTTGTGCTAATTTAGCTGCGATCACTAACCCAGAGTTTATCGTCATTGGCGGCGGTGTTTCTGCTGCGGGTGAGATCTTATTAAGCAAAGTTGAAGAGAACTTTAACAAATTTGCGTTCCCAACTGTCAGAACTTCAACCCACTTGAAGTTGGCTGAATTGGGGAATGATGCTGGCCTATATGGAGCTGCATCACTAGCTTTACAATTTAAATAAAAAATTATGTTGGTAACTGAGTGAGAGGAGAATTGACTGTGTTTGTTTTAGGAGATTTAGGAGTAATGTTTTGGATCGATGTTGTATTGGTCTTAATTTTGGTCTGGTTATTTGGTGGACAATTTTACACATACTTTATGGGTAAAAAATATGCCACTATTTTAAAGAACGATGATTTTAAAGAAGGAATGCATAAGGCACAGATCATTGACGTACGTGAAGCCAATGATTTTAAAAAGAAACATATTTTAGGTGCCCGCAACATGCCTTTTTCACAGTTCAAATTGTATAAGGACAGTTTACGTAAGGACATGCCGATTTATTTGTATGATGATACTAAAACAGTCGCACCTCGGATGGCTTCTAAGCTGCACAAAAATGGGTATACAGATATCTATATCTTAAAGTCTGGCTTGGACAAATGGGATGGCAAGACTAAAGGCACCAAAAAAGCCTAAGCAAATTTAACGAAAGAAATGAGTTCGGTCGTTTGAAACTCATTTCTTTTTTTGTAGAGATTAATGGTAAAAGGAGTGGAACAGATGGCACAAAAGGTTTTAGTGATCGTTGGACCAACAGCGGTGGGTAAAACTGCGCTATCGATCAAGTTAGCACATGAATTTAATGGTGAGGTGATTTCCGGCGATTCCATGCAAGTCTATCAGGGCCTAGATATTGGTACGGCCAAAGTCACACCCACTGAAATGGATGGAATTCCGCACTACTTAATTGATATTTTACGTCCAGATCAACAATTTACAGTGGCGGATTTTGTTTCAATGAGTCAAACTAAGTTGGCTGAAATTGGTGCACAACAGAAATTACCTTTAATCGTCGGTGGAACTGGACTGTATGTCCAAGCACTGTTGGATAATTTTGGATTAGGTGCGACGGCTCAATTTACTGATGAGCAAGTTAGAGCTGATTTAGAAGCATTTGCGGCTAAAGAGGGTAAACAAGCATTGTGGGATCGTTTGGCTCAACTTGATCCGCAAGCAGCGCAAAAAATTCCGGTGAACAATGTACGGCGAGTAGTTCGTGCGTTGGAGGTTTGCCAGGTCAGCGGTCAATTATTTTCTGCACAAGCTGATTCTGCTTCAGGAGATTATGATCCGCTGATCATTGGTTTAAATACAGAACGTCAAGTCCTTTATCAACGAATCAACCAACGAGTTGATCTGATGGTTAAAGCTGGCTTGGTGGATGAAGCACGTCAACTATATCAAGCAGGTGGGACAAAACTAGCTGCCGGAAAAGGAATTGGCTATAAAGAGTTGTATCCTTATTTTGCAGGAACTGCACCGTTAGCTGATTGCGTGGAACGAATTAAAATTAATTCACGTCATTATGCCAAACGACAGTTAACGTGGTTTAGAAACCGGATGGAGGTCAATTGGTTTGACATCGTTAGTGACCCTGATCAACAAGAACAAATCAAACAATTGATTGCTTCCTGGTTGGTTAAGTAGGTAATTTTAAAGTTGGTATACTTTTTTATTAGTCCAAAAAATGTAGTTTTAATGGGTTAAAAGCATTACTCTAACAACATTTTTTGAATGATGTTAGAAAATGTAACATTAGCTATTGACAAGTTTTGGACTACTTGCTAATATTAGTACGTAGTTTTGAGGGGGATCGTGATGAAAGAAAAAGAGTTACGACGCTCACTTTCAGTTTTACCGATCGGAACGGTCATGAAACTGACTGATTTATCTGCACGACAAATCAGATACTATGAGCAACAAGGATTAGTGATTCCAGAACGGAATGAAGGCAACCGACGGATGTATTCGTTAAACGATATTGATCAGTTGCTGGAAATTAAGGACTATTTAGGTGAAGGAATCAACATGGCCGGAATTCGGCAGCTCTATGAACAGCAACAGCAAAAAGAAGAGTCCGCAAAAAACAAGCGTCAGCAACAGCCATTAACCGATGCTGATGTTCGTCGGATTTTGCGGGAAGAGTTTAAAGCTGTTGGGGGGTTGTCTGATGGCACGACCAGATTGTCTGTCCGTAATCAAGAATTGTGAGTTAATCAGTAAAGGAGCAAGTAAATGACAAAACCAGCTTATAGCAAAGATGATGTTCGAAGAATCGTTAAAGATGAAAATGTACAATTTTTACGGCTAATGTTTACTGACTTATACGGCACTATTAAGAACGTGGAAGTACCAGTGAGCCAGTTAGAAAAACTGTTGGATAATAAGTTAATGTTCGATGGTTCTTCCATCGACGGCTTTGTTCGAATCGAAGAAAGTGATATGTGGCTTTATCCAGATTTGTCAACTTGGACAATTTTCCCTTGGGGAAGTGAACATGGAAAAATCGCTGGGGTAGTTTGTGAAGTTTATAATGCAGACCGGACACCATTTATGGGCGACCCACGTAATAATTTGATCCGTGTGTTAGATGAAATGAAGGAATTGGGCTTTACCGACTTTAATATCGGGACTGAACCTGAATTCTTTTTATTCAAACTTGATCCAACCACCGGTGAACCAAGTTTGAAACTGAATGACCAAGGTAGTTATTTTGACTTAGCACCTGTTGATTTGGGTGAAAACTGCCGACGTGAAATCGTCTTAGAATTAGAACGTCTTGGTTTTGACGTAGAAGCTTCTCACCATGAAGTTGCTCCTGGTCAGCATGAAGTTGACTTTAAATATGCGGATGCTTTGCATGCCGCTGATAACATCCAGTTGTTCAAACTGGTCGTTAGGACGGTGGCGCGTAAGCATGGTTTACATGCCACATTCATGCCAAAACCATTATCAAGCATTAACGGTTCCGGGATGCATGTCAATATGTCATTATTTGCTAACAACGAGAATGTCTTTTATGATGAAAAAACTGAATCTGGACTTTCGGAAAATGCAATGTTCTTCTTAGGCGGTTTGCTCAAACATGCTCGGAACTTTACTGCAATTACGAATCCAATTGTTAACTCTTATAAGCGATTAGTTCCTGGCTATGAAGCACCAGTTTATGTTGCTTGGTCTGGCCATAACCGCTCACCACTCGTTCGGGTGCCGATTGCTCGTGGCGTTTCAACTCGATTAGAATTACGGAGTGTTGATCCAACCGCTAATCCATACTTAGCAATCGCTGCAATCTTAGAAGCCGGCTTAGATGGACTAAGAAATAAAATTGAAGCTCCTAAGCCAGTTGACCGCAACATCTATGTGATGTCAGAAGAAGAACGGCTGCAAAATGAAATCGTTGATTTACCATCAACCTTGCATAATGCTTTAAAAGCTTTAAAGGAAGATGATGTGATTTTAGCATCAATGGGTGAACATTTGGCAGCTAGCTTCTTGGAAGGGAAACGGATCGAATGGGATGCTTACCGACAAGATGTTTCACAATGGGAAAGAAAACAATATTTAGAACAGTATTAAATTAAGAATAAATAAGCAGGGGTTAGGTTCAGTTTTTCACCTCAGCTTACAAAAAAACAACGTCCTCCTAGCGAGTGAACGTTGTTTTTTTTGTTAGGATGTTTTCCTGAGAGTTAGTGGTGTTTTAACTGCGGGCGAAACTCGCGTTAAGGTGCCATTCGAATTATTCAAAGCAATGGCAATAATTTGTTTTTTAAAAATAATGCGGGTTAATTTTTTGTTTTGTGGAATTGTCATGAAATAGGCGTTCTTTTGCCGTTGGGCAGAAAAGAGCTGTCCAGTGAGCGTTTCGATATTTTGGCCAACTTGAATTTGGACAGTTACTAGTAAACGTTGATCCACAACTTGGTTAGTAAAGGCTTCAATTTGAAAAGCTGGCATCTGCGTAATAGTTGGTTGTTCTAAAACCTGACGCGGATCGAAAAAATCGTTCCAAAGTTGCATAAAGTAACGGAAGTAAAAAGTAATTGTCGTCAAGAAATTAGTAGAAAAAATACGGCTCATTAGGCTGCCTCCTCGAATTAAGAAAAAATAACGATGATGTTCAATAGCTTGAACATTTGTTTGTTTAGCTACAAGTTCTATTATAGAACAATCGTTCCCGAACGCAAGTTCAATTTTTTAATTTGTGCAGAAACTTTTGGTAAAAGCAGCTAAGAACTGCAGTAAATCACGACTTTGTTAGCCAAAAAATATTTTTAATTTGATTAAAAGTTAGTTTATTGCAAGTCAACCTTGAAAAGTAGGGCAAAAAAGCGCATGATAGTAGTTAAATAATTTTTAATTGAGGAGTTTTAGTGCATGGCTAAAAGAGGAATGTTGATCGTACTTTCGGGTCCATCTGGTGTAGGTAAGGGAACTGTTAGAAAAGAGATTTTTTCGCAACCGGGAAATAATTTCGATTACTCAATTTCGATGACTACCAGAAAAATGCGACCAGGAGAGGTCAATGGGCAGGATTATTATTTCGTCTCGAAAGATGAATTTGAACAAGAAATTGCAAATGACGGAATGCTAGAATATGCACAATATGTTGACAATTATTATGGTACACCTTTAAAATATGTAAATGAGATGCTCGATGATGGGAAAGATGTCTTTTTAGAGATTGAAGTTAAAGGTGCCATGCAGGTTCGGGAAAAGGTGCCTGATGGTCTCTTTATTTTCTTAACTCCTCCTGATTTGATGGAATTAAGACAAAGGATCATTCATCGCGGGACCGACGATTTAGAAACAATTAATAAGCGGATGCATCAAGCAGTTGGTGAAATTGAAATGATGCAAAACTATGATTATGCAGTTGTGAATGATGAAGTCCCCGTTGCGGCAGAAAAAATTAAGACCATTATTCGTGCTGAACGCTGGCGTGTTAAGCGTTTCTTGCCAGATTATAAAAAACAATTAGGAGATGCATTAAAATGATTTTATATCCTTCAGTAGATAAATTATTAGAACAAGTTGATTCACGTTATTCTTTAGTAATGTTAGCTGCTAAGCGCGCTCACGAACTTGACGAAGGTGCAATGCCTTTATTGAGCGAATATACTTCCGACAAAAATGTTGGCCGTGCGCTTGAAGAAGTTGAAGCAGGCGACTTAAAGATTGCAGATAAAAGTGCAGAATAATTAAAATGTACGGTTGGTGTTCATTGCTTTTTAGACTTAAGCTGGGTTTGCTAGTCTAAAGATGTGATGAACACTTTTTTAATACCGCTAAAATTGGTACAATGAAAGGTGAAATATCAGTCAGTGAAGGGAAAGAATATTGTGAGTAAAAAACACATCGCTATGTATATTACCGGCGGCATTGCAGTTTATAAAGCAGCACAATTAGTGCGCTCTTTTATTAAGGGAGGTTACGAAGTTAAAGTCGCGATGACTGCCAGTGCCCAAGAGTTTGTTACTCCGCAAACTTTTGCAGTGCTGAGTCAGCATGAAGTGTATACCGACTTTAATAGCAAGACTCCAGCTGACTTTGTCCCGCATATTGCGTTGGCGGACTGGACTGATGCTGCAGTAGTTGTTCCAGCCACAGCTAATATGATTGGTAAAATGGCTAACGGGATTGCAGACGATTTTGTTTCGACTGCCTTATTAGCAACTGCTGCTCCGAAATACGTGGTTCCAGCCATGAATGAAAAAATGTGGCAGCAAGCTGCTACGAAGCGGAATGTAGCCTGTTTGCGAGCTGATGGTAGTGAAATTTTACCACCAGTGACCGGCTTTTTAGCTGAAGGTTACAGTGGCCAAGGGCGGATGCCTGAGCCTGCAGAAATTTATGCGTGGGTCACTGCCAAATTAACTCACCAGCAAGATTTAGCCGGTAAGAAGATTTTAGTTTCTGCAGGGCCAACGGTGGAAGCAATTGATCCGGTTAGATTCTTAAGTAACCGTTCCAGTGGGAAAATGGGGTATGCGGTTGCGCAAGCTGCTGCTGACCGTGGAGCTGAAGTGACGTTGATCAGTGGACCAACTGCACTAGCACAACCAACTAATTTGAAAATGATCCCAATTCGTTCTGCCAGAGAATTGCAGGAACAGCTGGAAGAAAATTTTGACGCGAACGATTTTGTGATCATGGCAGCTGCGGTGGCTGATTACCATGTTAAGGAAGTAGCTGATCAAAAAATTAAGAAGCATGGGCGAGATGTGGTTGAATTAGAACTAGTCGCTAACCCAGACATTTTGGCTGCACTTGGCCAGAAGAAAACCCACCAACGGTTAGTCGGTTTTGCCGCTGAAACGCAAAATTTGCTAGCCAACGGAGCGAAAAAACTCGCAGAAAAGAATTTGGACATGTTAGTCTTAAATGATGTTTCTCGGAGTGATATTGGCTTTAATGCAGCAGATAATGAAGTCCGGTTGTTAAGACCGCAAGAAGAACCAAAACTAATTGAAAAAACCAGCAAGGCTCAAATTGCCCAGGAAATTTTAGATGAGTTACTTAAATTAGCGTAATGTAAAGAGGGGAAAGATGTGATTAAACAATTTGCCGAGGTAATTGTGGATGTGCCTGCGATGCAGACTAATCAACCGTATACGTATTCGATACCGACCGAGTTGATCAACCAAGTATTTCCCGGAATGCGCGTGATCGTGCCATTTGGTAATCGGAAAGTCCTAGGCTTTGCCATTAATATTAGTGAAAAAGAGCCGGACGTTTCTTTTGCCTTAAAAGATATTGAGGAAGTTTTGGATCTCACACCAGTTTTAAACACTGAGTTATTGCAGTTAGCGAATTGGTTAGCGCAGTGGACGTTTTCTTTTAAAATTTCGTGTTTACAAGTCATGTTGCCAGCAGCCATGCGGGCCAGTTATAGTAAAACAATTAAATTGACATCCACGGAGATTTCTCCGGCCGTTCAAAAGTTATTTGGTGACAAAAACGAGATTCCGTTTGATACCAAAACTTTGACTGCTAGCGCCTTTAAGGAACTATCTAAATTAAAGCGTGCTAATCAAGCAGAAGTTCTCTATCAAGTTCGTGATCGGGCCAAAGCAAAAAAAGTGACCGCAATTCAAGGGTGCTTGAGTTCTGACCAGCTGGCTAGTGCGCGAGAAACACTCAGAGCTAATGCTGCTAAATCTTTTCAGATGCTGGATTATTTAACGACCTTAGGTTTAGAACAGGTCACTTTAAAAAAGGCCATGCAAGACAGCGACTTATCTGCGGCTCAGTTTACTAGTGCAGAAAAGAAGGGCTGGCTCGTTAAAACTAAGGTCGAAAAATATCGCGACCCATACCGGGAAGCAGTGATCGAACAATCGCAGCCGAAACAATTAAAACCAGCGCAATTAACTGCTGTTGAGCGGATCAACCAAGCAATCACAGACCATCAAAAAAGTGTCTTTTTGTTACAGGGTGTCACAGGCAGCGGAAAAACTGAAGTTTACTTACAGACGATTGCTACTGCTTTAGAAAAGGGCCAAACTGCTTTAATGCTTGTCCCAGAAATTTCGCTCACCCCGCAAATGGTGCGGCGGGTCAAGGGACGTTTTGGTTCGAGGGTTGCAGTTTTGCATAGCGGCTTATCTGAAGGAGAAAAATACGATGAATGGCGCAGGATCGAACGACATGAAGCCCAAGTGGTGGTTGGAGCTCGTTCCGCAGTTTTTGCACCTTTAGAAGACATTGGCATCATTATTATGGATGAAGAACATGAAACTTCCTATAAACAAGAAGATATGCCAGAATATAATGCACGAGACGTTGCAATCAAACGCGGAGAATGGCACAATTGTCCGGTGGTTTTGGGTAGTGCTACGCCATCATTGGAGTCACGGGCCCGGGCACAAAAAGGTGTCTATGAATGGCTGCGGCTGGATGAAAGAATTAATGGTCAGCCACTACCAGAAGTGAATTTGGTCGATATGCGTCAAGCTCTAAAAACTGCCCCGGCGTTGGATATTTCGGCACCTTTGCTGAGTGCGATCGAACAACGGTTAGCTCAAAACGAACAGGTTGTATTAATGTTAAACCGGCGAGGTTATTCGTCATTTCTGATGTGTCGTGAATGTGGTTTCGTGCTGAAATGTCCGAACTGTGATATTTCATTAACATTGCACATGGATTCTCGTTCAATGAAGTGTCATTATTGTGGCCATGAGGAAGCAATTCCACGGACCTGTCCTAGTTGTCAAAGCAAAAAGATCCGTTACTATGGAACTGGGACCGAAAAGGTGGAAAAAGAACTTCAAGAGTTATTGCCAACCGCCAAAATTTTGCGGATGGACGTTGATACGACTAGAAGAAAAGGTGCACATGCTAAAATTTTGCAACAGTTCGGCAGTAAAGAAGCCAATATTTTATTAGGGACACAGATGATCGCTAAGGGATTAGATTTTCCAGACGTGACCCTCGTTGGTGTCTTGAATGCGGATACTTCGTTAAGCTTACCTAACTTTCGGTCTGCTGAACGAACGTTCCAATTGTTGACCCAGGTCAGTGGTCGAGCCGGCCGTGCCGAAAAAACAGGTGAGGTGTTGATTCAGACCTTTAATCCAGAACATTATGCGATCCAGTTAGCGAAAAATCAAAATTATGAGAAATTTTTCGGGATCGAAATGAACATGCGTCATCGTGGGGGATATCCGCCGTATTTCTTTACGACACAAATTGTCGTGAGCGGCGGCAGTGAAGCGGCTGTGGCTAAAAAAATCTTTGGCATTAATGGCCAGCTGCAAAAGGTTTTATCCCCACAGGCAGTGATTTTAGGACCAACACCTAAACCGATTATGCGGATCAACAATCAGTTTTATTACCAATTAGTGATCAAATATAAAAAAGAACCTAAATTAGAGCAATTTTTAGAAGAGTTATTATTAAGCAGCCAAAAAGATGCTGCGCGTAATTTGAAAGTTAAAATTGACCGTGATCCGGTTGATTTTGTTTAAAATCAGAAGACGTGATTAAAATTAAGGATGTGAGTGAATGACTTCAATCGTTTTTATGGGGACCCCACAATTTGCAGTACCTGTTTTAGAAGGACTATTAGCTGCAAAAGAATATCAAATTAAAGCTGTTGTGACTCAGCCAGACCGCCCAGTGGGAAGAAAGAGACGGTTAACGGCTTCACCAGTTAAACAAACGGCACTAGCACACGACATTCCAGTTTTACAGCCGGAAAAGCTCAGTGGAAGTCCAGAAATGCAGCAAGTGATCGAAATGGCTCCAGACCTATTAGTGACTGCTGCTTACGGGCAATTTTTACCAACTAAGTTATTAGCTAGTGCCCAAATTGCTGCGGTCAATGTGCATGGTTCATTATTACCCAAATATCGTGGTGGAGCACCTGTGCAATATTCAGTTATGAATGGTGATGCTAAGACGGGTGTCACTCTGATTTATATGGTGAAGAAAATGGATGCTGGCGCGATGTTAGGTCAAGTTGAACTGCCAATTACTGCTAGTGATGATACAGGAAGCTTGTTTGAAAAGCTGAGCTATCTTGGCCGCGACTTGCTGTTAGAAAAATTACCAGCTTTAATTGCGGGTCAATTAGAGGCAGAGGAACAAGACGAAAGCCAGGTTGTTTTTTCGCCAACCATTAAGCCAGAAGAAGAAGAACTCTTGCTGAGCATGACTGCTCAAGAGCTCGATTGGAAGATCCGTGCACTCAGACCAGAACCAGGGGCTTTCTTTGCTAATTTTGCAGGACAGCGGACGAAGCTGTGGAACATTGATCCTTTGGATGAAAAAACAACTCAAGCTGCCGGGACGATCGTTGATTTAACGAAACACCAACTGAAGGTTGCAGCTGCGAATGGAACAGTCTATCAAATCAATGAATTACAACCCGCAGGTAAAAAGCGGTCAACAATTACTAACTTTATAAATGGAAACAACCAAGGCTTAGAAAAAGGGCAGGTTTTGATCTCTAATGACAAATAATCTTAAAAATAGTGCACGTTATGTAGCGGTCCGCGACTTAAATCGGATCGAAAAGGAAAACTCATACTCAAATAAAATTGTTGACCAAACCTTGGCTGCCAATCAATTGTCAGCAAAGGACGTTAATTTATACACTAATTTGGTTTATGGGACGATTCAAAATAAGTTGACCCTCGATTATTTCTTGGCACCATTTATCAAGGACCCACAAAAAGTAGACTTATGGGTTCGGCAATTATTACGGATCTCAGTTTATCAGATGCAATATTTGGACCGGATTCCAGAACATGCCATTTTTAACGAAGCAATTGAAATTGCTAAACAAATGGGACATGAAGGTACGCGGCGGTTTGTGACGGGAATCTTGCATGCAATCGGTCGTCAGGGCTTACCAGCTGTGTCTGACATCAAAGATCCTGTTGAACATTTAAGTATTTACAGTAGTACACCACGCTGGTTAGTTGAAGCTTTGATCGCTGAATTAGGCATGGACAAGGCAAGTTCATTATTAGAGGCTGGGTTACAGACCCCGGCCCAAAGTGTTCGAGTTAATCAGTTACGCAGTGATACACACCAAGTAATTAGCTTGCTGCAGGAATTAGACTTTGATGTCCAAGATAGTCGGGTCTCACCCAATGCTTTGCGAGTTAGCGGCAGTTTTATTCCGCACTCACCAGTTTATCAAAGCGGTAAGATCACAATTCAAGATGAAAGTGCAATTTTGAGTGTCGAATCAATGGAGTTAAAACCAGATGACCAAGTCTTGGATGCTTGTGCGGCTCCGGGTGGAAAAACGACCCAAATTGCTGAATATTTGACAGGCAGTGGTCATGTTGAGGCACTGGATATCCATCAGAATAAATTACGCTTGATCCAGGCCAATGCTGACCGCATGCGTGTGGGTGACAAAATTACTTTACAAGCACTAGATGCTAGAAAGAGCAGTACATTGTATGCTGACGAGTCATTTGATCAAGTGCTAGTGGACGCACCTTGTTCTGGTTTAGGCTTGTTGCGGCGGAAACCCGAGATCAAGTACGAAAAGAGTTTAGGCGACACAGAAAATTTGGCTAAGATCCAGTTAGCGATTTTGAAAGCAACTGCACCATTAGTTAAAGCAGGCGGTCGTTTAACTTACAGTACATGCACGATCTTAAACACCGAAAATCAAGCAGTGATCGACCAATTCTTAGCGGATGAACCAGATTTTGTTCAGGTTAAAACCACGACTAAGTTTGGGATCAAAGATGACCGGGAAACTAAATCTTTGACGATCTATCCTGATGATTTTGGTTCAGACGGCTTTTTCATTGCAACGCTTGTTAAGCAAAAATGAGGTGTTAAGAAGTGAAATATTCTTATTTAAGTGACGTTGGCAGAGCAAGAAGTAAAAACGAGGATTTTGTCGGCTTCTTTAAAAACCAGGCTGGAGTTGCCTTGGCCATTGTTGCCGATGGTTTGGGCGGACACCAGGGCGGAGAGGTTGCTTCTGAAATGGCAGTCTCAAACATTGGGTATGAATTTGAACAAACAGAATTTAAGATGCCTAATGAGGCTTATACCTGGTTACAAAAACAGGCTTCAGCTGAAAATGAGCAGATCTTGGAGTCGGCCAACCAAAATAATGAATTAATGGGAATGGGGACCACTTTAGTCTGTGTGATCGTCTTTGAAAAGCGCTTTTTGATCGCCAATATTGGTGATAGTCGGTGCTATTTGTTCAGTGACGGAAAACTGCTGCAATTAACTGAGGACCATTCGCTGGTCAATGAAATGGTTAAAAACGGTCAGATCAGCAAGGAAGAAGCACGAAATCACCCGCAAAAAAATATTATTACCCGAACTTTGGGAGTTTCATCCGAAGCAAAATTGGATCAGACTCTAACTGAAATTGTTCCTGGAGAGCTGTTATTATGTACTGACGGTTTAACTAATATGGTGACCGACGATGGTATTGCGCAAATTTTAGGGCAAAAACAGTTGGGGCTGGCAGAAAAATGTCAGGCACTGATCGCAGCTGCCAACGAGGCCGGCGGGAGTGATAATATTACGGCACTCTTGCTTTCTTTTGATGGTGAGGGGGTCAGTTAATGGAGTCAGGTTATGTTTTAAATGGGCGCTATAAGATCATCGATACCTTAGGTGAAGGTGGGATGGCTAACGTTTATGTAGCTTATGACCTGATTTTAAAGCGCGCAGTTGCAGTTAAACTATTGCGGTTAGACATGCAAGACGATGCTCGTGCTGTGCGACGCTTCCAAGGAGAGGCAATGTCGTTAACTGAACTGACCGATCCGCATATCGTCATGATTTATGATATTGGTGAGGAACAGGGGTTACAGTACTTGGTCATGGAATACGTGAAGGGGATGGACCTGAAAGATTATATCAAACAGGAATTTCCGTTTAGCTTGCCCCGGATCCTTGAAATTATGCAGCAGATTTTAACTGCGGTTGGTGATGCGCATGCTCATGGCATTATTCACCGCGATTTGAAACCGCAAAACATTTTGATCGATCAAGATGGTAACGTTAAAATTACCGACTTTGGGATCGCTTTGGCCGTTTCACATTCAACGATGACTAAAACTAATACGGTAATGGGTTCCGTTCATTATATTTCGCCAGAACAGGCGCGGGGAAGTATTGTCAGTAAGCAAACGGATATTTATTCCCTCGGGATCATTTTATTTGAAATGTTAACTGGACATGTCCCGTACCGGGGTGAAAATGCTGTTGCAATCATTATGAAGCATTATCAAGAGGCAATGCCTTCAGTCCGGGCAGAACACCCAGAAATACCGCAAGCATTAGAAAATGTGGTACTACATGCGACGGCTAAGGATCTCAGGGACCGGTATGCTTCGGTGCAAGAAATGGCAACGGACTTAGAAACAGCTTTGTCGTACCGGCGAGCGGAGGAAAAACCGTGGGTCCCATCATTTAAGAATGAGGATGAAACGAAGATCCTGGCCAAGGAGACCCCGGTCGCTGCGACACCACAGGCCGACGCAGTTAAAGCAGCAAACAGTGCGAAGCCGCAGTCGCCTGCACCAAAAACTGCGAAGAAAAAACGCAAATGGTCGAGAAAGAAAAAGGTGATCTTGCTCCTGAGCTTTTTGGCAGTGCTACTTATAGGAACAGGCATTGTGTATGCGATGATCCCGCAGGATACTACCGTGCCGCAGCTTCAAGGAATGACAACTTCCGAAGCACGAGAACGGTTAACAGACGCTCATTTGAAATTAGGCAAGATCAGTCAAGAATATAACGACACTTATTATTATGGACAAATTATTAGTTCTAAGCCGAAAGTTAAAACGAATGTGAAGGAAGGCTTGCGCATTGATGTGGTCGTTTCTAAAGGACCGCATAAAGAAAAATTTGGTGATTATACTGGACGTCAATATCAAGAAGTTAAAAAAGAATTGATCAAAAAAGGTGTGACTGTTCAGCAAGAAAAAGTTTTTTCTGATAAAATTCCGCAAGGTGAAATTAAGTCACAGAGTATTTCGGCCAAGAAAAAAATTGTTTTAAATGAAACTTCGGTAACTTTTCAGGTTTCCAAAGGGACACAGAGTTTCAAAATGCGTGATTTTTCTAACTATACTTTGAAAAGTGTGCAAGATTACGCGGATGAAAAAGGGTTAGTCTTAAATGTTTCGCATGAGTTTTCTGATGACTTTGATGAAGGGTTAGTGATGCGTCAAGATCCGCCAGAAGGAACAGTGCTGAATCAAGGCGACACGATCAATGTTGTGTTATCCGATGGGGCCCAAAAGGAAAGCAGCGAAGATGATAAAGATGAGTCGTCTTCATCTTCATCATCTGAAAGCAGCGAAAGTGAGCAGTTTGATTTAACTGTCAAAGTGCCATACCAACAAAATGATGGCAAAAAGACCAATAAAATTGAAATTTATATCGGTGATAAGAATCATCAAATTGATAAAGTTTATCAAAGTTTAGAAATTTCAGCAGATCAAACAATGCGACTGCCTTTTGAACTAGAGGATGGTAAGAAAGGCGCTTATAAGGTGGTCCGCGATGGACAAGTTATCATGCAAAAAGATGACGTCACCGCAGACTAACAGCTGCACGGACAGCGTACAGCGGAGTTATTCAAGGTCAGAAAGGCAGGAGAAAGTTTGGATAAAGGACGAATCATTCAATCACTGAGTGGATACTTTGATGTTTTAGCGCATCAAGAGGTCTACCGGACTCGAGCACGGGGGAATTTTAGAAATAAAAAAGAGACCCCGCTGGTGGGTGATTGGGTTGAATTTAAGGCGGATAATCAACAGGAAGGTTATTTATTAAAAATTTTAGCGCGCAAAAATAGCTTGATCAGACCGCCTATGGCTAACATTGACCGAGCAATTGTGGTCACCGCTTGTCGGCAACCAGATCTTTCCACGAATTTGTTGGATCGTCAGTTAGCGGCATTGGCTCAAAATGAGATCCAGCCAATGTTGTATTTTTCTAAGGCAGACTTACTGACAGCACCTGAAAAAGAGGAGCTAGAGCGGTTAGTTGCCTACTACCAACGCTTTTATCCCTGCTTTATTTTTGAGGGAGAATCGTCTGCAGAAATAGAAAGCCAATTTTTAGGACAGGTTGAAAATTCTGTGATCGTAGTGATGGGACAAACCGGTGCGGGAAAGTCCACTTTCTTGAACACGATCGCGCCAGAACTCCAATTGGAGACGGCGGAAGTTTCTAAGGCTCTAAGTCGGGGGAAACATACTACCAGAAAAGTAACTTTGCGTAAAATTGCTGGTAACCTGATTGCTGATACCCCTGGATTTTCTTCATTTGATGTCTTAGACGTTAAAAAAGAGGAGCTGCCGCTATTGTATCCTGATTTTGTAGAACTGCAGGACGGTTGTAAATATCGCGGTTGCCTGCATTTGAAGGAACCCAAGTGTGCAGTTAAGCAAGCATACGAGGCAGGAGAAATTCTGGCCAGTCGTTATGAAAATTATGTTCAATTCCAAAGTGATTTGGCCAAAAGAAAACCAAAATACAATTAATTTGTTAGCAATAACTGACGGTGTTGGTTAAACTATTATCGTCAAGTTAAATCTTTTATTGAGGTGATCATATGAAAATTGCACCATCGATCCTAAGCGCTGATTTTGCCAATTTGGCAAGTGAAGTTAAAAAAGTTGAACAAGCCGGGGCAGAGTACCTGCATATTGATATTATGGACGGTCATTTTGTGTCAAATTTAACCTTTGGCGCAAATGTTGTTCAGGCCTTACGTCCACATTCTAAACTGGTTTTTGATTGCCATATGATGGTGGAGCAGCCAGAGAAATATGTGGCCGACTTTGCTAAAGCCGGAGCTGATATGATGGGTGTCCACGTTGAAGCAACGGCCCACTTGCATTCTGTTTTATCTTTGATCAAGGCTGCTGGAATGAAAGCCGAGGTCGTGCTAAATCCTGGGACACCTGTGAGCGCAATTAGCGAAGTATTGCCAATGGTCGATCAAGTCTTAGTGATGACTGTCGATCCAGGTTTTGGCGGACAAAGTTTCTTACCTGAAACGATGCCTAAAGTTGCGCAGTTAGCAGCTGCTAGAAAGAAAAACCAGTGGCATTTCGACATCGAAGTTGATGGCGGACTCAATGACCAAACAGTAAAGCAAGCGCTTGAAGCCGGTGCAAATGTAATCGTGGCTGGTTCCTATATTTTTGGTGCAGATGATCCTGCCCAAAGTATCGCTGCCTTGCGAAAGGCTAGTGAAAAACAATTATGATCGTAAATTTGTTGGTGGGGGGACCAGAAGCAGATTGGCCAGTTGGATTAACAGACAAAATGCAGCACCCAACGGCTGATGAAGTCTGGGTCGGTGCCGATTATGGGGCAGTTAGGCTTGTCAAACAAGGAGTCAAGCCAATTTTAGCGGTCGGCGACTTCGACTCTTCAACGGCGGCTGAAATTCAGTTAGTTAGAGATCACGCTGTTAAAAGTGTGGTTCGCCCTAAAAAAGAGGATGTCACAGACACGGTGTTGGCTTTACGGTATATTTTCCAAGAATTAACTTTTGATAAAGTTGTGATTTATGGTGCAACGGGTGCGCGGTTAGATCAACTGTTAAGCAACATTTTTTTCGTGTTGACGCCAGAATTTAAACCGGTTTGTGAAAAAATCGAAATTGTGGACCGTTGGAATCAAGTCGGCTTTTATTTGCCAGGTCAACATTTGCTGAAAAAGTTGCCTAATACCAGGTACTTAGCTTTTGCTTGTTTAAATAAAGTGACTGACTTGCATTTATATGACGCAAAATACCGGCTCGATGGGGTTGATTTTTCAGAGCCTGTTTCATTGTCGAGTAATGAATTTGTGGGTGAAACAACCAGTTTTTCTTTTCAAAGCGGGGTTGTGTGTGCCATTCAAACACATGATTAAGTTAAATAAAAAAAGTGATCATCTAAAACTTTGAATGTCTTAGATGACCACTTTTTTATTTTTCAAGGTATAAAAAAAGGACACCTTTACAGGGCCCTATTTAAAGTCTTAGACGCGTTCAACTTTGCCGGATTTCAATGCACGAGCTGAAACGTAAACACGCTTAGGCTTACCATCAACCATGATACGTACTTTTTGCAAGTTTGGTTTCCAGCTACGGTTTGATTGGTTCAAAGCATGAGAACGCTTCTTGCCAAAAGTAGTCTTACGGCCAGTAATATAATCTTTTGCCATTCGTTGATCCTCCTTAATCTCTGTGCAGCGAACTAAGTCGCTTTACTCACTAAACTAAATTATCATAATACCAGCCCAATTGCAAGAATTTTCTGTAAAGTAAAATCACTTGGCAGCTAAATTAGTTGTAATTTTGGCCAATAAAACTTAAAATTAATAAACTAGGTGGTGGAGCTGAGCTGAAATTTCAGGTTAGCCGCCAGCTTAGTTTGGTTTTCAGAAAATCATATGGTAAAATAAAAAATGATTGTCTATTAATATCAAGGAGGCTGTTTTCATGGCTGTAAAAATTCAGAACCAATTAGGCAATATTGACATTAGTAATGATGTGATTGCAACTGTTGTTGGAGGCGCTGCGACAGAGATTTTTGGAATCGTCGGTATGGCTAGCAAAAATCAAATCCGCGACAATTTAAACGAAATACTAAAAAGAGATAATTATTCACGTGGGGTAGTGGTTCGTCAAGAAGATGACGGGATCGCGATCGACGTTTATATTATTGCTGGTTACGGGACTAAGATCTCTGAGGTCTGCCGTAATGTTCAGGATAAAGTTAAATATAATCTACATTCGATGCTCGGACTACAGGCTAAATCTGTGAACGTCTTTGTTCAAGGCGTGAAAGTTATCGAAGATTGATGCTGCCAAGGAGGAAGTAAGAATTTGAAAGTTGTAACAATTACAGATCAAGAATTTCGGAAGATGATCGCGGCTGCTTCAAATCGTTTGAACAATAATGCCGAGTTTATCAATTCCCTAAATGTTTTCCCTGTTCCAGATGGGGACACAGGGACCAATATGAGCTTGTCTTTTGCTAGTGGTGCAAAATATGTGGAAGAATCGACTTCAAGTGAGATCGGTGAACTTTCATCAGCATTGGCTAAAGGTTTGCTGATGGGTGCCCGTGGAAACTCGGGTGTGATTTTATCTCAAGTTTTCCGTGGTTTTTCCAAGAGTACTGCTAAAAAACAGACACTGTCAGCTCAAGATTTAGCTGACGGGATTTCTAATGGGGTTGAAACTGCCTATAAAGCAGTGATGAAACCAACTGAAGGTACGATCTTAACAGTTGCTAGAAAGGCTGCTGAGGCTGCTCGTGAACGAGTTAAAAACTCCGATGACTGTGTTGAAGTGATGTCTGATGCTTACGAAGCTGCTAAAACAGCTTTGGCTCAGACACCTGAACTGTTGCCAGTCCTAAAAGAAGTCGGCGTGGTCGACTCTGGCGGTCAAGGCCTAACTTTTGTTTATGAAGCTTTCTTTGACGCTTTAAGCGGCAACAAGAGAATTGAAGAAGACCAAAAACACCAGCCATCAGTCCAAGAAATGGATGAAATGGTCAATGCTGAGCATCATAAGAGTGTTCAGAGTAAATTGAATACCGCAGATATTCATTATGGCTACTGTACGGAAATCATGGTTCGGTTAGGTGCGGGCCGCTTAGTAGATTCAAAATTCGACTATGATACGTTCCGGGAACATTTGGCTGAAATTGGTGATTCCTTACTGGTGATCGCAGATGATGAAGTCGTTAAAGTGCACGTCCATACTGAAAATCCAGGCAGCGTTTTGGCTTACGGACAAAAATTTGGTTCACTTGTCAAAGTTAAAGTTGATAACATGCGCTTACAGCATGAAACAATTTTGGAAAAAGACGAAGAAGCTGAACAACAAACACAATCGCAACCAGTTGCTGCACCAGAAGAATTACCAAGTGTTGATACTGGTGATTATGGCATTATTTCAATCAGTTCTGGTGCCGGTTTGGCCAAAATGTTTAAGAGTTTAGGCGTGACTGAGATCTTAGATGGCGGACAAACAATGAATCCAAGTACAGAGGATATCATTGCTGCAATCAAGAAGACAGATCGTCCAAAAGTCTTAGTTTTACCAAATAATAAAAATATTTTTATGGCTGCACAACAGGCAGCAGAAGTCAGTGATGTTGAAGTCGGAGTAATTAAGACTAGGTCAATTTCACAAGGGATGACAGCCATGCTGGCTTTTGATCCGAATGCGGAATTAGCTGACAACGTTGAGATGATGACAGAGGACTTGGATACAGTGGCTTCAGGTGAAGTAACTCAAGCTATTCGTGATACGGCGATTGACGGTCAAGAAATCAAGAAAAATGATTATATGGGCATTGTTGATGGTGCGATCAAGGTCACAGACCAAGATCTGTATCAGGCAACAGTCAACACTGTGACGGAAATGCTAGCAGACGACAGTGAAATTGTGACACTGATCGTCGGTGAAGATGGTAATGAGACTGAAGCTCAGCAAGTTAAAGAAGCAGTCTTAGCCGAAGATGATGAGTTAGAGGTTGAAATTCACCAGGGTGATCAACCACTCTATCCGTACTTGATCTCGGTGGAATAAAAATTAGCTGACTAGGAACATTTTGTGACTGGTCAGCTTTTAGTGTTTAATGATGATAACAATGTTTAAATTGGTGGGGGCGATAGGTAATGGAACGTAGTCTGACAGATCCTGTTTCAGTTTTAAAAGGTGCGGGTCCCAAAAGGCTCACAGCTTTAAATAAACTAGACATCAATAACATTGAAGACTTGCTGACCGCTTATCCCTTTCGCTACGATGATTTGAGTGTTAAAAGTTTAGACGAATTAGCAGATCAAGAAAAGGCAACGATTAAAGGCATCGTTGCTTCACAACCTGTGTTGTCACGCTTTGGCCGGAAAAAAAGTCGCTTTAACTTTCGCATGATGGTTGAACAAGAAGTGCTGATGGTAACTTTTTTTAACCAGCCATATTTGGCGGGACGGTTAGAAATTGGGCAAGAAGTGGGCGTGTACGGCAAATATGATGTCAAACGGCAACAAATCACTGGGATGAAATTATTTACTGCCAATGACAGTGATGATTTTGCTGGTGTTTACCGTTCGTCAAAAGAAATTCGACCGAATACCATTAAGCAGTTAGTAACTCAGGCATACGATGAGTACCATGAACTGCTAACAGACATTGTGCCTGAAACGATCCGGACTAAGTATCGCTTAGAAAGTCGGGAACAAATGGTGCATGATATGCATTTTCCGGCCAGCAAACAAGCGGCTGATCTAGCCCGACGGTCAGCGATTTTTGAAGAATTTTTCCGGTATCAGCTGAGTTTACAGTTTATGAAGAAGAAAAATCAGCAGACCAGCGGGACCAAAATAGCGTATGATAATCAGGCGTTAAAAAAATTCATCTCAGCGTTGGCATTTGAATTAACTACGGCACAAAAGAAAGTTGTCAATGAAATTTGTCACGATCTTCATCAGCCAGTGCATATGAATCGGCTGCTGCAAGGAGATGTCGGCTCTGGTAAAACCGTGGTGGCTGCCATTGCCATGTATGCCGCTGTCACTGCTGGTTTTCAATGTGCTTTAATGGCACCCACTGAAATTTTGGCTGAACAGCACGCGGATAAATTAGCGGAGCTTTTTGCACCGTTTGGAGTTAATGTCGCTTTATTGACGAGCTCATCGGTCAGCAAAGTTACGCAAAAGCGTGAGTTATTACGTCATTTGGCAGCCGGTGAGATCCAAATCGTGGTTGGGACGCATGCCTTGATTCAAGCTGATGTGCATTTTAAGCAGCTGGGCTTAGTTGTCATTGACGAACAGCACCGTTTTGGCGTAGATCAGCGTAAGGCTTTACGGTTGAAGGGCAATGATCCGGATGTCTTAGCCATGACGGCGACACCGATCCCGCGCACGCTGGCGATCACGACTTACGGTGAGATGGATGTTTCGGTGATCGACGAACTGCCTAAAAACCGGAAACCGATCCGGACACGTTGGTTTCCTAAGGCACAACTGCATGAGGCTCTGAGTTTTTTAGACCAACAGGTCAAAGAAGGAGCCCAAGCCTTCGTAGTTTCAGCTTTGATCGATGAATCTGAAATGGTTGAGCTGCAAAATGCACAGGAAGTTTACCGCCAAATGGCTGCGCACTTTGCGCCGGACTTTCAGGTCGGCTTGTTACATGGTCAGCTTAAGAGCCAAGAAAAAGACCAAGTGATGCAAGACTTTAAAGCACGTAAATATGCTGTGTTGGTGGCTACGACCGTGGTGGAAGTTGGGATCGATATTCCAAATGCGACAGTGATTTTGATTTTAGATGCGGATCGCTTTGGATTGGCACAACTACATCAGTTACGCGGCCGGGTTGGTCGAGGAGCTAGTCAGTCTTATTGCTTGCTAGTGGCAGACCCTAAAAATGACTATGGTAAGGCGCGGATGGAAACGATGGTTCAAACCAATGATGGCTTTGAAATTGCGCAAAAGGATCTGGAATTACGTGGACCGGGTGAAGTGCTGGGAGCAAAACAGTCAGGGATGCCTGATTTTAAGGTTGGCGATCCGGTTGAAAATTTAAATATTTTACAGATTGCACAACAAGAGGCCCAGACATTGTTACAAGCGCCAGATTTTGATCAGCAGCCGGCTAATCGCGGAGTGTTGAATTACTTACGCCGAACTGTTTTAGCTCAGCCGGCCTTAGATTAATCGGCTAAGATCCGGGTAAAAAAAGCAAATTTTTGATATGATAAACTAATAATTTAAGTGTTAACAAAAGTTGAGAGGATGATCGATGTGAAAATTGCAGTAGATGCAATGGGTGGCGATAACGCTCCACAAACAATAGTTGAAGGTGTTGAAAAAGCACGGGATGAATTTTTAGACGTCGAGTTTATTTTATTCGGAGATCGTGCACAAGTTGATCCATTATTGCACAATACAGAGAGGATCACTTTGGTCCAAGCCGATGAACAAATTGAAATGAATGATGAACCAGTTCGGGCTATTCGTCGGAAGAAAAATTCATCGATGGTCATGGCTGCAACTGCCGTAAAAAATGGCGAAGCTGATGCACTGTTTTCTTGTGGGAATACTGGCGCTTTACTAGCAGCCGGCTTATTGCTGGTTGGCCGGATCAAAGGAATTTCCCGTCCCGGCTTAGTTTCAACTTTGCCAGTTATTAGTGCAGAAAACGGCTCATTTAACTTGTTAGACTCTGGCGCTAATGCTGATGGCAAGGCTGAACAATTGTATCAGTATGCTTTATTGGGCAAATATTACGCCACTAGCATTCGCGGCATTAAAGAACCGCGGATCGGGCTATTAAATAATGGGACCGAACCTCATAAGGGCAGCAAGTTGACGTTAGAAGCTCATCAGCTAATTGCAGCCGACAAATCGATCAACTTTGTCGGCAACGTTGAATCACGTGATTTGTTAAACGGTGTGTGTGACGTTGTGATCGCGGATGGCTTTACTGGCAATGCTGTTTTAAAAGCCATTGAAGGAACAGCTTCATCAATCATGCACTTATTAAAAGATACTATTATGAGTTCGGGAGTTTCTGGTAAATTAGGCGCATTGTTACTGAAGTCCAGTTTAAGCCAGCTTAAGAGTAAGATGGATCAGTCGCAATATGGCGGTGCTGTTTTACTAGGAGTTAAGGCACCAGTTGTTAAGGCTCATGGTGCCAGCGATGGACAAACAGTCTACTATACGATCAAGCAGATTAAAAGCATGATCGATGGCGAAATGTTACCAAACTTTACTAAATATTTTGCCGCTCAACAGGCACAAGAAGCAGCAAAAAAAGAAGCTGCTAACGAAACGGCAGAATAAAGAGGCTGTTAACTTGAATTTTCGCGGTTGATTACGCTGAGTGACTGGACAATTTAAGCGGAAAAAGCTAAAATTATAATACTGACTTATGAATGAGGTAAATAAAATGACAGAACAAGAAGTTTTCACAAAAATTGCAGCAATTATTGAAGATCGCTTTAATTATTCTGCAGACAAAGTAACTAACGAATTAAACTTTCAAAATGATCTAGATGCTGACTCAATTGATATTGTTGAGTTTGTCTTAGAATTGGAAGATACTTTTGGGGCTGAAATTTCTGATGATGATGCTGAAAAACTAACGACAGTTGGCCAAGCAGTTTCATTTATCGCTGCAAACCAAAAAGGTTAAGTTAGATAATGCTTTTGAAGAACTGGCCGGATGTGCCAGTTTTTTTTGTAAGTTATGGGTTTATCAGACTTAGGAGAAAGATTTTAAAAACTGAGATCTTTCTCCTAAATCGGATAAGGTCAACACAGATTGACTAGCATTGATGTTGGTCAGCCAAGTATAAAAAGGAGAAAATAACGTGATAATTGGATTAGCACAACATTTAAAAACAGATTTTGGGATTGATTTTAAGAGACAGGAATTATTGGATGAAGCCTTTACTCATGCTTCTTATGTCAATGAACATCCAAAGGAACACTTGAAATTTTATGAACGGATTGAATTTTTAGGTGATGCAGTGATGCAATTGTGTGTTTCAGAATATTTATTTAAACGTTTTAGCACAATGCCCGAAGGAAAGTTGTCACGGCTTAGAGCAGCGATGGTCTGTGAAGATAGCTTTAGTAAGTTTGCTAAAGAATGTCACTTTGATGAATATATTCGTTTAGGTAAGGGCGAAGAAAAGGCTGATGCACGGAAGCGTCCGTCACTGCTCTGTGATATTTTTGAAGCTTTTATTGGGGCCTTGTATTTGGACCAAGGTAAAGATGTCGTGGTTGATTTCATTTCTCAAGTCGTCTTTCCTAAGATAGATTTAGGTTGGTTCGATCATTTCTTTGACCATAAGACCGAACTGCAGGAGTTTTTACAAAAAGACGGTGAATGTGATATTGATTACCAGTTGCTAGCTCAAGAGGGTCCAGATAATGAACGCTTGTACCGCATGGCTGTTTATGCTAATGGTGAAAAGTTAGGTGAAGGTACTGGTTACTCGAAGAAAGCTGGCGAACAAGCGGCAGCAGCACAGGCTTTAAAAAAATTAGTTAAATAATGTAAGGAGGAGTTTTTATTGAAACTAAAGGCGTTAACGCTGACTGGCTTCAAATCCTTCGCTGATAAAACGAAAATTGAATTTACCGATGGATTAACGGGAATCGTTGGTCCAAATGGTAGTGGAAAAAGTAATATTATTGATGCTTTACGGTGGGTTTTGGGCGAGCAGTCGGCTAAAAGTCTTCGTGGAGATAAGATGGCAGATGTTATTTTTGGCGGTTCTGAATCAAGAGCAGCTTTGAATCGAGCGGAAGTTAGCATTGAATTTGATAATAGCGATCAAACTTTAGCGGGTTTGCCAGAAACAGTTGTAATTTGTCGTCGACTTTATCGCAGCGGTGAAAGTGAATTTTTAATTAACAATAAAAATGTTCGTTTGCGTGACATCACTGACTTGTTTTTAGACACGGGTATCTCACGTAACTCATTTTCAATTATTTCGCAGGGGAAAGTCGAAGCTGTTTTTAACAGTAAACCAGAAGAGCGGCGGTCGTTGATCGAAGAAGCTGCGGGAATTTCTAAGTATAAAAAAGAAAAGCGGCAAGCTCAATCTGAATTAGACCAAACAACGGCTCACCTGGCACGTGTTGCAGACATTATTACGGAATTAAACCAACAACGAGAACCATTAGAACAACAGGCGAGTTTAGCCAAAGATTATTTAGCGCAAAAAGAACAATATGACCATTATCGTTTAAGCGAATTGGTCTTAGAAATTCAACGCCTGAAAAAAGAAATTGAGCATGAAAATCAAGAATTGCAGCAGGCTAATCGGGTTGTGGCAAAGTATGATGCTGGTAAACAACAGCAAAAACGGGTCACC
The DNA here is from genome assembly GCF_022836475.1 of Ligilactobacillus pabuli. Taxonomy (GTDB): domain Bacteria; phylum Bacillota; class Bacilli; order Lactobacillales; family Lactobacillaceae; genus Ligilactobacillus; species Ligilactobacillus pabuli. The sequence goes on along the minus strand of NZ_BQXH01000004.1, from coordinate 33,785 downwards.
GCTAAACTTAGCCAAGAAAGCGAGCAGGCTGAGGTACAATTTAATGAAGTTGTGCAAAAAATGTTGGAATTAACGCGCCAGCAAGAACGCATGTCAGGGAAAAAAGAAATGTCACAACAAGAACGGACATTTCAAGCTGAGAAGTTAGCGGACTTGCAGCAACAACTCGCGGATAATGAAAATGATCTGCATGAAAGTTCAGCTCATTTTAAACAATTAAAACAACAAATTACTGCTAAACAAAACCAGCTGGATCAGGTGCAGCAACAACTAGCTAAATTAGCGAATAGTCAAAATAGCGATCCAGCTCAACTAGCAGCTGAAATCGAAGAGATCCGCCAACAAATTTTACTGCAAGTGCAACAACGGTCAGCACTTTCTAGTAAAATTGAGTATCTTAAACAAAGCCAGCAAAATAGTGCACAAACTGATCAAAAGCAAGATGAACAATTGCAGGCCCAAAAAGCGGCTTTAGAGCAGTCATTACAGCAACAAACCGCAATTACAACGCGGTTAACGGCAGAACAAAAAAAGTTGACCCAGTTAAAAGAGCAAGTTAAAAGCAATGCTGACCAGTTAGCTGCTAGCGAACAGGCTTATCAAGAAAAAAAGCAGCAGTGGTATTCAGCTAGTGATATTATCCATAAAGCAGAAACCCAGTTGGAAACCTTGAATCGCGTGGCTGCAAACTATGGCGGCTACTATCAGGGTGCTAAAAATATCTTACAAGCTAAAGATCAGGTTAAAGGAATCGTGGGTTCGGTGGCTGAACTTTTAGAACTTTCTCCTAAATATAGTCAGGCAGTTGAAACGGTGTTAGGCGGCCAGTTGCAAAACATTGTCACGGTAAATGAACAAGCAGCTAAAGCTGGGATCGAATACTTGAATCGGCAACGTTTGGGACGGGCGACTTTTTTGCCACGGACAACTGTTAAACCGCGTCATTTGGCAAAACATTTAGTACAAAAGCTGACTCAAGTGCCGGGAGTTTTAGGCCTTGCGAGCGACTTGGTCCAAATGCAAGCAGATGATCAGAGAGTTTTAAATTATCTCTTAGGAACTACGATCATTGTGTCTGACTTGGATGTTGCTGTTCAAGCTGCTAAGGTTGGCGAGCACGTCGCACGGATCGTCACGTTAAAAGGTGAAGTGATCAATACTGGCGGTTCGATGTCTGGTGGGACTAGCAAGCAAAAACATCTGGGGTTGTTGGAACAAAAACAACAGCACGAACACTTGCAAGCCGATATTGCAAAGATGAAAGAGCAGCTTGCTGCAGTAGAATTGTCTGGCCAGCAAGCGGCACAGCAGAAAAAAGAATTGCAAGAAGCAGGCCAGCAATTAAACGCTGCGCTCTTTGCAAGCAAGGAAAAAACTGAAAAAGCTGGGCAAGAAGCGGCTGAAATTGCTTATGTGATCAAACATCAACAAGCTGTGGTGGAAGAGCAGACTCAAGCTGACCAACAAAAGATTTTGGCAAGCCAGCATTTAGTTCAGCAAATTCAAGAAGTTGAAGCTGAGTTAAAGCAGTCTGACCAACTGAGCCAGCAATTGCAAAAGAAGTTGGCAGAAAAGCAGGAAGCAACCACTGCTGCTTCTGTGTCACAAAAGAAATTTGAAACACAAACTACTGCTTTACAACAACAGGCTGCGCTGGAAACTGAACGCCTGGATGTTTTGCAAGTCCAGTTGAAGGAAACTGAAAATCAACAAGAACAGTTAACCAGCCTAATTGACAAGCAGCAAACGACTATAACTGAGTTAACTGAGAAAAATCGGTTACATCATACTAGTGATCAGGACTTACAAGTTCGATTAGCCGCTGTCAAACAAGAGATAAAAACAACTGATGAAGCACAAACTAAATTAACGCAAACTAAGACAACCTTAAAAGAAAAGCTGCGACAAGAAAACAGTCAGTTACAACGTTTGACAGAATTACAAGAAGTTGCTCGGAATGAGCAACAACAAAAAGAAGTTGCATTAAGTCGAATGAATACCTTATTAGACCGTAATTTAAGTGACCTTTCTGAGCAATATGGATTAACCTATGAAGCTGCAGCTCAGCAAAAAATTGAAACAGACCCACAACATGTTGCGCATCAAATTAAGCTGTTAAAGATGGGCTTAGATGATTTGGGTGCCGTTAACCTTGGAGCTATTGATGAGTTTGAGCGGATCAACCAACGCTATAACTTCTTGGCTCAGCAGCAAGATGATCTATTAACAGCTAAAGACCAGCTTGAAAAAAGCATGGCAGAGATGGATAATGAGGTCAAACTTCGCTTTAAAACGATGTTTGACCAAGTATCGGCTTCGTTTGCACAAGTCTTCCCGCAAATTTTTGAAGGTGGGAATGCTTATCTGACCTTGACTGATCCTAGTGATTTGTTAGAAACTGGAATTGAGATCACGGCCCAGCCGCCGGGTAAAAAGGCTCAACAATTAAGCCTGCTTTCAGGTGGTGAACGGACCTTGACAGCGATTGCTTTGTTATTTGCCATTTTACGAGTTAGTCCGGTTCCATTTGCAGTGTTGGATGAAGCTGAAGCTGCTTTAGATGATGCAAATGTCGTTCGCTACTCTCAGTACCTGCGGCGGCTTGATCAAAAGACTCAATTTATCTTGATCACTCACCGTAAAGGAACAATGCTTCAAGCTGATGTGTTGTATGGAGTGACGATGCAAGATTCTGGTGTTTCGCGGATGGTTTCCGTCTCACTGGAGGATGTATTGTAAGTAACGAAATCATAAATAGCCAGGAGGAAAAATAACATGGGACTTTTTGATAAATTAAAACGTGCTTTTTCTGGTCCTGATCAGACAGAAGATGAAAAAAATCAGCAACAAGAAGCTGAAAAAGAAGAGAAAGTAGCTGAAGATACTGACGATCCAGTGCAAACTGATGAAGCTGCTCCAGAAGAGGCTGGAAAATCAGCTGAAGCTGAGGCACCTGAAACTGCTGCTGACAGTCAAGTGGAGGAATCAACTGAAACTGAGCAAGGAGAGCAAGCACAGCTAGTTAAGTCTATTTTTCAGGCGCAGTCTGAGCAGCAACAAGCCAAGCAAGAAACAGAAGTCCAAGCAGACGAAGCTGAAACGGAAAGTGACGTAGAAATAGAGAACACAGAAGAAACAGAGGCAGCAGAAGAAGTCGAAGAAGAAACTGAGGAAGAAACTTCTGAAGAAGAGCGTTATGATAAAGGTTTGAAAAAATCACGCCAAGGATTTGGAGCGAAAATCAATGCTTTATTGGCGAACTTCCGTCATGTTGATGAAGACTTCTTTGAAGATTTGGAAGAAACCTTGATCGAATCTGACGTCGGTTTTGAAACAGCGGTTCGCATTAGTAATGAATTACAAGAAGAAGTTAAGTTACGTAATGCTAAGTCGAAGGCTGATGTTTCAGACGCTATTGTTGAAAAATTAGTAGACCTTTATGAAGTAGAAGGCCAAGATGAAGATAACTCCCTGCATTTTGCGGAAAATGGTCCCTCAGTCTTCTTGTTTGTGGGTGTTAACGGTGTTGGTAAAACGACTACCATTGGTAAATTAGCTCATAAATACGAACAAGAAGGTCAGAAAGTTTTACTGGCAGCTTGTGATACGTTTAGAGCGGGAGCCATTGAGCAGCTCAACGAATGGGCGGTTCGTGACCACGTTGATATTGTTAAAAAACAAGCACAAAGTGACCCTGCGGCCGTAGTTTTTGACGCCGTTAAAAAGGCACAAGCTGAAGATTATGATATTTTACTAGTGGATACAGCTGGCCGTTTGCAAAATAAGGTCAACTTAATGAATGAGCTGGCTAAAATTAAGCGTGTGATCCAAAGAGAACTGCCGGATAGTCCACAAGAGGTCTTATTAGCCTTGGATGCAACAACCGGGCAAAATGCTTTAACGCAAGCTAAACAGTTTAAAGATGTGACTGAAGTGACTGGGATCGTGTTGACTAAGCTAGATGGGACCGCTCGTGGTGGAATTGTTCTGGCGATCAGAAATGAATTACATTTACCAGTTAAACTAGTCGGTTTAGGTGAACAAATGGATGATCTGCGTGAATTTGACGCTGAAAAATTTGTCTATGGTTTGTTCAAAGACTTAGTCGCTCAGCCAGCAAAATAGGTGAAGAAAATGGAACTTGCAAAAACGAACCGCATCAATGCGTTATTTGATTTTTATGAAGGTTTACTGACCAGTAAACAAATGCAATATATTGGATTTTATTATCAGGACGATTATTCATTGGGGGAAATTGCAGAAAATTTTGCGGTTTCACGTCAAGCCGTTTATGATAATATCAAGAGAACTGAACAAACTTTAGAAAATTATGAAGATAAGCTCCACTTATACCGTGATTTTTTAGAGAGAAATCAAAAAATAGATTCCTTGATGACGTATGCTTTGGACCATTATCAAGATGATCAAACCTTAGTAAAATTAATTACTGATCTTGAAGAAACAGAAGACTAGTGATGGAAGTGAGGAAATAAAATGGCATTTGAAGGATTAACTGAAAGATTACAAAATGCAATCGGTAAGTTACGCCGCAAAGGTAAAATTAGCGAATCAGACGTCAAAGAGGTCATGCGTGAGATCCGCTTAGCCTTGCTGGAAGCCGACGTTAACTTTAGCGTCGTGAAAGAATTCGTCAAAACGATTCGGGAACGAGCAGTGGGTGCTGAGGTGTTAGAGAGTTTAACACCAGCGCAACAGATCGTTAAAATTGTGAATGAAGAGTTAGTCAAAGTGATGGGACAAGAAGCTGTTCCGTTGAACAAGTCACCAAAAATTCCAACTGTGATCATGATGGTTGGTTTGCAAGGGGCTGGTAAAACTACGACAGCCAGCAAGTTAGCGTTAAAATTAAAGAATGAACAGCATGCACGGCCATTAATGATTGCAGCCGATGTTTATCGTCCAGCTGCGATCGACCAGTTAAAAACACTTGGGACCGAGAACGGACTGCCGGTGTTTGATATGGGGACCGATGTTTCACCAGTCAAGATCGTTGAAGAAGGTCTGAAGGTAGCTGCTGAAAATAAAAACGACTATGTCTTTATTGATACGGCCGGTCGTTTACAAATTGATGAAAAGCTGATGCAAGAATTAGCGGACATTCAAAAATTAGCGACACCTGATGAGATCTTGCTGACGGTTGATTCAATGACTGGTCAAAATGCGACTGAAGTTGCTGACGGTTTTAATTCCCAACTCGACATTACCGGGATCGTGTTAACTAAGCTAGATGGCGATACTCGTGGCGGGGCCGCCTTATCGATTCGTGCAGTGACTGGTAAACCAATTAAGTTTGTCGGTCAAGGCGAAAAGATGAACGACTTAGACGTCTTTTATCCTGACCGGATGGCTTCACGGATCTTAGGTATGGGTGACATGATGACCCTGATCGAGAAAGCCCAAAAAGATTATGACGAAGAAAAGGCTCAAGACTTACAAGACAAGATGAAGGCCAATTCTTTTGATTTCAATGACTTTTTGGAACAACTCGCACAGGTTCAAAAAATGGGGCCAATGGAAGATCTGATGAAGATGATCCCTGGGATGGCTAATAATCCAGCCCTCAAGAATGTGAAGGTTGATCCTAAAGATATGGAACATACCAAAGCCATCGTTTATTCGATGACACCGCAAGAACGGGAAGATCCGGATATTTTGAAGCCTAGCCGTCGTCGACGGATCGCTGCTGGCTCTGGTCGACCAGTCACAGAAGTTAACCGAATGATCAAGCAGTTTAAGCAAATGCGTGATATGATGGCTAAAGTTTCGAACGGGAACTTTTCTGGCATGGAAGGCTTGCTTGGTAATGGGATGCAAGGTAAGATGGCCAAAATGTCAATGAACAAGATGGCTCGTCAGAATAAAAAGAAAAAAATGAAGAAGTTGAAAAAGCTGCGGAAACGTCGCTAATTCCAGCTTTTACCGCTGAATTTAATAGTTTATTGTAAAAAAAATTCGTCTGTCAAGAAATTTCCCTTTACAGGCAAGGAAATAACTGTTATATTTATAAGCGTTGAGAAAATATATAGGAGGTGTTAGAGCATGGCAGTTAAAATTCGTATGAAGCGGATGGGTTCAAAGAAGCGCCCATTCTACCGTATCGTTGTTGCTGATTCACGTTCACCACGTGATGGCCGCCAAATCGAAACGGTTGGCACATATAATCCCTTGACTAAACCTGAAGAAGTTGTCTTGAAAGAAGACCGCGTCATGGAATGGTTAGGTAACGGGGCACAACCTTCAGATACAGTACGTAACATCCTTTCAAAGGAAGGTATCATGAAGAAGTTCCACGAAAGTAAGTTAGCTAAGAAATAGGGTAAGTTAAATGAATGAAACAGATGTGAAGCAATTAATTATTTCGATTGTTAAACCTCTTGTCGCAAACCCAGAAGTTGTTTCAATTGCAACTCAACGGGATGCACATTTTTTGAACTTTAATCTTTCTGTCGCACCGGGAGATGTTGGTCGAGTGATCGGTAAACATGGCCGGGTTGCACAAGCTATTCGAACGATCGTTTATAGTGTTCACCTCAATGATTCCGCTAGAGTGCGGTTGAATATCGTGGACCAATCATAATCAAATAGTAGTGAGCCTCTTGTTCGAACAGAGATGTTTAGAACGGGGGCTTTATTTTTTAGGAGGGTGTTTATGACTTATTTTAACGTGGGAGAAATTGTAAATACTCATGGGATCCGTGGTGAGGTCAAGGTGCTTGCGACCACTGATTTTGCAGCGGAACGTTTTGCACCAGGTGAAATTTTATATGTTAAGCAAGGTAGCCAAAAGCCGGTTAAATTAACGGTTAAAAGTCACCGTCAGCATAAACAATTTGACCTGTTGACTTTTGAAGAAATTACTAATATCAATGAAGCTGAACAGTATAAGGGCAGCCAGCTGCAAGTCACAGAACAGCAGCAGACACCCTTAGAAGATGGTGATTACTATTATCGGCAGATCATTGGGTTAGAGGTTTATTCGTTAGAAGACGAGTTACTGGGAAAAATTTCAGAAGTGATGGAAACGGGTGCCAATGATGTCTGGGTCGTTCGTCGGCCAAATGGTAAAGAAGTCTTGTTGCCAGCCATTAAAGATGTAATTCAAAAAGTTGATTTGGATAAGCAGCGTGTGATCGTTGATTGGCTAGAAGGACTAGATGAGCAATGAAAATTGATATTTTGAGTTTATTTCCAGAAATGTTTACTGGGGTAGTTTCGTCGTCAATGATCGGCAAGGCTGTTGAAAAAGAACTGCTGGATATTAAAGTCACTAATTTTCGTGATTTTACCACTGACCGACAAAATCATGTTGATGATTACCCCTATGGTGGCGGGGCTGGGATGCTGTTGCAGGCTCAACCGATTTTCGCTGCACTAGACCATGTTAAGGAACAGCGCGGTGATTTAGGTCGGGTCATCTTACTTGATCCAGCTGGCCGTAAGTTTGACCAACAAGCTGCTGAAGAACTCGCCCAGGAATCACAACTAACTTTTATCTGCGGTCATTATGAAGGCTACGATGAACGAATCAAGCAACGAGTCACGGATGAATTTTCCGTGGGTGATTTTGTTTTGACTGGTGGGGAATTAGGTGCGATGGTCATGATGGATGCTACTGTCAGATTGTTGCCAGATGTTTTAGGTAATAGTGCCTCTGCACCAGGAGATTCTTTTTCCAGCGGGTTGTTAGAGTACCCACAATATACAAGACCAGCAGACTTTCAGGGCTTAACTGTCCCAGATGTGTTACTTTCAGGTAATCATCAAAAAATTGCAGAGTGGCGTCATCGACAGGCATTTTTAAAGACTTGCCAACGACGACCAGATCTATTAGCTGACAAGACTTTATCGAAAGAAGAACAAGTTTGGTTACGTCAGTTTAAACAAAAGAAAGATTAATCAACAAAAAGATATTTACACCAGCACAGCGGTATGCTACACTAGTGATTGGCTATTAAGCCACATTAACGATATTCCGCTGCAACTGGACATGAATATCGGTGAAGGGAAGAAAAAAGATGTCAGTTAATCCATTAATTGAAAAACTCACACAGTCACAACTGCGTGATGATATTCCAGAATTTCGCGCCGGAGATACAGTTCGTGTACATGCACGGATCGTCGAAGGTAAGCGTGAACGTATTCAGATGTTCGAAGGTGTTGTTATCAAACGCCGCGGCGAAGGTATCTCAGCAACATACACTGTTCGTAAGATCAGTAGTGGTGTTGGTGTAGAACGTACTTTCCCAGTTCATTCACCACGTGTCGCTAAAATTGAAGTTATTCGTTACGGTCGTGTTCGCCGTGCTAAGTTGTACTACTTGCGTGCATTGCAAGGTAAGGCAGCTCGTATTCCAGAACGCCGTCGTAAATAGTAATCTAAAAGTCCTTGCTGGTTCAAGGACTTTTTTTGTGGGCAAATTCACACCCAAGTTTTGTACTACGAGTGTGAGTGAAGCTAACACATGATGTTGTAATGAAATGGTGAATTATGCTAAAATATTACTAAATGTGAATTCATAAATGATGGAGAAAATTAGGAGGAGCAACATGTCAATTAAGTATAAACGTGTCATTATTAAACTTAGCGGTGAAGCACTGGCCGGAAAGGAAGGCCGTGGGATCAATCCTCCCGAAATTCGTAAAGTAGCAGAAGAACTAAAAGACGTGTATGATCTTGGAGTTGAAATTGCCATTGTTGTTGGCGGTGGAAACATGTGGCGTGGTGAAGCTGGTGCACAAATGGGCATGGAACGTGCGCAGGCTGATTATATTGGGATGCTGGGCACAATTATGAATGCTCTGGCATTGCAAGACAACTTGGAGCAATTAGACGTCCCAACACGGGTTCAAACCTCAATTGAAATGCGTCAGATCGCAGAACCGTACATCCGTCGCAAAGCAATGCGCCACTTGGAAAAACATCGGGTGGTAATCTTTGCTGGCGGAACTGGCTCACCATACTTTTCAACTGATACTACCGCAGCATTACGTGCATCTGAAATTAACGCAGACGTAATTTTGATGGCTAAAAACGGGGTGGACGGAATCTACTCAGCAGATCCAAAATCTGACCCAAGTGCTAAGAAATATTCATCATTAACACACTTAGACATTATCAACCAAGGTTTAAATGTGATGGATACAACTGCTTCTTCATTGTCGATGGATAATGATATTCCTTTGGTTGTGTTCAATATGAATGAACATGGCAACATTAAAAAAGTCGTTTTAGGCGAAAATATCGGAACTACAGTGGAGGGAAAATAACTTATGAAAATTAGTAACCCAATTATTAAAGCATCACAAGAAAAAATGTCTAAATCTGAAGATGCCTTACAGCGTGAATTAGGTCATATTCGTGCTGGCCGGGCTAACGCTAGTTTATTAAGCCGGATCAACGTTGAATATTATGGCGTTGAAACACCATTAAACCAGTTGGCTCAGATCTCAGTACCAGAAGCACGGGTTTTAATGGTCACTCCTTATGATAAGACAGCTTTAAAGGAAGTTGAACGTGCGATTTTGATGTCTGACTTAGGAATTTCACCAGCCAACGATGGAACAGCGATTCGCTTGGTTATTCCACAGTTGACAGAAGAACGCCGGAAAGAATTAGCCAAGCAGGTTCGTGCTAAGGCTGAAGAAGGTAAGATCGCTGTCAGAAACGTTCGTCGCGACATGATGGACCAGTTAAAGAAGTCTGAAAAAGACGGTGACATTAACGAAGATGAATTACACAATTTAGAAGAGCAAGCACAAAAAGTCACTGATGAATCCATCAAAAACGTGGATACATTGGCTGATGAAAAAGAAAAAGAAATTCTTGAAGGCTAGTCTTTCACAGAATTTTGAATAAAAGAGAGGCAGAAATTTTTGGAATAATTAGTATTTGTCTAATTTTCTCGGAAGTTTTTGCTTTTTTTGTCTTTTTTTTGATACAATATTTGGTGATACTCAGGAGGTGTACTCTTTGTTTAGTAAGAAATTAAAAAACAATACCAAAAATCAGTTTGGTTCAGACCAGTTACAACCAGAACTGATGCCAAAACATATCGCCATTATTATGGATGGTAATGGAAGATGGGCGCAAAAACGCCATTTGCCACGAGTTGCTGGCCATAAACAGGGGATGGAAGTCGTTGAGACGATCACTAAAGCTGCCAGTGATTTGGGAGTTAAGGTCTTAACGCTTTATGCTTTTTCAACTGAAAATTGGAAACGACCAGCTGGAGAGGTAAATTATTTAATGGATCTCCCGGTGACATTTTTTAATCGTTTTGTGCCGGAATTGATCAAGCATGATGTACGTGTGAATGTGATCGGTGATACTAGCAAATTACCGCAAAAGACACAAACAGCTGTCAATAATGCAATCGAACAAACTAAAGATTGTCAGGGCATGGTGTTAAACTTTGCTTTAAATTATGGTTCACGCACTGAAATTGTTGGAGCTGTTCAAACAATCGCACAGGATGTGGCGACTGGCAAGGTTGATCCAGCTCAAATCGATGAACAACTTTTTAGCAGTTATTTAATGACCGATTCTTTACAGCCGAACGGTGACCCCGATTTATTGATCAGAACTAGTGGTGAACAACGGCTTTCTAACTTCTTATTGTGGCAAATTGCATACAGCGAATTGGTCTTTACAGATGTCTATTGGCCAGATTATCAACCACAGAACTTAGTTGATGATATTTTAGCCTTCCAGCAACGCGACCGGCGTTTTGGCGGCATTCAGGTAAAAGAAGGAGAAAACAAGAATAAATGAAACAACGAGTAATAACAGCCGTAGTGGCTTTGGTAATTTTTATTCCGCTGATTCTTGTGGGTAAAACGCCATTTAATATTTTAGTAGTTGCAATGGGGTTGGTTGGAACTTCAGAACTTTTAATGATGAAAAAGAAGCTGCTGGTTTCATTTGAAGCCATTATTTCATACTTACTGACAGCCGTTTTTTTGGTACCAGATGCTTGGCTGAGCTTCTTACCTGCTAGAGTCGTTCCATTTGATTTAGCTTATGCGTTAATTTTATTGATGATGTTAAACAGTGTCTTTTCAAGAAATCGTTTTTCTTTTAATGATGCTGGAGCATTAACGATGGGCTCAATTTATATCGGAATGGGCTTCCATTACATGATAACTGCTAGAATGTCTAGTATTTGGATGGTCTTTTTCGCGCTATTCATCGTGTGGGTTACCGATAGCGGTGCTTATATGATCGGACGTAAATTAGGACGTCACAAGTTAGCGCCTAGTATCAGCCCAAATAAGACATGGGAAGGCTCGATTGGAGGCACTCTTGCCGCAGTGATCATCGTTGGAACGTACGTCTTCTTCTTGCAAACACACTTTACTTACAACTTCTTATTAATGTTAGTATTAGTACTGGTTCTTTCAATTGCAGGACAATTTGGTGACTTAGCAGAGTCGGCTTACAAGCGTTTCTTTGACGTAAAAGATTCTGGTAAAATTTTGCCCGGACATGGCGGAATTTTAGACAGATTTGACTCAATTTTGTTTGTTTTACCGTTAATGCATTTTTGTGGTTTATTGTAGATCACAAGTAATTTAGATGGGAAGGATGGCAGCTGATGCTTATTACGATCGTCGCATTTATCATTGTTTTTGGTATCATTGTAACTTCCCATGAATTTGGGCACTTTATTGTTGCAAAAAAATCAGGGATCTTAGTTCGTGAATTTTCGATCGGAATGGGACCAAAACTATTTGTAACACATAAAAATGGTACCACTTATACGATTAGAATTTTACCTCTGGGCGGCTATGTCCGGATGGCTGGTTTAGAAGATGATGAGGATTCCTTACAAAAAGGAATGCCAGTTAATTTAATTTTAGATGAGGATCAAGTCGTGACTAAGATCAATACTAGTCACAAAGTCAGCTTACTAAACGGGTTACCAGTAGAAGTGACTGACTGGGATCTGATCGATGATTTGACCTTGAGCGGTTATGAAAATGGCGATGAAGATCAATTGCGCCATTTTAAGGTCAAACCTGACGCTATGATTATTGAAGCAGATGGAACTGAAGTTCAAATTGCCCCACGGAAGGTACAGTATCAGTCAGCAACCTTGTTGCGGCGAATCCTGACGAACTTAGCGGGTCCCATTAATAACTTTTTATTGGCCATTGTAGCGTTTATGCTGATTGCATTCTTGCAAGGCGGTTCGGTGACGACAGTCAATTCTGTTGGAGCAGTTCAAAAAGATTCTGTCGCTCAACAGGCAGGTCTGCATAAAGGTGATCAAATTGTGGCAGTGGCTGGGCAAAAAACTCCTTCGTGGGATGAACTTTCCCAGGCCATTAGTCAACGACCAGGAAGAAAAACAGAGTTAACGATCAAGCGTAATGGCCAAGTCAAAAAAATGAGACTGACTCCTAAGGTTCAAAAGGCTAAGCAAGGTCAAGTAGGTGTGATCGGAATTCAGGCTGCGCAAAAAGTCGATCATTCATTAAAAGCTAAAATTAGTTATGGCTTTACCCAAACCTGGACTGTCATGGCGGCAGTGTGGGGGGCGTTAGTTAACATGTTCCATGGCTTTAGCTTAAATGATTTAGGCGGACCGGTAGCGATGTATTCCTTTACTCAGCAGGCTACACAATATGGAGTAATTAGCGTGATCAATTTGTTGGCCTTCTTATCGATCAACTTGGGAATTGTAAACTTAATTCCAATTCCTGCGTTAGATGGTGGAAAACTGTTATTGAATTTGATTGAAGCAGTGCGGGGCAAGCCATTAGATCCTAATAAGGAAACACTGATCACTTTAATTGGCTTTGGTTTTATGATGTTATTAATGATATTAGTTACTTGGAATGATATTCAGCGATATTTTTTCTAAGAATTTGTTTGAGAATTGAGAGGAGAAACACAGGACATGAAACAATCACAATTGTTGATTCCAACTTTAAAAGAGGTCCCGAGCGATGCTGAGGCGAAAAGTCATCAGTTAATGCTGCGGGCTGGCTACATTAAGCAGATCACTGCTGGGATGTATGCTTATTTACCATTAGCGAACATGGTGATTCAAAATATTGAAAAAATTATTCGTGAAGAAATGGCAAAGATCGGTGCCGTGGAAATGTTGGTTCCCGCTGTGTTGCCAGCAGAGTTATGGAAAGAAACTGGTCGTTATGAGGCCTATGGTCCAGATTTGTATAAGTTAAATGATCGGCACGAACGTGAATTGATCTTAGGACCAACTCATGAAGAAACATTTACCTCGATTATTCGTGATACAGTTAAGTCATATAAAAAATTACCTTTAACTCTCTATCAAATTCAAATGAAATATCGTGATGAAAGAAGACCACGGTTTGGTTTGTTACGGGGACGCGAATTTCTGATGAAGGATGCTTATTCTTTCCATACTGATGATGAAAGTTTAAGCCAAACATTCCAGGACATGAACCAAGCTTATACCCGAATTTTTGAAAGAACTGGGTTGATTTTCCGGGGAATTTTAGCTGACTCTGGTCAAATGGGCGGTAAAGATTCCAAGGAATTTATGGCGATGGCACCCATCGGTGAAGATACCGTTGTATATTCTGATGCAAGCGACTACGCTGCTAACTTGGAAATGGCCAAGAATTTGCGTGTGGCTAAAAAGTCCCATGAAACACCACAAGAGCTGCAAAAGGTTTCTACCCCTGGGGCAAAAACTATCGATGCAGTTGCAGAGTTGTTAGGAATTGACGCTGACTCTGAAGTCAAGACCATGCTATACATGCTTGATGATGAACCAGTGGTTGTTTTAATGCGCGGCAATGATCAAGTTAATGAAACCAAGCTTAAGAATCATTTTAGTGCATTGGAATTGCGACCAGCTACTCCAGATGAAGCAACAACGCTCTTTGGGGCACACTTTGGTTCACTTGGACCAATCGGTTTAAAAGATGGTTTGAATGTGATTGCTGACCTTGATGTTGAAGGCATGACTAACGTTGGTGTTGGCGCTAATGAAGATGGTTTCCATTATTTGAATGCTAACATCGACCGTGACTTTACGGTGGGTGAATATGCTGACTTGCGGTTGGTGCAAGAAGGCGATATTTCCCCTGATGGCGAAGGCGTATTGAAATTCCAACGTGGGATCGAAATTGGTCATATTTTCAAACTGGGCGAACGCTATTCTAAGGATATGAATGCGACTGTTTTAGATGAAAATGGCCGCCAAGTTCCAGTTAAAATGGGTTGTTATGGAATTGGTGTTTCCCGCTTACTGTCAGCTATTGTTGAACAGCATAGTGATGACAACGGCATTATTTGGCCTCGTTCTTTGGCACCATTTGATGTGCATGTTGTACCAGTTAACAGTAAGAAAGCTGAACAAGCTGAATTGGCTGATGAAGTGACAAGCATGTTAGAAGAAGCTGGCTACAAAGTCTTGTTAGATGACCGTAAAGAACGTGCCGGTGTGAAATTTGCCGATGCTGACTTGATTGGCTTACCAGTACGGATCACAGTCGGTAAGAAGGCTGCTGATGGCATTGTTGAAATCAAGTTACGCAAGACTGGTGAAACTCTTGAAGTTCAAACAGGAGAATTATTGAACTCCCTAGGAATTTTACTCAAAGAAGACTAACGATAATTAGTAAGTAGAATTGACCAGCCGAAACGTAGTTGATGTTTCGGCTGTCTTTATTTCAAATGATAAAAGCATTATTATGGCAGAGAGGTGATTTAACTTGGGATTAAATAAAAAAGAAATGTTTACGAAACTTTTACAACAAATCAATTTTCAACCTCAGCCCGCAGACGCGCATTATTTTGAGAATGGTTTAATTCGCCGAGTTGAAGTTCACCAGCTTTCAAAACGCTGGGACTTCACGATTGGTTTGGTAGATATCTTACCATTTCCAGTATTTGTTCAATTTCAACAGCAACTGCAGTCTGCTTTTCAAGGGATTGCACAGACATCGGTCACGATAACAACAACTGCACCAGAAGTGACTAATCAAAAATTAGGAGATTATTGGCAGTGGGTCGTTGCTAATAGTGGGTTAAAATCGAATTTGACACAAAGTCTGTGTCAAGGGAAAGTGCCGTATTTGCAAGATGACCGGGTCATGTTACTGGCAGAAAATGAAATTATTAAGAATTTTCTGGTTAATCAAGCTTTAGGACCAATCGAAGATACTTATCGTCAAGTTGGTTTTCCAGCTCAAAACATTACAACACTGATCGATGAATCGGCTTCACAAGAGAAAATTGCGGAATATAAGGCGAAAAAAGCCAAAAGTGATGCTGAATTAGCGCAAAAAGCCATTCAAGCGATCCAAAAGCAAAACCAACAAAAAGAAGCACGGAAATCTAAGAAAGAATTACCTCAAATTGATGGACCAGTTCAATTAGGTAAGAAGATCTCTAGCGATATCGAGCCGCGACAAATGGCAGATATTACTGAAGAAGAACGTTCAGTTGTGATCCAGGGTTATGTTTTTGATAAAGAAGTCCGGGTCTTACGTTCACAAAGACAATTGCTGATCTTGAAGATCACGGATTACAGTTCTTCATTTGTTGTTAAGAAGTTTTCGCGAGATGAAACTGATGAAGCAATGTTTGCAGCCTTAGAAGAAGGCAGTTGGGTCAAGGTCCGCGGGAGTGTCCAAGAAGATAATTATATGCACGAACTAGTGGTGAATGCGTATGACTTGAATTCAGTTTCTCATCCTAGCAGGAAAGATACGGCACCTGAGGACCAGAAACGGGCAGAATTACATTTGCATACCAATATGAGTGCGATGGATGCAACTAACAGTATTTCTGATTATGTTAAACAAGCAGCTAAGTGGGGTCAAAAAGCAATTGCGGTGACCGACCACGGGACACTGCAGGCCTTTCCTGAAGCCCATAGCGCTGGTGAAAAGAATGGTGTGAAAATTTTATATGGCGTGGAGGCTAACATTGTTGATGATGGGACTCCAATCGCTTATAACGAGCAGCACCGGTTATTGAAAGATGCCGAATACGTGATATTTGATACGGAAACAACTGGTTTATCGGCGCGTTATGATAAGGTGATCGAACTGGCGGCTGTTAAGATGAAAGATGGTAATGTGATCGACACCTTTGAACAGTTTATTGATCCGGGACATCCTTTGTCACAAACCACGATCAACTTAACCAGTATTACCGATGACATGGTTCGCGGCTCGAAGTCTGAAGCAGAAGTCTTCAAAATGTTCCAAGAATTTTGTCAGGGTACAATTATTGTTGGTCATAACGCTACTTTTGATGTGGACTTTATGAATACGGGCTATGCGCGCCACAACTTACCGTTAATTTCTGAACCGTGGGTCGATACTCTTCCATTTGCACGGGTCCTTTATCCCGAAATGAAGAGATTCCAGTTGAATACGTTGGCTAAAAAACTGAATGTCAACTTGGAACATCACCATCGAGCCATTTATGATGCGGAAGCCACTGGCTTTATTTATTTTGCTATGCTGAAAGATGCCGTCGAAAAATGGGGTGTTGAATATCATGATCAGTTGAATGAACACGTCGGCGGAAACGATGCTTACAAGCATGAGCATCCTTTCCACGCGGTCATTTTAGCGCAAACCCAGGATGGTTTAAAAAACTTATTTAAAGCAGTTTCTGCCGGGATGACTGAGTACTTTTATCGGGTACCACGGATCCCACGCTCAATTTTAAATCAGTACCATGAGGGCTTGCTAGTTGGTTCAGCCTGTGCGAGCGGAGAAGTTTTCACCGCAATGATGCAAAAGGGTTATGAAACAGCAAAACAAAAAGCCCGAGGCTATGATTATTTGGAGATCCAGCCGAAGCCATTATATGCACCTTTAATGGAACAAGAGCTGATCAAAGACAATCAAAATCTGGAAGAAATTATTAAAAATATGATTCAGTTAGGACATGAGTTAAAAATTCCAGTCGTTTCAACGGGGGATGTTCACTATCTGAATAAAGAAGACGCTATTTATCGTAAAATTTTAGTTCATTCACAGGGCGGGGCCAACCCGCTAAATCGTTTGCGTCAGTTACCTGATGCACATTTTAGAACGACGAACGAAATGTTGGAAGAGTTCTCGTTTTTAGGTGAAGAAACAGCTAAAGAGGTCGTAGTCGATGGTCCGGCCAAAATTGTTGAGATGTGTGACGAAATCTCACCAGTGAAAGATAAGCTGTATACCCCTAAAATGCCTGGCGCCGAAGATGATATTCAGAACCTGACGATGAATAAAGCCCACGAGTTGTACGGAAAAGAGTTACCCGCTGTGGTGCAAGAACGGCTGGACAAAGAATTAAAATCAATTATTGGTAACGGATTTTCGGTGATTTATTTGATTTCTCAAAAACTTGTTTATAAGTCTAACAAGGATGGTTACTTGGTTGGTTCACGTGGATCAGTTGGTTCTAGTTTAGTGGCAACCATGTCAGGGATCACTGAAGTTAATCCTTTACCACCGCATTACCGCTGTCCTAATTGTCAGTGGAATGAGTTCTTTACTCAAGGTGAATATGGTTCCGGTTTTGATCTACCTGATAAAGACTGTCCAGAATGTGGGACGACCTTAGTTAAGGATGGTCAAGATATCCCATTTGAAACTTTCCTTGGGTTTAAAGGAAATAAGGTTCCCGATATTGATTTGAACTTTTCTGGTGACTATCAGTCTATCGCCCATAACTACACCAAAGTTTTGTTTGGCGAAAAAAATGTGTATCGGGCTGGGACGATCGGGACCGTGGCAGATAAAACTGCCTATGGTTATGTTAAGGCCTATGAACGAGACACGGAACAAACGATTCGGGGAGCTGAAATTGACCGTTTAGCCAAGGGAGCAACAGGGGTGAAACGAACCACTGGCCAACATCCGGCCGGAATCTTGGTTGTCCCTGACTATATGGATATTTACGACTTTACTCCGATTCAGTATCCGGCAGATGATACTAGTGCTGCCTGGAAAACGACTCACTTTGATTTCCATTCGATTCATGATAATATTTTGAAGCTAGATATTTTGGGACATGATGATCCAACCATGATCAGAATGCTGCAAGATTTATCTGGCATTGAACCAAAGACCATTCCGACAGATGATCCAGGTGTGATGGCGCTCTTTTCTGGCACAGACATTTTGGGTGTGACTGAAGAACAGATCCAATCAAAAACAGGGACTTTAGGGATTCCTGAATTTGGGACCCGATTTGTCCGGGGGATGTTAGACCAAACTCATCCCAAGACTTTTGCGGAATTGTTAAAAATTTCTGGTCTATCTCATGGGACAGACGTTTGGTTAGGAAATGCAGAAGAATTAATTAAAAATAAGACAGTTACGATGCCGGAAGTCATTGGTTGTCGTGATGATATCATGATGGACTTGATCCATATGGGGGTTGAATCCGATTTGGCGTTTAAAATCATGGAACATGTGCGGAAAGGCCGCGGGATCCCAGATGAATGGCAGGCCAAGATGCGTGATTCAGAAGTGCCTGAATGGTATATCGGAGCTTGTTTAAAAATTAAGTATATGTTCCCGAAAGCCCATGCGGCAGCGTACGTGTTGATGGCGTTACGGATCGCATACTTTAAGGTATATTTCCCACTAGTTTATTACGCAGCTTACTTCTCAGTGCGAGCTGATGACTTTGATCTGGTTTCAATGGTTCATGGCAAGGAATCGGTTAAGGCCGCAATGGCAGAAATTAATGCCAAAGGTAATGATGCTTCAACTAAAGAAAAGAACTTATTAACAGTCTTGGAGTTAGCCAATGAAATGTTGGAACGAGGCTATCGCTTTAAAATGGTCGACCTCAAACATTCAGATGCATCAGACTGGCTGTTGATCAATGGTGATACTTTATTAGCACCATTTTCAGCTATTCCTGGTTTAGGTTTGAATGCTGCTAAACAAATTGTTGCTGCCCGTGAGGAACAAGAATTCTTATCTAAAGAGGATTTATCCAAACGTGGTAAAGTTTCAAATACATTGATTGAATATATGACAGAAAATCATGTTTTGGATGATTTGCCTGATGAAAATCAATTGAGTTTATTTGAGAATTTGTTCTGATCAGTGAACAAAAAGTCGGTGAAATGTTGTCCGCATAGTGCTCAGCTTGCTTTTTTTAACTGAACATGCTAAGATAAAAACAGTAACTTGATAACTCGTAAAGAGTGGGCAGAAATGCTCACTCTTTTTATTGGAGAGGATCAAATCAATTTAACGTAAATGTTTATTAAGAAGGAGGATACGGCGTGAGCAGTGTTGTTGAAACGGTAACGGAGCTAGTAACACCTATCTTAGAAAATCATCAGTTTGAATTAGTTGATATGGAATTTGTAAAGGAAGGTCAGAGTTGGTACTTAAGACTCTTCATTGATAAAGAAGGCGGCATTACAATAGATGAATGTGCATTGGTCAGTGATGAGCTTAGTGAAAAATTGGATGCATGTGATCCAGATCCAATTCAACAGGCTTATTACCTGGAGGTTTCTTCTCCTGGTGCAGAACGGCCACTCAAAAAAGAAAGTGACTTTGAAAAAGCTGCAGCTAACCAGGCAAACATTTTCGTTAAACTTTATGAAAAAATTGCCGGCAGTAAGGAATATGAAGGACATCTCGTGAACTTAACAGCGACTGAACTAACGTTGGAGTACCGAGATAAAACTCGTCAAAAACAAGTCGTTATTCCTCGAGCTAAGATCGCTAAAGCGCGCTTAGCAATTGAATTTTAGATAAAACTGTTAAATAAGGAGTAAAATAACATGAGTAAGGAATTACTTGAAGCCTTAGATTCTCTGGAAACAGAAAAGGGCGTTAAAAAAGAAATTGTCATTGATGCATTGGAAAGTGCCTTAGTTTCTGCTTATAAAAGGAATTATGGTCAAGCTCAAAACGTTGAAGTTGAATTTGACCAAACCCGGGGTAACATTCATGTGTATGCCGTCAAGGAAGTTGTCCATGAAGTCTTTGACTCCCGCTTGGAAGTTAGCTTAAAAGATGCTTTAGAATTGAACCGTGCCTATGAAGTTGGCGATACGATTCGTTTCGAAGTGACACCAAAAGATTTTGGTCGGATCGCTGCACAGACTGCTAAGCAGGTTATTATGCAACGTGTTCGTGAAGAAGAACATAACATTATTTATAATCAATATGTTCAATACGAAAATGAAATCGTAACTGGTGAAGTTGAACGGCGGGACAACCGCTATATTTACGTAAACTTAGGTAAGGTTGAAGCTTTACTCTCTCGTCAAGATCAAATCGAAGGCGAAGAATATAAGTCACATGACCGCATTAAGGTTTATATTTATAAAGTTGAAAACTCTTCTAAGGGACCACAAGTTTTTGTTAGTCGTTCCCATGCAGATTTGTTAAAACGCTTATTTGAACAGGAAATTCCTGAAATTTACGATGGTACAGTTGAAATCGTGTCAATTGCACGTGAAGCTGGTGACCGGGCTAAAGTTGCAGTTCGTTCAAACAATGAAAACGTTGACCCAGTTGGGACGTGTGTTGGACCTCGTGGTGAACGGATCCAAACGATTGTGAATGAATTAAAGGGCGAAAACATGGATATTGTTCAATGGGAAGAAGATCCCGCCAACTTTATTGCGAATGCCTTGAATCCTGCTGACGTGATCGAAGTTCGTTTTGACCCGACTAACGAACATGTCTGCACGGTGATCGTGCCAGATGACCAATTATCTTTGGCAATTGGTAAACGCGGCCAAAATGTTCGTTTGGCGGCTAGATTGACTGGCTTTAAGATCGATATCAAGTCAGAATCTGACATGCAAGCTTTGGCTAATGAAACGGAAACGACAGTTGATCCTGAAGAATCACCAGAACAACTTAGTACTGATGAAGAACAGTTTATGACAGATGAACAAGCCGATGAAACTGCGGCATCAACTGAAAATGCTACAGAAGATATTGACCCAGAAGCTGCTAATTAATTAGGAGGTGGTCTACCATGGTAAAAAAGATCCCAATGCGTAAAGATATTGTCTCCGGAGAAATGTTTCCTAAAAAGGAACTAGTTCGTGTCGTTAAAAACAAGGAAAACGAAGTCAGCATTGACCCAACTGGTAAAAAGCAGGGCCGTGGGGCTTATATCCGGCTAGACGTCGCTGTTGCAAAGCAAGCACGTGAGAACAAAACATTTGAGAAATCGTTTGGTATTAAAATCGATCCTTCATTTTATGAAGATTTGATTGCCTACGTTGATCATCAAGTTGCTCGAATGGAATTATTTGGCAATGGAAAATAAACAAAAAATTTTAAATCTGTTGGGGCTCGCTCAAAGAGCTAGAAAAGTTGTTACGGGAACTGAAACAGTTTTAAAACAAGTACGAGCACATAAAGCTGTCATCGTCTTTGTTGCCAGTGATAGTGCAGCTAATACTCGTAAAAGATTTACTGATAAATGTCGTAGTTATGATGTCAGTTTAACTCTGGATTTTACAGAACTTGAGTTAAGCAGTGCGATCGGGCAGAAAAGAAGTGTGATCGCCGTGACAGATAAGGGCTTCGGCCGCAAAATGCTTGAGTTACTGTCGACTTAGGCGGATCGAACGGGGAACTGTTTGATTCGTTTCAGTCAAGCAGTTACTCCGCAGAATCTAATCGGAGGTTGATGGGATGAGCAAAACAAGAATTTATGAACTAGCTAAAGAATTGAAAGTAAACAGTAAGGATATTATTAAAGTTGCTGAAGATAAGGGCTTTGATGTTGGAAATCATATGTCAGTTTTAGGTGAGAATGAAGAACGCCAAATTCGTAATTTTTACCAGTCTAAAAATAAGCCTGCTGCTTCTCAAGCAAATCATAAGCAAAATAACCGACCACAAAATGGTCAAAAACCACAAAATGGTCAAAATAAAGCAGCGAGTGCTCAAAATAACGCTAAAACTCGCACTAATAATAACCAAGGTAAAAAGCCGGTCTCAGGGTCACAGAACCGTAATTCTGCTAAACCTAGGACTAACAGTAATGGAAATAGCCGACCAGTAAATAATAATAGTCGACCACAAAATAATAACCATCAGAGTAATGACAACCGTGGTTCACGCTCTAATAACGGAACTCGTTCAAATAACAACAATAGTTCTCGTTCTAATAATAATGGTCCACGTTCTAACAATAACAATCGTTTTGGCAACAATAATAACCGCAACAGTAACTTTAAGCGGAAGAATCGTCGTAATAACGGTCGTAGAAACAACCGGAACGTGCAAATTAAGCATAATCCAGTTTCTCAACGGAAGAACAAGCCGTTGCCAGAAACACTGGTTTATACCGTGGGCATGAATGTGGCTGAAATCGCCAAGAAGATTCACCGCGAACCAGCTGAAATCATCAAGAAACTCTTTATGATGGGAGTTATGGTCAACCAAAACCAATCCTTGGATCAAGATACGATTGAAATTTTGGCTGCAGATTACGGGATCAACGCTGAAGAAAAAATTGAAGTGGATGTTTCTGATATTGATAAGGTGTTTGAAGAAGAGCAACATAATCAAGAACATTTAGCAGCTAGACCACCAGTTGTAACGATCATGGGACACGTTGACCATGGTAAGACAACCTTATTGGACCGTCTCCGTAATTCACATATTACTGAAGGCGAAGCCGGTGGGATCACTCAGCATATTGGTGCTTACCAATTGCATCATGAGGATAAGATCATCACATTCCTGGATACTCCAGGACATGCGGCCTTCACAAACATGCGGGCTCGTGGTGCGGATATTACTGATATTACAGTTTTAGTCGTTGCCGCTGATGATGGGGTTATGCCTCAGACGATTGAAGCTATCAACCATGCGAAAGCCGCTGAAGTTCCAATTATTGTGGCCGTTAACAAAATCGATAAACCAGGTGCCAACCCGAACCATGTCTTAGAACAGTTGGCAGAATATGAATTAATTCCTGAAAGCTGGGGCGGCGATACGATCTTTGTCGAAATTTCCGCTAAGTTTGGTAAGAACATCGACGAACTTTTGGACATGATCTTACTTGAATCAGATATGTTAGAATTAAAAGCTAACCCAGAACAACATGGGGCAGGTTCTGTAATCGAAGCTCGTTTGGATAAGGGTAAAGGACCAGTTGCTTCCTTGCTAGTTCAACAAGGAACATTGCATACTGGTGACCCAATTGTTGTTGGGAATACCTTTGGTCGTGTGCGGACAATGACAGATGCTCGCGGCAAGCGAATTAAGAAAGCTACACCTGCAACTCCAGTTGAAATTACTGGTTTGAGCGATGTGCCTGATTCAGGGGATCGTTTCGTTGGCTTTGATGATGAAAAGACTGCTCGAGCAGCCGGTGAAAAACGGGCTGAACAAGCTGTTTTACGTGATCGTCAAAAGACCCATCATGTGACTCTGGATAACTTGTTTGATACTTTGAAAGAAGGAGAACTCAAAGAAGTTAGTGTGATCATTAAGGCCGATGTGCAAGGCTCAGTTGAAGCTTTGGCACAAAGTTTTAAGAAAATCGATGTTGAAGGCGTCCGGGTCGATATCATTCATCAAGCCGTTGGTGCGATCAATGAAAGTGATGTGACCTTAGCCGAAGCTTCAAATGCGATCATCGTTGGGTTTAACGTTCGTCCTACACCACGTGCTCGTGCTCAGGCAGAATCAGACAAGGTTGATATTCGTTTGCATAACGTCATTTACAAGGCAATTGACGAAATCGAAACAGCTATGAAGGGTCTGCTTGAACCTGAATACGAAGAAAAAATCATTGGTCAAGTTGACATTCGTGAAACTTACAAAGTTTCCAAGCTGGGAACTATTGGTGGTGGATTTGTCACAGATGGTTTCATTCAGCGTGAAAGCGGCGTCCGTGTCATTCGTGATGGTATCGTGATCTACGAAGGCAAGTTAGCTAGTTTGAAACGCTTTAAAGATGATGTTAAAGAAGTTAAATCTGGCTTTGAATGTGGTTTGATGGTTGAAAAATACAACGATATTAAAGTTGGCGACCAGATCGAAGCATTCATTATGCAAGAAGTACCAGCTAAATAAGACAAACAACTTCAGAAAAATTGCTGAAGGAGGATAATTATGGCACAACAAATACGAGTGGGCCGGTTAGCGCAAGAAATTCAACGAGAAGTTAATGATATCTTGCAAAAGCGTGTCCGCGACCCGCGTGTTTCTGGTGTGACGATCACCGGAGTAGATGTAACTGGTGATTTACAGCAAGCAACTATTTATTACAGTATTTTATCTGACTTAGCTTCTGAACAGAAAAAAACTGCCCAGGGACTGAAAAAAGCAACTGGCTTGATCAGGGGAGAACTTGGCCACCGGTTAAGTATCTACGTAACTCCTGAAATTGAGTTTGTTCAGGATAAGTCAGAGAGATATGGTGAACATATTGATGAATTGCTGCGTCAGTTAAACCAAGAAGAACGATAATAAGCTGAATCTGATGACAGCAGCCCTGATGTGTCAAGCAAAAGGGTAGCTGAAATCATTTGAATTTAGTGAAGGTCGCTGCAAAACAATGTTTTGTGGCGACTTTTTTTAAGTTATTGGAATCGGTCGTGTGCGACTTAAAAAATGAATTTAAAGATAAGGTGAGTACAACTTGATGGACGGAATATTACCTTTATACAAAGAACGAGGTATGACTAGTAACGATGCAGTTTTTAAGTGTCGTAAAATTTTTAAAACAGGTAAAGTAGGCCATTCTGGGACTTTAGATCCCAACGTGGATGGTGTCTTACCAATTTGTATTGGCAGAGCAACTAAGGTTGTAAATTATATGATGGAATCTGGTAAAGTTTATCAAGGAGAGATCACATTAGGGTTTGCCACCGAAACTGAAGATTTGGAAGGAGAAATTGTTGAACAAACTGAGTTGCAAGCGGCAATTCCTGCTAGCCAAATTGATGAAAAAATGCAGGAATTAACCGGGACCATGATTCAGATCCCACCAATGTATTCTGCAATCAAGGTTAACGGCCGGCGGTTATATGATTATGCTCGGCACAATGAACCAGTTAAACGACCTGAACGTCAAATTACGGTTGACTACTTTAAACAAACTAAGCCGACTGTTTTTGACCCTGAAACTGGAAGACAAAAGATTTATTTTGAAGTTGGTTGCCAAAAAGGGACTTATGTTCGGACCTTAGCTGTCGACTTGGGTAAAAAATTGGGGGTTCCGTCGGTGATGTCAGAGTTAACTCGGTTAGAAAGCGGCGGTTTTACTTTGAATGACGCGGTGGATCTTAAGACTTTAGCGGCGATGGATGAATCAGAATTGCAACAGGCCTTGAAACCAGTTAGTCATGCATTACACAAGTATGCGCACTATGATTTAAACGAGGAACAATGGAAAATTGTGCAAAATGGCGGCTTTTTAGCTCCCGCTCGTTTAGGGGTTGATCTGGAAAAACTGCCTGAGAAAAAATTGGTCCTGTTCTATGAAGATCGTGCTCGGTGTGTCTACTATTACAAGGAGTCTAAACAAAGATTCCAACCTGAACAAATGATTGATTTAGTTTGAAAGGAAAAATGAAAATGCAAGTAATTAATTTAGCTGAACCATACGATCAAAATTTGATTGCAGATGAACCAGTAGTGTTAGCGTTGGGATTTTTTGACGGTGTCCACCGCGGACATCAAAAAGTAATTCAAACAGCTAAAACTGTTGCTCAAGAAAAACATCTACCATTGGCAGTCATGACTTTTGACCGTTATCCAAAAATTGCCTACCAAGGTTTAGATCCAAAAGAAGTGCGGTATTTAACTTTATTAGATCGGAAGTTAGAACTTTTTGCTGAAAATGATGTTGACCTAGTTTACGTGGTAGAATTTAACGAAAACTTAGTACCAATGGGGCCACAAGAATTTGTCGATAAGTATATTGTCGGCTTAAACGCTGTAGCTGCTGTGGCCGGTTTTGATTTTACCTATGGCAAAGCAGAAATCGCTAATATGCAGACTTTAGTTGATTATGCCGCAGGTCGCTTTGAGGTGCATGAAGTTTCGCAACTGCAGGACTGTGCAGAAAAAGTGGGTTCTACCCAAATTAAGCACGCCCTAGATCAAGGACAAATGGAAAAAGTAAACCAACTTTTGGGTTATCAGTTTGAAATTTCTGGAGTAGTGGTCCATGGTGAAGCACGTGGACGTGAAATTGGCTTTCCAACGATCAATGTCCAAAGTGATGACCAACAGAAACTACCTGCAATCGGTGTTTATGCGGTTAAAGTAGAAATTGCTGGCCAGTGGTATGGTGGAATGGCATCTGTTAGTCACAATGAAACCTTTGGCCCTAATCGTAATTTGACAGTTGAGATTAACTTGTTTGACGTTCATCAGGATTTTTATGATCAAACAGTGCGTGTTTTGTGGGTCAAATTCTTACGTCCCTCAGTTAAATTTAGTGGGGCAAAAGAGCTGGTTGAACAGATGAAGCAAGATGAAATTGACTCACGCCGTTGCTTACAAAAAGATTAATTGCTCGTTTTAGCGGAAATTCTGCTAAAAAACATTGACTTTCCTTGACGTTTAATAAAATGTCGTGTATATTAATAATTGACTTAGCACTCAAACATGCTAAGTGCTAAAAAAGAGGTGATTGTAGTGCTAACACAAAGACAATTGCTGATTTTGGAGACAATTATTCAGGACTACGCCAATGTTGGCCAACCAATCGGTTCAAAAAAATTGCAAGAACAGTTACCTGTTCACGTCAGTACAGCGACGATCAGAAACGAGATGGCAGTCTTAGAGCGGGCTGGCTTCATTATGAAGGAACATTCAAGTTCTGGTAGGGTCCCATCACTAAGTGGTTATCGTTATTACATTGACAATCTGGTTAAGCCTACTAAAGCTGACCAAGGTGCAGTGCAAGCGATCAGGCACGCTTTGGCTAGTAACTTTTCCAAGGTCGATGAGATTATCGCCATGTCAGCACGGCTGTTATCAGAGATGACTGATTACACAGCAATTTCTTTAACGCCAGGTTCGACTGGAGTAAAGCTCGAAGGTTTCCGTTTGGTACCATTAGGAAGTTCTCAGGTCATGTTGATCATGGTGACGAATGATGGTACGGTAGAAAGTCAAATTTACAATGTGCCCGCTGGAATGCACGGTGATCAGCTGGAAGCCGTTGTTCGTTTGATCAACCAGGAAGTTGTTGGTCTGCCAATTGAAGAAGTTAGTTCCAAATTGCAGGCCATTGCGCCGAAACTAATGGGCTATTTACGTGGTTCGTTGAGTATGCTGGACGTTTTTGATAACGTTTTGGGCAAAGCCGTTCATCAACAGGTCTTTGTTGATGGTAAGAAAAACTTACTCAACCAGCTGACTAGCGATAATATTGAGCAGGTCAAATCAATTTATAGTTTGGTTGATCATGGGCCAGGCTTAGGCCAATTATTAGCCAATACCAATGATATTGCCGTGATGATTGGTGATGAGTTGCCAGATAATCTATTAACAGATTATAGCTTGATTTCTGCGAAGTATCAGGATGGTAACGCTGGCGAGGGCTTAATTGCGATTTTAGGTCCAACCAATATGCAATATTCAAAGGTCTTAGGTTTAGTTGATGCCTTGCGGTTAGAATTATCGCAACGGTTAAGTAATTACTATCGTGACTTTAATGATTAGGAAAAGGGGTGTTGATTTGGCTGACGAAAAAAACTTAACAGAGGAACAAAAGTCAGAAGAAATCAATGACACTGCTGAAAAGGCAGAACAAGCAGATGTACAATCAGTTGAGACAACTGAATCTGAAGAACAAACAGAACAAGCAGAACAAGCTCAATTAACTGAACTTGAAAAAAAGCTGGATGAAACTGAAGATAAGTATTTACGAGCTCAAGCCGAAATTGCAAATATGCAGACTCGGTATAAAAAAGAGCAAGAACGCTTGTTAAAGTATCAAGGTCAATCGATTGCCAAGGCAATTTTGCCGGCAGTAGATAATTTGCAACGTGCTTTACAAATTGAAGTTGATGATGAAAACTCCAAACAGTTGAAAAAGGGCGTTGAAATGGTGGCCAACGATATTCAAAATGCATTATCAAGCAATGATGTCGTTCAAATGGATGCCTTGAACCAAAAATTTGATCCTAAATTCCACCAAGCTGTTAAAACAGTTCCAGTGGAAAAAGGACAAGAGTCCGATACAGTTGTTCAAGTTTATCAAGAAGGCTACATGTTAAAAGATCGCGTTTTGCGACCAGCAATGGTAGTCGTCGCACAATAAAATTGTTAAATAAAATTTATTAAATTAATATTTTAAGAGAGGTAGAATTGTATGTCAAAAGTTATTGGTATTGATTTAGGGACCACCAACTCTGCAGTTGCTGTCCTTGAAGGTAAAGATGCAAAAATTATTACAAACCCTGAAGGTAACCGGACTACACCATCTGTTGTTTCATTTAAAGATGGCGAAACACAGGTCGGTGAAGTTGCTAAGCGTCAGGCAATTACAAACCCTGATACAATTGCTTCTATTAAGAGCCACATGGGCGAAGTAAACTACAAAGTTTCAGTTAACGGCAAGGATTATACACCACAAGAAATTTCAGCAATGATTTTACAATACATTAAAGAATATGCTGAATCATACTTGGGCGAAACTGTTTCTCAAGCAGTTATTACTGTCCCTGCTTACTTTAATGATTCACAACGTCAAGCAACTAAAGATGCTGGTAAGATCGCTGGTTTGAAAGTTGAACGAATTGTCAACGAACCAACAGCTGCAGCTTTAGCTTATGGCTTGGACAACACTGACAAAGATGAAAAAATCATGGTTTATGACCTTGGTGGTGGGACATTTGATGTTTCGATCCTTGAATTAGGCGATGGTGTGTTCCAAGTTCTTTCTACAAATGGTGATACACACCTTGGTGGGGATGACTTTGATAACAAAATCATTGATTGGTTAGTTGCTGACTTTAAGCAAGCTAATGGCATTGATCTATCTAAAGACAAGATGGCTATGCAACGTTTGAAAGACGCTGCTGAAAAAGCTAAGAAGGACCTTTCAGGAATTTCTTCAGCTCAAATTTCATTGCCATTTATTACTGCCGGTGCTGCTGGTCCTTTGCATTTGGAAACAACTTTGACACGTGCTAAGTTCAACGAATTAACTAGTGATTTAGTTGAAAGAACACGGATCCCAGTTCAAAATGCTTTGAGAGATGCTGGTTTGTCTAACAGCGAAATCGACGAAGTGATCTTGGTTGGTGGTTCAACACGGATCCCTGCAGTTAAGGAATTAGTTCAAAAAGAAACTAACCATAAGCCAAATGAATCAGTTAACCCTGACGAAGCCGTTGCTTTGGGTGCTGCTATCCAAGCCGGTGTGATCACTGGTGATGTTAAAGATGTTGTTTTACTTGATGTTACACCACTTTCATTGGGGATCGAAACAATGGGCGGTGTCTTCACGAAGTTGATCGATCGGAATACAACGATCCCAACATCTAAGTCACAAACATTCTCAACTGCTGCTGATAACCAACCAGCCGTTGATATCCATGTTTTACAAGGTGAACGTCCAATGGCTGCCGACAACAAGACTTTAGGTCGTTTCCAATTGACAGACATTCCAGCTGCTCCACGTGGTATCCCTCAGATCCAAGTTACATTTGATATTGACAAAAACGGTATCGTAAATGTTTCTGCTAAGGATATGGGTACTAACAAGGAACAAAAGATCACTATCAAGAGTTCATCCGGTTTGTCAGATGAAGAAATTGATCGCATGGTCAACGAAGCTAAAGAAAACGAAGAAAACGATAAGAAGCGTAAAGATGAAGTTGATTTGAAGAACGAAGTCGATCAACTGATCTTCCAAACAGATAAGACTTTGGATGAAGTTAAAGACAACAAGGTTGTTGGCGAAGACGAAATTCAAAAGATCAAAGATGCGCGTGATGATTTGAAGAAGGCTCAAGAAGCCAACAATATTGATGATATGAAGACTAAGAAGGACGACTTAACCAAGTTAGTTCAAGATATGTCTGTTAAACTATATCAACAAGCACAAGAAGCTCAACAAGCTCAAGGTGGAGCTGATGGTGCTGCAAATGATAACGGCGGAGCTGCTGACGACGGAACTGTTAATGGTGATTTCAAAGAAGTCGATCCGGACGACAAGAACTAATTAGCAACTGCCTTTAAAAAGTCGAAGTCCGCTGTGGACTTTGGCTTTTTATTTAGCGTTAGATGTGATAAGCTTTGATAATGTAAGAAGAATTAATTTGGAGGACGAATATGGCTGAGCAAAGAGATCCATATGAAGTTCTTGGAGTTTCCAAGGATGCTTCTGCTGATGAAATCAAAAAAGCATACCGGAAATTATCTAAGAAGTATCACCCTGATTTAAACCATGATGAGGGTGCAGAAGAAAAGTTTAAAGAAGTTAATGAAGCCTATGATATTTTAGGCGACGAACAAAAGAAAGCCCAATATGACCAATATGGTTCCATGGGCCAAGATGGCGGCTTTGGCGGTGGCCAAGGCTTTGGCGGTCAAGGCGGTTTTGGAGACTTTGGCGGTTTTGAAGATATTTTTGGTTCATTTTTTGGCGGCAATCGTGCACAACAAAATCCCAACGCTCCACGTCAGGGTCGTGATTTACAATATGAGATGCACTTGACCTTCGAAGAAGCAATTTTTGGGAAAAAGACGACGATCGATTATACGCGTGAAGCACAATGTGCAACTTGTAATGGTTCAGGTGCCAAGCCTGGTACATCACCAAAAACATGTTCCAAATGTGGCGGCCGCGGATATGTATCGGTCCAACGTCAAACACCATTGGGCCGCGTGATGACTCAACAAGAATGTGATGTTTGTCATGGAACTGGTAAAGAAATCACGGATAAGTGTGAGACTTGTCATGGTGTTGGTCATTTGAGACAAAAACATGCCGTTGAAGTTAATGTGCCTGCTGGTGTTGAAGAAGGTAATCAGATGCGCCTGCAAGGCCAAGGTGAAGCTGGTAAGAACGGTGGACCTTACGGTGATTTGTATATTATCTTTACTGTTGAACCAAGCAAGATCTATCAGCGTGATGGTGCCGATATTTATTTGGATCAGAACATTTCTTTTGTTCAAGCTTCACTTGGTGATGAAGTTGAGGTTAAAACTGTCCACGGTAAGGTCAGCTTAACGATCCCTGCCGGAACACAAACTAATACGACCTTCCGCTTACGTGGGAAGGGTGCACCGCGTTTGCATGGTAAAGGAAACGGTGATGAACGTGTTACTGTGAAGGTTGTGACACCAACGAAGTTGAATAAGAAACAAAAAGAAGCGTTGCATGCTTTTGCAGCAGCTTCAGGTGAAAAACCAACCGGCGACGGTTCGTTTTTCGACCGCTTTAAAAAGTAATTCATTATAAAACTACGTCATCTCAGTCCAATCTAGGGTTTTGAGGGCGTAGTTTTAGTGTCTACTAGTAGACAAAGAAGAAAAGTTCTAAAGTGAGTAGAATGGTGATTGCTTTTTGCCAGTATTTTTCCTAAAATTAAGGTAGCACTTAAAAATTAAGTTAGTGAGGAGATTAGAAATGACTATTCAAGAAAATAGCGTCATAACTGACCCAGATGTTGCACCCGTTAAAGCCTATATTGGGTGCGCGTGGTTTAATGAGGAACAAGACCGGCTTCGTCAAGCTGGTTTAGCTGCGATTCAAAAAAATCCGACGATCAGCCGGAAATTTTCCCACTATCCGTTAGATTTTCAATACAAGGATTTGAACGTCAATGAACACCCAGAAGTAATGGGGGATGTTGAATGGCAAGTTCAAACTTTCCGGGCAGATATTGCCGGAATTAAAGGCTCTGATCTCGGGATCATGCTCTTTAATCCAAGTTATATTGATGATGGTATTGCTTATGAATGTGGTGTTTTAGCCACGATGAATAAGCCAGTTGTCTTGGTTATTCCAGATGATGATGAAAAACCATTGAACTTAATGATGGCTCACGGTGTAACACGAGTCATTAAAATTTCTGAATTGGCTGAATTTGATTTCCGTCATGTGACTTTAGGCACTTATACTGGGCAAGTATTTTAGCGTGAATGTTTGAGGCATAATGTCAATTGGCATTATGTTTTTTATTTAGGAGGATGAAAGTTTATTATGAATTTAAGATTAAGTTTGTCAGACCCAACTACTGCTGATTTTGAAAAGGTGTATGCTTTATACCAACAAGCATTTCCAGTTGATGAGTTATACCCTAAGGAATTATTGTTCAGCCATTTTAATGAAGCTAGTAATGAATTCTGGAGTATTTATGACGACCAAAAGTGGGTCGGCTTAGTTTATTGTATGACAGAAAAAGACCTCACTTATGTTGGCTTTTTAGCGATCGCACCAGAATTACGAGGCGAAGGCTATGGAAGTGCAACTTTGGCCTTAGTCAAAGAAAAGTATGCCAATAACCGGGTGTGCTTGTTGATTGAAGAAGTTTCTGACAAATATGCAGACTACGAAGCACGGAAAAAGCGTTTTTCTTTCTATCAAAAAAATGGTTTTCAGTCGGCCGGTTTTAAAATTGCTGAATATGATGTTCATTACGACTTTTTGGTAGCTACGGGTCAATCATTGACTAGTGCTGAATATTTGTCGTTGATCAATCACTATTGTGGACCAGAATATGCCAAGGTCGTGAACTCACACGTGGTTGACTAAAATTAAATTAACCGATTTTAAAAAAATCTAATTAAAAGTTAGTAAAACTTTTGCTATAATAGATTTGTTGTTTTGCAACAACAAATACATTTAATTAGAGGTTGATCATAGTGAAAAAGACTATTCAGGTTAATATGGAACGTAGCGGCTTATGGCAAGACACTAATGTAACTTATGCTCAGGTTCCAGGCTGGTTAGGACATGCAACTCGGGATCTTAAATTAACGGTCATTCGACATTTTGAAGGACAGGCTGAAAAGATGCCAGTGATCGTTTGGTTTGCCGGTGGTGGCTGGATGGATGTTGACCACAACGTTCATTTACCAAACCTAGTTGATTTTGCTCGGGCAGGATTTGTTGTGGCTAGTGTTGAATATCGTCACAGTAATCTAGCCAATTGGCCTGCGCAACTAGAAGATGCAAAAGCAGCAATTCGTTACCTGAAAGCTCATGCAGCTACCTATCAAATTGACCCAGACAAAGTGATCGTGATGGGAGAATCAGCTGGCGGACATTTAGCAAGTATGACAGCTTTGACTAATGGCATGTCCCAGTATGAAACTGGTGCCTACTTAGAACAAAACAGTGATGTTGCGGTAGCTGTTCCCTGGTATGGAGTAGTTGATCCATTATCGGCTAAGCAAAATAGTGCTTCAGACGATTTTGACTTCGTTTATCGAAACTTGTTAGGTGCTGAACCAGAAGAAGCACCTGAATTGGACCAAGCCGCTGATCCTTTGAGTTTTGTTGAAAAAAATCAAGTGCCTTTCATGATTTTACATGGGACTAAAGATGAGGTTGTACCACTTGCTGATTCTGAAAAATTGTACGAAATGTTGGTTAAAAATGGACATCCTGCTGATTTAATCGAATTAGAAGGAGCAGCCCACATGGATGAAGCTTATTTGCAGCCAGAAGTTAGTCAAATGATTACTGATTTTATTAACAAACAATTGAAATAATGGGACTTTGTCAAATAGTGTTGATGGTCCTTGGAACTCTATCTTAAAGGTAGGGTTCTTTTTTATACTCTAGTAGCTAGTTTAAAGTGCCGGTTTTGTGTGGTTGGGGCTGG